>JBCCVZ010000004.1:0-476427 GCA_039194425.1 Acidobacteriota bacterium | reverse complement strand
GGGCGCTCCGGGGTGGGGGGTGGGGCGGGGCGCCGACGGGTGGGGCGTGGACTCGGGGGGGCGGGCCGGCCCCCCCCCGGCGCGGCCCGGCCTCGACCCGTGCACCGATCCCGCCGCGCTCACTCTCGAGCAAATGTGGACCGAGGCGATCGATCCCGAGGCGTCGCTCGAGCGGCTGCGTGCTCTAGTCGACGAGATTTCCGACCGGGTCTCGGCCGACTGTCTCGACATGCTCTTCATCGTCCAGTGGCAGCGCTTGGTCCATGCCACGAGCCATGCGTCGCGCTCCGAGCTCGCACCGCTCGCCGCGCTGCTCCTCGTACCGGCCCGCTTCGAGTCGATGGTCGGTGATCGGCGCTTCGAGCGCTTCGCCGAGCTGGTGAGCGAGTTCTTCGAGCGCTGCGCGGCGTTCGGCATCTCGCCCGCGGTCCTCGATCAGCGGTGGCACGCGCTGGTGGACGACGAGGTCGACGCCGAGGCGCTTCAGGCGCTGTCCCTTCCGCTGCAGCGCTTGGCGGCTCGGCGCGGCGTGTGCCCCGAGTACTTCGCCACGCATCATCATCCGTCGATCGCCGCCGAGGTCGTGGTGCACTTGAGCAGCCTGGAGCGGCTCCTCGAGCTGCCGCGGCTCGACTCGAGAGTTCTCGAGCGCGTGTTGCAGCGACTCGAGCCGCGCGATCACGAGCTCCCCTTGCTGCTGGCACACCCGGCCTGCCCGTCGGCGTTCGCCATGCGTGAGCTCGAGCAGCTCGACGCAGTGCAGCTGCGGCGGCTGCTGCGGAGCCGCACCGCACCGCTCGCGATCAAGCGCCGCGCTCTCCGTCTGGTCGGCCGCCGTCGCGGCACGAGCTGAGCTCCGCTTCGGCAGGGCAGGGTCGTGGGCTGCAAAAAAAAGCGGCCCCGAGCACGGCGACGATGTCGCGCGGCCGCGGGGCCTCCCCGATACAACTGAATCTCTAGGTACCGACGTCTAGAACGATCCGATGGCGGTGCCCTGGCCGGAGGCAGGAGTTGTGTCGACGTTGTTGCCGCCGGACTGCCAGACCACCTGGCCGTCGTGCTTCTTGATGCACTTCCACTCGATCTGCGTGCTCGGCGGCAGATTACTCACGACGCCGTCCCAGGTCGGGTAGCTGGTCGGTGAGAGCGGAACGGCCTGCGCCGGATCCCAGTTGCCGAGCTCCGGCTGGTCGCCGACGACGTAGACGTTCTGGCCCCAGACCGTGGTGCCGTTGCGGCACTCGAAGCGCATCGACGCCTCGCTGATCGGGCCGCTCTGTGGCACCCACACCGACACTGAGCCGCCGTTCACTTTGAACTCACCCCAGCCGCCGGCGTCGGTCGTCACCGTGTCACCGCGGTGGCCGGTCAGGTCGACGTAGGTGGTGTTCGGCTGGTCGGTGTCCATCCACTTCGAGCCGCCGGGTCCGTCGCTCATCAGCACCGCCATCGACTCGGGGTGCTGCGCGTCGCCGAGGCGCGTCCAGCCGATGAGGTCCTGGTGGTCGAGGTAGTCGCGCTGCGCGCCGTAGGCATAGTCGCGCCGCGCCGCCAGGAGGACGTCGAGGATCGCTTTCTGCGACGGGATGTCGATGGTGTAGAGGCCGCCGTCCTGGCCGCGGTCGGTGTAGGTCGCGCCGTAGTAGTCGGCATAGAAGACGCAGGGGTAGCCGGCGTCGCGCAGCAGGATGAAGGCGTATGCGAGGGGCTTGAACCACGCCTGGACGGGCGACTCGAGTGCCTGCAGTGGTTGCGTGTCGTGGTTGTCGACCAGCGTCACCGCGAGCGCCGGCTGCTGCTCCATCAGCGTGCCTGACGCCAGCGAGCGCATGTCGTAGCCGCCGCCGGCGTTCGACGCATTGAAAAAGTTGAGGTGCAGGGGCGCGTCGAAGAGATGGGCACGGCCCCCGGTCGCGGTGAGCCAGGAGTGGAGGCGCGAGATCTCGTAGCTCCAGAACTCACCGACGGTGAACAGGGGCTCGCCGGTCTGTGTGCGCACGTGGTCGAGCCACTCGTTCCACCAGGTGTAGCGAATGTGCTTCACCGCGTCGAGCCGGAAGCCGTCGACGCCGGTGTGATTTACCACCCACTCGCCCCAGCTCTTGAGCTCGGTCTGCACGTCGGGGTGGGCGAAATCGATGTCGGCGTAGAGCAGGTAGTCGTAGTTGCCGAACTCGGTGTCAACCTGCCAGTCCCACGCCTTGCCGGTGCCACGAAACTTGTAGACCGTGTTCGACTCTTGCAGGTTCTGCGCCCAGTCGACGCCGTCGAAGTGGTACCAGCGCCACTGGAACGGCGAGTAGGCGCCGCCGCGGCCGGGAAAGTCGAAGCGCGTCCAGGCGTCGATCAGGACATCGCCGCCGAGCTCGTTGTTCCGGTTGTTCTTGTCGACACGGACGGCCAGCACAGACTCGGTGGAGTCGGCGCCGCCCTTGTGGTTGAGGACGACATCGAAGAGCACTTCGATGCCCTCCGCCTGGGCGGCTTGGATGGCGCCGAGGTAGTCCGACTTGTACCCGTACTTGGTGCGGATCGTGCCCTGTTGATCGAACTCACCGAGGTCGTAGAGGTCGTAGATGCCGTAGCCGGTGTCCTCTAGGCCGACGGCTTTGGTCGCCGGCGGCAGCCAGAGCGCGGTGACGCCGGCGGCGGCGAGCTCGTCCGCCTGGTCGGCGACCTGCTGCCAGAGGTTGT
This sequence comes from Acidobacteriota bacterium, assembly GCA_039194425.1. Taxonomy (GTDB): domain Bacteria; phylum Acidobacteriota; class Thermoanaerobaculia; order Multivoradales; family J023; genus JAUIJL01. The sequence continues at coordinate 473,733 of JBCCVZ010000004.1, read as the reverse complement.
CGCTCGAGTCGAGGTACCAGTGGAAGTACTGCATCATCGTTCCGTTGGTCTGAGCCGCGAGCGGTGTCGCGAGCAGCGCAAGGAGGAGGGCGCAGACGATCGGCGAGAGGGCGAGCGCGCGTTGGCGAATCGTGTGGATGCGAGGGGGTGTGCTCATGTCGTGTCTTCCTGGGGGCCGTGGACGAAAGGGATGTGAGGGCTTGAGGGCTCTCGTCGACGGGCAAGCGAAATCGTGAAATCAGTTGATCTGCCGGCAGGCTAGCATGTGCTGTCCAGGAAGTGCAAGCGTTTATGTCCGCCTTGCGTTCAGTTTCTGTTAAATTTAAACGATTGACTTTCTGGATTGGTGGCCTTCCCGTCCGCTCCGTGTGTGCCGGCTCACAGCGGTCGAGGTTTGAACAAACAAAACGACCGCCTGCACCGAGAGGTGAGGCGGTCGTGGTTCGCGACTCGTCGCGGGCGTTGCGAGCAGACGCTGCCCTCAGGGGACGGTCATCGTCCAGGACGACAGATTGCCGGACTCGAAGTCGTCGCTGAAGATCTGCGTCGTGCTCGAGCACTGCGGGGTTTCGACGCCGATGACATAGAGATCGTCGATCGCCCACCAGTAGTCGTAGGTCGCGTCGTAGTAGTGGAAGCGCAGCTGAACATCGGCGGCGATGTACGGTGTGAGGTCGAGCGTCACCTGGCCCGACGTGGTGGCGCCTTCGTAGCGCTCGAGGTTGACCCAGCTTCCGCCGGTCGCGCTCGAGCGTACGTCGACGTCGGCCTTCTCTGCTCCGCCGCCGCTCCAGTATCGGAAGTTGTGCTCGAACTGGACGAAGGCCGACAGGTAGCCGCTCAGGTCGTAGGTCGTCGTGAGCATCTCCTCGTCCATGTCGAAACCGCTGCCGAGCGCGTCGGAGTCGGCGATCATGAACGGCGGGGTCAGGAGGTTGCGGTTGCCCGGATTGGCTTCGGTCCAGGTGGCCGCGTCGCCGCTTCCGGTCCCGCCGTCGACGATCGACCAACCGCCGGGCATCCCGACCGCGAAGTCGTGGAAGGTGAGCGGCACTTCGGGCACGCTGCCGGTGGCGACGCGGAGCATCTCGGGAACGTCGGTGAACGGACCGCCGGTGCCGACGACCTGGGTGAGGCCGAGGACGACCTCGTCGCCGCACGGCGCGGCCGGGTCGATGGTGAAGCGGACGGCGCTGCCGTCGGCGACGGCGCCGGCGGCAATGTCACCGAACGTCGTCATGGCGTCGACGAGCGTCACGCCGACCGAGTCCGGGTGGATCGAGATGTCGGCTTCGACCGAGCCGGCGACCGCCGAGCAGGCGCGGTTGCGCAGGCGCGGCACGAAGCTCCAGGTCTCGCCCGGGTCGAGCACCGCGTCGCCGTTGCCCGTCACTTCGACGGGATCGTCGATCGTGACCGGCGTGAGCTCCAGGCTCTGGCTGCACAGGTACTCCTGGATGTGCGGGTAGATGTCGCTGATCAACATGCCGCGGTTGCCGACACCGGCGCTGGAGCAGCCGCCGCAGTGGTGCAAACCGACGAGCTGGTCGTCGCTCTCGCGATAGATCGGCGAGCCGGAGCTGCCGCCCTCGGTGTCGAGCGTGTTGTAGTAGCGCAGGACGGTGCCGTCGACGACGACATCGGCGCCCGAGCCGTGAGTGATCTCGTGCGGACGGCCGTCCGGATGCTGGACGATGTAGATCGCTTCGCCGGAAGTCAGGGGCGTCGGATCGACCTCGACGAAGCCGAAAGTCGACGACGGGTCGCCGATCACGGTGTTGAGCGAGAAGTCGAGGTCGTTGAGACCCTGGTCGCAGCTGATGAAGGGCGACTGCACGAGGGTCTCGTCGCAGCGGAACCCGACCCAGTCGGCGGTGATCGGCGAACCGTCGTTGCAGCCGGTGCGGTAGTACTTGAACACGAACTCGGCGTTCGAGCACGGCGCGAAGTCGGGAACGCAGTGGTAGTTGGTGAGAATGTGGCCCGACGCGGAAATGTTCGAGCCGGAGCACCAGAGATTGGCGTTGCCGCCGACGTTCATCACGCCCACCGAGGCGTAGATGTTGTCCCACTTGGCCTGGTCCGCCTCGTAGCAGACGACGTCCTCGAAGTCGGCGGGCGAACAGATGCTCTTGGTCGGCGGTGCACCGACCATCGACTCGAGCATCTCGGCGTCACCCACCATCGCCTTCGAGATGCGGAAGGGCAGGCGGTCGTAGGGCTTGGAGAACTGCAGCTCGAGCTCGAGGCGGTTGCCGAACGCCGATAGGGTCCAGAAGCTGCGGGCGTCTTTCGGTCCTTTGCCGGTGAGCTCTTCGACCACCCGGCCGTTGGACGAGCGCACGATCAAGACGTCGCCGGGTCGCAGGTCGAATTCGGTCAGGCGCAGCTTGATGAAGGCCGCGTCCGCCACTTCGACGGCGTGGCTCCACGAGAAGCCGCCAGCGGACTCGACGGCGTCGGCGAGGTTCGGACGCAGCGAGTACTCCTGGGCGTGGCCGACCACCGAAATCGAATCGGGGCGCGGCACGGGCTTGCTCGCCAGCGCCGGGGAGGCCGCTGCGAGCAGAGTGAGAACCGCGAGGAGAACGCGGAATGTGGCTCGGGTCATGGTCGAAGTCTCCAGATCGTGGTCACACAAGGCGGGGCGGCGGAAGGGGCACAGAGAGACGAGACGTGCCCTTTCCGATCACGGGGTGCGAACGAGAATCACAAGGTAGGAAGCTTCATTCTATCTCGTTCGAGCGATCCTGTTCTATGTGGTCGGCGAGTCTGTGCATAGACGCCGAGCTGTCGCGGACCATGGAATAGGATGGGGTGGCGCGAATCTGTGCCACAGCTGCGGCGTAGGGTCGACACCGGCCGCGATCGAGGGACGTCGAGTCCGCCGCCTGTCAGGCAGGTCGATGCACCGCGTCTCCGAGATCCCTATGAGCGCAGTCGTCCCCTGAGCACAGTCTGCTAAGAGCACAGTTCTCCAAGAGCGCAGTCTTCCCAGAGCACGGTCCTCCAACAACACAGTCTTCCAAGAGCACAGTCTTTCGCTTCCGATGAACACAGTCTTTCCATGAGCACGGTCTTCGATGCCATCCTCTCGTTGCCCACCGCCGCGTACGGTGCGCTGTTCGCGTTGATGACCGGCTACTGGCTGCTCTCGCTCTCGGGCATCTTCGATCTCGACTTGTTCGAAGGCGCCGGCCTCGAGGCGGGCGGTCTCGACGCCGGTCTCGACGGAGCGGTCGACGGCGGGCTCGATCCCACCCCCGGCTTCATGGAGCGGACCGGCTTCGGTGAGATTCCGCGCAGCATTCTGCTGACGATGATCTCCTTCTTCGGATTCTTCTTCAGCCTCGCCGCCATCGTCGCGCTCGAGCGGTCGACCGGCTGGACGCCGGAGACCGGTGTCGCGCAGGCTGCCGTCGGCGGCGCGATGTTGGTGCTCGCGACGGGGGCCACTGCCCTCGCCGTGCAGCCGCTGCGCCGCGCCATGGAGGCCAACCTCGGTCCGACCCGCGGCGATCTGGTCGGCGGACCCTGCACCATCAAGACGGCCCGGGTCGACGACTCGTTCGGCCAGGCCGAGCTCGACGACGGCGACCAGCTGGTGCAGGTCCGCGACCCGATCGGCCTCGGCTTAGGCCTCGGCGCGCGCGCCCTGGTCTACGGCTACGACCCGGAGCGCGAAGTTTTCCTCGTTACATCGCTGGATCCGTCGGCGGATCCACGCAACTCGTCATGCCCCTGAGCTGAGCACGACACCAGGTCGATCCCTCGGATCGACAGGAGACCTCGGATCCATGATCAACAAGATCGGCATCGTCAAAGTCGAGCAGGGCAAGGCCCTGATCAAGAGCAACGTCTTGCGCGGCACGGTGGAAGTGAGCTTCACCGGCAGCTGGGTCTGGCCGGTGATCCACAAGGCCGAGATCATGGACATCTCGGTGAAGACGATGGAGATCGATCGGCGCGGTTCGGAGGGCCTGATCTGCCAGGACAACATTCGCGCCGACATCAAGGTCACCTTCTTCGTGCGCGTCAACAAGACGCAGGACGACGTGATCAAGGTGGCGCAGGCGATTGGCTGCGACCGTGCGTCCAACCACCAGACGCTCGAGGCGCTGTTCGCGGCGAAGTTCTCGGAGGCGCTCAAGACGGCCGGAAAGCGGCTCGATTTCGAAGACCTCTACACGATGCGCAACGAGTTCCGCGACATGATCATCGAAGTGATCGGCACGGACCTCAATGGCTACTCGCTCGAGGACTGCGCCATCGACTACCTCGAGCAGACACCGGTCGAGCAGCTCGATCCGAACAACATCCTCGATGCGCAGGGCATCCGCAAGATCACCGATCTCACCGCGCGCGAGCACGTGTCGACGAACCAGTTCCGGCGCAACGAGGAAAAGTCGATCAAGAAAGAGGACGTCGAGGCGCGCGAGGCGATCCTCGAGATGGAGCGCCAGCAGGCCGACGCCGAGGCTCGGCAGAAGCGCGAGATCGAGTCTGTCAAGGCGCGCGAAGAGGCCGAGACGCTCAAGATCCAGGCCGAGGAGCGGCTCAAATCCGAACAGGCGCGCCTCAAGACCGACGAAGCGGTGGCGATCCAGGAAGAGAACCTGAAGCGCGAAGTGCAGGTTGCCGAGAAGAACCGAGAGCGCGTGATCGCCGTCGAAACCGAGCGGGTGGAGAAAGAGCGCGCGATCGAGGTCATCGCACGCGAGCGCGAGACCGAGCTGCAGCGCATCGCCAAGGACAAAGAGGTCGAGCGCGAGAAGCGTGAGATCGCCAACGTGGTGCGCGAGCGCGTCGCTGTCGACAAGACGGTGGCCGAGGAAGAGGAGGCGATCAAGCGCCTGCGTGTGGTCGAAGAGGCGAAGCGCACCAAGGAGGCGACGATCCTCGCCGCCGAGGCCGAGGCCGAAGAGGCCCTGGTCAAGGACATCAAGAAGGCCGAGGCGTCCGAGCAGTCGTCGCGTCACGAGGCGAAGCGCAAGCTGACCCTGGCCGAAGCCGACCTCGAGGCCGCCGACAAGCAGGCGCAGGCCAAGATCCGCATGGCCGACGGCATCAAGGCCGAAGCCGCCGCGCCGGGCCTGGCCGAGGTGCAGGTGAAGGAAGCCGACGCCGTCGCCACGGAGAAGATGGGTCTCGCCGAGGCGCGGGTGAAAGAGGCCGACGCCGATGCGTCGCGCAAGGTCGGGGTCGCCGCCGCCGACGTCAAGGAACGCGACGCCGAGGCGACCGAGAAAGCCGGCCTGGCCGAGGCCGAAGTGCTGCGCCGCAAAGGGCTGGCCGAGGCCGAGGCGGTTCGCGCCAAGCTCGAGAGCGAGGCCGACGGTCTGCGCGCGAAGCTGGAAGGCGAGGCCGAGGGTCTGCGCGCCAAGGCCGAGTCGATGAAGGTGCTCGACACGCCGAGCCGTGAGCACGAGGAGTACCGACTGCGCCTCGACACCCTGCGCGACATCGAGAAGGCGTCGATCGCGGCGCGCGAGCGGGTCGCCGAGGTGCAGGCGGAGATCCTGTCGAAGGGTCTCGAGCAGGCCGACATCGACATCGTCGGCGGCGACGGAGTCTTCCTCGATCGCCTGGTGGGCGCGGTCAGCTGGAACAAGGCGACCGAGGCCTTCATGCAGGGCGCCGGCGGTGAGCGTTTGATGAGCGATCTGAAGGACATCCTCGAGCGTCCTGCGTTCGGCTCGAAGGACGTCGCCAACCTGAGCCTGGCGGCGGTGCTTCACGGCCTGATGCGCGACAGCGATGGCTCGACCCGCGAGCGTCTCGGTCAGCTGCTCGACCAGGCCCAGCGCCTGCAGCTCGCCGACAAGACCGTCGGCGAGCTGCGCGAGGGCTGATGCGATGGCGCTCGAGGTCGAGCACACCGGCGCGGAAGCAGGGCAGGACGGTGGAGCCGAGGCGACGCGTCTGGAGCAGGGAACCTACGAGATCCTGCGCACCCGGCTCGAAGACCAGGCCGACGAGCTGCGCCGCCGCGCCGAGTCGCTGAACGAGGCGCGCCTCGAGGTCTTCGGTGGCACCGAGCTCGCGCTGCTCGCCACCGAGCGCATCCGCACAGAGAACAACTGTGTGCCGCGCGACATCCTCAAGGTCGGGCGGCTGCTTCTCTTCGGCTACAACGTCTTTCTTGGACTGCGCACCGAAACGCGGGTCGAAGATGTCTTCAGCCTCTACGAGGTGACGAGTCTCGGGGGTGACGACGGGGAGGGCGGTGACGCCGTCGGCTTCCACGCCGTCGCTCTCGACGCGCCCGAGAGCTTTCTCGCAGACGATCGCTTTCGGCGCGATTTCGACGAGCTCTACCGGTACTACAAAGAGACGCGGCTGCTGCAGCTGCGCGCACTCGACGGCAAACTCCTCGCCGTCTTCCAAACCGGCGCGCGCGCCGAAGACGTGAAGGTCTTCCGCTGGGCGATCGACCGTCACGGCGAGGTGACCTACGTCGACAATCGCGGTGAGCGCGACCACGTGTTCCCGTCGCGCTTCGACTTCGAGTGGCGTGAAACGACGCGCGACGACCACGTTCTCGGGCGCCACCCGCACGTCTCGATCGAGGATCGCGTTTTCGTCGAGACCGTCGGTGGCGACCTCACGGTGAAGGTCGAGGACAACACCGAAGACGGTCTCGGCATGTACCGCGAGCCGGTCGACGAGGAACACCAAAGCCTGGCCGACGCCGACATCCACTTCGCCGTGGTCGGCGCGCTGGTGCTCATCCGCGTCCGTCCGTACAACGAGACGACATGGCGGCATCTCGTGTTCTCGGAGCGGCGCCAGAGCGTCGTGCGCATCGACGCCATCGGCCAGACCTGTCACACGCTGCCCGAGGATCACGGCGTCATCTTTCCCGGTGGCTATGTGCTGCAGGACGGCGAGCACAAGACCTTCGAGGGTGATGCCGAGGGCATGGAGCTGGAGAGCGTGGTGCGCTCGCCAAATGGGGAAGACGTGCTCTATGCGTTCTACGAGCGCGCGTCGGGGCGCGGCGTGCTGCTCGACTACAACCTGATCCGCAAGCAGGTGCAGACGCCGATCTACACCCACGGCCTGGCGCTGTTCGACGACGGCAAGATGGTCGTCTTCCGCGCTCACGACGAGCCGACGCGCGTGCACCCGATGCAGGTGTGGCGCACGCCTTTCATGTCGGACGAGCACGCCGCGGCGACGCCGCACGGCGACAGCTTCCTGGCCAAGATCGGCAACGCCGACCTGGTGCGCGGCGTCTCCGACGCGCTGTCGATCGCGCGCACCGCGGCCGCGCCCGACGACGCGGCGTCCAGCTCCGAGACGGGCGCCAGCGGCCAAGATGCCGGAGCGCGCTACGAAGAGCTCGTCGCGTCGACCGTCCGCATGGCCGACGCCTACTACTGGCTCGGCCGCGAGGAGGTCGGCGACCTGGCCGAGCCGCTCGGCCGCCTGCGCGACACCGCCGAGAAGGTGCTCGACGAGTACGAGAAGGTGAAGGCGATCCGTCGGCGGGCGCGCGAGGCCGTCGCCGGAGCCGAAACCGAGGTCGAAGAGCTCTTCCATCGACTGCGCACCGAGCCGCGCGACCGCGTCGACCACTACGTCGGCGCGCTCGCCGACCTGCGCCGGGCGCGCGGTCGGCTGGTGTCGCTCGGCGAGCTGCGTTCGGTGGATACTGCACGCCTCGAGGCGCTCGACGAGCGCCTGGTCGAGCGCTTCGACGAGCTGTCGACTCAGACCGTCGATTTCCTGCTCGATGCGCGCGCGCTCGAGCCCTACCGTGAGTCGATCGATGCGCTGGTCGCGCGCTCCGAAGAGGCGGAAAAGACGACGGCGCTCAAACCGTTGCTCGAAGAGCTCGAAGAGATCGGCGGCGGCCTCGAGCTGCTGACTGAAGTCGTCGGCAGCCTCGAGATCGACGACCCGACTGAGCGCACGCGCATCCTCGAGGCGATCTCGGAGATCCTCGGTGCGCTCAACCGCGCCCGTGCGCTGGTCGAAGCGCGGCGCAAGGAGTTGCTGCGCGGCGAGGGCGCAGCCGAGTTCGCGGCCCAGTTCCAGCTGCTCTCACAGGCGGTGTCGGGCGCGCTGGCAATGGCGTCGACGCCCGAGGCGTGCGACGAGCAGCTGGCCAAGATGCTGCTGCAGCTCGAAGAGCTCGAGGGGCGCTTCGGCGAGATCGACGACGCCTACCTCGAGCAGCTGGCGACCAAGCGTGAAGACGTCTACGAGGCGTTCAGCGCCAAGAAGCAGACGCTGGTCGACGCTCGCCAGCGCCGGGCCGGTCGCCTGATGGACGCCGCCGAGCGAATTCTCGACGGCGTGCGTCGCCGGGCTGCCGCGCTCGCCGATCTCGACGCGCTGAACACGTACTTCGTCGGCGACGCGATGGTCGCCAAGGTGCGCTCGCTGGCGGACGATCTGCGCTCGATCGGCGATGCGGTGAAAGCCGACGAGATCGACTCGCGGCTCAAGTCGGCGCGCGAGGCGGCGGCACGCTCGCTCCGGGACCGCCGCGACATCTACGAGGACGGCGCCGAGGTGCTGCGCCTCGGTCGCCATCGCTTCTCGGTCGAGCAGCGTCCGTTCGAGCTCACGATGGTGCCACGCACGAGTGGTCGTGGCGGGCGCGGCGATGCCGACGAGCTGACGATGTACTTTCACCTGCCGGGTACTGATTTCTACGAGCCGGTGCGCGACGAGGAGTTCCAGCAGACGCGTGGCTGTTGGAACCAGCTCTTGGTGTCGGAGTCCGATACGGTGTACCGCGCCGAGTACCTCGCCGCGTCGATCCTGCTCGATGCCGAGGAAGGTCTGCTCGCACCAGGCTCCGGGCCGAGCCTCGATGCGCTGCACCGCGCCGCGCTCGCCGGCGAAGAGGGCAGCGACGGTGCTCCAGAGGACGCCGACGGCGACTTGCTCGACATGGTGCGCCGAGTTGCCGCCGCGCGCTACGACGAGGGCTACGAGCGCGGTCTGCACGACCACGACGCGGCAAAGATCCTGCACGCTCTCCTCGGTCTGCACGCCAGCGCCGGCCTGCTGCGCTTCGCGCCGCGCCCGCGCTCGCTCGCCTGCGTCTTCTGGGCGTTCTACCCCGAGCAAACGGCGCGCGCCGGCTGGCAGCGCCGCGCGCGTAGCCTCGGCCGGCTGCGTCAGGCGTTCGAGGCGAGCCCTGCGCTGGCGACGTTGCAGGCCGAGCTGGCCGGCGTGATCGGCGCATTCTGCGGCGACCACGGGATCGATGTCGCCGAGGACGAGGCCCGCCTTGCGGGCATCTATCTGTTCGAAGAGCTGGCGCGGGAGCGGGTCGCGTTCACCACGTCGGCCGAGGCCGAGCGGCTGCGCGACGCATTTCTGCGGCATCTCGAGCTGCACCACGATCGCCGTGCCTTCGAGGAAGACTTGCGCGAGCTGCAGGACGACCTCGAGCAGCGCTGGCGCCTCGCGGTCGCCTGGCTCGGTGCCTTCCTCGATCGCCGCCCCGACGACGAAGCGCTCGTCACGCTACGCCCGAGCCTCGACGAGGCTGCCGCGCTGCTGCTCACCGAGGGGCGCCTCGAGCGCGTCTCGTCGGCGGCGCTGCAGAGCCACGTCGTCGACGGCCTGCTCGGTCAGCATCGCGGGATCAAGGAGCGCCGCCTGACGCTGCGTCTCGACGAGTTTCTCGCTCGCGTCGGCGCGTTCCGCGCGCGCCAGGTGCCGCGCTTCCGCCGCTTCCAGCAGCTGCGCCACGAGCTGCTGGAGCGCGAGGCCGACACGCTGCGCCTCGACGAGTACCGGCCGAAGGTGATGTCGGCCTTTGTCCGCAACCAGCTGATCGACCAGGTCTACCTGCCGCTGGTCGGTGACAACTTCGCCAAGCAGCTGGGTGCCGTCGGTGCCGACAAGCGCACCGACCAGATGGGATTGCTGCTGCTCGTCTCGCCACCGGGCTACGGCAAGACGACACTGATGGAGTACATCGCCAACCGCCTCGGCCTGATCTTCGTCAAGGTCAACGGCCCGGCGCTCGGCCACGGCGTCACCTCGCTCGATCCGTCCGAGGCCCCCAACGCCACCGCCCGCCAGGAGGTCGACAAGATCAACTTCGCGCTCGAGATGGGCAACAACGTGCTGCTCTACCTCGACGACATCCAGCACACGGCGTCCGAGCTGCTGCAGAAGTTCATCTCGCTGTGCGACGCGCAGCGGCGCATGGAGGGCGTGTGGAACGGCCGCACGCGCACCTACGACCTCAAGGGGAAGCGCTTCGCGGTCGTCTTCGCCGGCAATCCGTACACCGAGTCGGGCGAGGCCTTCGAGATTCCCGACATGTTGGCCAACCGTGCCGACACCTACAACCTCGGCGACATTCTCGAGGGTCGCGAGCGCGTGTTCGCGCTGTCGCACATCGAGAACGCGCTGACCTCGAACGCCACTCTGGCGCCGCTCGCCGCGCGCGACGCCGAGGATGTGCGGACGCTGGTGCGCCGAGCGCAGCAGCGCGAGGGCGGTGGCGACGAGTCGCAGTCGGGCGCGCTCGAGCACAGCTACTCGGCGGTCGAGCTCGAAGAGATTCTCAGCGTGTTGCGGAAGTTGCTGCGCGTGCAGGAAACGGTGCTGGCGGTGAACCAGCAGTACATCGCGTCGGCGGCGCAGGACGATCGGTTCCGCACCGAGCCCCGTTTCCAGCTCCAGGGCAGCTACCGCAACATGAACCGCATGGCCGAGAAGGTCGTGCCGGTGATGAACGACGACGAGCTGACGGCGCTGATCGATGATCACTACCAGGGCGAGGCGCAGACGCTCACCACCGGCGCCGAGGCCAATCTGCTGAAGCTCGCCGAGCTGCGCGGCACCCTCACCGAGGCGCAGACCGAGCGCTGGCGCGAGATCAAGCGCTCGTACGCTCGTGTTCAGGCGATGGGCGGCGCCGACGACGATCCGGCGGTGAAGATCGTCGGCCAGCTCGGCTTGCTCTCGGACCGCCTCGCCGACATCGACGCCGCCATCGCGCGCGCCGCGGCTGCGGCGTCGGAGGAGGAGGTGTCGGTGCCGGTCGACGCCGAGTCGAGCGAGTTGACGTCGATCGCCGCGGCGCTGCGCGATGCGCTCGACAGCCTGCGTCGCCAAAGCGAGGAGCAGGCCGCTCGCGAAGAGACCTCGCCGACCTCGGCGACGCTCGAGCTCCCCGCGGGCCTCGGCGAAACCCTCGGCGCGCGCCTCGACGCATTCCTCGAACATCTCGCCGAGCACCTCGCCGAGTCCAGGGCGAGCACTGCAGCCGCTCCGGCTGCTCTCCTGGACTCGAGGAGCGCCGACGCAACCGCAACGCCGCCGTCACCTCCGCCCGTGCCGGCGCCCGCCGGCCGCCTCGAGGTCGACTTCGGCCCCTACCTCGAGCGTCTCGACGCCACCCTGCGCCAGCTTGCCGACACCAGCCGCGGCGCCCGGATCGTCCAGACACTCGGTCCTGGCGTCGTCGATCTCCTCGACGAGCTCGGCGCCACCGTCCGCGCCGACCTGCTGCCCGCAGTCCAGCTCCTCGACACCACCCTCGCCCAAACCGACGCCGACCGCCGCATCCGCAGCCGCATCGATCGCGCGCTCAAGAACCTCGACATGATGGAAGACCTCGTCGAGTCCTTGCGCAAAGTCGACACCAGCCGCCTCGTCACCGAGGCTTGAGATGAACGACGAAACCAATCGACCTCGTTCACGCGATGCTTGGTGGGGCCCTCAGGGAGAAGCGGTTGACTCTATGCGCTTGAGCGCATAATCTTTGGTCGATGGTCCAGGTCGTCGCCACGGACGAGTTCGTTGAATGGTTCGAAGAGCTCGGAGATGCCGATGCGAAGGCAGTCGCTCGAAAAGTCGATCTCTTGGAAATGGTAGGCGTCGACTTAGGGCATCCACACTCAAGCGCGATCAAGGGAAGCACGATCGCTCTTCGCGAGCTGAGGATTCAGTCGAAAGGAAAGCCGCTGAGGGTCTTGACGTTGGTTCCTACGGCAGTGAGGCTCTGGGGAACGTACCTCCGGGAAACAGGACAGGTGAACTCATGAAGACTTGGAGTGAGATCAAGGCCGCGCGATTCACTGAAGCTGAGATCGAGGCGATTCGCGACGAGGCGCTCGACGACTTGGTCGAGCTCAACCTTCGGGCGATTCGAGAGGCGCTCGGCAAGACGCAAAGCGAGATGGCCGAGACGCTCTCGGTCGCCCAGTCGCAGCTCTCGAGGCTGGAGAATCGCTCCGATCACCTGGTTTCGAGTCTGAGGCGCTACGTGGAAGCCCTGGGTGGGCAACTCGAAATCACTGCTGTGTTCGAAGGCAAACGAGTTCGGCTCGAGGCCGTTTGACTCGACGAGTTCACCCTAGGGCCCTCAACCGGTTCGTGGAGGGCGCGCTCGTTGAGCAAGGTGGCGTAGCTCGGTGGAAACGAGTAGCCACGAAGCTTTGCGAAGGGCTCCTGGAGCGACTCGTCCCAGTGCGAGTAGAGGCCGAGACTATACCAGCGGACAGCGTCGTCGGTGCGTGAGCAGCGGCCTGTCGACGACGACGTCGTCGAGGAGGGCATGGCCGAAGGTGATTGTGCTCACGACGTGCTCGCGAGGGGCCCTTACCAGGTCGAAAATGGGGTCTCGACGAGGTTGGCGTTGAGGTAGCGGGGGTCGTCGGTGACGTCGTCGCCGAGCCAGTCAGGACGCGCGAAGGGCTCGTCGGGCACGGAGAGTTCGATCTCGGCGACCAGGAGGCCGTCGTTGGCGCCGTGGAACTCGTCGATCTCCCACACGTGGTCGCCGTGGCGCACTCGGTAGCGCGTCTTTTCGATCGGCGTCGGCTTGCAGAAGGCGAGAATCTGCTCGACGTCCGCACGTGGAATCTCGTACTCGAATTCGCGCCGCACCAACGAGCCCGACCCTTCGCCCTTGCTCTTGATCGTCAGCGTGCCGCGTTCGCCTTCGGTGCGTACGCGCACGTTGCGCTCTGGCTCGGTCGCCAAGTATCCCTGGTTGAACGGTGTCCCCACGATCGGCGAGCCGTCCGCGGCGACGCGCCAGCCGTCGCCGGCGACGAGGAATTTCTTTTCGATCTCTTGGGCCATGGTGGTGCTTGGGTCTGTTCGAAGAGGCGAAGCGAACGCGCACCGTCGTGGAGCGGCGGCGCGCGGTAATGGGTTGTCGGAAGTGTATCGCGCCGCTTCAAGGTCTCGGCGGCGGTATTGCGTGCGGTGCTCGCCGCGGATCAGGGACAGGTCACCACGGTGTTCGACGAATAGGGGCTGGACGATCCCGCGGCGGCGAGCTGATCCTTGTAGAGCGCCAGGTGGTGCATCTGGAGGTCCTCGATCGTGCCGACGAAAGCAGGCGGCGGCATCGACGCGCCAGGATCGTTGCCGAGAATCAAGGATTCGTCCGAGAATCCGACAGGCGAGGTGAGGCAGCGGTTCTCGATGCCTTGCCCGTCGACATAGAGAGTCGCGATGGTGATCGGGCTGCCCGCGTTGTAGCCATAGATCGTGAACGCGATGTCCGCAGCCTGATCGACGGTCAGTGGAGTGGCACTGGTCAGCTGGATCGAGGCATTGGACTCACCGTGCACGTCCAGCAGGACGTTCCGCGACGTGCGATCGACGCGCAGGCTCCAGCTGTCCGGCAGCTCCGCGATGATCGGATTCACCGTGGCGCCCGGTGGGTTTGGGTCTTCGGCCAGGGTCACGCGTGCGCTGAAGGTGAAATCGCCGCGATGGATGTCGAAGCGGCTGCTCCGGTCGAGAACGACCTGCGCGGTGGCATCACCGTTGCCGTCGAGTGGCAGTGTGATGTCGTGCGTCACGGGGTCATAGGTCGCGTCGCCTTCGAGCGCCGCCACGGTGAACGGAATCCGCGAAGTCTCCAGGCGCCAAGCCTTGAACTGGTCGTCGAGCGTTCCCTCGATCGGAGAGCCGATGATCCGCTGAGCATCCCATTCCCGAGGAAAGCTCTCGATGTCGAAGAGTCGCAGGTCGAGGGTGCTCGCCGAGCCGTCGACCAGGCCTGGGATCTCGCGGACCAGCTTGTGGCCCACGCCAGTGCTCGCGTCGCGCTCGAGCACCGCGTAGTTGTCGCGGATCACGAGATCCTCGGCTTCCGTGCCCGCAGTCAGCTCGAAGAAGCTCTTGCGCTCCTTTTGCTCCCAGTAGAACGGTCCGTCTTGCACGATGGTGGCCGAGGGTTCGAGCCAGCCGGCGCGCAGGCTGGTGCCGAAGATGTCGAGGGGATCACTCGGGAACGGGACGTCGTTGTCGAAGGGGAGATCGATCGCAGCGAGCTCGGCCGAGACGATCTCCGCCAAGGTCGGAAAGAAGTCCTGACTGAATGCCCAGGAGTCGTTCTTCGTGTTCGGTGGAACTGGGCCGTCCGGCCAGCGAATCACCAACGGGACGCGCAGACCACGATCGTACGAATCGCCTTTGGCACCGCGCAGTCCGTCGCCGGGGCACGGCGACCGAGTGGACCCGACCGGCTGGCCCCCGTTGTCGCTCGAGAAGAGGATGATCGTGTCTCTCGTGAGGTCGTTGCGTCCACTGCTGACAGCCGTCAACACCTCGCCGACCAACTCGTCGAGGTATTCGACCTGCTCTTCGTAGATGGAGTAAGACGAAGTTCCGGAATCGCAGCCGCTGGGAGAGGTGAGGTTCGGGGAAGAGCCTCCGAAATGCGGAGCGTGTGGCGCGTAGAACCAGATGTTCAAGAAGAACGGTTCGTCTCGGTGGCTGTTGATGAAGGCGACCGCGGCGTCCGAGATGCGCTTGTCGATGTAGCGAAGCTCGGACGTCGGAAGGTTCCAGGCGCCCGAACTGTAGGTTTGCTTGATGGAGTCTCGATCGTTGGCGAGGAGCTCATAGCACCAGTAGTCGGTCGAGCCCTGCAGGAGAGCCAGCGACTCGTCGAACCCTCTGCTCGTCGGGCGAAAGTCCTCCCGCGAGTAGCCGATATGCCATTTGCCGAAATGCCCGGTCGTGTAGCCGCGTTGCTTGAGCCACTCGGAGAGCATCGGGAGCTCAGGGGGAACCCCACGTCCGGCAATGTCGCGCTTGATTCCCAGTCCGACCGGATTCCGGCCTGTCATGATCGCGGTGCGGGTCGGCGAGCAGATCGAGCCGTTGGCGCGGTAGTGAGTCCAGCTCATGCCCTGGGAGATCAGCTGGTCGATCGTGTCGGTCTCGATGGCGTGGTCGTTGTCTGGCACAGGAGTGACGCCGTCCTCGACGAAGTTGCGGAGGTCACAGTAGTCCAGGTCGTCGGCGACGATGTTGATGATGTTGGGCAGCTTCGGCACGGTTGCCGGCGGTACGACCTTGACCAGCCGCGTCGGCGACGGCTCGCCGAAGTACTTCACGCCGGTCGGTGAACCGAGGCCTCCCTCGAAGAGTCGGAAGACGAGGGGGTAGACACCCGGCTCGCTCGGCGCCGTCAGCTCGCGGTCGAAGTGGAAGATCCACTCGCGGGGCGTGATGGAGGTGTTCGGCGGTCCGCTGTAGGCGGGAACGGTCTCGCTCGATCCGCTGCACGTGGCGCCTCCGTCGAGGAACTCTCTCCACGGCGACCAGGTTTTCCGGGGGTCGCCGGGTGGAAAATCGATTCCGACGCGGTCGCCCTCGTTCTGCGTTGCGACGTCGTCACAGGCGTTGCCCTCGATCGAGCCGGTATTGCGGAACTTCACTCGAATCGGATAGCGCTTTCCGGCCTCCATCAGGCCCGGTAGGGTGGCCGACACGAACTCGGCGTCGCGGCTCGCCGGGAGGGCTGCGGAGTCGTCGATGAAGACGATCTCTGCGATCGAGGCGGGGCCGAACGGCTGAGTTCCGCGGAACTGTCCGCCGCGGAACATCTGAAAGACGAGCTGGAAACGTCCCGGTTGAGCAGCCTGCGGCCCGAACGGACCAGCGGTGGCCGAAAAGGTGAAGGTGAACTCTCCACCGTTGCCCATGCCGCTCGAATCGGCAGCGACGGTCGTGCCGGAAGGCATGAACTGGACCCACGAGCTCCAGGGACTGTCGATCCAGGGAGTCCAGGCTGGTGATCCGCCCGAATCGCAGGCCGCCCAGGCAATGCTCGGATCCGGCGCCTGGTCGATGACCGCGAGTTTGACGAGCTGATCGCAGGTCGGACTGCCGCCGGGAGCGATGTACTGCCAGTCGCTGACGCCCGTGTTCTTTACGGTCACCGAGACCGTGAAGGTCGGATTGCTGGTTGTGACGACCCGGGGGCTCACGTCGACCGAGACGAACTCCGCGTCGAACGTGGCGCTGGCCGGAGATGCCGCGAGCAGGATGAGACCGAGGAACAGTCGTCCGATCGAATAGGGCATGAAGTCTCCAGGTCGTTTCATCGACCCTATTCGATATGTTGGGCGGATTGCCTCCTCTCTGGGGCAGGGCGCATCAGATTCGTGGTCGTACGCGGTGCCAGAGATGTCGCGCAATCATGATTGTGAGGCCGAGAGAGCTCGCTCCAACCTCTCCCGCTCACCGCGCCGCGCGGTGCCAGTGTGGTTGCCGCTCGAGCATCAGCTCGTGGACGTCGATGCGTTCGTCGTCTTTACCGGGCACGATGCGCTCGTACGAGCCGTCGGGCATGAGGCGGCGGGAGTTCTGGTTGTCGCGGACGTGGGCGAAGAGGATCTCGTCGCGCAGGGCGTCGCGCAGCTCGGGATCGCGTACCGGGAACACCACCTCGACGCGGCCGTCGAGGTTGCGCGGCATGAGGTCGGCAGAGCCGAGGTAGATTTCTTCGTCGCCGCCGTTGCGGAAGTAGAAGATCCGCGGATGCTCGAGGAAGCGACCGACGACCGAGGTGACCGTGATGTTCTCGCTCACCCCTTCGACCCCCGGGCGCAGCCCGCAGATGCCTCGGATCTGCAGATCGACCTTCACGCCGGCACGCGAGGCGCGGTAGAGCGCCTTGATGCTCGCCTTGTCGACCAACGAGTTCACTTTGAACACGACGTGGCCACCGCCCTCGTCGCGATGGCGCTCGATCTCGCGGTCGATGCGGCTGAGGATCTCGTCGCGCAGCGCCTGCGGCGCGACAAGGAGCTCGCGATACTCGGTCTTGCGCGAGTAGCCGGTGAGACCGTTGAAGAGATCCGCGACGTCGGCCGCGATGTGCGGATTCGACGTGAACATGCCGAGGTCGGTGTAGATGCGCGCGGTGACCGGATTGTAGTTGCCGGTGCCGAGATGGCAGTAGCGCTGAATCCCGCCCTTTTCGCGCCGGACCACCAGCGCCATCTTGGCGTGAGTCTTGAGGCCGAGCACGCCGTAGACCACGTGCACGCCCGCCCGCTCCAGCGCGCGCGCCCAGACGATGTTGTTGGTTTCGTCGAAGCGCGCCTTGAGCTCCACCAGCACGGCGACCTGCTTGCCGCTCTCGCGGGCTTCCATCAGCGCCTTGACGATCGGCGAGTCGGGGCCGACGCGGTAGAGCGTCTGCTTGATCGCCAGTACGTTCTTGTCGCGCGCCGCCGCTCGCACGAAATCGACGACTGGGTTAAAGCTGTCGTAGGGATGGAAGAGCAGGATGTCCTGGCGTTTGAGCACCTCGAAAATGCTCTCGTCGGTCGAGGTCAGCTCCTTCGGTGTATGCGGCAGGAAGGGTGCATCCTTGAGCTCGGGCCGGTCGAGCTTCACCAGCTCCATCAGGTCCGACTTGCCGATCGGCGCGTCGGTCGCGAACGCCTGGTAGGGCGCCAGGCCGAGATTGCGGACCAAGATGTCTTTGATGTGGTCGGGCGTCTTGCTGTCGACTTCGAGGCGCACCGCGAACCCGAAGTGCCGCTGGCCGACGATCTCCTCCATCGCCTCGAGCAGATCGGACGCTTCGTCTTCCTCAATCTCGAAATCGGCGTCGCGCGTGATGCGGAAGGGGTAGGAGGCGACGACCTCGAGACCGGGGAAGAGCATGTCGAGATTCGCTGCCACGACGTCCTCGAGCCACACGAAGTGGCTCGAGCTCAGCTCGTCGAGCCCGAGGTCTCTGTACTGATCGGCCTTCGCCTCGGTCGGCACGCGCAGCAGGCGCGGAAAGACCTGCGGCACCTTGATGCGCGCGAAGCGCTCGCTCTGGTCGGAGTGACGAACCACCGCGGCGAGGTTGATCGAGAGATTCGAGATGTGCGGGAAGGGGTGGCTCGGATCGAAGGCGAGCGGCGTCAGGGCCGGGAAGATCTCGCGCTCGAATAGGCGGCGCAGCAGCTTGCGCTGCTTGTTCTTGAGGCTGCTGTAGTCGAGGATCTGAATGTCGGCCTCGCCGAGCGCCGGCACCAGCTCATCGCTCCAGCAGCGGTCGACTTGAGCGAGCATCGGATTGAGCCGCTCGTAGATCATCGCCAGCTGCTCGGCGGGCGTCATGCCGTCGGGTGGCGGATTCAGCACGCCGGCCTGGAGCTGGCGCCGCAGGCCCGAGACGCGAATCATGAAGAACTCGTCGAGGTTCGACGAGAAGATGGCGAGGAATTTGACTCGCTCGAGCAAGGGATTCGACGGGTCGAGCGCTTCTTCGAGCACGCGGCGATTGAATTCGAGCCAGCTGAGCTCACGATTGAAGTACAGCGACGTGTCGTCGAGGTCGCGCCGGCCGCGCTGGGGCGACGAGCGGCGCGAGGTGCCCGTGCGGCGTGGCGGGCGCACCGTGCGCGGCGAAGTGGCCGCCGTCTCGGCGCCTGGGCCGGACTGCGCAGTGTCGTCCTGGGCCTCTGTGGGTTTGGCCGCGGTGGATTTGGCCGCGGTGGACTTTCTCGAGCGCTTGGCGGGCGCCGAGCCGGCGGCGGAGGTGGAGGACTTCGAGGAAGGCATATGATCTACTCCACTCGTGAAGAAGCTAGTGGTGATGCGTCACGGAAAATCGGATTGGTCGGCACCGGGCTGGTCGATGTCCGCCGCCGGCGATCATGAGCGCCCGCTGGCGCCGCGCGGTGTCAAGGCGTCGCGCCTGATGGGGCGTATGCTACCGGCGATCGGCTGGCGACCCGACGCGATTGTGGCGTCGACCGCCGTGCGCACGCGCGACACCGCCGAGCTGGCCCGCGGCGCCGGGTTCGCCGACGTGCCGCTCCGGCTCGAGGCGTCGCTGTACGATGCGGCCTTGTCGACCGCGGTCGAGCTCGTGCGCGGCCAGGACGACGCGGCCTCGACGCTGCTCGTCGTCGGCCATGAGCCCACTGTATCGGAGCTGGTGGCCACGTGTGTCGGGGGCGGCAGAGTGCGGATGGTCACGGCCGCGGTCGCCGCCATCGAGCTCGAGGTGACGCGGTGGCGCAACGTGGTCGCCGGCAGTGGAATGCTGCGCTTTCTGCTGCCACCGCGTAGAGTCGCCGAGATGCTGGACGTGGGCGCCGAAGACTGAGCGGGGCTGTCGAGGCGTCACGCGGCCGTTCCGTCGGCCTCGGACTCTGAACTCTCGCTGCTGCTGCGAATCTTGAGCCGGTAGCCGACGGCGGCCAGGCGGTTCGCTTCCTGGAGCAGATCGGCGCGGGTCAGAGGGTGCTCGTCCAGCCAGCCGGCGGGAAAGAGCAGGCGCAGCTTCTTGCCCTTGGCGCGGAGGCGGACCGCCGGCAGCGGTCGGCTGCTGCGGCTGCGATTCAGCAGGCAGGCGAGGCGCAACAGCAGGCAGAGGCGCAGCGCAAGCCTGGCCTGGCGTTTGGGCAGCGCGTCGGTGAAGAGCGGAGCGACCAGCTTGCGTCGATGAAAGCGGATCAACAGGGAGAGAATCTGCTGGTCCTGGTACGAGAAGCCCGGCATATCGGAATGCTGCACCAAGTAGGCGCCGTGCTTGTGATGAGCGGCGTGGGCGACGGCCAGGCCGATCTCGTGCAGGCTCGCGCCCCACGAGAGGAACGCGCGCCCGATCTCCGGGTCGATCGACCAGCGCACCGACTCCTGGCCGAGGAGATAGAGAGCCGTCTGCTCGACGCGCTGTGCCTGCTCTTCGTCGACCCGGTACTGGCCGACGAAGCGCTGGATCGTACGATCGCGGGCGTCCTCTCGACGCATGCGACCGAGCAGGTCGTAGAGCAGGCCCTCGCGCATGGCGCCGGGCGATACCAGCATGCGCTCGATGCGCAGCGCGCTGAAAATCGCCGAGAGGATCGCCAGTCCACCCGGCAAGACGCGCGCGCGATCCCGGCGCAGTCCCGGCAGGTCGAGTTTCTCGACATCGTCGCAGCGCAGGATCTCCTCGCGCAGGCGCGCCATTCCCTCGGGGGTGATGCCCTGATCGCTCCAGCCATTCTCGCGCAGGATGGTGACGATCGCCTGGATCGTGCCCGATGCGCCGACGCAGCGCTCCCAGCCCAGCCGTCGCAGCTCCGATTTCACCGTGCGCAGCTCGAGCTGCGCGGCGGTCTCGGCGCGCTTCATGCGCTTGGCGCTGATCCGCCCGCCGGGAAAGTGCGCCATCGTCCAGCTCACGCAGCCCATGTACAGGCTTTCGGCGCGTCGTGGCTCGAATCCTCTGCCGACGATGACTTCGGTCGAGCCGCCGCCGATGTCGACCACCAGGCGCTTGTCCGGCCCGCCGGCCAGACTGTGCGCCGCGCCGAGGAAGATGAGCCGGGCCTCTTCTTGGCCCGAAACGACCTCGATTCCGTGGCCCAGGGCTCGCTTCGCCTCGGCGAGAAAGACCTCACGGTTGCGCGCCTTGCGCAGCGTGTTGGTGCCGACGGCGCGGAGGTTGGAGTCGGGCACTTCGCGCAGCCGCTGGCCGAAACGCCGCAGAGCCTCGAGCGCACGGCGTCGTCCCTCGACGCTGAGACGCTGGTTCCGGTCGAGGTAGCCGGCGAGGCGCACGCCTTCTCGCAATCGGTCGATCGGCTGGACCTGCTCGCCAATGACGCGGGCGATCACCATGCGAAAGCTGTTCGAGCCCAGGTCGACGGCAGCGACGATCTCGGGTGGCTCGTCGAGGCGTCCGGCCCCGGAGCCCGCGGTGTTTGCATGGTCGTTCATTGGCGGTGACGTCGGATCGAGGGAAAGGGGATCGAGGGAAAGGGGATCGAGGGAAAGGGGATCGAGGGAAAGGCTGGATGTTATGCGATCAGCTTACCGCTTTCGTGAAGACTTGATAAAGTGCCGGCTCTGCCGCGGTTCGCTTCGTGCTCGTCCCCGATGCGACGCCCGGGTTGCCGTCAACTACTTTCTCCTGCCAGAGCTGATTCCCTCGATGGTGTCGGCCGGGACCTGTCCCGGATCGGCTAGGCTTGTGCTTGCCTGCGCTTCATCATGGACCGGGAAGACCAAGGAGAGACCGTGGAACTGACTGCAATTAGCGGCGTTGGAGCCGAGACCGCCCGACGTCTGCAGGCCGCCGGATTTGAGACCATTGAGATGCTGGCGGCGGCGACTGTCGACGCCATCGCGACTGTGCCTGGATTCGGCAGGATCCGTGCCGCCGCGGTGCTTGACGCGGCGCGGGCCCAGCTGACGATCGACTCGTCGCCGGCGGAACCCGCCCCCGTGCCGGAGCCCGAGCCGGAGCCTGCTCCCACACCGGAGCCCGAGCCGGAGCCTGATCCCATACCCGAGCCCGAGCCCGATCCCGAGCCAGCACAGTCGGACGATGCGCCGACCGAGCCCGCGGCCGATGAGCCGGCAGTCGAGGCACCTGCGGCGAGGAGCACCGGTAAGAAAACCGCTGGTGAGAAAACCACTGGGAAGAAACGCGCGGACAAGAAGAGCGCGAAGGCGAAAGACGCTAAGAAGAGCGCGAAGGCGAAAGACGCCAAGAAGAGCGCGAAGGCGAAAGACGCCAAGAAGAGCGCGAAGGCGAAAGACGCCAAGAAGAGCGGCAGCAAGAAGAGCAAGGCGAAGGCCGGGAAGACGAAAGACAGCAAGAAGAAGACCAAGAAGAAGTCGAAGACGGCCGAGTCCAAGAAGGATGGCAAGAAGAAGGGCGCCAAAGCCAAGGGCGGCAAGAAGAAGACCAAGGCCAAAGGCGGCAAGAAGAAAAAGTCGTCGTGATGCAGCCACTCGTTCCGTATGAAGTCGTCGTGCCGACCGAAGTCCTCGACGACGTTTGGTCGTCGCTGAGCGATGGCCTGCGGTGCCTCGAAGAGAGCACGCTCGAGACCACATCGCGTGTGCTCGACACCTTCGACTGGCGCCTCTGGTCGGCCGGCCTACGCCTCGACGTGGCGCGTGACGGCGACGGCTGGCACGCTCTTCTCCTGTCGAGCGCCGGCGACCTCGTGCAGCGCCAGGACCTCGACCGTCCTCTCCTCGGCTTCGCAGAATCCATCCCAGACGGTGCGCTGCGCGAGCGCCTCGTCGATCGGATCGAGCCGCGGCGTCTTCTGCCGTGGGTCGAGATGCGACTGCGCACGACCCGTATGCGGGTGGTCGACGCGGAGGAGAAGACAGTCGTCCGCATCGAGCGGATCGAGCCGGCCGCTTCGGCGATCGCGTTCGGCACCGAGGCGCTCGGAGAGCCGCTCGTGCTCTCGCCGCGGCTCCGCCTGCGCCCGGTGCGTGGCTACGACGACGCCTTCGCCGCCGTCCGTCGCCACGTCGGCGACCTGCGCTTGACCCCGCCGACCCATCTCCTGATCGACGAGGCGCTTCACGCTGCCGGTCATGCTCCGGGCGAGTACCAGGGGAAGCCGAAGCTCGAGTTCAAGGCGTCGGAGCCGGCGGCCGAGGCTACACGGCGCATTCATCGCCAGTTGCTCGACGTCCTGCGGGTCAACGAGGACGGGACCCGACGCGACCTCGACTCCGAGTTCTTGCACGACCTCCGCGTCTCCGTGCGCCGCACTCGCTCGGCGCTGACCCAGATCAAGGGCGTCTTCCCCCCCGATCACCTCGAACACTTCAAGAACGAGATGCGTTGGCTCGGCGGCGTGACCGGTCCGACGCGCGATCTCGACGTTTACCTGCTCAAGATGCCGGCCTACCGTGCCTCTCTGCCGGATGCCATCGCCGACGATCTCGAGCCTCTGCAGCGCTTCCTGGTCGCGCACCAGAAGAGCGAGCAGAAGAAGCTTGCCCGGACCCTGCGCTCGGCGCGCTATAGGAAGCTCCTCGCCGACTGGCAGCGGTTCCTCGACGAGCCGCCCGACGTATCCTCTGCGATGGCGCCGAACGCGGAGCGCCCAATTCGAGAGATCGCCTCGCAGCGCATCTGGAAAAGCTACCGTCGAGTGGTCAAGCGTGGCGGGCGGATCGACGACTCGAGTCCCGACGACGCGCTGCACGATCTGCGCAAGGACTGCAAGAAGCTGCGTTACTTGCTCGAGTTCTTCGCCGCCCTCTACCCGCGCGGTGAGATCAAGGCGGCGGTCAAGGCGCTGAAACGGCTGCAGGACGTGCTCGGGGACTTCAACGACTACTCGGTGCAGCAGGAAAGCCTGCGCGACTTCGCCGAGCAGATGACGTCCGAGGAGACGGCCGCAGAGCACGAGGCCCCGGTCGACACCTTGCTCGCCATGGGCCACCTGCTCGCCCACCTGGCCGACGGTCAGGCGGCCGAGCGCCGCCGCTTCGCCGAACGTTTCCGCGGATTCGTCGCGGCCGAGAACCAAGACCGCTTCCGCCGTCTCTTCGGCTGAAGGTGTTGCGGCACCGGACGACGGTGTCGAACGGAGCATTCTTCACCGCGGGTTCCTCGTGTCTTTACAATCCTCTCCGACAATCGCCGCGAGCCCCACCGACCTCTCACCGGCCCGTCCTACTTCGTCCAGTCTGGAGATATACCCCCATGGCGATCCACTTGCACCGGGATCTCGACCGCCTGAAGAAAGAGATCCTGCTGCTCGGCTCCTTGGTCGAGGACGCGTTGAACAAGGCGATCCTCGCGCTCCGTGATCGGCGTGCCGAGCTCGGACAGGACGTGGAGGACGGCGACCAGGAGGTCGACGACCGCGAGATTCGGATCGAAGAAGACTGCCTCAAGGTTTTGGCGCTGCACCAGCCGGTGGCGAACGACCTGCGTTTCGTTGTCGCGGTGATGAAGGTGAACAACGATCTCGAGCGGGTCGGCGACCTGGCGGGGAATCTCGCCGAGCGCGCGATCTTCCTCGCGGGCCGCGACGCGATCGAGATTCCCGATCAGCTCGAGCAGATGTGCGACACGGTGCCGACGATGCTGCGCCAGGCTTTCGACGCGCTGATTCGCCTCGACACACAAGTGGCGCGGGAAGTCTTGCGCGAGGACGAGGAGATCGATGCGCTCCACGCGGGCTTCTATCACCTCGTCGAAGAAAGGATGCGCGAGGCACCGGATCAAATCCAAGACTGGATGCAGCTGCTCTCGGCGTCGCGCTACCTCGAACGCATCGCGGACCTGGCGACGAACATCGCGGAGGACGTGATCTTCATGGTCGACGGCGATGTGGTTCGCCATCGCGCCTGGTGACCTCTGCCGTGTCGGGTCGAGCCTCGTCTGGTAGAAACGGTGCGTGATGGACGCGTCGGGTTCCAGCGCGATGAACGCGGAGCAAGCGACTGACCCTTGGAGGCTCATGAACGTCGTGTCACGCCGAAAAGTCGTCGTCATCGAAGATGAGCCCGATATCCTCGAGGTGATCGAGTACAACCTCACGCGGGAAGGCTTCGCGGTCGTCGGAGCGGCGAATGGCGATGATGGTCTGAAGGCGGTGATGCGCGAAGCGCCGGACCTCGTACTGCTCGACCTGCTGCTTCCCGGCCAGGACGGGATCGAAGTCTGCCGCAGGCTGAAGCTCGACCCGGTGACGCAGAAGATTCCGATCATCATGGTCAGCGCCAAGGGCGAAGAGAGCGACATCGTTCTCGGCCTCGGAGTCGGTGCGGACGACTACATCGCGAAGCCGTTCCGACCCAAGGAGCTGATCGCGCGCGTCAAGGCGGTACTGCGTCGCGGCTCGCTGAAGGAAGAAGAGGCGAAGACGGATCGCGTGGTTCGCGGTACTCTGGTCATCGACGCGATGCGCCACGAGGCGCGAGTCGACGGCGAGTCGGTGACGCTGACCGCCACTGAGTTCCGTCTGCTGCACCTTCTTGCGTCGCATCCGGGTCGCGTGTTCACGCGCGACCAGCTGGTGTCGCGCGTGATCGGCGGCGGCGCTGCAGTGATCGACCGCAACATCGATGTCCACGTCCGTTCGATTCGTAAGAAGCTGGGAGATCAGCGCAACTTGATCGGCACGGTGCGCGGCGTCGGCTACCGCTTCCAGGACGAGGCGGCCGACGACTAGCGGGCCGCGGATCAGGCGCGGTCGTCCCGCCCTCACTCTTCGACGCCTGCCGCCGCCCGCCATGCGCTCTCGATTTCTCTGGAAGCTGTTCGCCGGCTATGCCTTCTTGATCCTGGTCGCTACCGGCCTGGTCGGTGTGCTGGTGGCGCAGAAGGTCGAGTCCGAGACGGTCGAAGAGACCGATCGGCGTCTGCGCGCGTCGGCGATCCTGCTCAGCGACCTCGTTGCGGAGAGCCTACGCGACGAAGACGCCGTCCCGGCACTCCAGGCGCGCGTCCGGGAGCTCGGCGAAGCGCTCGAGATTCGCATCACCGTCGTGCGGCTCGACGGCCGAGTGATCGTCGACTCGGAGGCACAGCCCGAGCTCATGGACGACCACAGCGGGCGTCCGGAGTTTGTCGACGCCGCGGTCGGCGGTCTCGGTGTCTCGACCCGATTCAGCAAGACGCTGCAGGAGCGTCGTCGCTACCTCGCGCTGCCGCTCGACGTCGACGGCGAGCGCTTCGGCTTCGTGCGCACCTCGGTGCCATTGACCGTGCTGAATCTGCGCCTCGCGGAGCTGCGCCAGGCGGTGTTCCTCGGCTCGTTGATCGCCATCGTGCTGGCGCTGGGCGTCGGTTTCCTCTACGCGCGGCAGGTCACGCGGCCGCTGCTGTCGATGGCCGAGGCGGCGAGCGAGATCGCTGCTGGCGACTACGATCATCGGGTCGAGGCGGCGAGCCACGACGAGCTCGGAAAGCTGGCCCTGGCGTTCAACACGATGAGCCGCGAGGTGCGCGCATCGGTCGCCGCGATGGCGGCCGATCGCGAGAAGCTGGCGGCGATTCTCGGCAGCATGACCGAGGGAGTCGTGGCGGTCGATCGCGACGAGCGCGTGGTGCACATCAACAGCGTCGCCGCGCGGCTCCTGCACACCGACCCGGAACGCCTGCTCAGCCACCCGATCTGGGAGGTCACCCGCCTGCACGAGGTGTCGCGGGCGCTCGGCGACTGTCTCGAGACCCAGCAGCGGGTCGACCGCGAGATTCGGTTCCCGGGCGCCCCCGATCGCATCCTGCGTCTCTCGGTGTCACCGCTGCGGACCCGCGACGAGCTCGCCGGTGCGGTCGTTTTGCTCGACGACATCACCCAGCTTCGCCACCTCGAGACGATGCGCCGCGACTTCGTCGCCAACGTGTCGCACGAGCTGAAGACACCGATCACCGCCATCCGTGGCCTGGTCGAGACCCTGCTCGACGACCCCGCTGCGGATCCGGCGATGCGCCACCGCTTCCTCGAGCGCGTGCTGCGCCAGGCCGAGCGCATGGCGAACCTGGTGATCGATCTCCTCTCTCTGTCGCGGCTCGAATCGGGAAGCCGCGTGCTCGAGATGCAGACCCTCGACCTGCGCCACCCCATCCGCGAGTCGGTGCGCACTCTGGGCACCGCCGCCGCTTCGCGTCGCGTGGAGCTCACGGTCGAGCTGACCGACGCGCCGGTGTTGGTCGAGGGGGAGGACGAGGCCCTGCGCCAGGCGGTGTCGAATCTGATCGACAACGCGATCAAGTACTCACCCGAGGGCGGCACGGTGCAGGTCCGCCTGCTGCTGCGCGAAGGCGCCGGCGAGGCGGTGGTCGAGGTCGAAGACCATGGCATCGGCATCGAGCCCCGCGACATCGAGCGGCTCTTCGAGCGCTTCTACCGAGTCGACAAGGCGCGGTCTCAGGCCCTCGGCGGCACCGGCCTCGGGCTCGCTATCGTCAAGCACATCGCCCTCGCCCTCGGCGGACTCGTCACCGTCGACTCCGCCCCAGGCCGCGGCTCCACCTTCCGCCTCCACTTCCCCTATCCGTCGAGCCCGGAGTGAGCAGTATCATCGGTGCATGGAACGTCTGACGGTTTGGCTTCGGGGCCTGGCTCTGGGAGTCGCGCTGCTCGGGGTGGCGACGTGCTGGAGCGCGGTGCGGCCCGCGGACGTCGGGCAGGCGTGGACGGCGGTGCGGATCTTCGTGCCGGCTGCGGTGTCGACGGTGTGGTTATGGGTGGCGTTGGTGGCGATGTTGGCGGCGACCTGGGCCGCGCGGTCGATCGAGGATCGGCTGCCACGGCTCGGGACGGTGCGCGACGCGCCGCGGCCTGCGCGTCGTGTCGACGAGGGAGCCGAGGAGGGGGTGCCCGAGCTCGCCGAGCCGACGGATCCGGTGCGTCGTCGGCGCGAACGCGATGCGCGGCGCCTGCGCCTCGAGGCGTTCCTGCGCGGTGAGCCCGACGTGCCCGGGTTCGTCGATTTGCTGCTCGCCGCGGCGCTCGACGAAGGCGCGAGCGACATTCACATCCAGCCGCTGGAGCACGGCGTCGTGGCGTCGTTTCGCGTCGCCGGACAGCTGCGTGAGGCGGCACGGTTGCCGCCGATCGTCTATCCGAAAGTGGTCCGGCGGCTGAAGGTGATGGCCGACCTGCCGCCGTACGAGACCGCACGTCCCCAGGACGGCCGCTTCGAGGTGGCGACACCGCGACGAGGTGCCGACCGCGTGCAGGTCCGCTTGTCGGCGGTGCCCGGACGCTACGGCGAGAAGGTCGTGCTGCGCCTGGCCGGCGATGCGACGCTGCGGACCCTCGACCAGCTCGGCCTCTTCGACGAGGATCTCGAGCGCCTGCGCGTGCTGCTCGCCGAGCCCCAGGGACTGCTCATCCTCACCGGACCGACCGGCAGCGGCAAGACGACGACGCTCTACAGCGCTCTGGAGTCGTTGCACCGAACCCGGCCGGGAGCGAGCCTGTCGACGATCGAGGAACCGATCGAGGTCGATCTGCCGTTTCTGGCGCAGACTCAGGTCGATCGCGCGCGCGATCTCGGCTTCGCCGACGTTCTGCGTGCCGTCCTGCGGCAAGATCCCGACGTGTTGATGATCGGCGAGGTGCGCGACCGCGAGACCGCCGGGGTCGCGGTGCAGGCGGGCCTGACCGGCCACCTGATCCTCACCACGCTGCACGCCGAGTCGGCGCTCGGTGTCTTCCCGCGACTCGTCGACCTCGGCGTCGAGCCGTTCCTCGCCGCGTCGTCCACGCTCGGTATCGTCGCCCAGCGGCTCGCGCGGCGCCTGTGTCCGGCCTGCTGCCGCCCAGACCAGGTCGATTCGGCGGTGCTCGAGCGCTTGCGCGCGGCCGGGCACGAGATCGAGGGTGGTGGGTTTCAGCGCGCCGACGGGTGCCCCGAGTGCTCCTACGAGGGCGTCGCCGGCCGCATGGCGCTCTTCGAGCTGCTGCGCCTCGACTCCGAGCTGCGCCGCGCGATCACCCGCGGCGTACCGCTCGACGCGCAGCGGGCGGCGCTGCGCGAGCGCGGCCATCGCGGTCTGCTCGCCGCGGCGATCGAGCGGGCGCGTCGCGGCGAGATCGCCCTCGACGAAGCGCTGCGGGTGGCGGCATGATTCGCCTCGCCTCGGCGCTCCGCCTGCTCGCCGCCGTTTGCCTGCTGCTGGCGGTTACTGCGTTTTTTCGCGAGCCCTTGCGCTACGCGGCGTCGCACGTCGTGCCCGGGCTCTCTGCGTCGTTCGGCGTCGCGGCGCCGGCCTCGGGCTTCATGCTCGAGATGCGTGCCTCGGTGCCCGGCGCGCGTCTGCTGGTCGACGGAGTCGAGCGCGGGACGTCGCCCTTCCTCGGCAACATCGAATGCCGCGCCGACGACGAGGTCGTGCTGGTGGTCGAGGCGCCCGGCCATTCCTCGTGGAGCCGTACCGTCGTCTGCCGCGAGGGCGGACGGCTGGTGGCGACGCCGGTTCTGCCGCGCGAGTAGGTCGCCGGGCGGTCTACTGGGTCTCGGCTTCGATCGCGAACTCCGGCTCGTCGTAGACACGATCGAAGAGCTCGGAGAACTTCGTCTCGATCGCCTTGCGCTTCATCTTCATCGTCGGCGTCAGCTCGCCGCCCTTCTGACTGAAGTCGCGATCGAGCACCGTGTAGCGGCGCACGCGCTCGACGCGCGCCAGCTCGCGATTGCCGCGCTGGACGGCGTCGCGG
This sequence comes from Acidobacteriota bacterium, assembly GCA_039194425.1. Lineage (GTDB taxonomy): Bacteria > Acidobacteriota > Thermoanaerobaculia > Multivoradales > J023 > JAUIJL01. The sequence continues at coordinate 444,556 of JBCCVZ010000004.1, read as the reverse complement.
TAGAGCTCCTGGAACTCGCGCCGGGAGGCGACCCGGGACATCGCCGCGTCGAGCGCCTCGCTGCGCGCCGACGGATCGTCGGCCAGCTCGGCGCGCAGCGGCGCCGCCTCGGCCTCCTCGAGAACCCCTTCGCGCACCCCCCACTCGAGCGTTTCGAGCGGGCTGGGCGCGATCAGCGCGCAGATGTAGGGTCGACGGTCACCGTGTGCATGGACGTTGCTGATCATCGGGCTCTGATTCTTGATCGCGCGCTCGATGTTCGCCGGCGCCACGTTCTTGCCTCCGGCGGTGATGATGAGATGCTTCTTGCGGTCGGTGATGCGCAGGAAGCCCTCGTCGTCGATCGTGCCGATGTCGCCGGAATGCAGCCAGCCGTCGATGATGGTCTCGGCAGTCGCCTCGGGGTTCTTGAAGTAGCCGAGGAAAACCAGCGGGCCACGCATCAGGATCTCGCCGTCCTCGGCGATACGCTGTTCGATCGTCGGCACCGGCTGGCCGACGGTGCCGAGCTTCACGGCATCGAGGCGATTGATGTTGGTCACCACGGTCGCCTCGGTCATGCCGTAGGCCTCGAGGATCGGCATGTCGATCCCCCAGAGGAACTCGAGGATCTCGAGCGAGATCGGCGCCGCGCCGGTGATGCAGCAGCGCACACGCCCGCCGAAGGCGGCGTGAATCTTGGAGTAGACCACGCGGTGCGCGAGGCGGTGCTGGATGGAGAGCCAGACGCCGGGCGAGGTTCCCGCGAGGCGGCGGCGTACGTGACGGCGCGCGACCGACTCGGCCCAGCGGAAGATCTTGCGCTTCACGACGGGTGCCCGTTCGACGTCGCCTTGGATGCGCGCGTAGAGTTTCTCGAAGATGCGCGGCACGGAGCCGAAGAGTGTCGGACGGGCTTCGGGCAGCTCGTCGATCACCTTGCCGATGTCGGAGGCGTAGGCGGCCGGAACACCGTTCGACACGCGGGCGTAGAACGAGAGCACGCGCTCGGTGACATGCGCCATCGGAAGAAACCCGAACAGCAGGTCGTCGCGATAGAACGGCAGGACTCCGTCGATGTGCAGCAACAGAGCGCGGATGTTCTCGTGGCTGATCATCGCCGCCTTGGGTGGCCCGGTGGTCCCCGAGGTGTACACCAGGATCGCCGCCGAGTTCGGATCGATGCGTTCGCTGCGTCGCTGCCGCTCGGCTTCGTCGAGGACGCGGTCGCGGTAGCGCCCCGGCCCGGAGACTCGCGCGTCGCGCGCCGCGAAGCGCGCGGCCAGCGCGTCGTTCCAGGCGACCAGCGCCTCGAGACTCTCGACACCCTGCGCGGCCTCGACGGCAGTCTCCATCTCTTCGTCGTCGGCCACGAAGAGCACGCGGCTGCCGCTGTGCTCGAGCAGATAGCGCAGCTGCTCGGGCGACTGCTTGGGATAGACGCCGACCGTGACGGCCCCCGCGATCTGGCCGCCGAAGTCGTACACGCCCCAATCGACCGAGGTCGGGCCGAGGATGGCAACACGGTCGCCCGGCTCGATGCCGCCTTGCGCCAGCCCATGAGCGACTCGCAGCGCGGAGTCGGCGAAGTCGCGCCAGGTCGACATGTGCCAGCTGCCTCCGACTTTCTCGAAGCTGGCCGGGTCGCCGGGGGTCGCATCGGCGCGGCGCAGCAGCACATCGCCGAGGTTCGACGCGTCGTCGGCGACATGGCGGACGGGCTCGTGCGGGCGCGGGGGAAGCTCGACAGTGGGCATGGACACCTCCGGATCGGGCTGGCAGACTCGGCGGGCTGAGTGTGGTGCCGAGGCTATCGGAAACGCGGCGCCGCTGCTTTCCCCCGCCGCGGCCGTTTCGGGTATACTCTCGGGTCCCGAGCCACGGCCGAGCAGTACGCCCTGCGACTCGCCCCGCGGCGGCCCTGCCGCCCAGCCTCCCCGAACGTCCCCGACCCACCGCCCCCGAGGGGCTCCCGAACTCGCATCCCGCCGAATCGAGCCCCAGACGCCCGGAGTTCAGCCATGTCCGATCGTACGTCGTCCACCGAGAGCCCGGAGTCCGCGACCGCGGCCGAATCCACTGCCGCGAGCGACGAGACGCGCGACGCGGTCGCGTCCGACGCGGCGCCGACCGAAGAAGCCGCCGCCGCTGAGCCGGCTGCCGACGTTGTCGAGCAGGCCGCCGAGACGGAGCCCGCGGCGGACGCCGCCGAGGCCGCATCCGACGAGTCCGAGGCTGCCGAGGCCGAGTCCGACGAGAGCGCGTCCGACGACGCGAGCGCTGCAGCCTCGGACGAGGCGGTCGTCGAGACTGCGTCCGAGGAGGCGGAGACCGAAGCTGCTTCCGAGGCTGCTCCGTCCGAGGAGGCTGCCGAAGCCGCCCCGACCGAGGAGGCGACCGAAGCGACTCCGGTCGAGGAAGCTGCGGAAGCCGCGGCATCCGAGGAGGCTTCGTCTGAAGAGGAGGCTGCCGAAGCCGCCGCGACTGAGAAGGCTGCCGAAGCCGCCGCGACTGAGGAGGCTGCCGAAGCGACTCCGGTCGAGGAAGCTGTCGAAGCCGCGCCGTCCGAGGAGGCTTCGACTGAAGAGGAGGCTGCTCCGTCCGAGGAGGCTGCCGAAGCCGCGCCGTCCGAGGAGGCTTCGTCTGAAGAGGCTGCGGAAGCCGTTCCGTCCGAGGAGGCTTCGACTGAAGAGGCTGCTCCGGTCGAAGAGACCGCTGAAGCTGCCCCGACTGAGGAGGCTGCCGACGCGGCTCCGTCCGAGGAGGCCACCGAAGCTGCGCCGGCCGAAGAGGCTGTCGAGGCGGCTCCGTCGGAGGAGGCTGCCGACGCTGCACCCTCTGAGGCGGCTGCGACAGAAGGCGCGACCGCGGAGCCGGAGAGCGCCGAGGCTGCCGCCAAGAAAGCCGCCGAGGCCGCCGCACACGACGCCGAGATCGGGCGCCTGCGCCAGTCGATGGAAGAGAAGACCGCCGTCACGGGTCGCGTCATCGGCTGGAACAAGGGCGGCTACCATGTCGCCGTCGGTCGCGTTGCCGCCTTCTGCCCGGTGTCACAGATCGAGATCGGCAACCCGCGCAGCCCGAAGCGCTACGTCGACAAGAAGTTCGACTTCCACATTCTCGAGATCCAGAACGACGGTCGCCGAGTGGTGCTCTCGCGTGCCAACGCCCTGAAAGCGTCGCGCGCCGCCAAGCAAGCCGAAGTCAAGGAGCGGATGAAGCCGGGGGCGGTGATGAAGGGCCGCGTCAGCTCGCTCACCGACTTCGGTGCCTTCGTCAATCTCGGTGGTGGCATCGAGGGCCTGGTCCACGTCTCCGAGATCAGCCGCCGCCGCGTCGAGCATCCTAAAGAGATGCTCGAGACCGGCCAGGACGTCACCGTCCAGGTGCTGAAGGTGGAGAAGAACGGCAAGCGCATCTCGCTCTCGATGAAGAAGCTCGAGGACGATCCGTGGAAGGGCGTGGCCGAGCGCTTCGCCTCGGGCAACGAGTTCAAGGGCACGATCGTGCGCAAGGCCGACTTCGGCCTCTTCGTCGAGCTCGAGCCCGGCCTCGAGGGCCTCGTCCACACCTCGCGCCTGCCGATCGGTGGGTCGCTCGAGAACGAGGCGTACCAGCCCGGCAACGAGATCGAGGGCTGGGTCCAGGAAGTCGACCGCAAGCGTCGCCGCATCGCGCTCTCTCTCCGCCAGGTCGCGACCGGCAATCCGTGGAAGACGGTGCACGACAACTACTCCGAGGGCCAGGTGGTCAACGGCAAGGTCGAGCGAGTCGCCGACTTCGGTGCCTTCATTCAGCTCGAGCCGGGCCTCACCGGCTTGCTGCCGTTCTCGGTTCTCGGCAGCGCCGGCAACCCGAAGCGCCAGTACCATGCGGGCCGTGAGGTCAGCGTACGCATCCTGTCGATCGACACCGGCCGCAAGCGCATCTCGCTCGGCACCGAGGCCTCGAAGGCCGAAGGCAGCTCGCAGGACTACAAGGAGTACCTCAAGACTCAAAAGGGGACTCCGGCCTCCGGGGGCGGCATGAACGCCCTCGCCGCCGCCTTCGCCAAGGCCAAGGGCGGAGCGACCGAAGCCACCGACTAATCGTCCCCGCCCACAGAGGCCCGTAGGGAGCATGATGACGCCCGAGTCTCCCTTCATTCTCGCGCTAGTCGCCTATATGGCGCTCGCCTCGTCTGCAGCCGGCTGGCAGTTGGGGCGGCGACTGGGCCAACCGCGTGGAGGTGCTGTCCTCGGCCTGACGATCGCAGCCTGGTGGGCTTTGTTCGCCTGGACCTGGACCTCGGGTGGCTTCATGCTCCTGCCGCTGGCGCTCGGCGTCATCGCAGCCGGTGGCCTGGGAGGCTGGAGTTTGGGCGAGCCAGGCCGGACCCAGCTCGCATGGGCCGCCATCGGTCTGCTCGTACCGTTTGTGCTCGTCTACCTTGTCGCCGTTTGGTGAGAGCCCAGGCCGCGTCTGACTTGCTTGATGTGTTTTGCGGCGCCTAGCGGGGCTCTGTGGTGAGCGACTGTGGCCTCTTCTGAGGATTGTACGGTCTATACCGATCTAGAGCTTTGCTTTTCGTGAGGTATTGCACTTCGCCGAAGAGCGTGGTAGAAACCCTCTTGTCAGTTGAAATGGCTAGAGCAAGAGAGGTTAAGTATGTCAGGTCAACGTTCCGTCGAGTTGAAGTGTTCGCAGCGTGATCGCCTTCGATTACTCGTCCCGTTCTGGAGAGCCACTCGACGAGTTTGCTCCCTGATCAGTGCATTGCTGATACTCGGTGTTTCGACTCCTGCAGAGGCTCGCTCCTCCGAGCATCAGGAATTAGTCGAACAGGCGGTCCAAGGTTTAGAGAAGACCGACGAGTTTGTCCGGCCTGACGGTTCGAGGGTCGAGCGATATCTGCGCCCGGACGGCCGGAAGGTCGACGTGATTACGCTCGAGAATGGAGGGCTCGCGATTCTGGAGGACGGCAAGCCTGGAGCGTCGACCTTCGAGAGGTTTCGGTTCGGGCGAAGGCTTGGCGGCGAAACTCTCCCTGCTGCTGCAAGCAATGACTACAGCCGGCTGTCGCAGATGCTGAGCCCAGAGCTCGATCTCGAGGTTGGGGTCGAAACCGTCGAGTGGTTGGCTGGTTCCCGAGCATCTGCCCTCGAGCTTTCTGAGGTTCTTGAGCTAGATCCTCCACAGGTGCTCGAGGTCTCGAAGCAGCACCTCACAATCAAGAATGAGGCTGGTCGTTCTTTGAAGAGGGCCGTATATCAGGCATCGTGGGCGGCAAAGAGTGTCCGCCAGCCGCCACCGGGAATCGAGACCATCGGGGAGATTTTCTCCGCTGATGATGTGCTTGGCGGTGAGCTTCGAGACTACGAGTTGATAGCAGCTCTGCGGATTGAGGTAAGCCTTGCTTTCGGTGCTAGGGCAATTTCTTACCCGGCTGCCGCACTCCATGTGGTGCTCGATGGAGAGGCTCGGATCCTGATCCTAGATACGATTGCTGGAGAGGCTATCTCTACAGTGCAACAGGATCCGGTTCTGCCGCTACGTGGCAACCCCGTTGGCGTAGGCGCAAATGGTAGTCGTGCGGATTGGGCTCCGACTTCCGAGGGAGGCAGCCACGCAGCGCCCCCGCACACAGGACCGCTCTGCTGCGTTGCGAACACGCGCTCGATCTCAATCCCAGATGCGGCTGCGTTCAGCAACGCCGGACACTCGACGGGTGTTCACTTCGCTGGAGTTCAGTGGGGGATGCGATGTACTTGCCAGGAAAGCTGCAGTCAGACGATCACAGCATGGGCAGCCAATCGAGACTGTGTCGATACCGGGACTGTGAGCAACCTCCTCTATTGGCACAAGATGAGTGAGTCATCGGATGGTGAGCTGAACTTCAAGAATGGAGCGAATGTAGATGGTGCTGTTGGGAAGGCCGGATTCATCTGCGGGCAAAGATCTTGTCTTCTCGGGTTGTGCTTTTTGACGGTCTCAGTCGAGGTGGGAGGCGATTCGCCAGCCGGTTCGACGGTTACCTTCAACCCGGGCAACTCAGATTGGAACTACAAGCGCCAAGCGACGCTTGCTTGTCCTCCCTGTACGCTTCAGCTGCAATAGGCGAGAGCCTCCAGCGTTTGCGGCTAGAGCCAGGGGAGGAAGAGGGCGGCGTCGAGGAGGAGCGGCATCGTGGCGCGCCACATGCCGCGGAAGGCCGGGGGCTGGGCGAAGGCGACGATGTGGCCGTCGCCGACGGTGCGGCGGGCGACCAGGAGGCCGCCGGCGAGGTGGCTGGCGGTGCCCGGCCAGGCGGCGCCGGCGAGGATCGGGTCGCGGGGCGCGACGCGGAGGACATCGACCTGGGGGTCCTCGGTGGGCTCGAAGACGAGGTCGTCGAGGGCGAGGGCCGGCGGCGGGGTGGGGAGGCCGACGCCGAGTGGGTGATCGCCGCGGAGGGTGGCGAGCGCCAGGCCGGGGACGTCGAGCGATGGGTCGGCGTTGCGGATCTCGAGCTCGAGGAGCTCGGCCTCGATCAGCCAGCGGGTGGCGCCGCCGACGGCGACGAGCACGCCGCCGCGCTTGAGCCACGGGCGCAGGACGTCGAGGCTCCGGGCGCCGGCATGCCGGGAGTAGCCGTCGCCGGTCGGCAGGATGAGCACGTCGAGGCCCTCGAGCGCGGCGCGGTCGAGTCGGCCGACGGCGCGTCGGCTCACCGGCAGGCCGATCGCCCGATCGAAGAGGTGCCAGAGCGCGCCGTGGTCGGTGGCGGAGATGCCCTCGCCGCCGACAAGGCCGATGCGCGGTCGGCGGACCGGGACCAGGCCGTCGGCCCCGAGGGGTGTGGCGCCGGCATCGGCCCAGGAAGTGGTCGCCGGCCGCGGCACGACGTGGGTTTCGCGGGCGGCGGCTTCGACGCGACGCACGATCGAGCCTCGGACCGTGGCGGAGGGCTGCGCGCGCGGTATGAAGACGCTGCCGGCCGGCGCATGCTCGAGGGCTTCGGTGGCCCAACGCAAATGCAGGCCGTCGGTGAGCAGGCCGGCGAGGAAACGGTAGCCGTCGAGGCCCGACGGCGGAACGATCCAGCCGAGTGGCTCACCCGTCCCGAGGTCGTCAGTTTCGGGGCCGGCGGTTCCGGTGTCGGCGATTCTGGGGCCGATGGTCTGAATCGAGTCGAGCGACGGGGTCGCGCCTCCCGAGGTCTCGAGCGCCATGGTCGGGCGGGAGCGTTCGGCAGGGTCGATCGTGGTCGGCAGCCGCCAGGTCTCGACGCCGAACGCGATAGGTAGCGCCCAGGCCGTGATGTCGTAGACCTGGGCGTCGAGCCCCGACGCCAGACGTTCGTGCTGACGATTGAGGAACTCCGTGTCGAGCTCGACCGTCGTCATCAGGGCTTCGACCAACGGGCGCGTCGCGCCGCGCGCGGTCACCGACCAGGTGCCGGCGGCGAACTCGCGCTCCACGGCGTCGACCACGCCGCGCGGAATCGCCGGCACGACGCGCAAGCGCCGCGCCGTCTCGAGCCGAGTCACGGTGGCGCCGTGACGCTCGAGCAGGGCGGCGAGAGCCCGCGCCTCCGCCTGGTCGGCGCGCCACAGCCAGGTTTCGCCGGGCGGGGTTGCTCTCCGGATCACCGCGTCGCGACGCAGCGCGCGCGCATGGCGCGCCGCCGTGCGCACCGTGGTGAGGGCGGCGACGGTGTGACGCGCGACTCGGTCGGCCAAGGTGAGCACCTCACCGCTCGGTCGCTCGACGGCGAGACCGGCACGCTCGCCGCCCGCCATCTCGTAGGTCATGCCGACGCCACCGCGCAGGATCGGGTAGGTGTCGCCGTAGCCGGGGTAGAAGAGATCGTAGACGTCGCGGACGAAGTAGAGCCAGGAACGCTGGTCGAAGGCGGCGGCGTTGGCGCGCCCGAACACGTCGAGCCAGTCGAGGGCGGTGTTGGGCACCGCGGGATGGACCGGTTCGGCGGCGGGCGGAAAGAAATACGTCCGCTCGGCGCCCATCTCGTGCAGATCGACGTAGACCTCCGGCTCAAAGCGCGCGAGAGCGTCGATTCGTTGCCGCGTCTCGGGCTGTGTCGCCCAGGCCCAGTCGCGATTGAGGTCGAAGAGATAGTGGTTGGTGCGCCCGTCGGGCCACGGTGGACGATGCTCCAGCGCCCTCGGATCGGGGTCAGGCTCGGCGCCGACGGTCGCGTGCAGCCAGCCGACGTAGCGGGCCCGGCCGTCCGGGTTGGCGTTCGGATCGATGACGACCAGGAGCTCGTCGAGCACGTCTGCGAGCTCGCCCGCGAGGCCTTCGTTCGGTGGTGAAGCCAGCGGCGCTGCGGCCAGGGCGTGAAGCACCGCCAGCGCCGCCTCGGACGACGACGCCTCGTCGCCGTGCACGCCGGCGGCGAGCCAGAGCATGGCCGGCGCCTCGAGGTCGCCGCGTCGGCGCGCCGCGAGCGCGTCGTCGAGGCGCTCGAGTCGGTCGGGGCGCCCGAGCATCGCGAGGCGCAGGGGTCGATCCTCGACACTGCGACCGTAGTCGACGATCTCGACATGGTCGGACGCCGCGGCGATGTGATCGAGCACGTCGAGAATCTCGGCTCCGCGAGTGAGGTGCTCGCCGAGCGGTCGGCCAAGGATCTCGGCCGGCGAGGGCAGGCCCGTGGCCTGTGGCAGCGCGAGAGAGGCACCGTCGGAAGGCGCCAGCAGCGGCATCCTGGGATCCGCAGCGGTCGATGCCGCGGCGCGCGCCGGTGCCTGGGCGCCGACCGATGCGGCGAGCGGCCAGCAGAGTGCCGCGGCGACGAGCGCTCGGGCGATGCGGCCCCGGGGCCGCGGGACTGCGCTCAAAGGCCCAGGTCGTCCGTCGAGACGCCGAGTCGCTTCATCATTTCGTGCAGCGTCGTCGGCTTCACCTTGAGCAGCTCCGCGGCCCGCTTCTGGACGCCTGTCGTGCGCTGCAGCGCGCTGATGATGAGCGCGCGCTCGTAGTCGCTCACCGCTTCCTTGAAGCTCTGCCCGTCGAGCGGCAGCTCGGGCGACGGTGCCTGCGGCTTCTTCGGATCGCGCACCGTCGGCGGTAGCAGCTCGACGTCGATCGTGTCGCCGGTCGACAACACCACCGCGCGCTCGACCACGTTCTCGAGCTCGCGCACGTTGCCGGGCCAGTGATAGTCGAGCAGGAGCTCCATCGCCGTCGACGAGATCGCGTCGATCTCCTTCTCGTTCTCGTCGGCATAGCGGCCGAGAAAGTGGCGGGCGAGCAGCGGGATGTCTTCGCTGCGCGCGCGCAGCGGCGGCAACTGGACGGTGATCACGTTGAGCCGATAGTAGAGGTCTTCGCGGAAGGTGTTCTCCTCGACCATCTCCTCGAGATCGGCGTTGGTCGCCGCGACCACGCGCACGTCGGCGCGCATCGTGTCGACGCCGCCGAGGCGCATGAACTCGCGTTCCTGGATCACGCGCAGCAGCTTGGCCTGGGTTTCGAGCGGGATGTTGCCGATCTCGTCGAAGAAGATCGTGCCGCCGCCCGCCACCTCGAACAGGCCTTTCTTGGCCGAGATCGCGCCGGTGAAGGCCCCCTTGACGTGGCCGAAGAGATTCGATTCGAGCAGATCGTGCGGCATCGAGCCGGAGTTCACGATGACGAACGGACCGTCGGCCCGCCGCGAGTGGTGGTGGAGCGCCTTCGCCACCAGCTCCTTGCCGGTTCCGCTCTCGCCGAGCACCAGAATGTTGCTCTTCGACGGCGCGGCGAGCTCGATCAACTCGAAGACTCGCTGCATCGCTTTCGACTTGCCGATGATGTTGTCGAAGGCGTAGCGTTGGCGCAGCTCGGCCTTCAACGCCTTGTTCTCGGCCGTGAGCTTGCCGCGCTCGAGGCCCTTGCGGATGGTGAGCAGGACCTCTTCGTTCTTGAACGGCTTGGGAATGTAGTGGAAGGCGCCGACGCGCATCGCCTCGATCGCGCCCTCGATCGACGAGTAGGCGGTGATCACGACGACCACGAGGTCGGGATCGTCGCGCCGGATCTGCCGCAGCACATCCATGCCCGACATGCCGGGCAGCATCAGGTCGAGGAGGACCAGGTCGACACTCTGCGTGCCGAGAATGCGCAGTGCCTCTTCGCCGCTGGTGGCGCTGATCGGCTCCCAGCCTTCACGCTGCACCAGCGAGGTCAGGACGTCCTGCAGGACCTCTTCGTCGTCGACGATCAGAATCTTCACAACGCGCTCGATTCTAGCGGCAGCGGGATCGGAGCGGGGAGTCGAGGGCTCAGCCGGGTGGATCCGAGGGCAGCTCGACGGTGAACGTGCAGCCGTCACCGTCGTCGTTGTTGGTGACCCCGATCGTGCCGCCATGACGGCGGACGAGGTTGTGGGTGATGGCCAGCCCGAGGCCCGAGCCGCCCTTGCCCAGCTTGCTGGAGAAGAAGGGCTTGAACACGGTGTCGAGCCTCTCCTGCGGGATGCCGGGGCCACTGTCGCGGACCGTGAGACGGACACGCTCGTCGCGCTCGTCGAGCTCGACGCGCACGAGCCGTTCGTCACGATCGGCGGTCGCTTCGATGGCATTGACCACCAGGTTGGTCACCACCTGGTGCAGCTCGCCCTCGTGGCCGCGCACCGGATGCAGCACGTCGGGCGTGCGCCAGGAAAGCAGCACACCGGCACCGCGGGCGCGCTCTTCGAGCAGCGTGAGCGCGTCGACGACGATCGGCGTCAGCTGCACGCGGCTCATCGCGTCGCGGCGGTTGCGCGCGAAGTCGAGCAGGTTGTTGACGATCTGCGAAGCCCGGTGGGTCTGTCGCTCCATCTTCTCGAGCAGCGCGTAGCGCGGGTCGCTCCGGTCGGTGTCCTGCATCAAGAACTGCGCGTAGCTCGAGATCCCGGTGAGCGGAGTGTTCACCTCGTGCGCGACCCCGGCAGCGAGCATGCCGAGCGAGGCCAGGCGCTCCTTCTCCTGCAGGTCGTGCTCCATCGCCATGCGGTCACTGACGTCGATCGCCACCAGCACGCGCGCCGAACCGCTCTCGCTCGGGCCGGCCCAGCGCGCCATGCTCACCTGCAGGTAGCGCTCGGTGCTGTCGGCCTCGCACCAGCCGATGTCGACCGGGCCCAGGTCGACGCCGGGCAGCGGATGCACCGGCAGCAGGTCGGCGACGGCGCGACCGACGAGCTGCTCGGGATCGTCGACCGGCCGGCCGTCGATCCGGCAGAGGGTGGCGAAGGCCCGGTTGGCGGAATCGACGCGGTCACCGGCGTCGAGCACCGCGATGCCGGCCGGCGACGAGTCGAGAATGCCCTGGCTGTAGGCCTCGAGGTGACTGACCTCGGCGAGGTGCTGGCGCAGCTCGTCGACCAGACCGGCGTTCTCGATCGCCAGTGCCGCCTGGTCGAGCACGCCGCGCAGCAGGTCGACGTCCTCGCTGGTGAGCGGCGCATCGTCGAGCTTGTAGCCGACCACCGCGATCGCCACCGCCTGGCCGCGGACCTGGAGTGGGAATGCGTAGCGGAAGCCTGCACGGAAGAGGCGCTGCTCCTCGGTCGGCTCGTCGCCCGGGAGTCCGAGGGCGGAGATGCTCTCGACGTCGAGCTGCCAGAAGTCGTCGTCGAAGGCCTTCGCCGAGAGCCTGCCCGGGGCTTCGCTGGTGGCATCGTGTCGGCGGACCCGAGCGAAGCCGCCGTCCCGCTGTGCGAGATAGAGGTCCGCCTGCACCAGAATGGCCTCTTCGAGCTGCTCGAGGAGCATTCCGCAAAGCCGCTCGAGATCGCGCTCGAGCAGCAGCTCGCGACCGAGCCCCCGCAGCAGGCGGCGCGGGCCGAGCCGGCCGCCGAGGCGCCACTGCTCGAGACCCTGGGCGACCGCGTTCTTGGTCGGCACCAGGACGCCGGCGAGCGCCAGGCCGGCGCCGAAGGTCAACAGGTTGCGCGCCAAGGGCAGGTCCTCGGCGATGCCGCTACGGATCGCCAGGTGCGCGATCTGGAAGCCGAAGACGCCGACCAGGGCGGCCGCCGAGTAGGCGATGGCGTCGCGCAAGATCGGGCCGAAGTCGAGCAGCTTGTACTTCAGGATCGCCCAGGCGAAACCAACCGGTACTAGCGCCAAGGGTACGACCGCGGCGAGAGTCGACCAGGTCGGCAGCGCGATGCCGAGATTCCACGGCAGGAGGTAGAAGAACAGGAAGGGCAGGTAGCCGCCGACCAGGCCGGCGATCATCGACTGCACCTGCCGCTTGTGCTCCCAGCCGGGACGGCGCACCAGCCGGATCGCCAGCGTGAACGCGGCGATCAGCGAACAGGCGACGAGGAAGATCAGCTCGAGCCGGTCGATCGCCAGCAGTCGGGCGGAGTCGGCGCGGCCGAAGAGCCACTCGCCGCGGGCGAAGATCTGATCGGCGTGGAACGCCAGCAGCGCGCCGGCCGGTAGGTAGAGCAGCGCCGTCAGGCGCGACCACGGCCGCGCCACCAGTGGCGTTGGGAACAGAAGGAAGAGATGCAGCGTGATCGCCGGCAGCAGGGTGCGTCCGAGCAGATCCGCGAGGTAAAGGGCCGTATCGACCGCGTCGACTGGCTGGGCGCGGGGCGAGAGGAGGAACAGCGCCGCGGACGCCAGGCACCAGAGGAAGAAGAGGCGCGCCTCCAGGCGGCGATCCTTGAGCAGGGTGTAGAGGCCGATCAGCAGGTAGAGGACGCCGATCAGGGCGAGCGCCAGGTAGGGCCAGTCGATCGCCAGCGCCGGGCGCAGGTAGGTGCGCGAGTCGAGCATGCCGTCGCGCAGGACGAGCAAGGTGGTTTCACCACGCTCGCGCAGGAGGTCGGCGAGCGCGGCGACGTCGGACGGCGAATCGCCGCGCGCGAGCACGACGACATCGTCGACCTCGAGGCCGGTGCCGCCGAGTGTCACCGTGGTGACACGGAATCCACCCGCGTCTTCCGCCAGCTCGACTCCGAGCGGCTGGAACGACTCGACTTTGCGCTCGAAGCTGGTGACCCCCAGAGCCGCCACGAGCAGGGTGGCCAGGAGCGCGGCCACGCCGAACATCAGGCGCGCGAGCACCGTCCCGCGGCCTTCACGCGGGCGCGCGTCGCGCCCGGCGGCGGGGCCGTCGGCGTTCACGAACAGTGGCTCGAAGTCGGGAGGTTCATGAAATCGTGCGCTCCTTCATTGAAGGAAAAGCATATTCCATGCCACTTCGAGAGGCTCGGCTCAGAAAATTGAACGAGCCGAAACTATCGATCCGTCAAGGCTTTGGGAGAGATGCCGAGGTGCGGCGTAGGTCGCCGCTTCAAAGCGATGAATCCGATTCGATGCAGTGGATTCAAATGCTTGATCAGAAGCTGACCGCGAAACCGCCCGTGAGCTTCTTGTGGATCTCGTCGTCCGCCGTGAGCGTGTACGGCGTCGCGCCGCGGCTCAGCTCCATGTTCAGGCGCACGGCCCAGCGGCTGGCCAAATCGACCAGCGCCGACAGGTCCTGGGTCAGCATCAGCTGCAGCCGCTGCATCTCGATGCGCGGGCTGTCCTCGGTGCGCAAGGCGTCGAGCGCGTCGAAGCTCTGCTCAAGGTGATGGAAGGCGACGAAGACGCCGGTCTGCGTGTTCTGGAACTGCGCGTCGAGCGAGGTGACCAGGTAGCGGACGTTGTTCTGGTACGGCGTGTCGTCCGTGGCGTAGAAGAGCCCGCCGCCGCCGACCGCGTAGTTCGATTCGAGCTTGGCGATGACCTTCGGCGCGATGCGTCGGGCCAGCATCAGGCGTAGCTCCGGCAGCTCGTCGCCCTCGACCATGAACACGCTCTCCAGGCGATCGAAGAAGTCGGGGCTGAAGTAGACGCGCAGCGTTTCGGCGTACTCGCGGTGGATCGCGCCCAGGCGGATCTGGTCGTCGCCTTCGCCGCGGGCGAGGTTCACTTCGTAGCAGCTCTCGCCGACGTCGTAGCAGCCGTCGCGGTCGCTGTAGAACGCGGTGTCGAAGCTGCGGGTCGGCAGCTCGGGCTCGTCGGTCTCGAGGCGCCGGGCGGCCGAGGTCTCGGCGCGCCAGCCGTTGCCGAGCTCTACGACGACGCCGCCACGGGGCATCAGCGAGAGGCCGCCGTCGCGCACGGTGGAATAGAGGCCGTACTCGACGAGCACGCGGGGCTGCAGCTGTGAGCTGGCGATGCCGAAGACGCCGAGCCGCTCGTCCGTGAGCGCGTCCGCGGAGGTGCTATCGCCGAAGAGGAGCGAGTCGGCGGCCGTGCGCTGGCGGTAGGTGATGCCGGTGCGCAAGGTGTGGGCGCTGCCGATCTCCTGCAGATAGGTGCCCTCGAGATTCCACGTCTCGGAGGAGGCGGGCAGGCCGGCCGGGGCCATCAGGCCGCTGCGGTGGTATCCCGACTCTTCCGTGTAGCGCGCGCTGACGTGGGTCTCGCCCGAGGCGCCGGTGCGGCCGGTCCAGTCGAGCTGGTAGTGCTGGAGATCGACCGGCGAGAGGCCGTCCAGCTGGCCGGTAGAGGTGGCGAGCCGGAACCGCTGCTCGTTGGCGCTCGCCAGCTTTAGAGCGACGGCGCGAACCTCGCCGTCGAGCAGGCTGGAGCCGCGCGGCGAGAGCGTTTCGTAGCGGCCGTCGATCCCGAGCTTCATCGAGCCGACGCTGCCGCGTACATCGAATGCGGCGGCGGTGTGCTGCGCCGAGACGCCGCCGAGGTCTTGCACGCCCGAGAGCGCCTGCATGTGCGCCTGGTAGAGCGCCGACTCGGAGATCTGGACGCCGTCCGCCGCGTGGTTCACGGCGTGGATCTGCTGGATCTGTCGCAGCACGTCGGCGGGGACCCGGCCGCGCACGGTCCAGTAGTCCTCGCCGCTCCGTGTGTCGGCCAGCTCGTCACGCTCGAGCTCGATCTCCAGCTCTTGCAGGCTCTCGGCGGTTCGCCGCAAGAGCAGCTCGACGGTCGGCCGGAATCCGGGCTTGAAGGCGACCAGCTGGTACATGCCGGCCGGCAGCCGATCGAAGAGGAACCGGCCGCGGCGGTCGGTCTCGACTTCCTTCATCTCGAACGACGCGACCTCGTAGGCGTAGACGGTGGCCTTCTCGACCGGCCGCTCGTCGCCACCGAGCACTCGTCCCTGAACGCCACTGTCCGGAGTTGCCGCGATGCTCGGACTACAGCAGAGGAGGCCGAGAGCGAGCAGCGCGATCCAGGGCGAGCGGTCGTGGGTCGAGTGGGTTCGTCTCATGAGCAGATTCCAGGTCTTGCGACTCTAATGCGATGCCGTCGAGCCCTGAAGGGCCCTGGCGTGAATCGCTTCTCGGAGGGGACGAGTCGTCGGCTGGCCGCGCCCACAGGTTTGCGGAAGGTGCTACCGGTGAGGATCGGCCGATCTCGAATTCGAGATGGCGATCGAGCGGCGGACGGGGCGCGACACAGGGCATTATAGACGATGGCCCGTCTACGGCAAGGCGGGTGCGGCGTCGTTGGGGGACAGGGCGCGTGCCGCCGTCAGGCAGTGAATCTCCCGCACGCCGGTGCGCCGCAGTGAGCGCGCCGCGGAACGCAAGGTCGCACCGGTCGTGACGACGTCGTCGACGAGAAGCACCCGCAGGCCACGACCGGTGCGGCGTGCGGACCGGGTGGGGACGAAGGCACGGATCAAGTTGTCGAGTCGGTCACCGCGCGGTGAGAGACTCTGCGGCGGGGTCGCGCGGCGCCGGCGCAGCAGGCGGCGGCACGGCAGATGGAGGGCGGCGGCAACTCCCCGGGCGACGCCTTCGGCCTGGTCGAAGCCGCGAGCCAGGCGACGACGCCAGTGCAGTGGCACCCAAGTGACGAGGTCGAGAGCGCCGGCATGATCGAGCACGGCCCGTGGGCCAAGGACGTCGACGGCCTCGGCGCCGAGCCGCGGTCCGAGGTAGTCGAGGCGGCGGAACTTCAGTCCGGTGAGCACGGCGTCGAGCGGCGGAGCGTAGATCCAGGCCGTCTGCAGGCTGCGCCAGGGAGGCTGGGTCGTGGCGGCACGGCACAGGCCGCAACGACGTGATCCGCCGTCGGCGAACAAGCGACCGCAGCGACGACAGCTCGCATCGGGCTGGCGGCGGAGCCGGCCGACGCAGGGGCGGCAGAGGCCGAGGCGCGCGCGGCTCGTCGCCGCGACCAATCGCTCGCAGGCGAGGCACGGGCGCGGGGCCAGAGCGTCGGCCAGGGTCCGCCAGAGGTCGCCGCCCGGCCTCTCCGGGTTCGCGGCTCTCGGGGTTGTGACAGGACCGGTCCCGGGTCCGTAGACGGCAGTGTGCGGAGGCGTGAGCCCGCGGGCGGCGGCAGAATCAGATCTCGACATCGTGGTTCCTCGCGAGGATTTTGGTCGGAGCCGAGGCTCGACGAGCGCCCCCGAGCGTCGAGGGCTCTGAAGAGGAAGACGCAGAACCCGCCCGCGATTTCGCTCCCTCCGCTCATTCGACGTCGAATCTGCGACAATACGCCCTCGCACCGACCCCCGCGACACCACCTCGCCTGGAGATATCCCGTGAGCAGCCTCCGCCGATCCCGCCGCGTCCTTCCGTTCGCCCTCGCCCTCGTGGCGCTCCTGTGCAGCGCCGGCCAGGCCGCGGCGCAAGACTCGATGTTCACCCTCGGTCTCTACGCCGGTCTCGGCGGCGCGGCCGAGGCGGACGCCTTCGGCGAAGCGTCGATCCAAGGCTTGTTCAGCCTGAACATCGCGCAGCGCACGGACTTCGAGGTGCGCGTCGGTCAGCTCGGCGTCAGTGCCAGCGACGAGACGGTCGAGGGCGACCTCACCTACGTCACCTTCACCACCGACTACCGGCTACCGGCCGACTTCTACGAGTCGGGGCTCTTTCTCGGCCTCGGCTTCTACGACTTCTCGAGCGACAGCGGCTTTGCCGACGACGACGCTCTCGGCCTGACCCTCGGCGTGCTCGGTGATTTTCGGCTCGTGGAGCAGTGGAGCCTGCTGGTCGAGCTCAGTGGCCACTACGCCGACCTCGACCAGACGCAGTTCTTCTTGATGGCGCACGTCGGCGTCGGCTTCCACTTCTGAGCCCTTCGAGCTGAGGCTCGGCTTAGTCGCCGACGCTCTGCACCTCGTCGATCGCTTCGTCGATGCGGGCGCGCACGTCCGGCGCGTCCCAGTCCATGGCGCCGACAAAGCTCTCGGCGAGGATGCCGTCGACGATCAGGTGGGTCTCGGGCAGGGCGCGGGTGTTGTACTTGTACGCCAGCCGCCAGTGGTCGTCGTAGTAGGTCGCGGCACGGTCGCCGATGAACTCGTCGACAGTGTTCGGGTCGTCGGCCACGGCCACCATCACCAGCTCGAAGCCGTCGCGTGCGGTGAGTGCTTGGCCGAGGCGCTGGATCGCCGGGGTCTCCGTCTTACACGGCGCGCACCAGGTCGACCAGAAATGCAGCAGAGTCACCGGTGCCATGACCGACTCGAGCTCGACCTCGTCGCCGCCGGCGGTCTTCATCTCGCCGGTCGGCGCGCGCTGAAACTCGGCCTTGGGCCAGAGCAGCACGCCGAGAGCGAGTGCGCCGACCGCCAGGACGATCCACTGCGCTTGGAGGGTGACTTTCCTCGGCTGTGCGACCGGCTCGGCCCGGCGCGCAGCCGACGGCTCGATCACCGGCGGCTCGAGCGATGGATCGAGTGCCGGATTCTCGAGGGCCTGGTCGGGATTGTCGTCGAAACCTGTCGTGTCGTCGGGGCGCGGGACAGTCGAGTCGCTCATCCATCGATTCTAACCGCTGCGAGGGACGCCGGAGGCGGCCTTCGCAGTCGAACGGACGAAGCAGGCGGCACTTGGGAAGAGCCTGGCGGCCCAGCCGTCAGCCGCGCAGCAGGGGATGATCCTGCGCGGCGTCGAGCAACGAGGGGTAGACGTGGTCGGCGCCGGCCGCCGCCAGCTCTTCGGCCGGCGTGAAGCCGGTGGCGACGGCCAGGCAGGAGACGCCGGCGGCTCGAGCGCAGTCGACGTCGAGCGGCGTGTCGCCGATGATCAGCACGTCGTCGACGACAAACTCCTCGCCGCGGTGGTGGCCGGCGCGCTCGAGCGCCACCGGCACCAGGCCGCGCCGGTCGACGGCGTCGTCGCCGAAGGCTCCGAGGCGGAAGTAGCCGCGAGCGCCGATCGACCCCAGGCCGCCGCGCGCCAGCTTGATCTCGGCGCCGCCGCGCCAGTTGCCGGTGAGCAGGCCGATCAGCAGATCGGAGCGCCCGGCGAGACGCTCGAGTAGCTCGACGACGCCCGGTAGGAGGCGCATCTCCTCGCCGCGCAGGCCGCGCTCGAGGCGCTCGAGGTAGAGGCTCCGCATGCGCGGCAAGAGATCCGGAATGACCTCTTCGTCGATCCCACCGATGCGCGCCAGCTCGGAGACGATCATCGGGTCGGTCTTGCCCGCGAAAGAGACGCCCTCGAGCGGCACGCGACCATCGGGCAAGTGTTCGGAGAAGGTCTCGCGCAGCGCCGAGAGGAAGAGCGGCGCCACCTGCCGTCCGCACTGCAGCAGCGTGCCGTCGATGTCGAAGAGGATCAGGTGACGCACGATGGGGCGCTCGGGCGACTCAGCGCCAAACCGGCGGCTTTTTGGTCTCGAGGAAGGTGGCGATGCCGTGCTTGCAGTCGTCGGTGGCGCGCGCCGCGGCGTTGACCTCGGCGGCGAGGCCGAGCGCCGTCGGCAGAGTGCGGCCGACGACATCGAGCAGCAGCTGCTTGGTGCGCGCGATCGACTCGGAGCTGCCGCGCGACAAGATGCCGGCCACCAGCTCGCGGCCCGCCTGCTCGAGACTGTCGCCTTCGGAGTCACGTTCCGGACCGACCGGCGCGATGCGGTTGATCAGGCCGATCTCGAGCGCCTTCTCGGCGTCGAGTAGCTGTGGGTCGAGCAGCAGCTCGCGGAGGTCGCGCCCTTTCACGCGCAGCGGCAGGAAGGTGGCGACGAGCGCCGCGACGAAGCCGATGCGCACCTCGCTGTAGAGAAACCGCGCGCGCGGCGTCGCGACCACGTAGTCGTGCGCCGTCGCCAGGCCGCAGCCACCGGCGATGCACGATCCGTGGACCAGAGCGACGGTGAGCGCCTCCTGGTCGAGGACAGCGGCGAAAAGGCCGCGCAGCGCCTCGGAATCGCGACGGTTCTCGCGTCCGCCGGCGTCGCGCAGCGAGCGCAGGTGGTCGAGGTCGGCGCCGGCCGAGAAGTGCTTGCCGGCACCGCGCAGCAGCACGGCGCGTACGCCCTCGGCGCGCAGATCGCTGCCGTAGAGCTCGGTGATCTCTTCGATCAACGCCGGCGCCAGGGCGTTGGCCTTGCTCGGATTGTCGAGGGTCACCCAGAGCAGATCGTCCTCGCGCTCGACCCGGAGCAGACCCCAGGCCCGCTGATGGACGGGCGTCGCCGGCTCCGGTGTCGGTGCGGGCGGCGACGATCGATCCCGCATCATCTGACTCATCGCGGCACCTCCGCCGCCAGCGCGGCCGGCAGCTCGATCTCCATCTGCAGCAGGCCCTGGCCGTGGGTCTTGCCCTGGGCGTCGGTCTTGAGGCTCATCGTGCCGCCGCCGCCCAATGAGTCGTGAAGAATGAAGTTCAGCGCGTTGAGGTTCGGTACCTCGAAGCGCTCGACCTCGCCGTGGACGATGGCGCGGAAGTGCTCCTTGACGCGCTCCGGGGTCACTTGCTCGAGGATCACCGCGTAGAACGCGGCCGAGTCGGCGATCAGACCGACGTTCGAGCCGTCGCCCTTGTCGCCCGAGCGGGCATGGGCGATTTGCGCCAGCCTCACGGTGTGGGTACCGGTCGCCATGTCAAATCTCCTCCACCGTGACGTTGAGGTGGTTCTCCACTTCCTCGCGGGCCAGCAGCGCCGGCCAGTAGGCGACGATGCGCTGCGGCTTCGGTCGGCCGCCGGCGAAGCCGGTGACACCCGGCGGACCGGTGGTCACCAGCGGCGCGAGCTCTTTGCCGAAGCGTTCGACCTTGGCGTACTCGGTGTCGCGCACGGCCATGCGCAGCACGACCTCTGCCGGGTCGACCGGGACGTCGGCGATGCCTTCGAGGCAGACGCCGGTGCCGAGCAGCTCGACCTCTTTCTGTGCGTCGTCGAAGGTGACGCCCGACCGCTCGAGACGTCGCCACACGATGTCGGCGCAGAGGCGCGCCTTGTCGACCGCCTCGGGACCGGTGACGGTGATCTGCCCGGCCGCCTTGTAGCCGGCGAGGTACGACGCCGACACCTTGAGGAAGGGTGTGTTCTCGCGCCCGCGGATGCCCGAGACGTGCACGCGGTCGGGGCCTTCCTGCTCGAGCTGGACGGAGGAGAAGTCGGCGGTTACGTCGGGCGTGATGTATTCGTCGGGCTTGCCCATCTCGTAGAGCAGCTGTTCGGCGACCGTGTCGACCGTCACCAGGCCGCCGGTTCCTTCGTGCTTGGTCACCGTGAAGGTGCCGTCCTCGTGCGCCTCGACGATCGGGTAGCCGACGTCCCAGAGATCGGGCACGTCGCGCCAGCGGGTGAAGTTGCCGCCGGTGCACTGCGGGCCGCACTCGAGGATGTGGCCGGCGATGGTGCCGGCAGCGAGGCGGTCCCAGTCGCCGGGCCGCCAGCCGAACTCGTGCATCAGCGGCGCCAGCGCCAGGGCGGTGTCGGTGACGCGGCCGCAGAGCACGATTTGCGCTCCCTGGTCGAGCGCCTCGACCACCGGGCGCGCGCCGAGGTAGGCGTTGGCGCTGGTCATCTGCTCGAGCCGCGGCTCGAGCGGCTCGTCGGTGTCCATGTTGTGCATTGCGTGGCCGACTCCGACCAGGTCGGTGAGCCGCGGTAGCAGGTCATCGCCTTCGACGACGCCGATGCGCAGGCCGGTCACGCCGAGCTCGCGCGCGACGTCGAAGATCGCCTGGCGGCAGCCGAGCGGGTTGAGGCCGCCGGCATTGGTGACGACGCGCACGCCGCGGTCGACGAGCTCGGGCAGCACGCGGCGCATGAAGTCGACGAAGTCGGTGGCGTAGCCGCGGCTCGGATCTTTGAGCTTCTGGCGCATCATGATCGACAGCGTGACTTCGGCCAGGTAGTCCATGCCGATGTAATCGATCGGGCCGCCGCGGAGCAGGCGCACCGGGGCGTCGACGTTGTCGCCCCAGAAGCCCTGACCGTTGCCGATGCGAATGGTTTTCATAGCGAGTCCAGGATCGTGCGGATGTTCGGGGAGGGCTGCCGTGCGGCGGGAGCCGACGCGGCGCGAGGGGAGCGGAAGGGCGCTGATTCTGTCACAGCCGGCGTCGGCCGGAGGGGCGCCGGACGGCACCGAGGCGCCGCTCGCCGCGCCCGAGCTCGAGCGCCATGCGGACGGCTGTCGGTGCGTCGTCGGCGGCGTGCAGCCGCGGCTCGGGCACACCGTCGGGCCGCTCCGGACGCCGGCCGGCGAGCGTCACGACCGGCACGCCGTGCTTGAGTGCCAGCGCGATCTCGGACAGTGTGCCCCAGCCGCCTCCGATGGCGACAGCGGCGTGCGCCGAGAGCGCGACGGCGAGATTGCGCGCCTGGCCGGTGCCGGTGAACACGCGCACCGAAAGGTGCTCGTTGGGCGACGAGTCGGCGGCGCCGGTGCCGGGCAGAATGCCGAGCGTGGTCCCGCCGCGGGAGCGCGCGCCGCGGCACGCGGCGTCCATCACGCCGCCGCGTCCGCCGCACACCAGGAGCGCGCCGGCGCGCGCGATCTCCTCGCCGACAGCGTAGGCGAGCGCCGCGAGCGGGTCGTCGTCGGACGACAAGATTCCGATGCCGAAGACGGCGATCTGCAGCGGGTCGTGAAGTGCTTCCATCGTGGCACCGAGCCTATCGAAGGCGCGCGGTAGGATCGGCGGCATGAGCACCCAGTCCAGCCTGCACCTCGCGTTCCACGGCGCCGCGCGCACCGTCACCGGCTCCAAGCATCTCCTCACCCTCGATACGACGAAAGTCCTGCTCGACGCTGGCTTGTTCCAGGGCCGCAAGGATCTGCGCCTGCGCAACTGGGACGCGCCGGCGTTCGACCCAGCGACGATCGCCCAGGTGGTGCTCTCGCACACCCACATCGACCACATCGGCTACCTCCCGCGCCTGGTGCGTCTCGGTCTCGACGCGCCGGTGCACCTGACGCCCGCGGCGCACGATCTCGCCAAGCTGATGTTGCTCGACTCGGCCAAGCTGCAGGAAGAGGACGCGCGGCGCGCCAACCGCAGGGGCTACTCCAAGCACAAGCCGGCCAAGCCACTGTACGAGACCCGCGACGCCTGGGACGCGCTCGAGCTGCGCCAGAAGCAGCCCTACGACCGCTGGTTCTCACTCCACTCGAAGGACCGGCTGAAGGCGCGTTTCCACGGTGCCGGCCACATCCTCGGCTCGGCCTTCGTCGAGCTTCACGCCGAGACTTCGGCGGGCACGGTGCGAACCGTGTTCAGCGGTGACATCGGCCGCTTCGACGTGCCGCTGCATCGCGACCCGCTGCCGCCGCCGGCCTGCGACGTGTTGATCGTCGAGTCGACGTACGGCGATCGCGTGCACAGCGACGTGCCGGTGGCCGACCAGCTGCGTGAGCCCTTGCGCCGCGTGCTCGGCCGCGGTGGCACGGTGCTGATTCCCGCCTTCGCGGTTGGTCGCTCGCAGCTGATGACGCTGGTGCTGCGACGGCTGATGCTGCACGGCGACATTCCGAAGGTGCCGATCCACATCGACAGCCCGATGGCGGTGCACGCCACCGACATCTACAGCCGCTACCTCGACGCGTACAACATCGACGACGATGTCTTCGAGGACGGACGCGTCCGCCTCTTCCCGAAGAACGTCGACTTCTGCGAAACGGTGCGCGACTCGAAGAGGATCAACGGCCAGCAAGGCCCGCGCATCATCGTGTCGGCGAGCGGCATGCTGGTCGGAGGCCGGGTGCTGCACCACCTCAAGCGCCTGGCGCCCGACCCGAAGAACATGATTCTGCTCGCCGGCTTCCAGCCCCAGGGCACCCGCGGGCGTCGACTGCTCGACGGCGAGCGGACGGTGCGTGTCCACGGCGCCGACGTTCCTGTGCGCGCCGAGGTCTTGCAGCTGCATGGTCTTTCGGGGCATGCCGACCGCGACGAACTGTTGCGCTGGGTCGACAGCGCGCCGGAGCCGCCGAAGCTGATCTTCGTCGTCCACGGCGAGGAAGACCAGATGCATCCGTTCGCCGCTGCACTGCGCGAGCAGACGGGCGCGCGCGTCGAGGTGCCCGAGCTCGATCAAGACTTCGATGTCCTGGCGCTGCTCGAGGACCAGCGCGCGGTGCGTTCGGTCGCGCCGTCGCCGACGGTGAAACGCGCCGAGGCGCCGCCGGTGCCGCCGCGCGAGCGCTTGCAGCCGCTGCCCGAGCAGGCGCCGAAGCCGGCCGTCGAAGATCCCGACGCGGCGGCGCGCATCGAGGCGATCGTGACCTCCGACACCTATCTGCGGGTCGACGAGGACGCCTCCTTCCTGCATCGCGACGAGCTGCGCCCGGCGCGGCTGCAGCTCGAGTATCTGAAGACCGAGCTGCTGCAGCGCGACTTCGGCGTGCGCGCCACGGTCGCCGTGTTCGGCGGCTCGCGCATCGCCGAGCCGGGCGCGGCACAGCGGCGGCTCGAGGCGGCACGCGCGGCGCTCGAAGCAGCGCCCGACGACGCCGCGGCCCAGCTCGAGGTCGAGCGCTCGGAGCGGGTGCTGGCGAAGAGCCGCTATTACGACGAAGCGCGCGCCCTCGGCCGCATCGTCGGCGACGCCGGCGGCGGCCCATCCGATCCGCGGCTGCTGGTGGTCACCGGCGGCGGACCGGGCATCATGGAGGCCGCCAACCGCGGTGCCCACGATGTCGGCGCTCCGTCGGTCGGCCTCAACATCACGCTGCCGCACGAGCAGTTCCCGAATCCCTACATCACGCCCGAGCTCGCTTTCCAGTTCCGCTACTTCGCGCTGCGCAAGATGCACTTCCTGATGCGTGCCCGCGCCCTCGTCGCCTTCCCGGGCGGCTACGGCACCCTCGACGAGCTCTTCGAGACGTTGTGTCTGATCCAGACGCGCAAGGTCGAGCCGCTGCCGGTGGTGCTGGTCGGCGAGGAGTTTTGGCGCGCGACGTTCGATGCCGAGCACTTGGTGCGCGAAGGCACGATCGACCCAGAAGACGTCGATCTCTTCTGGTTCGCCGAGACGGCCGAAGAGGTCTGGCAGGGACTGCTCGACTGGTACGCGCGGCGCGGCGAGTCGATCTTCGACGCGGTCGACCGTGCCGCCGAGGAAGAGTGCCGCGGCGCGCGCGACAAGGGCTGAGCGCATCCGCCGGCCGCGCCGGCGGTGCCGGCCCGGGCGGTGACGAGCGCTGCGAGCTCTGCCATCGCACAATGGCGCAGCTCACGGTGCACCATCTCGTACCGCGGCAGAAGGGCGGCCACCACGGCCCCAAGGCCGCCCTCTGCTCGGGTTGCCACAACCAGGTGCACCGGCTGTTCAGCAACGCCGAGCTCGCCGCGTGCTTCGCCACGCTCGATGATCTGCGCGCCGAGCCGCGCATGGTGCGCTACCTGCGCTGGGCACGCAAGCAGAAGCCGGGCAAGAAAATCCGCGTGCGTCGTCGTCGACGCTGAGCGCGAGCGATCACTGCAGGCGGTAGTTCACCGTCAGGCCGTACCAGACCGCGATCGGCTCCTCGTCGGCGTCGAGGGCCGGCTCGAAGCGCCAGCGCGAGATCGCGTCGACGGCCTCTTCGGTGAGTCCCATCGGTAGCCCGGCAATCACGTCCGTAGTGCCTACGAGGCCTTGCTCGTCGATCAATGCCATGACGATGACGACTCCCTGGATCCGCGCCTTCCGCGCCTCTTCGGTGAACTGGGGCTGCGGTGCTTCGATTTTGTTCGGCGGTTGGGCGTTCTCGAGCGTGTCGAAGCGCGGAGCCTCGGAGTCTTCCGGCGGCGTCCACTCTTCGAGCGCGGCGGTGATGACCTCGACGTCCTGGGTGTCGCCGACGTCTTTTTGGCTGGGGACCTGGCGCGGGCGCTTGCGCAGGCCGACGCGCACCAGCTCCTTGCGGCTCGACGCCGTGGTCGCGACGACGCCCGGGTTGTCTTCCTGGACCTGATCGAGCTCTTCGTCGCGGCCCGTTTCCCGGTAGAGGCGCTGCAGGGCGCGCACCGCGTCGCGGTGGTCGCCGTCCGAGATCTCGATCGCGCGGCGTAGCGCATCCTCGGCCAGGATCTGCCGGTCCTCGGAGCGCTTCCAGCCTTGTTCCTCGACGGCGCGGCCGAGCTGAAAGTAGGCCTCGGCGAGGATGCGCTCGTCGTCGGTGGCCTCGAGCGCCGCGCGTGCCGCCTCGAGCGCCGCGTCTTCCTTGCCGCGCCTGCGTTCGACGTCGGCGAGGCCGACCAAGGCCTCGGCACGGCACACCTGGATCTCGGCGGCGCGCCGATACGCCTCCCGCGCCTCCTTCAGCTGCGCCAGCCAGGCGGCGTCTTCGCCGGCTTTCAGGTCGTGTGCGCACGGTGGCTGCGCGGTGAGCGAGCTCGCGCAGACGGTGACCAAGGCGAAGGCGACCAAGGCGAAGGTGCAAACGAGTTGGTGATGCATCGGATCGAGCCTCGGGGTTGGAGGTCGGGAATCGGATCGCGCGTCCGACACAGTATCCACGATCGCCGCTCGCCGTCCAACGGGTTCGTCGATCTGTGCCGGCCGCGGGATGATCAGTGGCTCGAGCGCCATGAAATGTCACCGGGAGAGCCGCTGTGCGTCAGCGCGGCGCGCCCGAGGGCGCCGAAAGGGTTGGTGAATCCGCGCGAGGTCGTGGCTCGGGCCTTGCTTGGTCTCTTGCCAAGGAGACATCCCATGACGTCGCGTTCCTCGCCCCCCGAGGACGCGCCGAGGTCGGTTCGGGGCTTTGTGCCCTCGAGCTCCGCCGATTCCCTGATCGAGCCCGACGCATGGCGTCGCGCGCTCGAGCTGGCGCGCGTCCTGCTTCGATGCGACGAGCAGGCGACCCACGTCGCCGTGCTCGCCGTGAGTCGGCTCGAGTCCCGCCTCCGTCGCCAGACGAATCGACTGCGGTATCGGCCCAAGGGGCGCCGCACCAAGGTGTGGCGGAGTCGGCTCCAGATGCTGCAGCAACTCGTGTTCGAGGCTACGGATACGTGGGAGCGCCATCACGAGGCGAACGACGTGAAGCCTCCCAATGGCAACGTCTTGCTCCGCCGCTACGTGAGGTTCTTGGTGCAGACCGCGGCACAGCGCAACGCGCTGCATGTCGGTGTGGCGGTTTGCAGCGTGCTTCATCGCTACACGACTCCCGAGACACTGGCGGTTCTCGACGACATCGCATGCCCCAAGGAGGGGCACTGGGACGAGTCGTATCTGCGCGGTCGCAAGCGACTCCTTCTCGACGAGACCCACGCCCGGTTCGCGCCCTGGCTCGACCTGGAGAGCGGTCGCTGCGGAACCCGGCGCTTCCGCGGTCGACCCGCCAATGCGGACGAACGCGCGACGGTCCGCGGCACGCTCGAGACGCTCACCCCGTGGGACACCGCGTGCGAGCCGAGTGGACTCGAGGAAATGGCGCAGATCCATCGGCTGATCCATCCGCGATCGTTCGAACGTCTCGTGCAGAGGCTGGGTCTCGACACCGTCGGGCTCTGGGCCCCGAGCTTTCGCAGTGCTCCCGAGATCTCGTGCGAGAGCCACGCGCCAGGCGTGTGATTTTTGCACGAGCAAATCGCCTGGCTCATCGCTCTTCCTGGTCCTACTGTGGACTCGACTCCCGCCCCGGCGCTCGCGCCACCCTGTATGCAAGACGATGAGAGGAGAGATCATGCGTTCGACCGAGCCCACCAAACCCGCGGCCTCAGGCTTCACGTTGATTGAGCTGGTGATCGTGATTTCGATCCTCGGCATTCTTGCCGCTGCCGCCTTACCCACCTACAACCGCATCAAGTACGACGCCGAGCTGGCCAATGTGCTGCAGGAGATCCGCTGCGCCCAGCTCGCGTTCGCCGCGCTGGACGAGTATCCGGCGACGCTGGTCGACACGGACGGATTCTTGGACGTCGTGAACGACAGTGGGTATTGCCGATTCCCGCGCGTCCCGCCACGGCCGGCGCTCGACTTCTACTGGTGTATCCGCTTCCTGCCGGACGGTTCGCCGTACATCACCCAGTGCATCGAAGGTGTGGCGCCTGAGCACTTCATGGTCGGTGTTCTGGCGCCGACCTTGATCAATCCCGCCACGCAGGCACCGCAGCTGGTCACGTTCTCGTCGTTCGACGGACTCCAGGCGCTCGACGCGCCGCCGTCGTTGGCTATTGGTCCCTAATCTGCCGGAGCCCCATTTCGCGAGCCGGTAGCCACGAACCGCCGGCTCGTGTGTCGCGTCGCGAGTCCGTTACGATGCGGGCCACGATGAACAGATCTCTCGTCGCTCGCCGGCTCGTCGGCGCTGTGCCGCGCCCCGAGCGCGGCACAGCATGCGTTCGCCTCATTGCCCTCGGCCTTGCTCTCGGTGTCGGCCTGGGGCTCGGCGGCTGTGCGCCGACCGAGCGCGTCCAGGTCGAGGTGCTGCGCCTCGGCCACGGGCTCGACGAGGCGCATCCGGTGCACCGGGCGATGGCGCATATGGCGACGCGGCTCGACGCGCTCTCGGGCGGCGCGATGCGGCTCGAGATCTACCCGTCGGAGCAGCTCGGCGACGAGCGCGAATGCCTCGAGCTGCTACAGCTCGGCAGCCTCGGCCTCACCAAGGTGTCGGCCAGCGTGCTCGCCGGATTTGCGCCGCTCTACCGCACCCTCGGCCTGCCGTACCTCTTTCGCGACCGCGAGCACGCCTTCGCCGTGCTCGACGGCCCGATCGGCCGTCGCCTGCTCGACGCCTCGGCCGACCAGCGCCTGCTCGGCCTGGCCTTCTACGACGCCGGCTCACGCAGCTTCTACACCCGCGATCGCGCGATCGAGGTGCCCGAGGACCTCGAAGGCCTGAAGATCCGCACGCAGGAGAGCGCGGTCGCGATGGCGATGGTGCGGGCGCTCGGCGGCGCACCGACGCCGATCTCCTGGGGTGAGCTCTACACCGCGCTGCAGCAGGGGGTGGTCGACGGCGCCGAGAACAATCCGCCGTCGTTCCACCTCTCGGGCCACTACGAGGTCGCCCGCGTCTACTCGCTCGACGAGCACACGCGCGTGCCCGACGTGCTCCTGGTATCGACCGTGGTCTGGCAGCGCCTCGACGCGCGGCAGCAGGCCTGGCTGCGCGAGGCCGCCGTTGAGTCGGCTCGCGTGCAGCGCGCGCTGTGGGCGGAGGCCGAGGAGACAGCGCTCGAGGCGGTCGAGGCTGCAGGGGTCGAGATCGTGCGACCCGACCTGGGACCTTTCGCTGTGCGGACGGCGTCCATACTCGACGGCGAGGCGCCGGATGTCGCGGAGCTGGCGGCGGCGATCCGCGCCCAGGGAGCGCCAGTGGCAGGTTCGCACGCGGCGCCGGTGGCCGCGCCGGAGAATGAGACGTGAACGACGACGTGGGTGGGTTGGCGAGGCTCCGCATGCGCCTGCAGACGGTGCTCGGAGGCATTTTGGCCACCGCGCTCGCCGCGTCGGTGGTGATCGTGCTCTGGCAGGTCGTCAGCCGCTACCTGCTCGGCGCGCCGAGCGGCGGTACCGACGAGCTGGTGCGCTATCTGCTCGTTTGGATCGGGCTGCTCGGCGCCGCCTACGCCACGATGACTCGGCGCCACCTGGCGATCGATCTGTTGCCGCGGCGCCTCGAGAAGCTACAGGGCGAGCGACCGCGCGCCGCGCTCGAGCTGGTGATCCAGCTCCTGGTCGCGGCGTTCGCGCTGCTGGTGCCGATCGTCGGCGGGCTCGCCTTGGTGCGCCTCTCGGTCGAGCTCGGCCAGCGCTCGGCGTCGCTCGATCTGCCGCTCGGCTGGGTCTACGCGGCGCTGCCGGTCGCCGGCGTGCTGATCCTGGTCGATTGTCTGGTGACGATGCTCGACGCGCTGACTCGCCTTCGCGCCGCGCCGGGGCCCGGGCGCGCACGGGTGCCGGGACGCGAGGTGCCCCGATGATCGAGATCGTCGTCCTCGGTGGAGCCTTCGCCTTGCTTCTGGCGCTCGGCGTGCCCGTCGCCTTCGGCATCGGCCTGGCAACGGCGCTCGCGCTGCTGCTCCTGGTGCCTCCAGGGCCGGCGCTGGCCACCGTGGCGCAACGCACTGTCGCCGGCCTCGACTCGTTTCCACTGCTGGCGATCCCGTTCTTCGTCCTCGCGGGCGAGATCATGGATCGCGGCGGCCTGGCGCGACGGCTGGTCGACTTCGCCAAGGCGCTGCTCGCCGGCCTGCCCGGGGCGCTCGCCGTCGTCCACGTGGCGGCGTCGATGCTCTTCGGCTCGATCTCGGGTTCGGCGGTGGCGGCGGCGTCTGCGGTCGGCGGTGTGCTCGGGCCGCGTATGGAGCGCGAAGGCTACGAGAGCGAGACGACGGCGGCGATCAACATCTCGTCGGCGACCACCGGACTGGTGATTCCGCCGTCGAACATCCTGATCATCTACTCGTTGGCATCGGGCGGGACGTCGATCGCCGCACTCTTCCTCGCCGGCTATGTCCCCGGCCTGCTGCTCGGCCTTGCGCTGGCGACCACCGGTGCGCTGCTGGCCCGGCGCACGATGGTGCACTCACCGGACAGCGCCGCGCCGGTCGCGGCCGACGACACGGGCCGCGACGCGGTCGGTCTCTCGCGCCGATTCCTCGACGCCGCGCCCAGCCTCGGTCTGCTCGTCGCCGTCATCGGTGGCATCGTCGGCGGGGTCTTCACCGCCACCGAGGCGGCCGCGGTCGCTGTGGCTTATGCGGCCATTCTCGCCGCTGTCTACCGCGAGCTGCGTCTCGCCGATGCGCAGAGCGTGCTCCTCGGCGCCGTCACCACGACCGCGGTCGTCCTGTTTCTGGTCGCGACCTCGAGCGCGATGTCCTGGGCGCTGGCGTACGAGCGGGTGCCGCAAGAGGCGAGTCGACTGCTGCTCGCCGCGGTCGACCATCCGGCGGCGATCCTGCTGGTGATCAACGTGGTGCTCCTCGCCGTCGGCACCGTGCTCGACATGACGCCGGCGGTGCTCGTCTTCACTCCGATCTTCCTGCCGGTGGCGCTCGAGCTCGGCATGGATCCAGTGCACTTCGGCATCGTGCTGGTGATGAACCTGTGCATCGGTCTTTGTACGCCGCCGGTCGGCACCGTGCTCTTCGTCGGCTGCGGCGTCGCCGGCACCGGCATCGATCGCGTCGTCCGCCGGCTGCTGCCGCTTTGGCTGACGATGGTCGTCGTGCTCCTCGTCGTGACCTATGTGCCGCAGCTCTCGCTGTGGCTGCCGCGTCGGCTCGGCTTCTGAGGCGCGGTCTGGGATCGCAGGGTACCCAAGACAGACTTGTCCTTCTTGACAAAAAAAATTGTCGGTGACAGTCTTTCGCCATGACGACACCCTCAGCAACGAACCGTCCGGTGGCTGTGCTCGACGACGCAGCGTCGGCTGCCGCGTTGCTCAAGCCGCCCCGACTCGAGATCCTCGGTGCACTGCGCGACGCACCTGATTCGGCCGCAGGATTGGCACGGCGGCTCGGTGTCCCACGCCAACGCCTCGGCTACCATCTCGGCGAGCTTGAGAAGCACGGTCTGGTAGAGCTGGTGGAGGAGCGCCGCAAGGGCAACTGCGTCGAGCGGGTGCTGTCGCCTCGGAGCCGATACCTCGTGGTCTCTCCCGAAGTCCTCGGCGATCTGGCGGCAGTTCGGCCAGAGGCTCTTCGCGATCGTCTCTCCTGGTCGTACCTCGTCGCACTCGCCAGCCGGGCGCTGCGCGACCTTGTTCGCCTGCGCCGGGGGGCTGACCGGGCGGGCAAGCGCCTACCCACCCTGGCGATCGAGTCGACGGTGAGGGTCGGCTCGCCGCGCGCGCTACATGCTTTCGCGGAGGACTTGACGCAGAGCGTCGCCGAGGTCGTGGCGCGGCATCACGACGATGAGCCCGCCGAGGGACGGGAGCTCTCGCTCTTTCTCGGCGCCTATCCCACCCCCAGAAATGATGGACTCGCCGATCTGTCGGCCGAGGAGGACCCAGAATGAGCGTCAACGATCGATTCGAAGAACACCACCAGGATCGCGGTGACGGGCGTCAGCTCGAGTTTCGGCTCGAGATCGAAGCACCGCGCGAAGCCGTCTGGAGGGCGCTGACCGAGGCCGCAGAGCTCGAGCGATGGTTCCCGTTCCAGGCTCGTGTCGAACCGGGAGTCGGCGGCTTCATCGAGCTGTCTTGGGATGGCGCATTCGATGCCGTGAATCGTATCGAGGCCTGGGATCGGCTTCGTCATCTACAGACCGGTTGGTTCGAGGGCGACTCTCCGGGACCGCTGCTCGTCGACTATTTTCTCGAAGGGGAGGGCGGCCGTACCATCCTGCGCTTGGTTCATCATGGCTTTGGAGCCGATGAAGACTGGGACGACTTGTACGACGGAATTCGCCATGGCTGGTGCTTCGAGCTACGCTGCCTGCGCCACTATCTCGAACGCCATCACGGGGTGGATCGACGGGTGATTCGAGTACGCCAGCAGCTCGGGCAGGTGGGTGCCGGCCAAGATCCCGACGCAGGGCGTGATGCTGCCTGGAGCGTGTTGCTGGGAGCCGACGGCTTGGTGGCGGTGGATACGGAGGCTGGAGGTGTCAGTCTACGGCTCGACAGCTCACCGTGCGGCGAGCTCATCGTCCACCGCCGGTCACGCGAGCTGGCAGTCCGTTTCGAGGCTTGGAATGACTCTCTGCTCCGTTTCGCCGTGGAGCGCATGGGTGGGCCGGGATCGCCCCTGGAGGTTTGGCTGTGGTTCGAGACCTGGGGGGTCGATACTGTGGAGCTCCGACACCTGGAGTCCGCCCTGCGCCAGCAGCTCGATCGCCTCTTGCCTCCTTGAGCTTCAGCAACGGCTTTGCATCGGTCGGCTCACTGTGCCGAACAGCACGCCGATCGCTGCACTCGTCCGTGCAGAAAAGGCACGTGAGGATGGGTCACGGCTACTGACGCGTGAGGAGTCTTACAGGACTGTCACAAGGGCTCTCTGCAGGGACCGACGAGTCGTGGATCGGGACGAGTAGTTCGTGCCTGTGGCAAAGAAAGACCGGCCGCCGAGGCGGCCGGTAGAGTGGTATCAGGATTGGGGGCAGGGTGGCGTCAGACGCAGAAGGTGACGCCGCAGCAGCACTTCGGCAGGTACGGAATCACCGCGTCGATCTCGAGGGTCTCGCCGACCGAGAGGAGGGCGAAGACGACGACGCGATGTTCCTCGTCGGAGGCGGACTCGAGGGCGAGCGAGTCTTCGATGTGGAGCGCCAGCTCGCGCGGCACGGCGCCGACAGAGTCGTGCAAGAAGTCGAGACCTTGGAGCGAGTGGTCTTCTGCGAAGTCGGCGCGCACCAAGACCTTGCGCTCGGCGACGCCGGCGGGTACCCGTGCGGACGCCACCTGCAGCTCGGGCATGGCGATCTTTCGGCTGTTGGCCTCGTGAGGCGGAAGGCCGACCACCAAGGTCAGTTGCTCTCCGTCGGCCTTGATGGGGACCCCGCTGCTGAGGACACTCTCGAGCTCGGCCTGCTTGGCGCTCGCGAAGTCATAGTTTGACGCTGCGACGGTGGCGACGCTCGCGTTCGCTTTACCAGTCGGAGCCTGGTAGGACAGCAGCGCCCACTCGCCCATCAGGTAGCTGAGCGGCTGACCATGGTGCTCGAGATCGCTCGACTCGAGTCGTGTCAGCTTGAAGTCGGCCGCCGGCAAATCGACTTTCACGATGCCGTCGCCGAGGGAGAGCGATGCGACTTCGCCGACGAGATCGCCGCACGGCAGGTCGATCACGGCCCCGGCGGCACGACAGGTTCCGCCCTTGCTGATGCTCATGTCGGACAGCACACCACTCGTCGCGTTCACTTTCAGCGACGCGCCACGGCCGGTCGCACCGAAGCTGATTCCGCCGCACACGCCGAGGAGGCAGCTCTTGACCGCGCAGCCCCAGCCATAGCCGCATTCCGATCGCCCTTCACCGTATCCGTTGATCGAGTCGACCGCCACGGTGTTCGATTTCTTGTGCCAGTACAGCGGGTTGGAGATGCTACCGCTCTCGTTGCAGGCCTTGAAGGCCGAGTACGGCGAGCAGAACGACGTGCAGTTGTTCTGGGAGCAATAGCGTGCCGCGCGCAGCGATGCGCCGTGTGATCCGGTCGAATGACCGTTGGTCAGGGCACCCGTGCTGAGTGTCGGGTCGTATTCGTCGTACGCCGTCCAGTTGAGGCAGATCAGGTCCTTCAGCGGCGTCGAGTCTTCGGTCTCCGGCCGCGTCAAGATGTCTTGGCGCGAGACGATCACACGCTCTTCGTGAAACGCGAGCGTGACACCGGACGTCACGTGGTCGACGAGGGTGAAGAGAACCGTGTCGTCGCTCAGTGGCTTCCACAAAGCGAGAGCTCTGTAGGAGCGCTCGCGGCCGTCGAACGACACGGTGACTTCGACTGTGGACAAGCCGATGAGGTCGGCGATGCGCTCCGGATCCCAGTCCGCGAGCTGAGACGTTGCCTCGCTCGCGCGAAGGAGTGTGGTGCGCTTGAGGAAGTCCTGGGCTCGCCAGCTGGTGTCGTCGACCGACTCCCAGGCCGAGACCAGACTGACGAGGTCGTCGCTCGGCAGCGCGCCGAGGCGCGTATGCGGAATGGTTTCGATCGACCAGCCACCGGGCTCGGTGAAGAGCTCGAGCCACACCAGCTCGTCGAACTGGTCCGGACGGTAGGTCGCGGTCTCTCCGAAGGAGAACGAGATGTCGTGGCCCGAGGCGGCGGAGGCCGCCGCGAAGCGCGCGTAGATGTCGCGAATGGCGGCCGGCGCGTCGAGAGCGGCCAGCAGGTCGCCACGTGCTTCCTGCAGCGCGGCCTCCTTGGTGATGGGATCGATTGCTGCCTGGTGGGGTTCGGCGACGACGGTGACCGCCGCCAGCGGGGCGGCGAGGCTGCAGCACAGGGCAGCGACGAGGGCCGAAGTCAGGGCGATTGCCGGGATACGATGACGCATTGAGTGTCTCCAGAGCGGCCAGAAGTGGCCGAGTCGAGGGGTTTCCTTGCGGGGGCTGAGTGGCCTCGAGGCGTTGTTCCGGAACACTCGTCATCCTAGTGTTGTTTTTTAAGCACTCCAGGTCTATGGGGCGGCTCGATGCTCCCGAGGGACGGTTTGCCGTCTCGGTGCGACGAGATGCCGTGGCGGTGCAGGAGAGCAGGATCTGCCGGTCTCGGGAAGGTCGTCGGAGCGGAGAGCGGTTTAGACGAAGGTCTACGGGCAAGAAAAAACCGGCCGCGGGAGTGGCCGGTGGAGTGGCTCAAGACCTGTGTCGTCGCGAAGGCGCGCTCAGAAGAAGCAGCACTTCGGCAGGTAGGGAATCACCGCCTCGAGCTCGATCGTGTCGTCGATCGAGAGCAGTGCAAAGGTGACGACGCGGTGCTCTTCGTCCGAGGCCGACTCGAGGCGCAAAGCGTCTTCGATGCGCAGGGCCAGGTCGTAAGGCACGCCGCCGAGGGTGTCGTGGATGATCTCCAGCGCTTGCAGGCTGTGGTCTTCGCCGAAGTCGGCGCGCACGAGGACTTTGCGCGCCTCGGTGCCCGCGGGCAGCCGCCCGGAGTCGACCTTCAGCGTGGGCATCGGAATCTTGCGGTCGTTGGTTTCGTGGAGGGGCAGACCGACGACCAGGAGCAACTGATCTTCGCCTGTGGCTTTGCCGGCCGCGTCGAACGCGCCGTTGGCGAGCGCGTTCTCGAGCTCGAGGCCCTTGGCTTGAGCGAAGCCGGGGTTCGAGGTGTCGAGCGCTTCCACTTCGTGGGCCTTGCCCGTGCCGCCGTGCCGGAGCAGTGCCCACTCGCCCATCAGGAAGCTCAGGGGCTCGCCGTGGTGCACCACGGTGCTCGGCTCGACGCGCTTGAGGGTGAAGTCGGCGGACGGTAGGGCCGACTTCACCGTGCCGTCGTCGAGCGAGAGGACCACGACATCGTCCACGGGGCCGAAGCAATCGTCGGTCTGCACCTCGATCGGCGGGCACGGCGCGCCGAAGTTGAGGCTCATGTCCGAGAGCACGGAACCCGACGCGTTGACCTTGATCGATTTTCCGGCGCCGGAGACACTGAACGACGCGCCCGAGCAGATGCCGAGAAGGCACTTCTTGACCGCGCAGCCCCAGGCATAACCACATTCGGAGGGGCTGGTGCCGTAGCCGGTCTTGGAGTCGACGGCTACCTTGTTGGAACGCTTGTGCCAAAAGCCGAAGCTGACGCTGCCGGTCTCATTGCAAGCCCTGCCTGCGCTGTAGGGGTTGCAGTAGCCGAAGCATCCGACTGCCGTGCAGCTGCGCCTTACCCGCAGACTTGCAGAGTGCCCGCCGCTCGAGTGGTCGAGGGCGATGTTGTTGGTGGTCAAGTAGGGGCCGAACAGGTCTTGGTTGTTATAGGGGAGACAGTTGAGCTTCTGTGGGATCGTCGCGGCATCGCGCGGCGGGGAGAGGAGCTCGTCTTTCGTGACGACCGCTCGCTCTTCGTGGAACGCCTGTGCCACCTCGGGCGTCACGTGGTCGGTGAGGGTGAAGAGCAGCGTGTCGGGGCCGAGCGCCTTCCAAAGCACCATTGCGCGGTACGTCCGGCTGCGCTTGACGTGGTGGACCGTGACGTCGAATGTGCTGAGGCCGTCGAGTCCGGTCACGCGCTGCTCGCCCCAGTCTTCGAGCTGGCCGATGGCGTCGTCGGCACGCAGAAGGGTCGTGCTCTTGAGGAAGTCTTGCGCGTTCCAGGACGTGTCGTCGGCGTCCTGCCACTCCGAGACGAAGCTGATCAGGTTCTCGCTCGGTACTGCGCCGAGGCGTTCATGCGGAGTGGTCTCGAGGGTCCAGCCGCCGGGA
The DNA here is from genome assembly GCA_039194425.1 of Acidobacteriota bacterium. Taxonomy (GTDB): domain Bacteria; phylum Acidobacteriota; class Thermoanaerobaculia; order Multivoradales; family J023; genus JAUIJL01. Next base: position 408,657 of record JBCCVZ010000004.1, on the reverse strand, counting down.
GTAGTGAAGAGGTCGAGCCAGATGAGCTTGTCGAACTGATTCGGCCGGAAGGTCTCCGGCGTGCCGAGCTCGAAGCGAATGTCGTAGCCCGAGGCACGAGAGATGTCCGAGAAACGCTGATAGATCTCGGCGATCGCGTCGGCGGGCTCGATTGCCGCGAGAGGGTCACCAATCGCGCGCGCCTTGGTCGGGATCGGAGCCGAGGCCTTGTCGGGGTCGTGGACCAGCTCGACAGCGCCGAGCGAGCCGGCGATCGCGACGAGCAGCCAGAGCAAGAGGAGGCGTTTGAGGACTGTGAGTTGCGGGGGTCGAGGGTGCTTCATTTCGATCTCCAGGAAAAGAATGAGTCCCGGTCGGGACCTGATGGGTTGACGTTCGTTCAGGCGCCAACCATCGGCCGACCGGCCCAGAGATCATGCAACTCGACCCGGAAAATGGATTGTTCGTCCCGAAAATCGCGATGAGTGGGAGCGACACGCGAGAGCCAGCGTTCGGCGATCGAGGCAAAAAAAGACCGGCCGCGGGAGCGGCCGGTAGAGTGGCATCAGGATCGTCGATTCGGTTGATTGCAGGTCGATTGCAGGTCGAGTGCAGGAGACTGTCGCTGAGTTGGTGTCGCTGATGGACTTCAGGCGCCACTCTCTGGCGATTCGGCCCACGAACCTGTGGATTCACCCCAGATTCGTGATGCTTGTCACCTTCCTTGGCGTTTCCCGCGGCTCGAGTGAGTCAATCGAGTCGAAGAAAGTTCGTTCCATGGATCGGACCCGATTGGCCCGGGACGAACGAAGAACGGCCGCCCCGCGGACGACCGTGCATGGATGCGAGACCCCGGCGGCACGGGCCGCCGAGGTGTCGCTCGATGGGTTAGCGCGTCAGCAGATCGGTCCGAGGCAGTCGCAGCACTTCGGTAGGTACTGGAACGTCTCGACGACCTTCAGAGAACCACTGTCGATCTCGAGCACCGCGAACGTCACGACGCGATGGTTCTGGTCGGAGTGGAACTCGAGGTCGAGGCTGCTCTGCAGCCACGCGATGCTTTCCGGGGCCACGTCGACGTTCGCATCCAGCACATCGAGCCGCGCCAGGTGACGATGCTGGAAGTCGGCCCGGACCATCACGCGGCCGTCGGTCAACCCGGACGGGGCGAGGGTCGGCTGGACGACGAGGTCCGGCATGTCGATCTTGCGTTCGTTCTCCGGGTGCAGTGGGTACTCGACGATCAGAGTCCGCGTCGGCTCGAGCGCAACGGCCGACTTCAGGCTCTGCTCGAGTGCGGCCACCTTGCCCTGTGCGAAGTCGGTCGACGAGGCGCGCAGGATCTTCGGTGTGTCGCCACCGCCGATCGAGAGAACGGCCCACTCGCCCATCAGGTACGAGATCGGCTTGCCGTGATGCATCTCGTCCGTCGGCTCGAGACGGGTGAGTGTCGTCGCGGCGCTCTTCGGCAGTGGGATGCCGGGCGCGTCGTCGTCGATCGACATGGTGCTGAATCCGGTCGGAGTCGTCGCACCGCAGCCGGGTGCGTCCTTGCATTCGCACGTGCAGCCGACGCCGCAGATCGCGGTGACCACTCGATCGACGCCATGTTCGCAGGTCAGGCTGCAAGCCAGCCAGCACCAGTAGCTCATCAGGCCACAAGCGATCGTCGAGACACCGAGAAGGATGAGAAGGGCGGCGAGCGGAATCGTGATGATGACCTTGTTGTCGCCGGTTGCCGCGCTCCAGTTGCCCGTGAGCGCGAGCTCACCGTCGATGGAGCTGAAGTCGATGGTCACATCGGCGACGACCCCGGTCGAATCGATCGCCGCCAGGCTGGCGATCTTGGACTCGGTATCCCAGCTCCCATAGGCCGAGATCGTCTGGCCGGCCTTGAAATGGCGCTCAACGGTTGCGCCGAAGCTGTCGAACGGCATCTCGGCCTCGAAGAAGCCGTCGCTGTTCTGCTGGATCTTCCAGGCCAATGTCTGGTCGAGCCCGGGGATCTCCTGCACTCCAGACACTGAAGGATCGTCCAACGACTGCCACGCGTAGCCGTCGTCGGTGAGCTCGAAGCTCGCGGCTTGGCCTTGGTCGTTCGAGACATTGAACTGCGTCGGCAGGCCCGCGTCCGCGTCGAACTCGAGAATCTCGATCAGGATGCTGGTGTCTGCGCTGAGGCCGAGAGCCTCGGCCTGGGAGTGGACGCGCGCCTGCGCGACGACCTCGGGCGGGACGACCAAGCCGGCCATCGCCATCGAGACGAGGAATGCTGCGGCCAAGCGGCCGAGCAAAGGACAGAATGAACCCATGGGGGACCTCCTTTGCCCGCTCGGTGCCTCAGGATAGTCCAGCGATCGGACTGCACCGGCGGACGATTCGTGGGTGTTCATTCGCAGTGGCGTGATCACGCAGGCTCTTGGATCAACCCGGGACGAATTGGTAGATCCTGAGGACGAACGCGCTTCGACTCGAGAGATTGAACGAGAAACGCCCCGGCCGTTGGGCGGCCGGGGCGTGAGTCGGTCGGTGCGTCGAGCGTCAGCAGATCGGTCCGAGGCAGGAGCAGCACTTCGGCAAGTACTGGAAGGTCTCGACAACCTTCAGTGAGCCACCGTCGATCTCGAGCACTGCGAAGGTGACGACGCGATGGTTCTCCTCAGAGTGGAACTCGAGGTCGAGGCTGCTCTTCAGCCATGCGATCCCCTCGGGCGCCACATCGACATTCGAGTCCAGCACGTCGAGCCGCGCCAGGTGGCGATGCTGGAAGTCGGCGCGCACCATCACGCGGCCGTCGGTCAGGCTGGACGGCGCGAGCGTCGGCCGCAGGACGAGGTCCGGCATGTCGATCTTGCGTTCGTTTTCCGGATGCAGCGGGTACTCGACGATCAGGGTTTTCGTCGGCTCGAGCACGGGCGCCGACTTCAGGCTCTGCTCGAGCGCGGCGGCCTTGCCCTGTGCGAAGTCGGTCGACGAGGCACGCAAGATCTTCGGCGCATCGCCGCCGCCGATCGAAAGGACGGCCCACTCACCCAGCAGATAGGAGATCGGCTCGCCGTGATGCAGCTCGTCCGTCGGCTCGAGACGGGTGAGGGTGGTCGCGGCGCTCTTCGGCATTGGAATCGCAGGCGCGTCGTCGTCGATCGACATGGTGCTGAAGCCGGTCGGAGTCGTCGCACCGCAGCCAGGCGCGTCGTTGCACTCGCAGGTGCAGCCGGTGCCGCAGTTGGAGGTGATCACTCGGTCCACACCGTGCTCACACGTCATGTTGCAGGCGAGCCAGCACCAGTAGCTGATCAGTCCGCACGCGATGGTCGCGACACCGAGGAGAATCAGAAGAGTGGCGATCGAGATGGTGACCACCGCTTTGCTGTCGCCGGTGCCCGCGCTCCAGTTGCCGGCGAGCATCAGTTCGCCATCGATGGCGCTGAAGTCGACCGTCACATCGGCGACGACTCCGGTCGAGTCGATCGCCGCCAGGCTGGCGATTTTCGACTCGGTGTCGAGACTTCCGTAGGTCGAGACCGACTGCCCGGCCTTGAAATGCTGCTCGACCGTAGCGCCGAAGCTGTCGTACGGCATCTCGGCTTCAAAGAAGCCGTCGCCGTCTTGGTGGATCTTCCAGGAGAGAGTTTGGTCGAGTCCGGGGATTTCCTGCACTCCGGACACCGAGGGATCGTCGAACGACTGCCAGGCGTAGCCGTCGTCAGTCAACTCGACACTCGCCGATTGTCCGGCGTCGTTCGAGATGGTGAAGTGAGACGGTAGGCCAGCTTCGGAATCGAACTCGAGAATTTCGATCAGGATGCTGGTGTCGGCGCTGAGGCCGAGAGCCTCCACCTGGGACTGGATGCGCGACTGCGCAACGACCTCAGGGGGGACGACCAGGCCGGCCATCGCCATCGAGACCAGGAAGGCTGTGGCCAAGCGGCCGAAGAGGGGACAGAGAGACGCCATGGGGGACCTCCTTGGTCCGTCGGTGCCGTCGCGGTTTTTGGTGATCGGCTGCACCGGCGGACGATTTGTGGTGTTCATCCGCAGTGGCGCGATTGCGGTGCGTCGTGGATCAAGCAGGGTCCGAGTCGAGAACCCGGGCACAACTCGCCGGTGCAGTTGCCTAGACAGAACGCTCGATTGGTCTCGGTCCTGCACCAGAAACGCCCCGACCGCTCAGTGCGGACGGGGCGCGGTGCTCGGTGATCGATGCGTCAGCAGGGGGGTGCCAGGCAGCAGCACTTCGGCAGGTACTGCAAGGTCTCGACGACTTTCAGAGTTCCGTTGTCGATCTCGAGCACCGCGAATGTGACGACGCGGTGGTTCTTGTCGGAGTGGAACTCGAGGTCGAGGCTACTCTGCAGCCAGCTCGTGACCACGGGAGGTACCTCGACGGTGGAGGCCAGCAGGTCGAGCCGCGCCAGGTGGCGATGCTGGAAGTCGGCACGCACCATCACGCGGCCGTCGGCCAGCCCAGACGGCGCGAGCGTCGGGCGAAGCACGAGATCCGGCATGTCGATCTTGCGCTCGTTGTCGGGGTGCAGCGGGTACTCGACGACGAGGGTCGTCGAGGGCTCGAGCTGGGGCGCTGCCTTCAGGCTCTGCTCGAGCGGATCAACCTTGCCCTGTGCGAAGTCGGTCGACGACGCGCGCAGGATCCGCAGGGGGTCGCCGCCGCCGCTCGAGAAGACGGCCCACTCGCCCATCAGGTACGAGATCGGCTTGCCGTGGTGCAGCTCGTCCGACGATTCGAGCCGTGTCAACGTCGTCGAGGCGCTTTTCGGGAATTGGACTGTCGGTGAGCCGTCGTCGAGTGACAGTGTGTTGATCTCGGTCGGCGTGGTGGCTCCGCAGCCAAGCGGCGGGTCGTTGCACTCGCAGGTGCAGCTGACGCCGCAGATGGAGCTGACGACTCGCTTGACGCCCCACGTGCACGTCAGAGAGCAGGCGAGGAAGCAGTAAGAGTTCATCAAGACGCATGCGATCGCGGCGAGACCGAGGATGGCGAGCACCGTGGCGATTGGAATCACGATGATGATGCCCTTGTCCGAGTCGGTGCTCTGGCTCCAGGCGCCGACGAGTTCGATTTCGCCGTCGATCGCCGTGAAGTCGACCGTCACGTCGGCGATGACGCCGGCCGGATCGACTGCGGCGATGCTGGCCACCTTGGCGTCGGGATCGAAGGCACCGAATGCCGTGAGGGTCGTGCTTCCGGCGTCTTTGAAGTGCTCTCTCACAGAACCGCCAAAGCTCTCGAGTGGCACATCCGCCTCGAAGAAGCCGCCGGTGTCCTGGCGGATCTTCCACGTCAGCGCCTCGTCGAGCCCAGGGATCTGCTGCACGCCGGAGAGCGTTGGGTCGACCAGCGACTGCCATGCGTAGCCGCTGCTCGTCAGCTCGAAGACCGCAGCGTTGCCTCGGTCGTTCGAGATCGTGAACTTGGTCGGCATTCCGCCTTCAGGAGCAAGCTCTTGAATCTCGATCAGAATCCTGGTGTCGGGGCTGAGCCCCAGTGCCTGGGCCCGCGACTGTGCGCGCGATTGCGCTATGACGTCTTGGGGGATGACGAGCCCTGCCATCGCGAGTGAGAAGAGGATGACGGCTGTCAAGCGGCCGAGGAGAGGGCAGAATGCTGCCATGAGGAGACTCCTTTTTTCCGCTCGGCTGCGCCGCCCGGGTTGGTGGCCGGCTGCACCGGCGGACGTTTTTGGGTGTTCATCTCCAATGGCGTAATCGCATAGATTCTTGGATCGAACCAGGTCGGAACAGGAGATATTGTTCGTACTTTGAGGCCAGTCTTGGCCATGGTAAGAGTGGGTTAGGGCGGGTGTTGCTCCCAAGAAAGACGCCGGCCGCCGAAGCGACCGGTGGGAGTGGCTGACTCGAGCGCGAGGACCTCGAGCTCAAGTGTCTGACCGACCTCGAGGAGCGCGAGACGACCACGCGGTGTTGCTCGTCGCTCGCCGCCTCCAGCGACAGCGAACGCCCGATGTGGAGCGCCAGCTCGTGGGCCACGCCGCCGAGCGAGTCGTGGAGGATTTCGAGGCCCTGAAGCTCGCGGCTTCGCCGAAATCGGCGCGGGTGCCAGAGGGCGATGGGAGCTGGTGGATCAGCAGAATCCGAGTCCACAGCAGCACTTGGGCAGATAGGGCACGACCCCCTCGAGCTCTAGGGATTCGCCGACAGAGAGTAGCGCGAAGGCGACCACTCGGTGTTCCTCGTCCGTTGCGGACTCGAGGCGCAGGCTCCGCTCGATCTCGAGAGCGAGAGAGTGGGGCACGCCGCCGAGCGAGTCGTGCAGAATGTCGAGTTTCTGCAGGCTGTGGTCTTCGGCGAAGTCGGCGCGGACCAAGATCCTGCGAGGCTTGGTGGTGGCTGTCATGCGGTCGGCAGTGACTTTGAGCTCCGGCATGGCGATCTTGCGGTCGTTGGGCTCGTGCATCGGCAGGCCGACGACCAGCAGCACCTGCTGCTCGGAAGACACTTTTCCCGCCCGCGCCGGGTCGATGGAGCTGGTGGCCAGCGCGTTCTCGAGCTCGTGACGCTTTGCGCTCGCGAAGTCTCGGTTCGACGACCCGAGAGTTTCGACCACGGCGGAGGCCTTACCGTGGGGCCTCTTGTGCTCCAAGAGCGCCCATTCGCCCATCAGGTAGCTGACTTGCTGACCGTGATGCATCGCCGAGCTTGCCTCGAGGCGCGACAGCGTGAAGTCGGTCGCCGGCAGGGCGGACTTCACCGAGGCGTCGTTGAGAGACAGCGTAACCACCTCATCGACCAAGCCTTGACAGCCTCCTCCTGTGTCGATCTGGAGCGGAGGGCACTGCGAGCCGGAGTTGAGGCTCATGTCGGTGAGTACAGGGCTGGTCGCGTTGACCTTGATCTCGGCGCCCCTGCCGCTGGCACCGAAGGATGCTGCACCACAGAAGCCGAGAAGGCATTTCTTCACCGCGCATCCCCACGCGTACCCGCACTCGGCGGGGTCGGTGGCGTAGCCGGTCTCGGAGTCGACGACCACTCTGGTCGACTTCTTGTGCCAGTAGCCGGTGCTGACACGTCCCGCCTCGACGCACGACCTGATCGAGGAGGAGGGCTCACAGGTTGAGAAGCAGCCGTTGGCGGAGCAGTAGCGCTTCACTTTCAGTTTCGCGGAGTGACCGCCGCTGGAGTGGTCGGTGGTGATCGTGCCGGTGGACAGGAGAGGACCATAGTAGTCGCGGTTGTCGTAGGGCAGGCACTGGATCTTCAGCGGCAGGGTCGCGGTGGTGCGCGGTGGAGCCAGGATCTCATCCTCCGAGGCGAGCGTTCGTTCCTCGTGGAACGCCTGTGCGACCTCGGGCGTGACGTGGTCGGCCAGAGTGAAGAGTAGGGTGTCGGGTGCCAGTGCTTTCCACAGCACCAGCGCGCGATAGGTGCGGCTGCGCTCGGCGAAGGTGACGGTGACTTCGTAGGTGCTCAAGGCTTCGAGCTCGGCGAAGCGTTCCTCGTTCCAGGCACCGAGCCGGTCGACCGCGCCGTCGGCGCGGAGCAGAGTCGTGCTCTTGACAAATTCCTGGGCATTCCAGGAATGGTCGTCGTTGTTCTCCCAGTTCGAGACGAAGCTGATGAGCTCCAAGCTGGGCAGGTCGCCCATTCGCACGTGCAGCACAGTCTCGAGCGTCCAGCCGCCGGGCGGTGTGAAGAGATCGATCCAGATCAGCTCGCCGAACTGCTCGCGGCGAAAGGTCTCCGGCTCACCGAGCTCGAAGCGGATGCTCTGCCCCGAGGCGCGTGCGGCGTCTTCGAAGCGCTGGTAGATCTCGGTGATCGCGTCGGCGGGTTCGAACGAGCGCAGGGGATCGTCGCTCGTCTCGTTCTTCGATGGCGGTCCGCCCGGCGCGTGTGCCATGTCAGTGATCAGAGTCACTCCATGGGCGGCGAAGCCAGTCAGGACGAAGCAGAGGAAGAATAGAAAGGTTCGTCGAGCGAGTGCATGACAAGAGCGTGACATCGGCATCTCCAGGTTGATCGACAGGTCGGACTTGCTTTGTGTAGCGGGAATGCCCGACTTGCGTAATCACTCGCAGGGAGATGGCCCAATACCCAGGTCTTGGTGGACAGGGGCAGACTCGGCAGAGCCACGAAGGCAGCGACGAGATCGGCGAGAATCAGATCGGCAACAGCCAGTTGACGTTGGGGCCCGGCGAGCAAAAGAAAACCGGCCGCAGACGCGGCCGGTGGAGTGTCAGAAGGCGATGGGAGATTGCGGATCAGCAGAATCCGGATCCGCAGCAGCACTTGGGCAGATAGGGCACGACCGCCTCGAGCTGTAGGGACTCGCCGACCGAGAGCAGCGCAAAAGCGATCACTCGGTGCTCCTCGTTTGTCGCGGACTCGAGACGGAGACTCCGCTCGATCTCGAGCGCCAGCTCGTGGGGCACGCCGCCGAGCGAGTCGTGCAAGATGTCGAGCTGCTGCAGGCTGTGGTCTTCGGCGAAGTCGGCGCGCACCAAGATTTTGCGCGGCTCGGTGGCGGACGCCAGGCGATCGGCGGCGACCTTGAGCTCCGGCATGGCGATCTTGCGGTCGTTGGGCTCGTGCATCGGTAGACCGACGACCAACAGCACTTGCTGCTCGGACGCCGCTTTTCCAGCCGGTACCGTGTCGACGGCGCTGGTGGCCAGAGCGTTCTCGAGCTCGCGGCGCTTAGCGCTCGCGAAGTCTCGGCTCGACGATCCGAGAGTTTCGACCACGGCGGAGGCCTTGCCGTGCGGTCTCTTGTGCTCCAAGAGCGCCCATTCGCCCATCAGGTAGCTGATCTGCTGACCGTGGTGCATCACCGAGCTGGCCTCGAGGCGTGACAGCGTGAAGTCGGCCGCCGGCAGAGCGGACTTCACCGAAGCGTCGTTGAGCGACAGCGTGGCCACCTCATCGACCAAGCCCTGGCAGCCTCCTCCTGTATAGACCTGGACCGGAGGGCACTGTGAGCCGTAGTTGAGGCTCATGTCGGTGAGCACGGGGCTGGTCGCGCTGACCTTGATCTCGGCGCCCCTGCCGCTGGCACCGAACGATGCTCCCCCACAGATGCCGAGGAGGCATTTCTTCACCGCGCATCCCCACGCGTACCCGCACTCGGCGGGGTTAGTGGCGTAGCCGGTCTTGGCGTCGACGACCACTCGGGTCGACTTTTTGTGCCAGAAGCCGAAGCTGACACTTCCCGTCTCGTTGCACGCTTTGCTCGCGGAGTAGGGCATGCATTCTGAGAAGCAGCCGCTGGCGGAGCAGTAGCGCCCTACTCTCAGTGTCGCGGAGTGGCCGCCACTCGAGTGGTCGGTGGCGATGTTGCCGGTGGACAGGGTGGGACCGTAGTAGTCGCGGTTGTCGTACGGCAGGCACTGGAGCTTTTGTGGCAGGGTCTCGCGAGTGCGCGACGGTGCCAGGATCTCTTCCTCCGAGACCAGCCTCCGCTCTTCGTGGAACGCCAGGGCGACGTCGGGGGTGACATGGTCGGCGAGGGTGAACAGGAGCGTATCGCCTGCCAGGGCCTTCCACAGCACCAGGGCGATGTAGCTGCGGGTCCGCTCGCCGAATGTGACCTTGACGTCGAAGGTGCTCAGGGCGTCGAGCCCGGCGAGACGGTCCTCGTTCCAGGCGCCGAGTCGGTCGGCTGCTTGGTCCGCACGCAACAGGGTCGTGCTTTTCAGGAACTCCTGAGTGTGCCAGGTCGAGCCATCGACCGTTTCCCACGACGAGACGAAGCTGACGAGATTCTCGCTCGGCAGGTCTCCCATCCGCACATGCGGCACGGTCTCGAGCGTCCAGCCGCCGGGTGGCGTGAAGAGATCGACCCAGATCAGTTCACCGAACTGCTCGCGGCGGAAGGTCTCCGGCTCGCCGAGCTCGAAGCGTATGTCCTGGCCCGAAGCGCGTGCGGCGTCCTCAAAGCGCTGGTAGATCTCGGCGATCGCGACAGCGGGTTCGAAAGTGCGTAGCGGATCGCCGCTCGCCTCGCCTTTCGGCAGCGGGTTGTCTGGTGCTTGCGCCAAGTCGGTGATTAGAGTCGCTCCATGTGCGGCGAAGGCCGGCAGGAGAAGACAGAGAAGAGAGAGAACGGTTCGTCGAGCGAGTGCATGACATGAGCGTTGCATTGGCTGCTCCGTGTTGATTCATAGGTTGGACTCATCTCGAGTGGCGAGGCCTTTCGACTTGATGAATCATCCGCAGAGACAAGGCTAAATGGGCGTGTCTGGAGCCGCAGCAGCACTTCGACGGAGCCCGGACGCCCTCGCTGCCGGTGATCTTGCCGAGGCCCTCGGTGTCCATGCGCACCGTCTCGACCAGGGCGCGAGAGCTCGAGAGGCGACCGTCATCGTCTTCGCGGACAGGAGCATCGCGGCCTGGACAGCGCGACGCAGAACGCCCCGGCCGCTGGCGAGCGACCGGGGCGAGGTTTCGAGGCAGCGTTGCGGGGTGCGGATCAGGCGCAGAAGTAGGCGCCGCAGCAGCACTTCGGCAAGTACGGGATTGCCGCCTCGAGCTCGAGAGTCTGACCGACCTCGAGGAGTGCGAAGACGATCACGCGGTGCTGCTCGTCGCTCGCAGCCTCCAGCGACAGCGAGCGCTCGATGTGGAGCGCCAGCTCGTGGGGCACGCCGCCGAGCGAGTCGTGGAGGATTTGGAGGCCCTGGAGCTCGCGGTCTTCGCCGAAATCGGCGCGAACCAGCACCTTGCGGGCCGCCGACCCGCCAGGGACGCGATCGGTGGCGACTCTCAGATCGGGCATCGCGATCTTCCGGCTGTTCGCCTCGTGCTGTGGCAGGCCGACGACCAGGGTGAGATGGTCGCCGGGCGCCGCCTTGGCCGCCGTGCCCGCACCTAGAGCTACCTCAAGCTCGGCTCGCTTGGCCTGGGCGAAGTCCGGATGCGATGTTGCGATCGCCGCCGTGCGCGCGGGCGCCTTGCCTTGCGGCGCCTGGTACGAGAGTAGGGCCCACTCGGCCATCAAGTAGCTCACCGGCTCGCCGTGGTGCACGACGTCGCTCGCCTCGAGGCGCGTGAGCTTGAAGTCGGCAGCGGGCAGGTCGACCTTGACGGCACCTTCGCTGAGCGAAAGCGTGGCGACCTCGCCGACCAGACCGCTGCACGGCGGCTCGAAGTCGACCCCCGCGGCCGGGCAGAATCCGCCTTTGCTGATACTCATGTCTGACAGCACGCCGCTCGTTGCGTTCACTTTGAGCGAGGCACCCCGGCCCGACGCACCGAATGTGATTCCACCACACACGCCGAACAGGCAGCTCTTCACCGCACACCCCCAGCCGTAGCCGCACTCCGAGCGGGTCTCGCCGAAGCCGTTGACCGAGTCGATGGCGACGCTGTTGGCCTTCTTGTGCCAGTACAGCGGATTCGAAATGCTGCCGGCCTCGTTGCAGGCCTTGAAAGCCGAATAGGGCGAGCAGAAGGAGGTGCAGTTGCTTTGCGAGCAGTAGCGCGCGGCGCGCAGCGACGCGCTGTGAGATCCGGACGAGTGGCCGATGGTCAAAGCGCCGGTGCCGATGGTTGGATCGTACTGGTCGAACGGCGGCCAGTTGAGGCAGGTGAGCGCCTTCCACGGTGCCGGAACCTCGGAGTCGGGCCGTACCTCGAGCTGGTCTCGCGTCACGAACGCCCGTTGCTCGTGGAACGCGAGATCGACGCCGGGGGCGACATGGTCGACGAGCGAGAAGAGCACGGTCTCGTCGTCGAGCGGCGCCCAGAGGACCAGGCCGCTGTAGCTGCGAGCGCGCTCTGCGAAGGAGATCGTCACCGCGAACGTCGTCAGCCCGCGCACTCCGTCGAACCGGTCCGTGTCCCAGGCGCCGAGCCGGGTCACTGCTTCGTCGGCGCGGAGCAACGTGGTGCGTTTCAGGAAGTCTTGCGCTGACCACTCGGTGTCATCCTGGTCGTCCCAGTGCGACACGAAGCTGATCTGTTCTTGGCTGGGTAGATCTCGCAGCCTGATGTGGGGCACGGTCTCGAGCGTCCAGCCGCCGGGTGCGGTGAAAAGGTCCGTCCAGATCAGCTCGTCGAACTGGCCGTTCCGGTAGGTCGTGACGCCATCAATCTCGAATCGGATCTCTTGGCCTGATGCGGACGAGGCGTCTTCGAACCGCTGGTAGATCTCCGTGATGGCTTCGAGCGGATCGAGCGCGGCCAGCGGATCCGCGACGTCTGCAGACTTGGCGCCCGCGGCGGCAATCGCGTTGGGGTGATCGGGGTCGTTGACCAGGGTGATTCCCCCGGCCGCGCTGGCGGCACAGAGGATCGTCAGGCAAAGAAGGACCAGATGGGGGCTTCGGCCGAGCATGGGTGTCTCCAGAATCAATGAACGAACGAATGACTGCGACTGTTGGGTCCAGGCGCTGCCAGCTCCGAGATCGACCCAGCTCGCTGCCGACCAGGGGTGCGGTGCGTCTGGAGAGGGACCAAAGGTCGCCAAGGAGGGACACGGGCTCCGCCGCAGGGGGCTGAGACGAGGAGTCTCTACTGCGGCGCGCTGCTCCGGGGGGGGACGCTCGGTCAGTAGCCCCAGCGCGGCCAGAGGGCTTCGGTGCCGGTGATCTTGCCGAGGCCCTCGGTGTACATGCGCACCGTCTCGACCAGACCGGGGGAGATCAGGAGGCGACCGTCTTCGTCTTCGCGGAAGAGGTGTTTCCAGGTCTCACGGGTGCCCAAGCGCAGCTTGCGGCCGCGCACCTTCTCGCCCAGGCGACGTAGCCGGTAGATCAGCGCGACCAGGCCGGCGGTGGTGAAGTAGCCGCCGGTCTCGATCGTCTCCAGCCAGGCGACCAGCTCGGCTTCGTCGGTGAAACGGCCGAGGTGGTCTTCGAGCTGCGGACCGGGCTCTTGCGCGGTCGTCGCCAGGGCATGCGGGCGAAGGTCAATGAAGCCGTTGTTGCACAGTACCCAGTCGCGGATGCTCTCGTAGGCGACGCCGTGCCTCTCCGCCGATCGGCGCCAGACGCGGGCCAGGTCGTCGCGGTGGGCGATCGCGGCGTCGATCGGTGCGACGTAGGGGCCGAGGAGGATGCGGTCCTCGGTGCCCTCGTCGTCTTCGCGGCGGTAGAGGATCGGAATGCCGAGGGACGTGATGGTCTGGCGGTAGTGGCCGATGTGCATCGCCAGGCGATGGAGAAACTTTTCGCGCCCGGGCTCGCGGAGTCCACTGCGGATCGGGTCGTAGCCTAAGAGGGCGCCTGCTTCTTCCATGGTCGACACCTCGCACAGCGCGGCGAGCTCCCGGCCGAGCGGCGCCGCGTCTCCGAGCGTGTCGAGATCCTGGAATGCGGGCACGCGGGTGCGACGCCAGAAGAATCCGTCGAGGTCCGACACCGCCGCCGCCAGCTCGTCCTCGGGGATCGAGGCGAAATCGCGAGCGAGCTCGCGCAGTCGCATGAGCAGCATGAGCAAGCCAAGCTGGTGCAGACGCGCCTGGTGAGTCGACGAACCAAGGTTTTGGTACGCCTGCACCGCGAAGGCCGCGTGGTGCGAGCGCACCAGCCGTGGGTAGCTCTCGAAGAGGCGAAGCGCGAAATAGCTGTTCTCGGTTTCGGAGTAGTAGCTGATCTTGTCGTGGAACCAGTCGCGGCGCCGTTCGGGCCCGAAGAGGGCTCGGCGCACGAGCACCATCGCCAGCTCCTCGGGAATCGCGACCTTCATCACGTTGTAGAGCGCGACGCAGTTGGCGACCGAGAAGAGGCCGTTCTCACCGGACCGGATCGCCGCTGCGACGATCAGCTCCTTGCCGGCGCCGAAGTGCAGCGCGCCGTCGTCTTTGGAGTCGTCGTCGGATGTCCAGCGCGACGGGTCGGGGCGCTCGAAGAGTCCGCTCTGGCCGTCGCTCGGCGCGCGCTCGACGTCGAACGCGGCGATTTCGGAGCCGATCTCGGAGTCGATCGCGTCCGTCGTCGAGGGGCTCGTCTGCGAGGCGGTGCTCGGTTCCGAGGAGTCGGCGGCCGAAGCGACATCGGCCGGGGGCTGCGGATCGAGCGGCACCGCGCGGCACGGGTAAAGCAGGATGGTGCCGGTGTCGAGGTCGCTTGGTTCGATGAACTCGTGCTCGACCTGCCCGAGACGGCCGCGCAGTTTGCCGAGAACGGCGCGGTCGCTGGGCAGGTGCGTGCGCAGCTCGACCGCATCGACACCAATCGCGGCGGCCGTCACCAGCACGTCGAAGCCGCGGTCGACGTAGAGCTGGGTCAGCTCGTCGGCGAAGTACTTCTTGTCGAACAGCTTCTTGCCGAGCGCGCTGTGAGCGAAGCCGAGGCGGATCTGGGCTCGCGCGCCGTCGACCCGGTACATGCCGCCGACCGCCGTCGTGTGCGCCATGACCACGTTGCGAGCGTAGCGCTGTTGAATCACCGCCAGGCCGCGGACGAAGGTGTCCAGGTAGCTTTTCTTGATGCGTTGGCCGGTGACGTGATTGATGCCCTCGGCCTCGAGCAGCGCGTCGATCGAGGTCAGGGTGTAGGTCGCGACGCTTGGAAGGGGAATCGCGACCACCACGGCATGCAGCAGGTCGGCCTCGAGGGCTTCGACGAAGCCGAGGAAGGGGCACGGCTGGGCGGCGAAGTAGTCGGCGAGCAACGTTTCGAGCGGGATCGGTCGGTCGCTGGCGGCGCGGACGGCGGCGATGTGCTCGTCGAGGTCGGCAGGGATCTGCAGGCGCAGCAGGTCGAACCGCAGGTCGATTCGACCGTCGAGCCGGTAGTGCCGCAACGGCGTGATCTTCTCGATCTGAACCTCGCCTTCGAGCGCCAGGTAGAGCCTGCCGACGAACTTCGAGATCTCCTTGTCGCCGAGTCCGGTGGCGTGGATCTCGCCGCTCAGCGGCCGGCTTCCGAGCGTCTTGGACATCAAGATCAGCCGGCATAGCTCCATCACCGAGGCGCCACCGACAGCGCCGGTCCCGCCGAAGATCACGCAGCGAACGGGCTCTTCGTCGCCGCCGGGAAGCAGGCGCGTGGCGAGCAGATGCTCGATGGATTCGAACTCGTGATAGACGGTACGCATGGGGCTCCGGACGATACGGCGCGAGAGCAAAGACTGACGAATCGAACGCCGATTATGTCATCGCCCCGACGGTCGGAGCATGATCTCGGCGCCGTCGGCGATCGAGGTGACGAAGCGTTTCGGACGGTGGCCGAAGGCGTCCTCGAAGGCATCGCCCATGGCATCGGCGACGGGTTCGGCATGGCCCCGTCGGGTCAAGGCCGCGACGCAACCGCCGAAGCCGCCGCCCATCAGGCGAGCGCCCCAGCAGGCGGGATGCGCCCAGGCGCCGGCGGCGAGTACGTCGAGCTCCGGCAGCGATACCTCGTAGAGGTCGCGCGAGCTGGCGTGGGACGCTCGCATGTGGCGACCGAAGTCCTCGAGGTCGTGCTCCGCGAGCGCCGCGCGGGCGGCGTGGACACGCTTCATCTCACCGATCGCATGCTGCGCGCGCCGGCGCAAAACGGGCGGCAGGTGGTGGGCGTGGAGCTCGAGCACGTCGGGGAAGGCGTCGCGCAGGCTGCGGATCCCCGGCACGGTCCGCCGCAGCACCGCCACGGCCTCTGTGCATTGGGCTCGGCGGTCGTTGAACCCGGAGGCGGCGAGCCGGCGCCGGACCCCCGAGTCGACCACCGCGACGGCGACGTCGCCGAGCGGCTGGTGCTCGACCGTGAGGTGTCGGCAATCGACGAAGAGAAGGTGGTCGGCGCGGCCGAGCAGGCTGGCGCACTGGTCCATGATGCCCGACGCGACGCCGAGATAGTCGTTCTCGACCCGCTGGCCGAGACGCGCGAGCTCGAGGCGTTCGAGCGCGGCGACTCGCGGCACGAGGGTGGACCAAGCGAGGAGGAAGGCGACTTCCACCGCCGCCGACGAGCTGACGCCGGCACCGCGCGGCAAGTCGCCGCCAAAGACGACGTCGAGGCCCGGCAGCGCGGCGGGCCCGAGAGACGGCTCGAGGGTGTGCTCGAGGACCCAGGCGACGCCGGCGGGCAGGTCGCTCCAGCGGTCGCCGTCGCCGTCTCGAAGGTCTTCGCCGCGCTCCACCACCGGCGGCGGCAGCGCGTCGAGGTCGAGGTGGGACTCGGCGTCGACGTCGAGCGCGTGCAGGCGCAGGCGGCGCGTCCGGGCGCCCGGAGCCGGCGCCTCGGGCGACGCGATGGAGTTTGGCGGCGGCGACGCAGCGAGCCAGATCGCGCGATCGATCGCCGCCGGCATCACCCAGCCTTCGCTGTAGTCGATGTGTGCGCCGAGCAGCGCGATGCGGCCCGGTGCGCACACGAGGATCTCGGGCGCGCGACCGAAGCGCTCGCGGAAGGCTCGGAGAACGCGCTGCGCTCCGGGATCGCGGGTCGAGCGCATCGCGCGGCCTTAGTGTGTGGTGACGAAACTGCGGTGGTGCGGCGTCGCCGGCACGGCCGCGGGGCGCGCGACCGGCACGCCGCGCGCGTGGCACCAGGCGCCGATGCCATCGGCGATCGGTACCGCAATCTGGTCGGCGACCGTGTCGGCGTCGGGGAGCGGGCGCGGCAGCTCGCCGTCGTCGCCGAGATCGCTGAGCAAGTCCTTGCGCACCTCGAGGCCGAGGCAGTCGAAACGGTCGGCCGAGGCGCTGAACGAGGCGAGCAGGTCGTCCTGGTGGCGCTCGGCGAAGTCGCGGATCTCATCGTACGCCGCGCGCGCGTCGATGGCGTGGCCGGCGCCGCCGGGAATCGGCGTACCGCAGTGGATCGCTTCACGCAGCAAGTCGCAGCCGTCGCCGCGGCGGGTGACGTCGAGCAGCATCTGCCAGACGCGCGGGTGCATCGGCTCGTGACTGCGGTCGGGGCGCGCCGCCGTGAAGCATGCGCGCAGGTGCCGGAACCAGCTCCAGGCGATGGCGCGGATCTCCATCGAACCCTCGGGCATGGTGTACGGGTAGGCGATGGCGGTCGGCCAGCCGGCGCTCTCGCAGGCCAGTGCGACCTCGTAGGTCAAGCGGCGGGCGCAGGTCGTTTCCACCAGCTGCGGCGGGAACAGCGGGTCGAAGACGTGCGGCGGCAGCGTCGACTTGCGTTGGTAGGTCATCGACCGCTCGACCAGGGAGAGCTCCGGGCGTTCGGTGCCGGTGACGTTGCGCGGGTCGTAGGTGTGGACGGCCAAGAGCAGACGCTTGCGCGCCGAGTGGTCGCACATCTGGCGCGAGATCGCGTCGTAATAGCGGGCGAGCAGATCCTCGATCGCTTCGGGGGTGAGCAGATCTTCGACCGGCGGATAGACCGCATGCCGGCGCAAGTACGACTCCCCGACGGCCGAGGCGCCGGGAAAGCGACCGAAGTCGAGCACCAGGCGCGCCAGGCGCACGCGCAGGTAGCCGCCGAGGCCGAGGCGTCGAGCGATCGCCCGGGCGACCCGGTCGGCGCCCCAGTCGCGCTCGGCGATATACGTCGCGAGGATTTCCGGGCGCTCGAGCACGGTCTCGGAGTCGCGCAGCCAGAGGTGGCGCGGAACGTCGGCGCCGTCGTGGATCGTGTAGACCAGGAGCGTGTCGTCGGCAGGGCCGTCACGGAACGCCGGCTCGAACGGTACCCATTCGAGCGGAGTCAGGTGGTCGACGATCTGGGGACGCGCGGTCATCGAATTCTAGAGCGGGTCCATGGAAAGGAGATGATCCGGAAGGACGGCGAGGCGGAGTCGGTGAGGCAATCATCGACCGACCGTGTGGTCGAATTCTCCCTCTCTCGCGGCGCCGAGTCAATCGGTCGATCGAATCGATCGACGGGCTCAGTGGGTCCAGCCGCGCGCCGTCGTCGAAGCCGCGCCGCCGCGCAGCGGCTCGGCGGCTCGGCGCCCACAGATCGTGTCGACGGCGTCGCGCAGGCCGTCGAGGGTGAGCTCGAACATCGGGAAGACGCGGCGCACCATGGCGACGCTCGGCGCCGTCCAGATGCGCTGCGGCTCGGGGTTGAGCCACACCGAGCGCGGGCAGGCGTCGCGAAAGCGGCGCAGCCAGTCGATGCCTGGCACGCGGTTGTGGTGGAAGAGGTCGATCGCGCCGCCGATGTGGGTGAGCTCGTACGGGCTCATCCAGGCGTCGCCGACGAAGATCACCGACCAGGTGGAGTCGAGGCGTTTCAGAACATCGGCTGTCGGCTCGCCGCGGCGGTGCTCCATGTCGGTGAACAGGTGCTCGTACGGACAGTTGTGGAAGAAGCGGCTCTCAAAGCTCTTGAAGTGGCTGGCGGCGTGGGCGGCCGAGAACAGGCGTTCGCAGAGCTGCGTGTGCGGGTCCATCGAGCCGCCGACGTCCATCAGGAGCAGCAGCTTGACGCGGTTCTTGCGCGGCGGCCCGAAGACGAGCTCGATCTCACCGCCGCCGCGCGCGCTCTGGTCGATCGTCGCGTCGAGGTCGAGCTCTTCGGGCCCCTCGTCCTTGCCCAGGCGGCGCAGGCGACGCAGCGCCGAGCCGATCGAGCGGGTGTCGAGCACGCGATCGGAGCGCAGGTTGCGGAACCGCCGCTCGCTTGCCACTTGGACTGCCGAGCGCCCACCACCGCGCCCGCCGACGCGGATGCCGCCGGGGTTGGTGCCGCCGTGGCCGAAGGGCGAGGTGCCGCCGGTGCCGATCCAGCGCGAGCCGCCGTCATGGCGCTCGTCCTGCTCGCGCAGGCGCTGCTCGAAGGTCGACCGCAACTCGTCGAAGTCGAGGGCCTCGAGCGCGGCGAGCTCTTCGTCGCTGAGCAGGCGCGGCATCTCCGGATTCTCGAGCCACGAGAGCAGCTCGTCCGTGACGTCGAAGCGTGCCTCGACGTCACGGAAGTACTCGGCGAAGGCCTGGTCGTAGAGATCGAACTGCGTCTCGCTCTTCACCAGCAGCGCGCGCGCCAGGTGGTAGAAGGCGGCGAGGTCGGCGCGGGCATGGCCCTCGGCGAGCGCGCGCATCAACGTCAGCCACTCGGTGACGGTGACCTTCAGGCCGCGCGCGCGCAGGTGGACGACGAAGCCGGTGAACACGCTCTTCGCCTCAGTGCACTCGGCGATGGCGTACGCGGGTCTCGACCGCGTCGAGGTCTTGCTCGCGCTTCAGCAGCACGCCGAGGAAGGGGAGCTGCTCGCGCATCGAGTCGGGTGAGACGCCGGCGCGGCGGAGCGCCGCGATCCAGTCGATCAGCTCGCTGGTCGACGGGCGCTTGCGCACCTCGGGCTGGTCGCGCAGCCAGTAGAAGGCGATCAACACCTGGCGTAGTAGCTCGTCCTCGAGCTGCGGGTGATGCACCTGGACGATCTCCGTCATCATCGCTTCGTCGGGGAAGTCGATGAAGTGGAAGACGCAGCGTCGCAGGAAGGCGTCGGGGAGCTCTTTCTCGTTGTTCGAGGTGACGACGACGATCGGTCGATGATGGGCGGTCACCGTCTTGCCGGTCTCGTCGACCAGAAAGCTCATGCGGTCGAGCTCGTGCAAGAGATCGTTGGGGAACTCCATGTCGGCCTTGTCGATCTCATCGATCAAGAGCACGACGCGCTCCGCGGCCTGGAACGCACGGCCCATCGGTCCGTACTTGATGTAGTGGCCGATGTCCGAGATGTCCCGGTCGCCGAAACGGGCGTCGTTGAGCCGCTGGACGGTATCGTAGACATAGAGACCATGCTGTGCCTGACTCGACGACTTCACATGCCAGGTCAAGAGCTCGAGCTCCAGATCTTGCGCGATCGCTTCGGCCAGGCGGGTCTTGCCGGTGCCGGGCTCGCCCTTGATCAGGAGCGGTTTCTCGAGCGCGATGGCGACGTTCACGGCGTCGCGCAGGGCGGCCGAGGCGAGATAGTCGGACGTGCCGCTGAATCGATGAAAGCTCATGGCGGTGGAATGTACCAGGCCGCGCTCGCGGCGCGTGGGATGAGGCGACGATGAAGCGTCTCGTCGACGGCCTGCTCATCGTTCTGGGCGTCGGAGTGCTCGCCGGGCTCGGCGGCTTCGCCTGGCTGACGCGGCATCCCGAGGCGCCGATCATCGATCGTGCCGCTGAGTGGCCCGGTGTCGGTCCGGTGGCGGAGGCGTTTCGCGACACCTACCGCGGCCCGCCGCCCCTCGAGCCGGTGGCCCCGGCGCGCGAGTCCGAGTCCGAGGTGTTCGAGCAGGTGCCTTGGCGTCCTCCGCCGCCGCCGTGGGATCCGCGACGCGCCGGAGAGCCACGCTGGGTCTGGGTGCGCGACGGGGCCGTGCTGCGCGCTGGCGCCGCGGAAACGGCGCGCTCTCTGCACGTCGTCGAGGGCTTCTACAAGTTGCCGCGCCTCGAGCGAAGCGGCGACTGGTTTCGGGTCTGGCGCGGTGGCCGCGAGGCCTGGGTGCACCTGCCGGGCTACCGCGCCGACGGCTCGGGCGGTCCGCCCTTCGGCGACGCGCCGGCACCTCCCGGGCCGTTGCCCGGTCGCACGCCCGATCCGCGGCGGCTCGACGCGACGCTCGCCGCGCTCGACCCGGCGCATCGGCGGCAGGGTCGTGTCGGCCCGTACGAGCTTCACACCGACCTGCCCACAGACTCGGCGTCGGAGGCCCTGATCGCCTGGCTGTCGACGATCGCCGACCAGGTCGAGTCGGCCTATGCCGCACGCTACCGGGTGACGCCGATCGACCGCCCGCGCGGCGCCGTGGTGCTCTTCGGCTCGCGGGCGCGGTACTTGCTCGCGCGCGACGCCGTGGCGGATACCGCCGGCCTGCCGTCGAGCGGTCACGCCGCGTCCGGGATGGTCGTGCTCCACGTCGTCGAAGAGCGCGGCGAGACCGCGTCGACCCTGGTGCACGAGATCGTCCACCTATTGACCCGCCGCGCTCTCGGCCCCGCGCTGCCGCCGTGGTTGGGCGAAGGGCTCGCCGAGGAGCTGGCGAGCGCCGCGATCGACCTCGACGGAACTCTGCAGCCGGGGCGCCTCGGTGGACGGCGCCTCGAGCTGCCGACGCGCTTCATCTACACCGGCGCCAAGGGCTCGCTATGGTCGCTGCGTCAGCGCCTCGAGCGCGAGCCGTCGCTGCCTCGGCGCGTGCTCGCTCTCGAGCGCGAGGCGTTCCTCGCCGGCGACCCACGCCCCCGCTACGACCTCGCCGCGGCGTGGATCGCCTTCCTGCTCGAGGCCGACGGCGGACGCCGCGCACCGGTGCTGTACGCCTTTCTCGAGGCGGTCGCCGCGGGGGAGGATCCGTCGATCGACGCGTTGGTCGACAGTCTGCGCCTGGCCGGAGCGACAGACGGTGTCGACCAGGACTGGTCGGCGCTCGAGGCCGCCCTGCGGCGTTACGTCACCCTGCGCACCGTCGCCTTCGGGGCGCCGAGCGCGGCGCCCGACTAGCGACGATCTAGCCGATGTAGCCGAGCGAGCGCAGCGCCTCGAGCTCTTCGTCGCTGCGCTCCACCTGACCGACGGCGGGCAGCTGCGCGGCCCAGGCGTCGAGGCGTGCGCCCAGCCGCTCGACGACGTCGGGATGCTCGCGCGCGACGTCGACCGCGGCACCATCCGCCGCGGTGGCTTCAAGGTCGAAGAGCCGGCGCCGGTGGCCGCCCTGTGCCAGCGGCTGGTCGACCAGCTTCCAGCGCGCGGTGCGCAGCATGCGCTCGCGCGCCTGCTCGGGCGGCCACAGGGCCCGGGCGGCGAGCATGCGGCGGTAGACCGCGGGCTCTTCTTTGGCCAGGTCGTGCGTGAAGTGCGGGTCGGCGCGATGGTCGAAGAGCCGCGGCGTCTCGTCGGGCCGCGCGCAAAGTGAGTACTGGCGTACGTTCAGGCAGGAGAGGTCGTCGGCACGGCCGGAGTGCAGAAAGTGGACGACTTCGGGAAAGAGTGCGCTGCCGCTCTCGGCCAGGGCCGCCGGCTCGTCTGTGCCCGACGCGTTGGAGGGTGCTGCGCGCAGGCGCCTGAGCACGCCGGAGCGCGGACGCAGGCGCTCGGCGACGCTGACTCCGTCGAGGCGGTTGGTCGCGAGACTGTTGGTCGCGAGACCGTCTGCCACGAGACCGTCTGTTGCGAGACCGTCTGCCACGAGACCGTCGGTCACGGGCTCGGCAGAGAGCAGCTCGAGGAGCGTCGGGGCGAGGTCCTCGAGGCGAACCGGCGCGTCGTCGACGCGCGCGGCGATTCCCGGGCCGTGGACGATCAAGGGGACGCGCACCGCTGCGTCGTGCACCGAAGGGCCGTGCTCATAGTAGAGGCCGGCCTCGCCCAGGTGCTCGCCGTGGTCGGAGGTGATGACCACCAGCGGCTCGCCGCGGGCGGCACGGCGAGTGCCCAGGCCGTCGAGCAGACGCCGGACCTGTTCGTCGACGAAGGCGATCTCGGCGGCGTAGAGCTGCCGGCAGACGGACAGGGCTGCGCTCGAGTCGCCGCCGCGATCGGCCACCAGCCATCCTCCGGCGGCGGGCACGCCGACTGTTTCCTCGAGGTGTCCGAGGAGGCTGGTGCAGGGTGTCGGGTCGAGTCCATCCGGCACGAACTGGGCCGGGGGCTCGTAGGGGAAGTGTGGGTCGAGGTAGTGGACCCAAAGAAAGAGCGGGGTCGCCTCGTCCGGCAGGTGGGCGAGCGCCGCGTCGGTGACGTGCTCGGCGGTGGTCGCCGGCAGCTCCCGTGCGTCGACGAAGGACTCGAAGCCGGCGTCGAGCC
Organism: Acidobacteriota bacterium; assembly: GCA_039194425.1. Classification (GTDB taxonomy): domain Bacteria; phylum Acidobacteriota; class Thermoanaerobaculia; order Multivoradales; family J023; genus JAUIJL01. The sequence continues at coordinate 386,058 of JBCCVZ010000004.1, read as the reverse complement.
CCATGGCGCTGTCGGCGGCGGCGCTGGCGCTGACTCCGATCGTGCGATAGCCGTCGGCGGCGAGGCGTTGTGCGAGCCAAAGGCCGTCGACTACGTCACGCTCGGGCCGGTCGAGCACTTCGCGCGAGCCGTGGCGGTGGGGTTGCAGGCCCGTGAGCAGCGAAACAAGGGCCGGTGTCGTGCGCGGCAGCGGCGTCGTCGCGGCGGTGAAGACGGTGCCTTCTTCAGCTAGGCGGGTGAAGGTCGGAGTGACGGCCGGCGCGCCCGGCGGCAGCGGCAGGTGGTCGGCGCGAACGGTGTCGATCGTCACCAGGACGAGGTCGCGCCCCACGGTGTCGCCTGTGTTCGGCGTGCCGCTGCAGCCGAACACCACCAGGCACACACCGGCGAGCAGGCCGAGCGCCCGGCCCGAGAGCGGGCTGAGACGGAGCAAAGGCTTGGTGGGCCTGGGTACGCGCGAGTCGGTGAGCATCGGCGCGAGTGTACCGCCGCGCAGCCCCTCGGCCGGGTCGGCGCGGCTGGTAGATTCTCGCCATGAAGATCCAAGTTCTCGCCTTCGCCAGCGTCGCCGAGCTGCTCGGTGCCGACCAGCTGGACCTCGAGCTCGCACCGGGCTCTCGCCTCTCCGACCTGCGACGACTGCTGGCCGACCGTGCGCCGCAGCTCTCGACCCGAGGCGAGCTGGCCTGGGCGGTCGACGGCGCCTTGGTGCGCGACGACCCCGAGCTCGCGGACGGCGTCGAGGTGGCGATCCTGCCGCCAGTGTCGGGCGGCGCACCGTCGACCCGCGTCTCCCTGGTCGATGGACCGATCGATCTCGAGCGAGCCCAAGCCGCGGTCGCCGGGCCCGGCTTCGGCGCCGTGCTTCTCTTCCTCGGCACGGTGCGCGATCACACCGCACGTGACGAGCGCGCAGGCCGGGTCGTCGAGCACCTGGTCTACAGCGCCTATCGCACGATGGCCCAAGCGAAGCTCGAGACCATCGTCGACGAGCTCGAGCGCGCCGCCGACGCGCCGCTGCGCGTCGCCCTGGTGCACCGCCTCGGCGCCGTGCCGGTGGGTGCGGCGAGCGTCGCGATCGCCGTCGCCTCACCGCACCGCGAGGCCGCCTATGAGGTCTCCCGCGAAGCCCTCGAGCGCCTGAAGCGCGAGGTGCCGATCTGGAAGCGAGAGCACTACGTCGACGGCGCCGTCGCCTGGCGCGAAGAGGAGCCACTGACCCCCGCCTGAGCCATCGCGCGTGGGATGATGGCGTGCCGGCACGGTTCGCCGGCTTGCGCGGACGATCTCGGGTAGAGCTCCTCACCATGGAAACACGACTCGAACGCACGGTGCGTGGTTGGACTGAAGACTGGTACAACCAGGGTCTGGAGAAGGGCCGTACGGAGGGGATGCGACGTGGTGAGGTGCGGACGCTGCGGCGGTTGCTCGAGGCGTGCTTCGGGGCGTTGCCGTCGGCGATCGGTGCGCGGATCGAGGAGGCCGACGCGGCGACGCTCGAGTCGTGGCTCGATCGCGTCCTCGACGGCGAGAGCCTCGTCGACGTCGTGCGTGGCTGAAGCCTGTGCGGCACGGGTCTATACTCGGCGCCCCGAGACCGGCCCAGGAACCCGCAGGAGAACCCCGTGACGACGATCGGACGCGAGCTGAAGACCGACCCACAGACCGAGAGCCGCGCCGACGCCTGGCGCGTGGCGTTGGCGCGATTGGCGGAGGAGTCTGAAGCCATTCGTGCCGGCGGGGGCGAGCGCGCGGCGGCGAAGCAGCGCAAGCGCGGGCGTTTGCTGGCGCGCGAGCGCATCGAGCGGTTGGTCGACGAGGGCAGCTTCGTCGAGTGGGGTCTCTGGGCGGGGCACGAGCTGTATCCGCAGTATGGTGGCGCGCCGGCGGCTGGCGTCGTCTGCGGAACGGCGCGGATCCATGGCCGGGAGACGATGGTGATCGCCAACGACGCCACCGTGAAGGCCGGCGCCTGGTTTCCGATCACGTGCAAGAAGATTCTGCGCGCCCAGGAGATGGCGCTCGAAAACCGCTTGCCGGTGGTCTACCTGGTCGACTCGGCCGGAGTGTTCCTGCCGATGCAGGACGAGATCTTCCCGGACAAGGAGCACTTCGGCCGCGTCTTCTACAACAATGCGCGCCTGTCGGCCGAGGGCATCTTCCAGAGCGCGGCGGTGATGGGCTCCTGCGTCGCGGGCGGCGCCTACTTGCCGATCATGAGCGACGAGTCGCACATCGTCGACGGCAGCTCGATCTTCCTTGCCGGCTCACACCTGGTGAAAGCGGCCATCGGTGAGGAGATCGACAACGAGAGCCTGGGCGGCTCGGAGGTACAGGCCGACATTTCGGGAGTCGTCGACCACCGCCATCCCGACGACGAGACCTGCATCGCGACCATCCGCCGCCAGTTCGAGCAGCTCGCCGAGACCCCGAAGGCACCCTTCGCGCGGCGCGAGCCCGCGCCACCGCTCTACCCGGCCGACGACATCTACGGCTTGATGGAGCTCGACCGCTCGCGCCCGTACGACGTGCGCGACGTGCTGGCTCGGCTGGTCGACGGCAGCGAGCTCGACGAATTCAAGGCGACGTATGGCCAAACCTTGGTCTGCGGCACCGCCTGGATCGACGGCTGGGCGGTGGGCATCGTCGCCAACCAGCGCTCGATCGTGCCGCGCAAGACCGGCCTCGAGGCGCGCGACAAAGAGCTGCAGATCGGCGGCGTTCTCTACAGCGACTCAGTCGACAAGGGTGCGCGCTTCATCGAGCTGTGCAACCAGAAGGGTATCCCGCTGCTCTTTCTGCAGGACGTCACCGGCTTCATGGTCGGCAGCCGCGCCGAGCGCGGAGGCATCATCAAGGACGGCGCCAAGATGGTGAACGCGGTGGCCAACTCGGTGGTGCCCAAGATCACACTCTTCACCGGCAACTCCTTTGGCGCCGGCAATTACGCGATGTGCGGCAAGGCCTACGGTGCGCGTTTCGTCTACGCCTGGCCGTCGGCGGCGATCGCGGTGATGGGCGGCGCCCAGGCGTCGAAGACTCTGCTCGCGATCCAGATGAAGAACCGCGGCGACGCGGTGAGCGACGACGAGAAGGCCGAGCGCCTGGCGCGGATCCAGAAGACCTACGACGACGCCATGGATCCGCGCTACGCCGCTGCGCGCCTGTGGGTCGATGAGATCATTGACCCGGCGGCGACGCGCGAGATCGTGTCGAACGCGCTCGCCTGCTGCGCCTCGAATCCGGACATCCCGCCGTTCCGCACCGGCGTTCTCCAGACCTGAAGCGCGTCAGCCGGCGGCCTGGGTCGTTCGCCCCGCCGAGGGGCCGGATGCCTCGGGCACGAGGTCGATGACGACGATCTCGGGGCGGCAAAGGAAGCGCAACCGCGGCGCTTCGCCGCGCTCCATGCCGACGCCGCGCGACACCACCAGGTGGCCGCCCCACGGCAGGGCCGTGACGCCCGCGGCCCAGCTGCGTGGCACGCGACTGAAGGTGACCAGCGGGCCGACAAGGGGAAGGCGGACCTGGCCGCCGTGGGTGTGGCCGGCAGCGATCAGGTCGACCGGGGGACGACCGAGGGCGACGTCGGGGGGATGCGCCAGGAGAATTCGCAGGGGCTCGTCGGTCGCCGTCGCGGCGGCGGCGACCGCGTGAGGATCCCGGTGGCCGATCGCGCGGGCGTCGCTGGCTCCGAGGCCGAGGACCACGAGCCGCTCGCGCGGCGACCGCTCGAGCGTCACCGATTCGCCCGAGCGTAGGGCGCGCACCGGCGTGCCGTCGAAGAGCGTGCGCCAGGCGGCCGGGTCGGTGTCGCCCGACACCGCGTACGCGCCGAGCGGCGGGTCGAGCAGGCCGAGGAGCGGACGCAGGAGGTCCGCGAGCTCGCGCCAGCGCGCCTCGCTCGCCACCTGCAGGTAGTCGCCGGCGAAGAGCACCAGGTCGGCGTCTTGGGCGGCCAGGGTCTCCAGGGCTCGTCGCTCGTAGGCGCCGACGCGGTCGGTCTGCAGGTCGGCGAGGAGCGCGACCCGCAGCGGCGCCTCGAGCTTCGGTGTTTCGATCTCGACCCGCGTCACCTCGAGACGCTCGGGCTCGACGAAGAACGCCCAGGCGCCGAGGCCGACGGCGAGCACGGCACAGAGCCCGGCGGCGAACGCCGTCCACGGTGCTGGGCGCCTTAGCAGCAGGGCGCCGACGACGAGCAGCGCCGGCGCATAGACGAAGACCAGCCAGGCGAGATGTCGCATGGTCTCGAAGAGATTGCTCGACGCGCCGGCGCCCAGCAGCCCGACCCCCGCGAGGACGACCATCGCGAGAAGCAGAGTCGGCACCGACGGCCGCCTCGCGATCCAGACGGCGACGGCGAGTAGTGTCAGCGTGACGGAGAGGTGGAAGAGCGGCATCGGCATGCGTCCAGGCTAACCCGGTCCGCGGTGCTCCGTGTGGCGGTGTCGTGGCGAGGTCGCGGCAGACGGCGGGCTGATAGCCTAGCCTGATGCCTCGAACTCACTACCGTGCCTGCACCCTGTGCGAAGCGATTTGCGGTCTCGAGATCCAGGTCGACGGTGGTGCCGTGACCTCGATCCGTGGCGACGCCGACGATCCGTTCAGTCGGGGCCACATCTGTCCGAAGGGTGTCGCGATGCAGGACCTCCAGACCGATCCGGATCGCCTGCATCGCCCGCTGTTGAAGGTCGAGACGAGCGACGGTACGCCGAGCTGGCGCGAGATCCCTTGGGACGAGGCCTACGACCGCGCCGTCGAGGGCCTGCGCGGCGTGCAGGCGCGGCACGGACGCGACGCGATCGGCGTCTACCTGGGCAATCCCAACGTCCACAACTATGGCTCGCTGCTCTTCGGGCCGCCGGTGCTGCGCGCCCTGCGTACCAAGCATCGCTACTCGGCGACGTCGGTCGACCAGCTGCCGAGCCATCTCGCGGCCTGGTCGATGTACGGCCACATGATGCTGATCCCGGTGCCCGATCTCGATCGCACCGACTTCTTCCTCTGCCTGGGCGGCAACCCGGCGGTGTCGAACGGCAGCCTGATGACCGCGCCCGACGTCAAGAAGCGGCTCAAGGCGGTTCGCGCGCGCGGTGGTCGGATCGTGGTCGTCGATCCGCGACGCACCGAAACGGCTCGGCTCGCCGAGGAGCATCTCTTCGTGCGGCCGGGAACCGACGCCTTGCTGCTCGCCGCCTTCGTGCGTCAGCTCTTCGCCGACGACCTGGTCGCGATCGGACGCCTCGAGAGCTCGCTGAGCGACCAAGACGACGGTCTCGCGGCGGTGCGGGCCGTGGTCGAGCCGTTCACCCCCGAGGCCGTCGCACCGGCGACCGGTGTCGATCCCGAGACCTTGCGTGCCCTGGTGCGCGACTTCGCCGCCGCGCCGTCGGCCGTCTGCTACGGCCGCGTCGGTCTCTCGATGCAGAGCTTCGGCGGCCTCTGCCAGTGGCTCATCCAGCTGATCAACCTGCTGACCGGCAACCTCGACCGCGAGGGTGGCGCGATGCTCACCCACCCCGCGGTCGACACCGTGATGCGCAAGCGCGGTGGCGGCAGCCTCGGGCGCTGGCGCAGCATCGTGCGTGGCCTGCCCGAGTTCGCCGGCGAGCTGCCTGCGGCGACCATGGCGGAGGACATGCTCGACGCCGGCGAGGCGAGCCTGCGCGGATTCCTCACCGTCGCCGGCAACCCCGTGCTCTCGACGCCCGACGGTCGGCGGCTCGACGAGGCCCTGGGCGGCCTCGAGTTCATGGTCTCGATCGACTTCTACCTCAACGAGACCACGCGCCACGCCGACCTGATTCTGCCGCCGACGCCGCCGCTCGAGCACGGCCACTACGATCTCGCCTTCAACCAGCTGGCGATCCGCGACGTGGCGAAGTTCTCGGAGCCGGTGTTCACGCCGCCGCCCGACGCGCGCCACGACTGGCAGATCTACGCCGAGCTGCTGCGTCGACTCGATCCGAAGCCGCCGCTCAAGCGGCGTCTGCAGCGCTTCGCGATGCGTCGTCTCGGTCCGGAGGGCCTGCTCGCGCTGGCGCTGCGTTTCGGACCATACGGCCCGGGCTGGAAGCCGTTCGGTCAGGGGATCACTCTGCGCCGGCTGCGCGCTCGGCCGCACGGTGTCGATCTCGGCGCGCTGCGGCCAGCATTTCCCGAGCGTCTGCGCACCGAGGACCGTCGGATCCACGTCGCGCCGGCGTTCTACCTCGACGACATGCCGCGCCTGGTCGCGTCGCTCGAGGAGCCGGCCGGTGTCGACGACCTGGTCTTGATCGGCCGCCGCCAGGTGCGCTCGAACAATTCCTGGATGCACAATGTGCCGCGGTTGATGCGCGGCAAGGACCGGTGCACTCTCCTGCTGCATCCCGACGACGCCGCGCGCTGCGAGTTGGCCGACGGCGAGCTCGTCCGCGTGCGCTCGCGGGTCGGTGCAGTGACCGCGCCCGCCGAGGTCAGCGACGAGATGATGGCCGGCGTCGTCAGCCTGCCGCACGGCTGGGGCCACCGTCGCCGCGGCACCCGTCTGCATGTCGCCGAGGAACATCCGGGTGCCAGCATCAACGACCTCACCGACGCCTGCGCCGTCGACCCGTTGTGTGGCACCGCTGCGTTCTCGGGCGTCCCGGTGGAGATCGAGCGCGCCGCTGTCGGCCGGGTCGCCAAGGACACCGAACGCGAAGCCGTCGAGTAGGCCGCCCGCCCGGTCCGCGGCCTGCTTGTCGGCCGAGCCCGGCGCGAGTATCCTCGGGTCGTCGGCTCTCTCTCTGCTCTCCACACTTCCGACTCCGGCGCCTCATCTCCCTCCGCCTCTCGAGCCGACCCACCGATATTCCTGCTCGAAAGGACTCGCATGTTCGATATCGAAGAGCTCGTCGCCCGCGAAATCATCGATTCCCGCGGCAATCCAACCCTCGAGGTCGACTGCCTGCTCGAGGGGGGTACGCTCGGCCGCGCCGCGGTTCCGTCGGGCGCGTCGACCGGTGCGCGCGAGGCGCTCGAGCTGCGTGACGGCGACGAGCGTTTCGGCGGCAAGGGCGTGAGCCGCGCCGTCGACCATGTGCACGACGAGATCGCCCATTCGATCGAAGGCATGGACTCGCGCGACCAGGTGCTGATCGACCGTAGCCTGATCGAGCTCGACGGCACCGGTGACAAGAGCCGGCTCGGCGCCAACGCCGTGCTCGGCGTCTCGCTGGCGGTGGCGAAGGCGGCGGCCGAGGCGGCCGCGCTGCCGCTTTACAGCTACCTCGGTGGGCCGGCGGCGACGCTGTTGCCGGTGCCGATGCTGAACGTGCTCAACGGCGGTGCGCACGCCAACAACTCGGTCGACATCCAGGAGTTCATGGTCGTCCCGTTCGGTTTCGACACCTTTTCCGACGCGCTACGTGCCGGAGTCGAGATCTACCATGCGCTGCGCAAGCTGCTCGACGCCGACGGCCTGTCGACCGCGGTCGGCGACGAGGGCGGTTTCGCTCCCGACCTCGAATCGAACGCCGCCGCGCTCGACTTCCTGCTGCGCGCCATCGAGAGCGCCGGATACCACCCCGGGCAGCAGATCGGCCTGGCGCTCGATGTCGCCGCCAGCGAGCTGGTCGAGGGCGAGAACGGGCAGGGAGTGAAGTACGGTCTGCCGGGCGAAGGACGCGCCGGCCTCGCCGCCGATGCGCTGATCGAGCTCTACGACGACTGGCTCGACCGCTACCCGCTGGTGTCGATCGAGGACGGCCTGGCCGAGAACGACGAGGACGGCTGGATCGGCCTCACCGATGAGCTCGGCGATCGTGTGCAGCTGGTGGGCGACGATCTCTTCGTCACCAATCCGTCGATCCTCGCCGACGGCATCGGCAAGGGCCTGGCCAATGCGCTGCTGGTGAAGGTCAACCAAATCGGCACCCTGACCGAGACGCTGAAGGCCGTCGAGCTGGCGAAAGTCAACGCGTACTCGAACATCATCAGCCATCGCTCCGGCGAGACCGAAGACACCACCATCGCCGACCTCGCGGTCGCCACGCAGGCGGGTCAAATCAAGACCGGCGCGCCGTGCCGCAGCGATCGCGTGGCCAAGTACAACCGCCTCCTGCGCATCGAGGAAGAGCTGGAAGACGCCGCGACCTATCCCGGCATCAGCGCCTTCCCGCGCTGGGAAGGCTGACGCGGAGCCACCCACGGCTTGAGCACTCTCGACCCTGCATCGCCGAGCTCTCCGACGGACGACCGCTCGCCGCGCACGACCCGTTCGCTGAAGGCAGCGGTCGTCGGCCTGCTGCTCGTGCTCACGGTGGCCGGTCTGCAGAGCTGGCGGGTGCTCTCCGGCCACCGCGCGCACGCGGCGCAGCTCGAGATCGAGATCGAGGCGTCGCGTGAGCGCATCGAGCGGCTGCGCCAGCGGATCGACCGGGTCGAGAACGATCCGGCGACGCTCGAGCGCCTGGCACGTGAAGAGCTCGGCTGGGTGCACGACGGTGATTTGGTGATCGTGCTGCCGGCGGAGCGGCACGCGGCGCGGTCGAGCGACACGGATTTGTGATCACAGGTTTGTGATCAAGACGACCGGTGATCGAGACGACCAGTGATCGAGGCGGCAGTGATCGAGACGGCAGTGATCGAGACGACCCATGAGCGAGACGACGCGTGAGCGAGACGACGAAGCTCGAGCGACCGGCGCCGTTCGCCGCCGCCGCCACCGCGCTGCGCGCGAGTGAGCCCTTTCGGCGACTGCGCGAGCGTCTGGGCGACGTCGTCCGCCTGCCGGTGCCGGCCGCTGCCTGGGTCGCGGCCGAGCTCGCCGCCGACCTCGGCCGGCCGCTGCTGGTGCTCGTGCCGCACGAAGTCGATGCCTACGCGTGGGTCGAGGCGTCGCGTCTTTTCGGATTCCCGGCCTGCTACTTCCCGGCGCCGTCGCTCTCGCCCTACCAGGAGACCGAGCCCTCGCTGCTCGTGCGCGCCGAGGAGGCCCGCGCGCTCGACCGGATCGCCCGAGGCGCCTCGCAGGTCGTCGTCACCACGCCCCGCGCGCTCTTTCGCCGCCTGCCGTCGGCGCGGGACATCGTCGGCGCGCGGCTCGAGATCGCGGTCGACGAGGAGATTCCGCTCGACGACCTGATCGACCACCTGCTGCGCTGGGGCTACCACCGCAGCGACCTGGTGTTCGAGGTCGGCCAGCTGGCGGTGCGCGGCGGGGTCTTCGACGTCTATCCGCCGGGAAGCGCGATGCCGATCCGCCTCGATCTCTTCGGCGACACTGTCGAGTCGATCCGGCGCTTCGACCCGCAGACGCAGCGTTCGCAAGGGAGCCAGCAGACGGTCGAGCTGCTGCCGCTGTCGCTCTTCTCGCAAGGCCCAGAGCGCGCCGAGCGGCTCGCCACCTTGCTGCAGCGCATGGCCACCGACGGCGCCGAGCGCCGGCCGTCGGCCGACGTCGCCGAGCATCTGGCGGCGCTGCGCGACGAAGGTCGATTCGATGGCTGGCAGCATTATCTGCCGCTGCTCGAAGAGCACACGATCCGCCTCGACGAGCTGCTCGAGGCGCCGCTCGTGGTCGCCGTCGACCCCGGAGCCCTGGCCGACGAGGTCGAGCGCCACGCCGAGATCCTCGCGGCCGAGCTCGGCGACCGCGTCGAAGACGGTCGCCTGGCGGTACCGGCCGAGGCGCTCGAGCATCCGGCGCACGCCGTGCGCGACGTGCTCTCCGGCGCCGCCGTGCGCCTCGGCGATCTCTTCGCCGCCTCGTCCGACGCGCGCGTCGTCGACTTCGAGGCGCAGAGCACCGACGTGCTGCACGACCAGATGCCGCGCTTCCCGCGCGAAGTGGAGACCGCCGGTGCGCGTGGCGACCGCGCCGTGCTGGTGGCTCCCGAGGACCACCGCGACAAGCTCGCCGAGCTGCTCGCGGCGCGCGAGGTGCCGCTGGCGCTGGCCGGCGACCGCGGTGGGCTGGAGATCGTCGGCGGCGACCTGCAGCGCGGCTTCCGGCTGCCGGCGGCGAAGCTCTCGGTGTGGAGCGAGCGGCAGCTGCTGCGCCGCAGCCCAATCGTCAAGCGGGCGTCCAAGTCGCGCCGCTTCGGGCCGTTTCTGTCGTCGATCCGCGATCTCAAGATCGGCGACTACATCGTGCACCACGAGCACGGGATCGGTCAGTTCGTCGGGCTGCGCACCCTCGGCGGCGACAGCAAGACGGCTGAGCTGCCGGCCGTGCTGCGCGAGGCGGCGCCGGCGCAGGCGAACGACATCGAAGTCATGGAGCTGAGCTATGCCGGCGGCAAGAACCTGCTGTTGCCGCTCTCGCGCCTCGACCAGGTGCAGAAGTACAGCGGCATCGAAGGCGTCGCGCCGCGCCTCGATCGCCTCGGCGGAACCTCGTGGACCAAGACCAAGAACCGCATCAAGCGCGGCATGCGCGACATGGCGCAGGAGCTGCTCAAGCTCTACGCCGAGCGCCAGATGGCGCAGGCGCCGCAGATCGACGGCGGCGGCGAGATGCAGCAGCGCTTCGAGGCCCAGTTCGCGTACGACGAGACTCCCGACCAGCTCGACGCCATCCGGGCGATCTACGACGACCTCGCCAAGGCGCAGCCGATGGATCGCCTGCTGTGCGGCGACGTCGGCTTCGGCAAGACCGAAGTGGCGATGCGCGCCGCGCTCCGCGCCGTCGAAGGGGGCTACCAGGTCGCCGTGCTGGCACCGACGACGATTCTCGCCGATCAGCACTACGAGCGTTTCTGCGAGCGCTTCGACGGTCTGCCGGTGCAGATCGAGATGATGTCGCGGTTCCGCAGCAACGCCGAAGTGAAGGTGATCCAGGAGAGGGCCGAGGCGGGCACGCTCGACATCCTGATCGGCACCCACCGGCTGCTCGCACGCAAGGTGCAGTTCCCCACGCTCGGCTTGGTGATCATCGACGAGGAGCAGCGTTTCGGCGTCGCCCACAAGGAGCGCCTGAAGCAAATGCGCAAGGACGTGCACGCGCTGGCGATGTCGGCGACGCCGGTGCCGCGCACGCTGCAGCTCTCGTTGGCCGGCGTGCGCGACCTGTCGCTGATCGAGACTCCGCCGCGCGACCGGATGGCGGTGGAGACGGCGATCCTGCCCTTCGATCCGCGCCTGGTGCGCGAGGCGGTGGAATTCGAGCTCGAGCGCGGCGGCCAGGTCTACTACGTCTACAACCGGGTCGAGACGATCGACGAGTTCGCCGCGTATCTGCGCGAGGTGGTGCCGGGAGTGAAGGTCACTGTCGGCCACGGCCAGCTGGACGAGAAAGAGCTGTCGCGGCGCATGCACGCCTTCACCGCCGGCGAGTACGACGTGTTGCTGGCGACCACGATCATCGAGAACGGCATCGACATCCCGAACGTCAACACGATGCTCGTCCACCAGGCGGAGCGCTTCGGACTGTCGCAGCTCTACCAGCTGCGCGGACGGGTCGGTCGCAGTGACCAGCTCGCCTACTGCTACCTCCTGGTCGCCGCCGACCGGATTCTCTCCGAGGACGCGCGCAAGCGGCTCGACGCGATCCGCGAGTTCACCGAGCTCGGCTCCGGCTTTCGCGTCGCCGGCCGCGACCTCGAGATTCGCGGTGCCGGCAATCTGCTCGGCGCCGAGCAGAGCGGCCACATCGCGGCGGTCGGCATCGAGACCTACCTCAAGATGCTCGAGGAGACCGTCGCCGAGCTGCGCGGTGAGAGCGTGCCCGAACAGGTCTCGGTGACGCTCGATCTGCCGGTGCAGATGTCGATCCCCGAAGACTACGTCGGCGACGCCAACCTGCGCATGGAGATCTACCAGCGGTTGGCGAGCGGCGAGGAACCCGAAGACGAGCTGCTCGCTGAGCTGCGCGACCGGTTCGGAGCGCCTCCCGAGGGCGTGCGCATGCTGCTGCGCGTCGCGTCGCTGCAGCGCGCGGCCGAGGCGATGCGACTGCAGTCGATCTCGGCGCGGCGTCAGAAGCTGGTGCTGCGCCTGCGCCAAGACGCGTTGATCGAGCCGGAGAAGCTCATTGAGCTCGTCCAGGCCCGGCCGGGATACCATTTCAGTCCCGCGGGCGCCCTGACGGTCGAGGGAGTTCCCGGCCACGAGGCGATCGATCGCGCCCGCGAGCTGCTCGACTACCTCGCTGCGGCGCCGACGGCCGCCTGAGGTGCGTTCGCCGAGACCTTCGACGATGTGTGAGTCACGATCTTTCGCCATTTTGGCGCGCCGCATGCCGCGGCGGACGCCACCCGCGCCGAGCGTCCACTCGATCGGACGCACGCGCTCGAGCCTGCGCGTCCTGGTCGGTCTGGCCCTCGTCGTCGCGCTCGGCCTCGGTGGCTGCGGCAGCGAGACCGGGCCGCCGGCCGACGTGATCGTCACGATCGACGGCGAGCGGATCCTGGTCGCCAATCTCGAGGCCTACTTCGAACGCATTGTCGACGCCGACGAGCTCGAGCTCGACGACGCGACCAGCTCGCGTCTCTTCGACGAGTATCTCGACGGCCAGCTCTTGGTCCGCCTGGCGATCGAGCGCGGCCTGGTCGAGGGGGACGTCGACCCGCGGCGCGCCGCCGCCTACCTGCTGCGCGGTGCGCGCCAGCCGATCGACCGCGCGGAGGCGGAGGCGTACTACCGTGCCCACCGCAGCGACTTCGAGCACGCGGAGCAGGTGCGTCTGCGGCAGATCCTGGTCCCTGAACGGTCCCTCGCCGACGAGGCGCTGACCGCGCTCGCGGCTGGGGAAGAGTTCGCCGAGGTCGCGGCACGGCTTTCGCAAGGTCCCAAGGCCCATCTCGGCGGCGACCAGGGACTGCTGGCACGTGCCGATCTCCCCGAGCGTTTCGCGGATCTGATCTTCGAGCTCCCGCCGGGCGAGCTCAGCCCGATCGTGGAGAACGACTACGGCTTTCAGATCTTCCAGGTCGTCGAGCTCCAGCCGGCCGAGCGGGTGCCGCTCGAGCAGGCGCTGCCCGACATCGAGCGCAGGCTCGAGCGCATGCGGGTCGACGAAGCCGTCGCAGGATTCGTCGACGAAGCGCGCGAGCGCTACACTGTGCGCCTCTATCCCGACCACTTCCCTTTCGACTACCGGGGTTCGTATGCGACGTCCGACGCCGATCAGCCTTCTTGACCACGTGGCCACTACTCTCGCCGTGGTGTTCCTGCTCGCCACCTCGCCTCTCGTGCCGTCACCCAGCGGTGCGCAGCCAACCGACGATTCCGCGGTGATCGATCAGGCTGTGCCGGAAGGCGCCGAGGCGATCAACCGCATCATCCTGCGCGTCAACGACGAGATCGTCACGCTGGTCGAGTACGAGCGGCGCAAGGGCGACCAGATCCGCGGCCTGCTGGCCAACCCGAACGTGTCGAACCAGGACCGGCAGGAGCGCCTGGCGCGCGTCGGCCAGGAGACGATGCAGCAGCTCTACCGCGAGACGCTGATCGCGGCGCGTGCGCGCAGTGCCGGCTACTCGACGAGTGAGCGCGACATCGACGACGCGATGCGCGACGTGATGTCGGGGCAGGGCATCGAGACCGTCGAGGAGCTCGAGGCCGCGCTCGCCGAGGCCGGCATGACGCTCGACAGCCTGCGCGAGAACCTGCGCCAGGAGCTGATCGTCGGTCAGGTGATCCGGCGCGACGTGACGAACAGGATCGAAGTTCCGGACGACGAGGTGCGTGCCTTCTACCGCAACAACCAGGATCGCTTCGAGATCCCGGAGAAGCGCAAACTGGTCGAAGTGATCGTGCTCGACGACGGCATCGCCACCGACGAGGATCTGCAGGCACTCGCCGCGACGGTCCGTGCCGAGCTCGAGGCGGCGGACGATCGGGCCGCCGCCGTCGCCGGCTACTCCGAGCGCGGCTTGACCACTGGTGTCCTCGACCTCGGCTGGCTGCGGCGCGACGAGCTCGGCGAAGAGCTTGCGGGGGCGGCGTTCACGGTCGAGCCCGGCGTTTGGTCCGAGCCCGTGGAGGCGCGCGGCGGCCTGCACCTGATCTTCGTCGAGGATCTCGAAGAGCGCCAGATGCGATCGTTCGAGGAGGTCGAGGAGCAGATCCGCGCACGCGAGCGCCAGGTGCGATTCGGCAGCCAGCTGCGCACGTTCCTGGCCGAGCTTGAGGAGTCGTCCTACGTGCGCGAGGATCTTCCGCCTGATGCGGTTGGCTTCCGTGCTCTCGGTGATCTCGAGATCGAACGCGAAGACGAGCTCGAGGACTTCCGCGCGCCGCTCGAGGCGCTGAGCGGCGACGCGGCCGCCGAGCCCTCCACCGAGGATCCCGAGGCGCTCGAAGAGGTCGAACCGGCGGATCCCGAGGTCGCCCCGGACGCTGGCGACTCGTCCGATCCTTCGGTCGGCGCCGCCGCCTGATCGCGGATCGGCAGGACTGGAAACGCCCGGGCGCGGGCCCGGGCGTTGTGACCGCGGCCGCGACGCGTCAGGTCAGGGCCAGGCCGGCGTGTTGTCCTTCGGCGTCGGCGCGATCAGGCTGCGAACCTGCGCCGAGGCGGCGTCGAGATCGTCTCCGAACTGCCAGGCGGTGCCGCTGCGGCGGGTCGCCAGTCCGAGGGTTTCGGCCGAGAGGAAGATGCCCGGTGCTCCGACACCGCCGAGCGGCGGCACGAGCAGATCGCCTTCCTCGATGCGGATGCCGAAGATCGAATCCGGCGTGCCGATGATCGGCGAGCCGCGCCGGACCGAGAAGATCAGCTGGTCCGTGTCGCCGAAGAGCCAGTCGAACGGCTCCTTCGAGGGGTTGTAGACACCGTCGCCATTGTCCCAGAGGATCAGCGCGTCGAGATCGTCGCGCTCGCGCAGGCCGAGCTGCCAGAAGCGGGCGTAGACGCTGAACGTGGCGTCACAGGTCGACCGCAAGACGTCTCCTGGGAAGACGCCGTTCGCCGCGGCGGTGCCGGTGTTGATCGGCGGGCCCTCCAAGGGGTCGACGTACCTCGCGTCGAGCGAAAAGTAGGCGGGGTCCGGGAAGCTCGGAAGGCCGAAGTCGACCGCGTCGAGGTTGTCGCCGGCGTCCGGAATTCCGGGAGCCGGAGGATTCGGTTCGACCAGGCCGATGCCCGGACCGCCGAACGGAACGCAGCCGTTGCCGTCGAGCCACGAGCGATTGCCGAGCACGGCGGCCGGCGGCAGCGGCGCCACGCGCGTGGTCGGGCCGACGCAGGTCAGCTGCAGATCGGCCGAAGCCTCGCGATTGCCTGCGGCGCCTTCCGTGCGTACGTTGGGAGGCACCGGAGCGACCGGGTCGCCGATCGCCCACTCATCGACCGAGAACGCGAAGCAGTAGCGGGTGGCCCAGCGCCCGGAATTGTCGAGCTTCAGGAGGTCACGGCCGTAGGACAGGGCGTCGAGCTCGGCGGCCTCCCAGCCGCCCGGGGTAATGCCGAGGCGCGGCGAGCTGCAGATGCTGCCGGGGGGCGGTGTCGGGCAGCCGCCGGGGGCGGCGAGCAGGATGACCGCGGGATCGAGGACGCCGAAGGGGAAGGCGGAGGGTCCCTGGACGTCGATCGAGAAGGTCGGTTGCGCCGCGGCGGGCAGGCCGGTGAGCGAGAGGGCGGCGACGAGGCACAGCGCGAGCTTCAGGGGGTTGGTGCGCATGGGGGCTCCAGTGTGGACGGACGGCAGGTCGCAGAGCGCTGCCGACGACTGCGGGTGTGGCCTCGTGCCTGCGGTGGACGAGGTCGGTGCGATGCGACGAGGAGTCGAGAAGAACCCGCGGCGACGGCTGAATCGGCCGTCGCCGCGGTGTGCGGGGAGGCGCCCGGCTCGAGAGACCGGCCGTCTCTGGCCGGGTCGACGAGGCGATCAGGGGAAGGCCGTTGTGTCGTCCGTCGGTTGCGGCGCGATTTGGTTTCGCTCTTGCGCCGAGGCGGCGTCGAGGTCGTCGCTGAACTTCTCGGCGGTGCCGCTGCGCACGGTCGCCAGACCGAGGGTCTCGGCTGAGAGGAAGATGCCCGGCGCGCCAACGCCGCCGAGCGGCGGCACGAGGAGGTCACCCTCCTGGATGGGGATGCCGAAGATCGAGTCCGGCGTGCCGAGGATCGGAGAGCCCCGGCGGACCGAGAAGATCAGCTGGTCGGTGTCGCCGAAGAGCCAGTCGAACGGCTCCTTCGACGGCACATAGGCGTTGTCGCCGTTGTCCCAGAGGATCAACGCATCGAGGTCGTCCCGCTCGCCCAGGCCGAGCTGCCAGAAGCGGGCGTAGACGCCGAAGCTGCCGGTGCAGCGCGAGATGAGCACGTCTCCAGGGAAGACGCCGTTGGCCGGCGCGGTGCCGGTGTTGATCGGTGGGCCTTCGAGCGGATCGACGAACTTGGCGTCGAGCGAGAAGTAGACCGCCACGTTCAGCGAGCTCGGACGGCGGAAGTCGACGGCGTCGAGGTTGTCACCCTTGTCCGGAATGCCGGGGAAGGGCGGGTTCGGCTCGACGAGGCCGAGGCCAGCGCCGCCGAAGGGGAAGCAGCCGTTGCCGTCGAGCCACGAACGGTTGCCGAGCACCACCGCGGGCGGCAGCGGCGCCACGGGCGAGTTCGGGCCGACGCAGGTGAGCTGCACATCGGCGGAGGCCTCGAGGTTGCCGAAGGCACCCTCGGTGGCCACGTTCGGCGGTGCCGGAGCGGCCGGGTCGCCGATCGCCCACTCGTCGACGGAGAAGGCGAAGCAGTAGCGGGTGGCCCAACGCCAGGCGTTGTCGAGCTTCAGCAGATCGCGGCCGTAGGAAAGGGCGTCGAGCTCGGCGGCTTCCCAGTTGCCGGGAACCAGGCCCAGGCGCGCCGAGTTGCACAGGGTGCCGGGCGCCGGGGTCGGGCAGCCGGCCGGTGTGGCGAGAAGGACGCCGCCCGGGTCGAGCGCGCCGAAGGGGAACGCGGACGGCCCCTGGACGTCGATGGACAGCGAGGGTTGCGAGATCGCAGGAACGCTGATCAGAGACAACGACGCGGCGAGGCAGAGCGCGAGCTTCACGGACGTGTTTCGCATGGAGATGCCTCCAGTGAGTTGGGGAAGGTCGGCGGGCCGAAGCAGCTTCGACTAGAGGCAGCGTATTGACGACAGTGAATATGGCAAGTAAAGATCGTCTGTGGAATCGATGAATTACAGAGCATTTACTCTGTCAGATGCGATAGGGCCACCCACGCGGATCATCGTCCACTCTGCTCCACTCGAGCGCCCCCGCAGGGCCGTGCGCGCCGAGCATGGTGCTTCCCGCGCGGGCTCCGAGGCTGGTCTTCCGAGCTAAAGTCGCTCGAAACCAACGCCTCCGATCTAGACGTCGAGTGTTTCGACACGCTCAGTGGACCTCGATGAGGCGCCAGGAGATGTCCGGCCTGGTTCCACGGGATGCCGTCGACGTCGCGCTCCCGGGTTCTTCCTTAAGTTCTTTGGAAGAAAGTGGACTAGAATGGACAAAAGTGGCCGAAGACTGATACGGTCCCGCGAATACTCCGTCGTTGTCCGCGGAGCGAGAACGTCGTGTTTAGAGGAAGCGCACCAGCCAAAATTGACGACAAGGGCCGGCTCAAGGTGCCGACCGAGTTCCGACGTCTGCTCGGAGAGCAGTTCGGACGTGAGGTCTTCGTCACCTCGATCACCGGTGAGTCGGGATTGGTGTATCCGCTCGCGACGTGGGAAGAGAACGAGCGCAAGCTGGCGCAGGTGCCGTCGTCGAACCGCGCCAAGCAGCGATTTCTCGAGCGTGTGAACTACTTCGGGCAACAGCTCAAGCTCGATGCGCAGGGGCGCGTGGTGGTGCCGCAGATTTTGCGCGAGCGGGCGGAGATCCTCGGCGAGGTCGTGGTCTCCGGTCGACTCGACCACCTCGAAGTCTGGAACCGGGACCGCTTCGACCAGCGCCTGCTGGACGAGCCGTTCACCGAGGACGACTACGCCACTCTCGCCGAGCTGGGATTCTGAGGGGCACGGTGTGGAACAACACGTACCGGTGCTCCTCGCGCAGGCGATGGAGGCGCTCGCGCCAGCCTTCGAGGTGGACGGGTGGCTGATCGACTGCACCGTCGGCCTCGGTGGACATGCAGAGGCCTGTCTCGAGCGCCTGCCACGCGCCTCGCTGCTGGCCGTGGACCGCGATCCACAGGCGCTCGAGCGATCGCGCCGACGGCTCGAGCGCTTCGGCGAGCGCGTGCGCTACGCCGCCGGACCGTTCGGCGCGGTCGAGAGCCTGGCCTCGAGGGCCGGCGTGACATCCGGCGTGCGGGGGGTGCTCGCGGATCTCGGCGTGTCGTCGATGCAGCTCGACCATGCCGAGCGCGGCTTTTCCTTCGCGCGCGACGGACCGCTCGACATGCGGATGGAGGGTGCCGAGTCCTCGGCGCCGAGCGCTGCGGAGATCGTCAACACCTACTCGGAGGACGCTTTGACCCGGATCATCAGACAGTACGGCGAGGAGCCGAAGGCACGCCGCATCGCGCGTGCCATCGTCGACGAGAGGCAGCAGGCGCCGTTCGAGACCACCAGCCGTCTGGCCGGCCTGGTCGAGCGGCTGAAGCCAGCGCGTCACGGCCGCGGGCGCGGTCCCGGGCGTGGTGCGGGGCGACGCATTCATCCGGCGACCCAGACCTTCCAGGCGCTGCGCATCGAGGTCAACCAGGAGCTCGACGAGCTGCGCGCGTTGATCGACCAGGCGGTGCGCATGCTCGACCAGGACGGGCGGCTGGTGATGATCAGCTACCACAGCCTCGAGGATCGCATCGTCAAGCACGGCCTGCGCGATCTGGCGACGGGGGAGATCGAGCCGATCACCGGCCGCACCCGCGCCGAGACGCAGGTGATCGAAGTTCTGACCAAGAAACCCGTGCGGCCTTCGGACGACGAGGTCGCCGCCAATCCGCGCTCTCGCTCGGCACGCCTGCGTGCCGCGCGGCGGTTGTGAGCGCGCGCGCCGGAACGGAGATGAGATCGTGCGCAGCCCCTACGCTCTGCGCCGCCCCGTGGCGAACGAATATCTCGTGCGTAAGCGCGATCGACGCCTCGTGCGCGAGCTTCTCGCTGTCACCGCCGCGGTCTTGGTGGCCGGAACCGGGCTGCTCGCCTACACCTGGATCCACCTCGAGATCACTGAGGTCGGCTACCGCGTGGAGCGGCTCGAGGAGACGCTCCACGGTCTGCGTCAGCTCGAGCGCCAGTTGCGCCTCGAGGCGACCTATCTCGAACATCCGGCGCGTCTCGAAGAGCGTGCCTACGACGAGCTCGGCATGCGTCCACCGCGTCTCGACGAGACGCTCTTCCTGCACGAGATCTCGACACCCTGACTGGGTACCGCCCGACCTGACGGCCCGTTACTCGACGACCTGAAACTCGACCACCCGACCTGAGCACCCCGTGACGATGCAACCCCCCTCTTCGACCCCGCACGCCGCCCGCGATCTGTGGAGCCACGGGCGCCTGGCCGTCGTGTGCCTGGTCGGCGGGCTGTGGCTGCTGGCGGCGGCGGTGCGGCTCTGGCACCTGCAGGTCGATCGTCACGAGCACTACGTGCAGGCAGCCGAAGAGCAGCAGCAGCTGGTGGTCACGCTCGACGCGCCGCGCGGCACGATCTTCGACGCCCGCGGCCGCTCGCTGGCGGTGTCGGTGGAGGCGGCGTCAGTGGCCGCCGATCCGAGCCTGGTCGATGATCCCGAGGCGCTCGCCGATGCGCTGTCGGAGGTGCTCGGAGCGCCGCGCGACGAGCTCCTCGCCAAGCTGCGGCTCGAGCGGCGCTTCACCTGGCTCGAGCGCAAGATCAACCCGCCGGCGGCGCGGCGCGTGCGCGAGCTCGCGGCCGTCGAGCCGGGACTGATCGTGCTCTCCGAGAGCAAGCGCTACTATCCGCTCGGCGACCTGGCCGGTCCGGTGCTCGGCTACGTCGGCATCGACAACCAGGGTCTCGGCGGGCTCGAATACCGCTACGACGACGAGGTGTCGACCGAGGCCGGCCAGCGCACCATCCTGCGCGACGGCCTGGCCGGCCGGGTCTTCTACCCCGAGCTGCCGAGCGACGCGGCGCGCCCGGGTGACGATCTCTATCTCACGCTCGACGCCACGATCCAGAACATTGTCGAGCGCGAGCTGCGTGCGGCGGTCGAAGCGGCCGGAGCCAAGGGTGGCTCGGCGGTCGTGCTCGATCCCAATACGGGCGCTCTCATGGCGATGGCGTCGGTGCCGGGCTTCGACCCGAACCACTACGCCAAAACTCCGGCCGCGCGCCGCGGGAATCCGACGCTGGCCGGGAGCTTCGAGCCCGGCTCGACCTTCAAGATGGTCACCCTCGCCGCCGCGCTCGAGGCGAGCGCCGTCGACCCGCAAGAGATCTTCGACTGCGGCAACGGCAGCATCGTGCTCCGCGGGCGCCGCATTCGCGACCACAAGCCGTTCGATCGCCTGACGGCGCGCGAGATCATGGCCAACTCGTCGAATATCGGCGCCATCCGCCTCGCCGGGCGGGCCGGTACCGAGCGCTTCTACTCGACGATTCGAGCCTTCGGTTTCGGCACCCCGACCGGCATCGACCTGCCGAGCGAAGCGGCTGGACTGGTGCGGCCGCTCAAGCGCTGGGCGGCGCTGTCGCCGGCGTACATCTCGTTCGGTCAGGGGATCGCCGTCACCAACCTGCAGATGGCCAACGCCTTCGCCGCGATCGCCAACGACGGTCGCCTGCTGCGACCCTATGTCGTCGCATCGGTCGGGACACCGCCGGCGCCGGGCTCGGCGCAGCGTGAAGTGGTCGGTCTGCCGATCTCGCCGTCGACGGCGCGCCAGGTCGCGTCGTACCTCGAGACCGTCGTGCTCGACGGCACCGGCAAGGCGGCGCAGCTCGGCGGCTGGCGCGCCGCGGGCAAGACCGGCACCGCCGAGAAGGCGATCGACGGTCGCTACGTTCCCGGCCGCTACGTCGCGTCGTTCGTCGGCTTCGCGCCGCTCGACGACCCGGTGCTGGTGATGGCGGTGAGTCTCGACGAACCGTGGCCGCGCTACCACGGCGGCGAGGTGGCGGCGCCGGTCTTCGGCGCGGTCGCCGAGCAGGCGTTGCTCTATCTCGGAGTGCCGCCGGATGCTCCGCGCCCGCCCGATCCCGAGAATCCGACGATCGACACCGCGCCGCTCGACTCGATCCGCCTCGCCGCCGCCCCGGCCGCGCCGCCGAGCGCGGCGCCCGTCGTGCGCCTCGATCTCGAGTCGCGCCTGGCGCAAACGCCCGACGGCGCCGTGCCCGACCTCGCCGGCCTCACCGCGCGCGAGGCGCTGCAGATCGCCGGTGCTCTCGGCTTCGATCTGCGCTTCGACGGCCACGGCGCGGTGACTCGGCAGGCGCCCGACGCCGGCACGCCGCTCGAGCGCACCGACGGGGTGGTGCGCCTATGGCTGGAGGCGTCGTCATGAGGCTCGACGCGCTGCTGGCCGGTCTGCTCGAGGACGGTCTGCTCGAAGACGGTCTGTTCGAAGACGGTCTGCCCGCGGGCGCCGACGAAGTCGAGGTGCTCGGCCTGTGCCACGACTCGCGGCGCGTCGCGCCCGGCGATCTCTACCTCGCCCTGGTCGGCGAGCGCTTCGATGGCCGCGACTTCGCCGCCGACGCGGTGGCCCGCGGTGCCGTCGCCGTGCTCGGCGCCCCGCCAAACGAGGGTGCTGCGCGCGCCGCCCGACAGCTCGGCGTGCCGTGGATTCCCGTCGACGCGCCGCGTGCGCTCTGGACGCGGCTCGCCAAGCGGCTCTACGACGCGGCGGTCGACGAGCTTTCGCTCGTCGGCGTCACCGGCACCAACGGAAAGAGCACCGTCGTATCGCTCATCGCTGGCGTTCTCGATGCCGCGGGCCGGCCGTCGGCGACGTTCGGCACCCTCGGCTACCGAGTCGGCGAGCGGCAGCTGGCCGAGGACCTCGATCGCACGACGCCCGAGGCGCCGGATCTCTATCGCCTGCTGGCGGCGGCGCGCGGCGCCGGCGCCGAGGCGGCGGCGATGGAGGTCTCGTCCCATGCCCTGGCGCTCGGCCGGGTCGACGGTCTGCGATTCGACGTCGGTGTGTTTACCAACCTGACCCGCGACCATCTCGACTACCACGGCGACGAAGAGAGCTACTTCGCGGCCAAGCGCTCGCTTTTCGATCGCCTGGTGCCGGGCGGCCGTGCCGTCGTGCATGCCGCCGCCGCCGAACCGCGCGGCCGCGCGCTGGCGCACGAGCTGGCGGAGCGTGGCCTCGACGTCGTGCGCTACGGCCTCGAAGAGGACGACGAGACACTCGATGTCCGGCCGCTCGACGTGTCGTTCAGCCTTCACGGAGTGCGGGCGCGCCTGGCGACGCCGCGCGGCCCGTTCGAGCTCGAGAGCGACCTGGTCGGCCGCTTCAACCTCGAGAATCTTCTCGCCGCTGTCGCCGTCGCCGAAGCGCTCGAGCTGCCGCGGCATGCGGTGAGCATGGCCTTGGCGGCGACGCGACCGCTGCCCGGACGCCTCGAGCCCATCGACTGCGGCCAGCCGTTCCCCGCGTTCGTCGACTTCGCGCACACCCCGGCGGCGCTCGAGGCGGCTCTGCAGGCGCTGCGCGAGATCTCGGACCGCAACATCGTCTGCGTGTTCGGCTGCGGTGGTGGACGTGACCGCGGCAAGCGCCCCGAGATGGGCGAGATCGCCGGCCGGCTCGCCGAGCTGCCGGTAGCGACCTCGGACAATCCGCGCGGTGAGGACCCGCTGGCGATCTTGCAGGAGGTCGAGAAGGGGCTGCGCGCCTCCGGCAACCGGACCTACCGCATTCTGCCGGACCGGCGCCAGGCGATTCGCCGCGCCGCCCACGCCGCGCTGCGCGGCGAGCAGCGCCAGCGTGACGAGGCCGACAGCGCGGTCGACGGCTTTCCGGAGACGACCGGCTGGCTCGTCCTGGTCGCCGGCAAGGGGCACGAGACGACGCAGGATCTCGGCGACCGGGTCGTGCCGTTCGACGATCGCGACGAGCTGCGGCGGGCGATCGACGAGCTGAGCCAGCGCCAGGGGGTGAGCGATGGTCGCTAGGACGATCGAGTTCGCCGCCGCGGCGATGGGTGGCCGCCGCTTCGCCGGCACCGGTGACGCCCCGTGGGCCGGTGCCGCGCTCGACTCCCGGCGGGTCACCGGCGGCGAGCTGTTCTTCGCCCTGCGCGGCGCCCAGGCCGACGGCCACGACTTCGCCGCCGCCGCGGCGCGCGCCGGCGCCGCGGGCATCGTCGTCGAGCGCGAGCTCTCGCCGCCGGACGACGCCGCGGCGGCGTGGCTGCGCGTCGACGACTCGTACGCCGCTCTACATGCGCTCACCCTCGCGGTGCGCGCCGAGGTGCCGCGGCGCCTGGTGTCGATTACCGGCTCGGCGGGCAAGACGACGACCAAGGAACTGCTCGCCGCGATGCTGGCGCGCCGTTTCAGGGTCGCGCGCAGCCCGGGCAACCTCAACAACCTCTTCGGCTTTCCGCTGGCGCTTCTGGCGATCGACGACGACACCGAGTGGATGGTCGCCGAGATGGGCATGTCGACGCCGCGCGAGCTGGCGGGTGTCGCACGCCTCGGCCGACCCGACGTCGCGGTCTACACCAACGTGCGCGCCGTGCACCTCGAGAACTTCGACAGCGTGCGCGGCATCGCCGAAGCCAAGGCCGAGATGCTCGAGGGGCTGGCCGAAGACGGCACGATCATCGCCAACGCCGACGATCCCGAGGTGCTGCGCATCGCCTCTCGCCACGTCGCGGCGCACCCCGGGGTCCGGCTCGTCACCTACGGCTTGGAGGCGGCCGACGCCGACGTGCGTGGTCGCGACCTGCAGGCACTCGCAGAGCTCGGTATCGACCGTCCGGGCACGCGCTTTGTGCTGCGCAGCTCGCTCGGCGGTCAGGCCCGCGAGATCGGGTCTGGCGCGATCGGGTCTGGCGCGATCGGGTCTGGCGAGATCGGGTCTGGCGAAATTGCAGTCGAGCTCGGTGTCCACGGTCTCTACAACGTCGAGAATGCGCTCGCTGCCGCCGCCGCGTCGCTCGCGGTCGGCGTTTCGCTCGACGACGTCGCCGCGGCCTGCGCCGCCTTCCGGCCGGCGCAGATGCGCGGCGAGGTCCACCGACTGGCGAGCGGGGTGCTGCTGATCGACGACTCCTACAACTCGAATCCCGCCGCCGCCGAGCGCGCGCTCGAGAGCGCCCACCGCCTGCCGGCGCGCCGCCGCCTGGCCGTGCTCGGCGACATGCTCGAGCTCGGGCCGACCGCTGCGGAGCTGCACGAGCAGGTCGGTCGCCGCGCTGCCGAGCTCGGCTTCGAGGTGCTCGCCGTCGGTCCGCTGGCGCGCGACCTCGCCGCCGGTGCGCGCGCCGCCGGTGGGGTGGCGGAGTCGGTGGACGAAGCCGCCGCCGCCGCCGAGTGGCTGCGCGCCGAGGCCCGCAGCGGAGCGCTGGCCGAGGGCGACCTGGTGCTGATCAAGGGCTCGCGCGGCGTCGGCCTCGAGGTCGCGGTCGAGGCCCTGCGAGCGGATTGGCTCGCTGCAACGAACGACGGGGAGGAACGCTGATGCTCTACCAGCTGCTCTTCCCGTTCTCCGACGAGATCGGCCTGTTCAACGTCTTCCGCTACATCACGTTCCGCACCGCGGGTGCGGTGGTCACGGCGCTCGTCTTCTCGCTGCTCCTCGGACCCTGGTTCATCGCCACCCTGCGGCGGCTGTCGGTGGGGCAGAACATCCGCGACGTCGGCCCGAAGAGCCATCAGGTGAAGACCGGCACGCCGACCATGGGCGGTCTGCTGATCCTCGGCGCGGTGGTGACGGCGACCCTGCTCTGGGCCGATCTCGGCAGCCCGCTGGTCTGGCTCTCGCTCTTTGTCATGCTCGGGTTCGGCGCCATCGGGTTCATCGACGACTACACCAAGGTGGCGAAGAAGCGGAATCTCGGTCTTACCGCGCGCGGCAAGTTCTTGCTCCAATGCGTGATCGGCGGTGCCGCCGCCGCCGCGATCCTTTGGTTGCCCGAGAGCTTCGGCATCGACCCGGCGCTCACCTTTCCGTTCTTCAAGACCGTGCTGCTCGATCTCGGCTGGCTGTGGGTCCCCTTCGTGATGCTCGTGCTGGTGGGCACGTCGAACGCGGTGAACATCACCGACGGGCTCGACGGCCTGGCGATCGGCTGCACCCTGGTCGCCGCCGCCACCTATGCGGTGCTCGCCTACGCCGCGGGCAACCGACTGGTCGCCGACTATCTGCAGATTCCGCCGGTCGCCGGTGCCGGTGAGCTCACGGTGTTCTGCGGCGCCCTGGTCGGCGCCAGCCTCGGCTTCCTGTGGTTCAACTCGCATCCGGCCGAGGTGTTCATGGGCGATGTCGGCTCGCTCGCTCTCGGCGGGGCCATCGGCAGTGTCGCGGTGCTGGTCAAGCAAGAGCTGCTGTTGGTGGTGGTCGGCGGACTCTTCGTGCTCGAGATCGTGTCGGTGATGCTGCAGGTCGCCTCGTTCAAGCTCACCGGCCGACGCATCTTCCGAATGGCTCCGCTGCATCATCACTTCGAGCTCGGCGGCTGGACCGAGCCCAAAATCATCGTCCGCTTCTGGATTCTGGCCGTTCTCTTCGCCCTGCTCGGCCTCTCGACACTCAAACTGCGCTGACCGACGACGACTGACGAAGATCTCGAGATGACGACCCTCACCCCCGACTCCCGCTCAATCGCGAGCGCCGCGAACCGCGAGCGCCTGCCGTGGCGGCGTGCTCTGGTCTACGGCCTCGGGGCGTCCGGCCAGGCGGCGGTGGCGTTGCTGAGGGTGCAGGGGGTCGAGGTCGTGGGGGTCGACCGGCGCACGGCGGAGACCTTGCGCGCCGTGGCGTCGCCTGCCTTCACCGCCATCCTCGACGCGCCGAACGCGGGCGACGGGCTGCAGCTCGAGCTCGGTGCCGAGCCCGCGGTCCTGCCGTCCGGCCTCGCCTGGAGCGAGCTCGACGCGGTCGTCGTCAGCCCGGGCGTTCCGGCCGACCGGCCGCTGCTCGTCGCCGCGCGCGCCGCCGGGGTTCCGGTGCTCGCCGAGGTCGAGCTCGCCTACCGCCTGCTCGACGCGCCGGTGGTCGCCATCACCGGTTCGAACGGCAAAAGCACAGTGACCGCGATGACCGGCGCGATCTTCGACGCCGCGGGCTGGCAGGCGCGCGTCTGCGGCAATTTCGGCGAGCCGCTCTCGGCGGTCGTCCTCGCCGATCTGCTGCGTGGCGCGTCGGATAAGGTCGTCTACGTCGCCGAGCTGTCGAGCTTTCAGCTCGAGACGATCGATCGCTTCCGGCCGCGTGCCGCGGTGCTGCTCAACCTGGCCGCCGATCACCTCGATCGCCACGGCAGCCTCGAGGCCTATCTGGCCGCCAAGGCACGCATCTTCGTCAACCAACAGCCGGGCGACGTCGCCGTGCTGCCGGCGTCAGATCCGATGCTCGCGACGCTCGACGGTCCGGCCTTCGGGCGCGGCGCCCGGCGCCGGCTCGTCGCGCTCGATGCGACCGGGCTGCAAGTCGACGATGGCTGCGTTGTCGACCGGCAGGCGGATCCCGAGCGCGTCGTCGAGATTGCGCCAGGCAAGCCGACGCAGACGCTCTTCGCCGTCGACGACCTGCGCGTGCCGGGGCCGCACAATCTCGAGAACGCGATGGCGGCGGCCCTGCTGGCACGTGCGCTCGGCGTCGAGGCCGAGGCCGTGCGGCGCGGCCTGCGCGCCTTCCGCGGGCTGCCGCACCGGGTCGAGGCGGTGGCGACGATCGCCGGCGTCACCTGGTACGACGATTCCAAAGGCACCAACCCGGCAGCCACCGAGCGCGCGCTCGAAGGCTTCGCGCCGGGCGACGTGCGAGTGATTCTCGGCGGTCGCTTCAAGGGCGGCGACCTCGGCTCGCTGGCGCGCACGGTAGCGGCGCGTGCCGCCGGCGCTTATCTGATCGGCGAGGCCGCCGACGAGCTTGCCGCGGCGCTCGCCCGTGCCGGCGCGCCGGCGTCCACGGTCGGCGATCTCGAGACCGCGGTCGCACGCTGTGCCGCGGATGCGCCAGCGGGGAGCGCGGTGCTGCTGTCGCCGGCCTGCGCCAGCTTCGACCAGTTCCGCAGCTTCGTCCACCGGGGTGAAGAGTTCCAGCGCCTGGTGCGCGCGCTCGGTCAGCCGGCACAGGAGGTCGGGCATGGCGCGTAAGCTGGCCTTCGACCACGTGCTCTTCGCCACCGTCCTGGGCCTCACCGGCCTGGGCCTGGTGATGGTCTATTCGTCGACCGCGTCGATGGCGCCGGGTTCGGGCGTCCTGGCCAACCGACTCTTCCTCAAGCAGTGCATCGCCGCGGTTCTCGGCCTGATGGCGATGGTGGTGGTGATGCATGTCGACCATCGCAAGCTGAAGCGGCAAGAGGTGGTGTACGCCCTGGTCGCCGGCATCGTCGTGCTGCTGATCGCCGTGCTCTTCGGCCCCGAGATCAACAACTCGCGGCGCTGGCTGCTGCTCGCCGGCCTGTCGCTGCAGCCCTCGGAGCTCGCCAAGCTGGTGGCGGTGCTCTACGTCGCCTACCAGATCGACCGCAAGCCCGAGCGCATCGACGAGCCGGCGTTCCTCGTGCCGGTGGTCGGAATCACCGCGCTGATGGGCTCCCTCATCCTCGCCGGGCACGACCTCGGCACGACGGCGATGCTCTGCCTGCCGGTGGCGCTGCTCGTCTTCCTCGCCGGCCTGTCGCTGCGCTGGATCTTCGCCGGAGCGCTGGTCGCGCTGCCGCTGCTCACCGCTGCGATCGTGCTGCAGCCGTACCGCCTGCGCCGCTTCCTCGCCTTCCTCGACCCGGAGGCGGAGCGCCTGGGCAGTGGCTTCCAGCTCTTGCAGTCGTTGATCGCGGTCGGCTCGGGCGGTCTCTTCGGGCTCGGTCCCGGCAACAGCGTGCAGAAGCTGCACTTCTTGCCCTCGCCGCACGCCGACTTCATCTTCTCGATCGTCGCCGAGGAGCTCGGCCTGCTCGGCGCGGGTTTCTTCCTCGGGCTCTTCGCACTGCTCGGCTGGCGCGGCGTGCGCGCCGGTCTGCATGCGCCCGACGCCTTCGGCCGCTACCTCGCCTGGGGGCTCACCTTTTTGCTCGTCGTGCAGGCGCTGATCCACATCAGCGTCGTCCTCGGCCTGGTGCCGACCACCGGAGTGCCGCTGCCCTTCATCTCGCACGGCGGCTCGTCGCTGGTGGCGAGCCTGCTCG
This sequence comes from Acidobacteriota bacterium, assembly GCA_039194425.1. GTDB lineage: Bacteria > Acidobacteriota > Thermoanaerobaculia > Multivoradales > J023 > JAUIJL01. The sequence goes on along the minus strand of JBCCVZ010000004.1, from coordinate 357,876 downwards.
CCGCCGGCCTGATCCTCAACGTCTCCCAACATGCCTGACGCGATGGCCACGACGCCCACAGCGAGCCCGGCGCCAACCCCGACGGTGTGGATCACCGGCGGCGGCAGCGGCGGTCACGTCTTCCCCGGCCTGGCGGTGGCCGAGGAGCTGGCGCGCCGTGGCGTCGCCGTGGCGTGGGCCGGCGGCGCCGGTATGGAGGGTGATCTGGTGCGCTCGCGCGGCCTCGACTTCCATCAGCTGGCGGCGCGGCCGGTGGTCGGTCAGGGACGCCTCGGTCGCCTGCGTGCGGTGGCGACCTTGGCGCGCTCGGCCTGGCATGCGCGGCGCCTGCTGCGCGCCGGAGGCGTCGGCGCCGTGCTCGGCACGGGAGGCTACGCCTCGGCGCCGGCGGTGGTCGGCTCCTGGTTGGCGCGCCGTCCGGTGCTGCTCCTCGAGCCGAACTCGGAGGCGGGGGTCGCCAACCGCATGCTGTCGCGCTTCGCTGCCGAGGCGCTGCTCGCCGACGCGGCGACCGGCGCCGCGCTGCGCTGCCCGTCGACGGTGACCGGAGTCCCGGTGCGCGCCGCCTTCGATTCTGTCGACGCGCCACCCGAGCCGCCGCCGCTGCGCCTGCTGGTGCTCGGTGGCAGCCAGGGCGCGCAGCAGCTGAATCGCTTGCTGCCGGCGGCGTTGGCGCGGCTGTCCGACGCGCGGCCGCTCGGCCGGCTCGAGATCGTCCATCAGACCGGCGCCGCGCATCGTGACGCGACCCGTCGTGCCTACGCCGACGCGCTGCCTGGGTCGCACGACCAGTCATCGTCGGCGACCAATCCGCTCGATCCCGAGACGTCCGGGGCCGTGCCCCACGACGCTGCGACGCCCGCGACCGAGACGATCGTGCAGGTCGACGTCGTCCCCTTCCTCGACGACGTCGCCCGCGCGATGGAGCAGAGCCACGTCGTCGTCTCGCGCGCCGGCGCCATCACCCTGGCCGAGATCTGTGCCGCGGGGCGTCCGGCGCTGTTGGTGCCGCTGCGTCTCGCCGGCGGCCACCAGGCGCGCAACGCACGGCGGCTGCAGCGCGCCGGCGCCGCCTGCATGCTCGGCGATACCGTGGCCGACGGCGCCGACGGCGACGAAGCTGGGGCGCTCGAGCGTGCGATCGACGACGCGGCGCAGGTGCTCGGCGAGCTGCTCAGCGACGCCGCCCTGCGCGCTCGCATGGCCGCCGCCGCGCGCTCGCTCGCCCGTCCGTCGGCCGCCGCCGATATCGCCGAGCGCGTGGTCCACCACCTCGAGAACCACCGGAGGGCCGCCTGATGTTCAAGCTCTTCGCCGGCCTCGAGCACGTCCACTTCGTCGGTATCGGTGGCACCGGCATGAGCGGCATCGCCGAGGTGCTGCTCGACTACGACGTGCGGGTTTCGGGCTGCGACCAGGCGCGAAACGAGCACGTCGAACGCCTCGAGAGCCTCGGGGTCGAGGTCGCGATCGGCCACAGTGCCGATCATCTCGAAGGCGTCGACCTGGTGGTCAAGTCGTCGGCCGTCCCGGACGACGAGCCCGAGATCCGCGCCGCCCGCGAGCGTGGGATCACGGTCGTGCGCCGCGCCGAGATGCTCGGCGAGCTGATGCGCCTCAAGTACGGCATCGCGGTCGCCGGCACCCACGGCAAGACCACCACGACCTCGCTGATCGGCACCCTGCTGACCGAGGCGGGCCTCGACCCGACGGTGATCGTCGGCGGACGGATGCGCGTTTCGGGCACCGGCGCCCGCGTCGGCAAGAGCGAGTATCTGGTCGCCGAGGCCGACGAGTTCGACCGCAGCTTCCTGCGCCTGATGCCGATCCTCGCCATCGTCACCAGCATCGACGTCGATCATCTCGACACCTACGCCGATCTCGACGCGATCCGTGCCGCCTTTCTCGACTTTGCCGGCCGCGTGCCGTTCTTCGGCCAGATCATTCTGTGCCTCGACGACGCCAACATTCAGGGCATCTTGCCGCAGCTCATCGACAGCCACCGTGTCGTCACCTATGGCACCGCGCCGCAGGCCGAGCTGTCGGCCCGCGACATCGAGGCGACGGCGGCCGGCAGCCGCTTCACCGTGCGTCGCCGCGGCGAGACTCTGGGGTCTATCGAGCTCCCGATGCCGGGCGAGCACAACGTGCGCAACGCGCTCGCCGCGGTCGCCGTCGGCGATGCCCTCGGCCTCGAATTCGACGCCATCGCGCACGCTCTGCGGACCTTTCGCGGTGTCCACCGTCGCTTCGAGCGTCTCGGCAGCTGGCGCGGTGCCGCCGTGGTCGACGACTATGCGCACCATCCCACCGAGGTGCGGGCGACGCTGCGCGCGGCGCGGCAGGCGTACCCGGATGGACGCGTGGTGGCGATCTTTCAGCCGCATCTCTTCAGTCGCACCCGCGATCTGTGCGCCGAGTTCGGCCGTTCATTGCTCGATGCCGACGAGGCTCTGGTGACCGCGATCTACCCGTCTCGCGAGACGCCGATCCCAGGCGTCTCGGGCGACGACGTGGCGCGCGCGGCGCGCGACAGCGGCCACCGCAGCGTCGTCTACCGCCAGGACTGGGACGAGATCGAGACGCTGCTGGTCGAGCAGGCCGACGGCGGTCGGCTCGGCGCGGGCGATGTCGTGTTGACGCTCGGCGCTGGCAATATCGTGCGCTTCGCCGAGCGTCTGGCGGGCACGGAGGAGGCGTCGTGAGCGATCCTGTACCGCACCCGACCACGGACCGGACGACGCCGACGCCGCTGCGGCTGGTGCGTCCGCGCCCGAGCGCCGAGGCGGAGGGCGCCTCGGTGCTGCCCTTCCGCCGCCGGCCGGCCGGTCGCCGGATCCGCCGATTGCGCCGGAGCCTGCTGGTGCGCCTGGCCAAGCCGGCGGCGATCGCCCTGCTGCTGGTGGCGACGCCGATGCTCGGGGTCGCCTGGCTGCTCAGCGCGCCGCAGCTGGCCCTACAGACGATCGACGTGCGGTCGGCCGGTGCGACCGGCGCGGTGGCGGACGGCGCGACCGATGCGCCGCCGCGCGTCGCGGTCGACTGGCTGCGCGCAGCCCTGGCGCCGTTCGAAGGCGTCAACCTCTGGCGGCTCGATCTCGAGGCGGCCGACGCCGCGCTGCGCCGCCATCCGTGGGTCGACAGCGTGGCGCTCACCAAGAAACTGCCGTCGACCCTGGTGGTCCAGGTCGTGGAGCGGCGTGAAGTGGCGCTCTGGCGCGGGTCCGAGGGCATCGTCTACATCGATGCCGACGGCCGTCCGATCGCTCCGTGGCAGGCGCGCGACGGCGGCGTCGACCTGCCGATCCTGTCGGGCGAGCTCGGCGACCTCGGCGCCGGCCTCGCGCTGCTGCGTGAGCTGGCGGCGGTCGACCCGGCGTGGCTCGACGATCTCTCCGAAATCGAAATCTTGGGCCAGCGCGACGCCCGCTTGCACGGACGTCGCCTGCCGTTTCCCCTGCTGGTGCGCGCCGGCATGCTCGATGAGCAGCTGCGGCGGCTCGACGAGGTCTTGCCGACTTTGCGCCAGCGCTGGACCGTGGCTGCGGTCGATTTGCGCTTCAGCCGCCGCATCGTGGTGCGTCCGGAGTCTGCCGGCGCCGCATCTGGAACTCACACCCGGAAGGAAAATCATGGCCAAGGCGGATGACTATCTGGTCGGAATCGACATCGGCTCCTCGAAGGTCGGGGTGCTCATCGGCCAGACCGACCTCGAGGCCTCGAGCATCGAGGTGGTCGGCAAAGGGCTGGCGCCCAACCGCGGCACCCGTCGCGGCAACATCGTCAACGTCGAGCAGACGGTCGATGCGCTGCGCCAGGCGACAGAGGAAGCCGAGGTGATGGCCGGCGTCGAGATCTCGCGAGCCTATGTCGGCATCGCGGGCTCCGACGTGCGCAGCGTCAACTCGCGCTCGATCGTTTCGGTGTCGCGGCGCGACCGCGAGATCACGCGGCACGACATTCACCGCGTGCTCGACGCCGCGCGCTCGGCGCCGCTGCCCTCGGATCGCGAGATCCTGCACGCGGTGCCGCAGGAGTTCGTGGTCGACGAGCAGGGGGGCATTGCCGAGCCGCTGGGCATGCTCGGCAGCCGACTCGAGGTCTCGGTGCACCTGACCACCGGCAACATGACACGCGCCAAGACGCTCCAGACCTGCGTCAACCGCGCCGGCATCGAGGTCGTCGAGCTGGTCTTCGAGCCGCTCGCCACCGCCGAAGCGGTGGTCACCGACGACGAGCGCGAGCTGGGCGTCTTGCTGGTCGACATCGGAAACGGCGGCACCGAATATGCGCTCTTCGTCGACGGTGAGGTGCGCCACAGTGCGGTGTTGCCGATCGGTGCCAGCCACTTCACCAACGACCTGGCGATGGTGCTGCGCACCCCGTTCGCCGAGGCCGAGCAGATCAAGCTGCGCTTCGGCTGCTGTCTCGAAGCCATGGCCGACGACGCCGACGGCGTCACCGTGCCGGCGGTCGCCGGCGGTGCGCCGCGCGTGGTGCCACGACGCCACCTGTCCGAGATCTTGCAGCCGCGCGCCGAGGAGCTGCTGCTGCTGGTGCGCGACGACCTGGCGAAGAACGGCTGGGACGACGCGCTGCGCGGCGTCGTGCTCACGGGCGGTGGCGCCAAGCTCGACGGTCTGCTCGAGCTCTCCGAGCAGGTCTTCGGCGCTACCGTGCGCTACGGCCTGCCGCAGCGCCTCGGCGGCCTGGTCGACGTCATTTCCCAGCCCCAGTGGTGCACGGCGTCCGGCCTGCTGCTCTACGGCCTCGCCGCCGAGCAGCAGCAGGCGCGCGGTGCGCGGCGCCGCATGCCGAGCGTGCGCGGCCTCTTCGGCGGCCTGAAGACGATGTTCGCGGATCTGCTCTGAGCGCCACTCTCTGAGCACCGTGGGCCGAGTCCCCAGATCTTTCATGCGATGGACCATTCAATGAGCGACACAAGGGAAACCAACATGATTCTGTTCGACGAGCCTCGAGAGCAGAGCAGCGAGCCGACGGCGGATGTGCCGATCACGCTCGACACGGCGCCCGACGCCCCGGCCTTGATCAAGGTCGTCGGCGTCGGCGGTGGGGGCGGCAACGCCGTCAACCGCATGATCCAGAGCAAGCTGCGCGGCATCGAATTCATCGCTGCCAACACCGACCTGCAGGCGCTCCGCCGCAACGATGCGCCGACCAAGCTGCAGCTGGGCGAGAATCTCACCCGAGGCCTCGGCGCCGGCGGCGATCCCGAGATCGGACGCAAGGCGGCGCTGGAGGATACCGAGCGCATTCTCGAGCTGCTCGACGGCGCCGACATGGTGTTCATCACCGCTGGCCTGGGCGGCGGCTCGGGCACCGGTGCCGCGCCGATCATCGCCTCGCTGGCGGCCGAGATCGGCGCGTTGACGGTGGCTGTGGTCACCAAGCCGTTCTCGTTCGAGGGCCGGCGCCGCATGGGGTTGGCGCAGCGCGGGGTCGAAGAGCTGCGTGCGTCGGTCGACACGCTGATCACGATTCCGAACGAGCGTCTGCTGTCCTTCGTCGACCGCGGCACGCCTCTGTCCGAGGCGTTCGTGATCGCCGACGACGTGTTGCTGCAGGCGGTGCAAGGGATCAGCGACTTGATCACCGTTCCGGGCGAGATCAACGTCGACTTCGCCGATGTCAAATCCATCATGACCGGCATGGGCATGGCGCTGATGGGCACAGGCCTGGCCAAGGGCGAGAACCGCGCCATCGAAGCAGCGCAGCGGGCGATCTCGTCGCCGCTGCTCGAAGAGACCTCGATCGAGGGCGCGCGCGGCGTGCTGCTCAACATCGCCGGCGGTCACGACCTGACGCTGCACGAGGTGGCCGAGGCGGCGCGCATCATCAGCGAGGCCGTCGACGCTGAGGCCAACATCATCTCGGGCATGGTGATCGACGACGAGATGGCCGACGAGATGAAGGTGACGGTCATCGCCACCGGCTTCGATCGCAGCGCCGACCGGCCGACCGGGATCGACGACTACGTGCCGGCGGTGCGGCGTCCGCAGGCGCCGCGGTCGCGCGACACCGAGAGCCGCGCCGAGGCGGCGCGCTCGGTGTCGAGCCCGGCACCGAGTCTGACGGCGCCTGCGCCGTCGGTCTCGCCGTCCGCGATGCCGGCGCCTTCCGTGGCCGCGTCGAGCGCACCGGCAATGCCGGCGCATGCCGAGAGCGCGCCGCGCGCCGCCGTCGCCAGACGCTCCGGCGGCGACGAGCGAAGTGCTGCCCGGAGGACAGAAGCCCGCAGGACCGAGGCCCGCAGGACAGAGTCCCACAGGCCCGAGGCCCGCAGGACAGAGTCCCACAGGCCCGAGGCCCACAGGCCCGAGTCCCACGCCTCCGACGCGCTGGCCAACGCGCCTCTGCATCCGTCGCGCCCAGAGCCCGTCGAGCCGCCGCAGGGACAGCAGCTCGACTTCGCCGAAGAAGACGTGCCCTTCTACCAGAAGGCCATGGCGCAGCGGCACGGCGACGACCCGGGCGGCTACGGGCCGAACTGGTCGAACGTCGACGACTACGACATCCCGACCGTCCTGCGCAAGCAGATGGATTGACGGTCGCCCGCATTCCGATGTTCGCGCCGCGGTCTGGTTCCGGCCGCGGCACCTTGTCGCTCCCGGCGACGGAGTCCCGCTCCGTCGCCGCCTTTTCTTTGCGCCTTCGTGCGCTCGTCGCGTCGCCCGCCGTCACGCGGCCTTCGGCCCCTCGGGCCGTCGCGCGATCACCAGCTTGGTGCCGCGGTAGAAGGGCTCCATGGCGTCGACCACCAGGCCGGCGCGCTCGAGCGTCTCGCGCATGGTCGCCTCGGTCCAGTGGGTGATCAGCTGGGTGCGTCCGGCGCGCGACTTGATCGCCAGCATCGTGCGCCAACCGCTCGTCGCCTGCTCGCGCCGCGGCTGGGTGCGCGGCCGCAGATCGTGCATCTCGTTGTCGCGGTAAACGCCGAAGAAGCATCCGCCGGGCTGCAGAACGCGGAAGACCTCGTTGAAGAAGCGCATCTCGCCCACGCACTGCAGCGCGGCGATGCACAGGGCATGGCGCGCGGCGGCGTCCTCGATCGGCAGCGGGCGATTGAAGTTCGCGCGCTGAAAGCGGATGCTACCGGGGACCGCGGCCTCGGCTTTCGCCCGCGCGCGTTCCAGCATCTTCGGGGAGAGGTCGAAGGCCCGCACCTGCCAGCCGTCGCGCGCCAGCGCGATCGAGTAGTTTCCCGTGCCGCAGCCGAGGTCGAGGACGGCCCCGGTGCGGTCGGTCGATCGTTCGGCGAGTGCCTGCGTCATCCGTTCGAGGCCCGTGGAGTACTCGTCGGTGTCGGTCGCCTCGTCCCAAGTCGCGCTGTGGGCGTTCCAGAACAGCTGATGCATCCAGTAGATGCCGGGGATTCTTTTCCACTGCATGGCCTTTGCATCTCCAGGTCCGAGAGGGTGTAGCGATTAGTTTAGCCTTTCTTACTGCGCGAATCGTTGGATCCTGCGTCTGAATCGAATAGAGTCTCGACGATGAGCTCGCCGCGGTCGACTTCCGTTCCGGCAGATCCGGCAGATTCGGCACGAGCGCCCGGGGGCGACCTGCGGCCGCTCCGGACGCTCCTGCCGTACGTCCGCCCTTATCTAGGCGCCTTTCTTCTCTCTCTCGTCGCGTTGGGAATCTCGGCGGGCGCAATTCTGGCGCTGCCGATCGCGATCCGGCGAGTGATCGACGAGGGCCTGTCGAGCACCCAGCTCGCCGAGGTCGACATCCACTTCCTCGGCCTGCTCGGCCTGGCGATCATCTACGGCGTCTTCACCGGCGTGCGCATGTATCTGCTCAACTGGCTCGGCGAGCGGATCACGGTCGACCTGCGCAACGATCTCTACGCGCGGCTTCTGCGCTTCGACATCACCCATTTCGAGGAGGTGAGCGCCGGCTCATTGCTCACCCGCCTGATGGCCGACACGACGGTGCTGCGCACGCTGGCCGGCAGCGGCTTCACGGTGATTCTGCGTTCGTCGATCATCCTGGTCGGCGCGTTGACCATGCTGACGGCGACCAGCTGGCGCCTGACCATCCTGGTGCTCTTGCTGATCGGGCCGATGGTGCTGCCGGTGCTGGCGATCGGTCGCCGCGTGCGCGTGTTGGCGCGAGTCTCCCAAGACGAGATGGCGCGCACCGGCGGTGTCGCGTCGGAGACCCTGTACGGCATCCGCACGGTGCAGTCGTACACGCTCGAGGCGCTGCAGATCCGGCGCTTCGGCGAAGCCGTGTGGTCGACCTTCGTGGCGTCGAAGAAGCGCGCCCGCATGCGGGCCCTGCTCGTCGCCACCTCGATCTGCTCGCTCTTCGGCACGATCACAGTCGTGCTCTGGCTTGGCGTGCGCTCGGTGGTCGACGGCAGTCTGAGCGGGGGCATGCTCGGTCAGTACCTGCTCTACGCTCTGTTGGTGGCGCACAGTGCGGTCGCGCTCACCGAGGCCTGGAGCGAGCTCCAGCGCGTCGCCGGGGCGTCGGAGCGGCTGGTCGAGCTGCTCGGCATCCGGCCGAGAATCACCTCGCCCTCGGAGCCGGCGACGATGCCGGCGGGTCATGCCGCGGCGTCGATTCGCTACGAGAACGTCGCCTTCAGCTACGCCTCGCGCGGTGACGAGCGTGCGCTCGAAGGGTTCGACCTGTCGATTGCGCCCGGCGAGACGGTCGGGCTGGTCGGTCCTTCGGGCGCCGGCAAGTCGACCGCCGTCAGCTTGTTGTTGCGCTTCCACGATCCGACCGCCGGGCGCATCTTGGTCAACGGTGTCGACATCCGCACCACGACGCTCGAGGACCTGCGCTCGCGCATCGCCATCGTGCCGCAGGAGACTCTGATCTTCGCCACCACCGCCTGGGAGAACATTCGCTACGGCCGGCCCGACGCAAGCGACGACGAGGTGCGCGCCGCGGCGCGGGCGGCGATGGCGGAAGAGTTCATCCTGGGCCTGCCGGATGGCTACGAGACCTTCCTCGGTCAAGGCGGCTCGCGCCTGTCGGGCGGCCAGCGCCAGCGCATGGCGATCGCGCGTGCCATCCTGCGCGATCCGCCGATCCTGCTCCTCGACGAGGCGACCAACATGCTCGACTCGCAGAACGAGGACCTGGTGCAACGTGCCCTCGATCGGCTGATGCGCAATCGGACGACGTTGATCATCGCGCACCGCCTGGCGACCCTTCGCTCGGCCGATCGGATCGTCGTGCTCGACCAGGGGCGGATCGTCGACATCGGTCGCCACGACGAGCTGATCGAACGCGACGACCTCTACGCCCGCCTCGCCCGCCTCCAGTTGGCGGGTTGAGTGGGGGACGGGCTCACCGGCCGCCACCGCGGGACGACTCGCCGGAGATCATATTGACTCCAATCCCTCTTGACTTTATGCTTGGGATTCGGCGTCTGACGCTCGCCGCCCGACGCTCGAAACACGACGCTCGACGCCACGGAGACACCACAGCATGCGCGTGACGCTGATCCGCAACCACGATTTCTGCAACAACTCGCGCCAGATCGATCTCGTCCGCAAGCGTGCCGGCGTGTTGCCGCACTTGGGCTTGAGCTACATGCACACCGCGCTCACCAAGCGCGGCCACCAGGTGCAGACGCTCGACGCCCAAGCTCTGGGTCTCACGTCTGAAGGCCTTCTGCAGGCGATGCAGGAGTTTCAGCCGGGCCTCGTCGGCGTGACCGCGACAACTCCGTCGGTGCCGGGCGCCGTCGAGGCATGCCGCGTCGCCAAAGAGGTCGATGCCATCACCATTCTCGGCGGTCCGCACACCGAGGTGATGGATGTCGAGAACCTCTACCACGACTGCATCGACTACGTCGGCGTTGGTGAGGGCGCGACGATCATGCCCGACCTCGCCGATGCGCTCGATGGCGACGGCGACGTGAGCGGGATTCCCGGCCTGGTGAGCCGCGAGTTTCACAACGGGCCGGCCGAGATGCTCAGCCTCGAGGAGATTGGCTGGCCCGAGCGCGAGTCGACTCCGATCGAGCTCTACCACTCGATCATGGCCGACAAGCCGTTCACCACCATGATCTCGAGCCGCGGCTGCCCGTTCCAGTGCAGCTTCTGCTTCAAGCAGGCGGTCGACAAAAAGTCGATGTTCCGCACGCCCGAGGACGTGGTCGGCGAGATGCAGTACCTGGTCGAGCGCTTCGGCGTGCGCGAGATCATGTTCTACGACGACATCTTCACGATGAAGAAGAAGCGCGTCTACGAGATCTGCGAGCTGATCGGCAAGCGGGGGCTCAAGGTGCGCTGGGAGGCGCCGACGCGCGTCGACCTGGTCGACGAGAAGCTGCTCGCGGCAATGGCGCGCGCCGGCTGTGTCCGCCTGCGCTTCGGCATCGAGTCGGGCGACCAGGACATCCTGCTCAAGATGCGCAAGGAGAGCGACACCGGCGTCATCGAGGAGGCTGTGCGCACCGCCAAGCGGGTCGGCATCCAGACCTTCGGCTACTTCATCGTCGGCTGGATCGGCGAGTCCGAGACGCAGTTCCGCAGCACGGTCGACCTGGCGCGCGACATTCCGCTCGACTTCGCCAGCTTCTACACCGCGACTCCGCTGCCCGGCACCCAGCTGCACCACGAGGCGGTCGCCTCCGGCCTGACGCCCGACGACTACTGGCTGCGCTACATCCGCGGCGAGTCGGACGATCGCATCGGCTTCCTGGTCGAGGACGCCGAGGAGCGTTCGCGCGAGGCGTACCGTCGCTTCTACTACCGCTGGTCGAAGGTGCCGACGCTGGCACGCCGCATGACCGATCCGACGATGGCGTGGGACGTCGTATCGGGCCTGGCCAGCCTGATGAAGTCGGCGAGCAACCACGTACGGGACATGTGAGCCGCGCCGATGGCGACGACCGAGAGTCAGACTCCGTCCTCGGCGTCGCCCCGGGGCGACGGCCCCCACTTCGAGCCGGCCCTGGCCGGCGAGTGGGACGCCTGCCATCTCGCGGCGCGTGACACCGTCGTCGACACGCTGCGGGCCCTCGGCGTCGAGCCCGCGGCGCTCGATCACGTGGCTCGGCTCCGGCTCTACTACCGGTCGATGTTCCTTCTCTCGTGCTGGGCCGACGACGCCGCCACGCGCCGGACGTTGACCACCGATCTCGCGATGCATGTCGTGTCGATGAAGCTGCTCGACGACTTGATGGACGCGGACAGCGGCCTCGACGCCTTCGACCTCGGCATCAGCAGCCTGCGCCTCCTGCTCCTCGGCACCGAGCGCTTGTCACGACACGGTGCCTGCCGCGAGCTGCTCCAGAGCCAGGAGCGCCATTTCGACTCGGTGTGCTCGGGACAGCTCCGCTGCAAGCGAGAGCCGGCGACCGACCTCGAGTCGTGGCTGCTCTACGCTCGCGACTACGGCGGTCGCTTTCTGAGCGCCTACGGACGGTTCGGCGGTCTCGCCGCTGGCCTCGGCGAGCGGGCGTCGATTCCAGAGAGCTTCGCCTGGGGCTTCGGCATGATCATCACGATCGCCGACGACCTCACCGACCACGTGCGTCACGGTGAGCGCATCGGCAATCTCGGCGCGATGCTGATCGACGGCGTGGTCGGCCCGGAAGAGGTCGAGTCGGTGCTCGAAGACGAGCGCGCACGCGCGTGCGACGCGGCGGCGGCGCTGCCGACGGCGTACGACTTGCGGCCGGTGGTCGACGTCTACGCCGACGACATTCGCCGGCGCATCATGCCGCGCCTTCTCGCCGGCACCTTCGTACGCTGACCGCTCCGGCGCCCGTCGACGTCGATCGACCGATGAGGCGGTTCTCAGCGCAGACTCGGTTCGCCTCGGGAGCTCAGCCGGCGTCGGCAGCCGGTTCCTCGGTCGCAGGTTCGTCCGTCGCGGGCTCTTCGGCCGGCTCGGTCCCCGGTGCGTATTTCGGCTTGGACGGAAAGATCGGCGTGAAGCGCTCGCGCTCGCCGTCGAGCGCGATGCTTTCGACGTAGTACCAGTAGACGGTGCCGGCTTCGATCGTGTCGTCGAAGAACTCGTAGCTGCTCGGCTCGTCGGTGGTGCCGTGCCCCGGCAGCGGCTGCTCGGTGATGCGCTCGAAGGGACCGTCCTCGACGTCGCCGCGGTAGATGTCGTAGCCGAAGTTGTCGACCTCGCTCGCCGTCGTCCAGGCGATGCGATTGCGCTTCCAGGCGTCTTCGGCCGGCTCCTCGGCGGGCTCCTCGGCGGGTTCCTCGGAGGGTCCGGAGCTCTCGGCGGCCGTCGGCTCCTCGACTCCCGCCTCCTCCTGGTGCAGGTCGCGGGGCTGGCTGCAGCCGCTCAGCAAGACCACGAAAACGAGCAGCAAAAGCCAGCGAACGGTGGGCGAGGCGAGAGGTGGCATCGGAGTCTCCAGGGCGGTCGATCGGTCGATCGGTGGGGTGTCAGCGGCCGGCGGCGCCTGCGGCCGGGCTCGCCCCGGCCGTGCTCCCAGCTGGGGTCTCAGTGTCGGCGGCGCTCGCAACCAAGGTCTCGGCAGGCGGCAAGGCCGGCTCGAGCGCGGGGTCGCCGAGCAGGTTGTACATCGCCGCCATCACCTTGCTCGGGGTTTCGCGCTTGGCCTCGGTGAGCGCCTCCCCGATCGTCAGACCCGGCTGGGTGAGCCGTGTGATCAGGTGGTCGGCGAAGCCGACACTCGGGCTGTTGCGCCACGAGGCGGCGATCACGGCGACCGCGCCGCGGCCCGAGAGGCGAAGAAACTTCTCGCCGATCGAGTCGGCGGTCGGATGGTCGAAGGGCGCCGAGTAGCAGCTCAGGCTGACCACGATCGGCAGCCGCTCGCTCGCCTCCAAGCGGTCGAGGTCGTCGAGCGTGAAGAGGTCGTGGTTCTTTTGCAGGTCTGGCGGCCCGGTGCGCCAGATGTAGCGCCCGCCGTGGCCGTAGAACGACACCAGCAGCTGGCCGTCGGCGAAGGCGCGGTGGAGCTCCTGCTGGTGGCGCGCGTTGTCGGCCTCGTCGCGGCTCGGGTAGACGCGCTCGATCTCGAAGCCGCGCTCCTCGAGCGGTTGGGCCAGTCGGTCGCTGCGTCGCTGGAAGGCCTGCGACTCGTTGGTGATCCAGAGCGTCCGCTGGCGCCACGGGCCGGGCTCGGGAGCGCGCGCGTAGCGGAGGGTTTTCTCGACCACGCCGCGCAGCTCTTCGCGCGTGACCACCGGAAAGCGCCCGATCGCCATTTCGGGCTCGATCTGGCGTGCCTCGAGATCCCGCACCACGAAGAAGATGTCGCTCGCCGCATGGCCCTGCGAGCCCTTGAAGTCCCAGGTCGGAATCAGGTTGCGGTGGCCGACCGGGCTCTCGGTGTCGTAAGGCGTCGAATCGTTCTTGACGAAGAATCGACCCTCGCCCGGGCGGTACGTCCAGTCGGCGTAGTTCGAGTCGTCGGCCTGTGGGTTGGTGTCCCAGCTGGCGTCGCCGGCGAGCAGCACGACGCGCGGAGCCGGCGGCGTCCAGTGGTCGAGCGTGTGCAGCAGAAACTCGCGGATCGCCGCCGGGTGGCTGCGCCCGTGATTGAACTCGTCGTAGATGTCGTCGACCTCGATCACCGCCACCTCGAGGCCGCGCTCGCGGTGGAAGGCGGCGAGCGGCTCGAGCTCCGTGCGCAGGAAGGGGTGGACGATCATCACGTAGTCGGCGCGGTTCGACGCCGCGCGCAGGGTCGACGGCCGGTCGACCTCGATCGCGGCGGGCGTTGCGAAGCCGTCGGCGCGCACGGCGTGAAGCTGCGCCGGCGCATTCGCCGAGGCGTCGACGGCGACCCGTGCTCCGCCGCGCAGCTGCCAGCGCGTGTGGTCCGACAGGACGGTGAGTGGCTGTGCGTCGGCCGTCGCGAGGGCGAGGCTCGAGGGCGGTGTCTCGGTGTTGGCGAGGTGCAGAGTGGTCTGCGGCTCGGTCACCGTGCCGGTGTGGCGGTAGCGCAGCTCGATCCAGTCGAGCAGGACCACGTCGACCAGCCGATTGCCGTCCGCCAGGCTGCGCTTCGGCACCCGCAGCTCGAGCTGGTTGATGTCGTCGGTGCGGATGCGCGGCGGCGGGATCTCAAGCTCGAGCAGGGATGCATCTTGACCTTCCCAGGTGGCGCGCCCGAGCTCTTTGCCGTTCCAGCGTGCGATCACCACGTGATCAGGCTGGTCTTCGAGGTCGCGCGGCTGCGACCAGCCGCGCAGCTGGATGCGCAGGGTCGCCGGACGGCGCGCGTCGCGGTCGAAGGCGGAGAGGTCGATCGGCAGCCGGAACGGCGCATCGAGCTGGCTCATGCGCAGCCAGTACCACGGCGGCGGGGTCTCGCCGTCACGCCGCGGGCGGAATCGGGCGCGGACAATGTCGCGCTCGAAGTGCTGGACTCGCTCGAAGCTGGGACGGTCGGCCGGGGCGGTCGCGGACACTGGTTCGCTCTGAGCCTCCGCGCTCGAGGGGGCCGCGGTGTCTCCGGGCAGAAGTCGCGCCGGTCGCGCCTGGTCCGGGTCGACCGTCAGCCGGTAGACCTCGAACTGCGCATGCTCGTCGTAGCGGGTCGAGTTGCCGCGCGCATGGCGCGCGATCAGCTCGAGGTGGTCACCGGGGCCGAAGCGACCATCGCCACCGTCCTCGATCCATAGAGGGACGTCGGCACCGCCGACTTGCAGGCGAAGATGGTCCGACGGGACAGTGCCGAGCGGAGCCTGGCGTTCGAGATCATCGTGGCTCACGCGCAGCACGGCGTCCTCGGCGACGTAGATCTTGTAGGTCGCCGGCGTCGGTCCTGGCGCCACCAGGACGATCAGAGCGAGCGCGGCGGCGACAAGGCCGGCGACGGCGGCGAGCCGGCGGCGGCGACGCCGAGTCCACGGTGTGGGGACCCGAGGCGTAGAGACCGGCGACTTGGATGGGGGGAGCGCGCGAGACGGTGTGCTCATGGCGCCGGCATCATACCGTGCCCGGTGCACGCGAGATCGTCGGTGCCGACGAGCGCGTCCGGGCCGTGAGCCGTGATCGGTGAGGATCGAAGGGGAAACGTCTTGACCGGGGTCGATCCCGCTGATAGCTTACTGAATGAAGTCAGAGGAAGTCGTTTCTGCTGACTCATTCGAATCACTCGAATCGGCCATTCGACCGTTCGAACCGACCCAGAGGAGCCGTCCAACGATGGATGAACCACCGGGCCACTCGGTCCCCCGGGCTCTCGGTCGGGGTGGTCCGATGCCGACCTTGTCGCACCTCGTGTCGCGATCGGCCGCATCGCCACAAACGCCGGGAATCCGGGGCTTTTCACCCTTTCGCGCGACCTCCGCAGCGCTTTGAACGCCCCGAGGTCGTAGGCGGCGAGCCCCTGGATTCAGCGCGCTCGCCAGCCTCCCAGGGACAGGGTCTCGACGATCCCCGAGGAGGTCGCGTTCGAAAGGTCCGGTCGAAACGATGATGCCTGATCGAAACCTTTTTGTCGGTCGATCAGGCTTGATCGATTGGTGGCTTGATCGATTGGTAGAGGTCGGCGAGGGTTCGGCCGACAAGGTTCGGTCGACTCGGTGCGGCCGACACTCTATAGCCGCCGAGCCGCTCGATTCAGTCGGCCGGAGGCCCGCCGTCGGTCGGTAGCCAGTCCTGGTTCCGCGGTGACAGCTCGCCGGTGATCAAGCGTGCACTGCGCCCACGCGTGACGTAGTTCCATCCCCACTGCACCAGCACGAGCACGCGGTTCTCGAACTCGGTCAGGTACATCAGGTGGATGAACAGCCAGGCGAGCCACGCGAGCCATCCGCCGAAGCGGAGACGGCCGATCTCCGCGACTGCCTTGCTGCGGCCGATCACCGCCATCTGCCCCTTGTCGGCGTAGCGGAACGGTTCGTCGCCATCCCCTTCGCCGCGCACGCGACGCTCGATCAGGCGTGCCGCGTGGCGTCCCTGCTGCATGGCGACCGGCGCGAGGCCCGGCAGCGGGCGTTCGCGATGGTGATCGAACGCCGCGAGGTCGCCGATCACGAAGACTTCCGGGTGCCCCGGCAGAGTGCAGTCGGGCTCGACGTGGACTTGGCCGCTGCGCGTCGTCTCGGCGCCGCTCTGCGTCGCCAGGATCTTGCCCAGGGGCGACGCTGCGACGCCGGCCGCCCAAAGCACGTTCGATGTACGGATCGTCTCGGTCGGCGCGTCGTCGTCCGCGCCGGTGGGCCGCACGCGTAGTCGACCCGCCTCGACCTCGGTCACCATCGTGCCGGTGCGCACGGTGACGCCCAGCGATTCGAGGCCCTTGCGCGCACGCGCCGACGAGCTGGGGTGGAACGGCGGCAGCACGCGATCCATCGCTTCGATCAACAGCACGCGCGCGCTGTCGGGGCGGACGGTGCGGAACTCCCCCTTGAGCGTGCGGTGCGACACCTCGGCCAGAGCGCCGGCGAGCTCGACGCCGGTCGGCCCGGCGCCGACGACGACGAACGTCAGTAGCGCTTCGATCGTTTCGGGGTCACCGGCCCGCTCGGCGCGCTCGAAGGCGAGGAGAACGCGCCGGCGAATGCTCGTCGCGTTGTCGATGGTCTTCAGCCCGGGAGCATGTCGGCTCCACTCGTCGTGGCCGAAGTAGCTCTGGCTCGAGCCCGGGGCCACGACCAGGTAGTCGTAGGGCACCGAGCCGTCGGCGAGCACCAGGCGGCGCGCGTCGAGATCGATGTCCGTGACGTGGCCGAGCAGCGAGGTGATGTGGCTCTGGTGCTTGAACAGGCCGCGCAGCGGGGAGGCGATGTTCGCCGGTGACAGAGCGCCGGTCGCCACCTGATAGAGCAGTGGCTGGAAGAGGTGGTGGTTGCGACGGTCGACCAGGGTGACCCGCACCGGCGCTTCGCGCAGGGCACGCGCCGTCGACAGGCCGCCGAAGCCGCCGCCGAGAACGACGACATGAGGCTTGGTGGGCATTGGGTTTTCGGAAGTCCGAGAGTGGCGAACGGTTCAGGCGCTGCCGGTGAGGCTGTCGAGGAAGCGGACGAGGCGGGCCGCGAAGGCGTGTGGCTGGTCGAGGAAGGGCCAGTGACCCGCAGGGGAGAAGGCTTCGACCTCGCCAACACCGGCGTGCGCCAGACGCTCGAGCGTCTCGGCCCCGGTGCCGCGAGGACTGCCGTGGAGAAAGAGGGTCGGTACATCGAGCCGTGCCAGGCGCCCGGCCAGCTCGCCATCGGCCGAGACCTGGACCAAGTCACGTCCGTTGCGGTGCAGCGTGCGCGGATCAGCGAGCTGCATCGACGCTTGATACGCGCGCAGCACGGAGCGCCTCTCGGCGTCGATCTGCGGCCCGGAGAGCGCGTCGATGTGGTCGAGCACGTTGTCGAGGCCGGACTCGAGCAAGTCGTCGAAGGAGAACCCGCCGATCAACGAGCTGAAGGTGCAATCGGGGGGCGCGATGTTGCCCTCGACGTTGACGAAGCCGGCGACCCGCGGCTCTCTGCGCGCCAGCGTCTCACACAAGATGGTGCCGATCACGCCGCCCATCGAGTGTCCCACGAGGACCACGGACCGCGTTTCGAGAGTCTCGAGCAGACGCACCAGGTCGTCGGCGTGGCCGTTGAGGTCGCGCGCCCGCTCCGGCCACGCGGACAGACCGTAGCCGAGAAGGTCGGGGGCCAGCTGGGTCCACGGCGCGAGCGCCGGAAGGCTGAGCAGGCGCTCGAAGCAGAGCGCCGACTCGCCCAGGCCGTGGATGTAGAGCACGGCCGGGCGGTCCGCGCCCTCGGGCGCGACACGACGGCGCAGACCGTGGCCGTCGACTTGGAGGCGCTCGAGCGTGAAGCGCGCGTCGGTCCAGGCGCCGGGGGGTGACGAGGCGCGCCGCGGGGAGTCGGAATGCATGGGTCTCAAGGCGCCCAGTAGACGTCGATCGGCTCGCGACCGCGCCCCAGCACGCCGCGCACCGGCAGCTCGGCCACCGGTCCGTGGCCAAGGGCGCGCCGGTAGACCTGCCACTTGTCTTCGCCGGTGATGTGCAGCACGATGCGCCGGCTGTCGAGCAGCGCCGCGAGGCCGAGGCTGAGGCGTGGATGCGCGGCGGTCGGTGGGTCGACCGCGACCACCACGCGTCCGCCCTGCGGGTCGAGGCCCTCTTCGACCCCGGGAGCGCCGGGGAAGAGCGAAGCGATATGGCCGTCGGTGCCCATCCCGAGGACGACGATATCGAACGGCCGCGGCACCGGACGCAGCGCGCGCGCTGCCGCGTCGGCGCCTTGGGCTGGGCTCGCGGCGTCGTTCTTGAGCGGCACGAAGACGGCTTCCGTGGCCTCGCCCTGGAGCAGAGTCTCGGCCACGAAGCGATGGTTGCTGGCGTCGTCGTCGGAATCGACCCAGCGTTCGTCGGCGAGGGTGATCCAGACCTTCGACCACGGCAGCAGTTGGCGCGACAAGGCCTGGAAGAAGGGCAGCGGCGTGCTGCCACCGGAGACGACGAGCGACGCGCTGCCGCGCAGGTCGATCGCCTTGCGCAGGTCCCCGGCGACGCTCTCGGCGAGGGCGGCGGCGAGAGCGGCCGGCGACTCGAAGCGCGACTCGAGTACGGAAGGGACGTCGTCTGGGTTCGGTGCGTCAGTCATGGTCTCGCGCGGTGGAGTTCGCGAGCGATCTTATCGTCTTCTCGCTTCAATGCGGGCAGCGATCGGCTGCCGCCTCGTTCAGGCGACGTGCTCGTACCAGCCGCGGTCGTCGCGCACCACCAGTGCGATCGACTCGGGCGGTCCCCAGGTGCCGGCGGCGTAGATGCGCGGTCGGTCGCCGAGCTGCTCCCAGCCGTCGAGAATCGGCTCGACCCAGGTCCAGGCCTCTTCGACCTCGGCGCGGTGCATGAAGAGCGTCGCGTTGCCGCGGATCACGTCCATCAGCAGGCGCTCATAGGCGAGCGGCGGGCGCTGGCCGTCCTCGTGGTACGTGTCGGCAAGATTGAGATTCAAGTGCACCCGCTTGAGCACCATCTTGGTGCCCGGGACCTTGATCATCAGCGCCAGCTTGATCGACTCGTCGGGCTGCAGGCGAATCACCAGCCGGTTGCTCTGCACCACGCCGCGCTGCTCTTCAAAGAGCAGGTGCGGCACGTCCTTGAACTGGACGATGATTTCCGACACCTTGTGCCCCATTCGTTTGCCGGTGCGCAGGTAGAACGGCACGCCGGCCCAGCGCCAGTTGTCGACCTCGGCTTTGAGCGCGACGAAAGTCTCGGTCGTCGACTGCGGGTCGATGTGCTCTTCCTCGAGATAGCCGCGCACCTGAACGCCGTCGACGACGCCGGCACGGTATTGCGCGCGCACCGTCTTCGCCTGCAGGTCTTTCAGCATCATCGGTCGCAGAGAGCGCAGGACCTTGATCTTCTCCTCGCGAATCGAGTCCTGGTCGAGCCGGGCCGGTGGCTCCATCGCCGTCAGGCAGAGCAGCTGCAGCAGGTGGTTCTGCACCATGTCGCGCAGCGCGCCCGACTTGTCGTAGTAGCCGCCGCGACCCTCGACGCCGAGCTCCTCGGCGACGGTGATCTGCACGTGGTCGATGTGCTCGGAGCGCCACAGCGGCTCGAAGAGCGTGTTCGAAAAGCGCAGCGCCATGAGGTTCTGCACCGTTTCTTTGCCCAGGTAGTGATCGATGCGGTAAATCTGGTGCTCTTCGAAGACCTCGCCGACGCGGCGGTTGATCTCGCGCGCCGACTCGAGGTCGTGGCCGATCGGCTTCTCGAGCACGATGCGTGTCTCCGGCGTCACCAGCCCGACCTGCGCCAGCGTCTGGCTGATGTCGCCGTAGAGGCTGGGCGGCGTCGCCAGATACACGATGCGGACGCGGTCGGAATGCTCGTCCAGCAGGGACTGAAGAGGGCCATAGCTCGACGCATCGGTCGCCTCGAGCTCGACGAAGACCAGGCGCTCGATGAAGCTGCGCCAGGTGTCTTCGACCAGGTCCGGCAGCTGCTCACGCGCCGTGTCGCGCAGGTCGTCGAGATACTTGTCGCGATCGAGCGCGTGGCGCGCGGCGGCCAGGATCCGCGTCTCGGGGGCGAGCGCGTCGTACTTGTGCAGATTGTAGAGCGCTGGAATCAGCTTGCGCCGGGCGAGGTCGCCGGTGCCGCCGACGACGATCATGTCGCAGGGACTCGAGGTTCTCATCGTGGGGTCTCCGCCGTGCTCTGCGCCGTCCTCAATGTGGGGGCCGCGGCCCGAGCCTGGTCGAGAGCTCGCCGGACGAGGCGGCCGATCTCGTCCCAGGCGGCGCGCCGCACCAGATGCCGCGGCGCCACCCACGAACCGCCCACACAGAGCACCGCATCGAGCGCCAGGTAGTCGAGGTAGTTGTTCGGGCCGATGCCGCCAGTCGGGCAGAAGCGAAGGGCGGGGAGTGGACCCGCGAGAGCCTTGAGCAGGGCGACGCCACCGGCGGCTTCGGCCGGAAAGAGCTTCAGGGTGTCGAAGCCGGCGTCGGCGGCCGTCATCGCTTCGGTGGCGCTGGCGACGCCGGGGATCAGCGGCAGGTCGCCGTCCGCCGCCGCCGCGAGCAAGGCGGGCGGCGCGCCGGGGCTGACGGCGAAGCGCGCACCGGCGTCGCGGACCGCGTCGAGGTCGCGCGCCGAGGTCACTGTGCCGGCGCCGACAATCGCCTCGCCGTCGAGCGCGCGCGCCATGGCTTCGATCGACGCGAGGGCGGCGTCGGTACGCAGGGTGATCTCGAGCATCGGCAGGCCGGCGTCGACGAGCGTGCGCCCGAGGTCGACGGCCGTGCGCACGTCGTCGACGACGAGGACCGGCAGGACGACTGCGTTGGCGAGTTGCTCGCGCAGCGTCGGGGCGGGTAGAGGATCCATCGGCTTGTCCAACTTTCTCGCGCGTTGTCCAGGTTTCTCGGCGATCGACGGGAGATTGAGTCACTATTCTGTACAGGATTCGCGCCCAAGGTACAAGGTTCGTTACGATCAAGCCATGGTCGACTCCTCCGAACACGTCTCGCTCCATCCCGATCTTCACCCGGTTCTCCGGCGTGTCACCGAGAGAGTGCGCCGCCGCAGCCGCGCCAGTCGCGCCGCCTATCTCGCCAAGATTCGGCACGCTGCCGGCGCCGGCCCGCGTCGGCTGCAGCTCGCCTGCTCGAATCTGGCGCACGGCTTCGCCGCCTGCGGCCTCGACGACAAGGAGGCGTTGAAGGGTGACCAGAAGCCGAACATCGCCATCGTCACGGCCTACAACGACATGCTCTCGGCGCACCAGCCGTTCGAGACGTTCCCGCGCCAGATCAAAGACGCGGTGCGCGCCGCCGGCGGGGTTGCGCAGGTGGCGGGTGGGGTACCGGCGATGTGTGATGGCGTCACCCAGGGGGCGCCGGGCATGGAGCTGTCGCTCTTCTCGCGCGACGTGATCGCCCTGTCGACCGCGGTCGCCCTGTCGCACGACATGTTCGACGGCGCCGTCTGCCTCGGCGTCTGCGACAAGATCGTCCCGGGCCTGCTCATCGGCGCGCTCTCCTTCGGCCACCTGCCGGTGGTCTTCCTGCCCGCCGGGCCGATGCCCTCGGGGCTGCCGAACAAGGAGAAGGCGCGTGTGCGTCAGCTCTACGCCGAAGGCAAGATCGGCAAGGCCGAGCTGCTCGAGGCCGAGTCGGCGTCGTACCATGCCCCCGGGACCTGCACGTTCTACGGCACCGCGAACAGCAATCAGTTGTTCATGGAGGTCATGGGCCTCCATTTGCCCGGCGCTTCCTTCCCGAATCCGGGCACACCGCTGCGCGACGCGATGACCCGAGCCGCCGCCGCGCGCGCGGTCGAAATGACGGCGCTCGGCGACGACTACCGGCCGCTCGGCGAGGTGGTGGACGAACGCTCGATCCTCAACGCCGTCGTCGGCCTGCTCGCCACCGGTGGCTCGACCAACCACACGCTGCACCTGGTGGCGATGGCGCGCGCCGCCGGCGTGGTGATCGACTGGCGCGACTTCGACGAGCTCTCGCCCGTGGTGCCGCTGCTCGCGCGTGTCTACCCGAACGGCACGGCCGACGTGAACCATTTCCACGCCGCCGGCGGGCTCGCCTTCATGATCCGTGAGCTGCTCGTTGGAGGTTTGTTGCACCCCGACGTGCTCACTGTCGCTCCTGGAGATCGCGCCGCCGGCCTCGGCGCTTACCGCGACGAGACGGTGCTCGAGGACGGAGCGCTGGTCGCGCGGCCGCTCGAGGCGAGTCGCGACGACGACGTCCTGCGCCCGCTCGCGCGCCCGTTCCAGCCCACCGGCGGGCTGCGCCTTCTCGAGGGCAACCTCGGCCGTGCGGTGATCAAAGTCTCAGCGGTGCGCCCCGAGAACCGACGCGTCGAGGCGCCGGCGATCGTCTTTCACCGCCAGGAAGACCTTGCCGCGGCCTTCCAGCGTGGCGACCTCGACCGCGACTTCGTCGCCGTCGTCCGCTTCCAGGGCCCGCGCGCCAACGGCATGCCCGAGCTGCACAAGCTCATGCCGCCGCTCGGCGTGCTCCAAGACCGCGGCCACCGCGTCGCCCTGGTCACCGACGGCCGCCTCTCCGGCGCCTCGGGCAAAGTGCCGTCGGCGATTCACATCACCCCCGAAGCGCTCGGCGGCGGCCCGCTGGCGAAAGTCCGCGACGGCGATGTGATCGTCGTCGACCCGGAGCACGGCATCCTCGAGGCCAGCGTCGACGAGACCGACTGGCAGGCCCGCGAGCCCGCCCAAGTCGACCTCTCCGCCTCCCACGTCGGCCTCGGCCGCGAGCTCTTCGCCAGCTTCCGCCACGTCGCCACCGGCGCCGAAGAGAGCGGCGCCGCCTTCGGCTGGCCGGACGCACCGCCGGCCGAGGAAGAGCGCGTCGCGCCGGACGAGCCGCCGGTGGTGGCGACGGCGGTTGATTACTGAGAGATTGACCGCGGTGCGGACTGGGCAAGTCTCCCTTCCTCGACGAATTCTCGCCCTAGGAAGTGATACGGATCTGTGTCAAATGAGAGGTGAATATTGTGGTTAAAGACTGTTGCCCTCGCGGGCGATATCGATGATCGAATCTGTGAAGGGGCCTTCACACACCACACCTGATTCTCTATGAGAGAAGAGTCGAAAGAACTGGTCTTTGGAGATGACAAGCGCTCGGCTGCCGATGTTAGTTTGACAGAACCAAGCTGCTGACCGATGGCGACTTCCTAGAGTTCTGAAGTCTTCACAAGGAGGACCCATTCCGTCCTTTCTGTATTCCCGGACGTTGGCGCCGTCTTGATTCAAGAACACCCCGGCTCCCATGATTCGGAACTCGGCGTCGAGAAGTACGGCACCATCAATCTGTGTTAGACAAGAGATGATGCGCGCCGTCTCGACCTCTGACGTTGAGGGCTCGAGTAGGTCGAAAGGCCTTCGACCAAAGTCGATTTCAGCTCTAGTGGCGCCTTCGATCTTTCCTCGGGAGAGATCAGTAAAGACTAATGCACCTCCTTCGCCGCGCCTCGACACAGCGTAGGCTAGGGTGCTAAGGATCTTCCGGCAGTCATTTTTGACTCTGCTGTGTCTATTTCTCTGCGCCGCAATCTCACAGATAGTCTCGAAGATCTTGCTCTTGTTTAGGTGCCGGAGCATTTGGAACTCCCTCCCAGAGTGCAAGATCCAAGAGCTGCGTTGGGTACGATGGTAAGTCTGTACTTCCAATGCGCCAGGGCCTCTGATGGCAAAGAACGACCCAGGAGAGTTTCGCGCGCTCTTGAGGTCTATAATCCCGGCGCAACTAAGATTCTCCCTAAGCAAAAGCGCAAATGGTGGAGGCGCGATCGCCGGCGCGATTGGTATGACACCATCGAGGTTTCTTATTGGCTCCCCTAGTCGCACGGGTGGATATGGGAGGTGCTCGGTATCCACCGATGCAAGTAGAATTCGAGGATAGCGCCCTTCAGAGGCAGTTAGGCTCATATAGAACGCTTCGCGAATGACCTTTGCCATTGACTTTGACTTCAGCAGTCCCTCGGGTGCCCCCCACTTGCTATTGATCTCAGAGATTAGTTGGTCAACCGAACCGATTCCAGAAGAGTTTATTTCTTCAGTCATCACGGCTTTCTCCAGAAACGGCCATACGTTGAAGTGAAGTCGACGTGGAGAATGCCAGGTAGCTTGACGATGTTGCGCTCCAACTTGGAGCGAAGATCCCAGGTCAAATCGTCTCCAGCGAAGCTGAACAGCAGCCGGCCTAGGATCACTCCGCCTGATACGAAAGTGTCAACTCTGGCTGCGAGTACGGAATGTCGGTCCTTCTTCATGATGTCGAAGATATTCCTGGCGATACCCGGCTGGTCGAAGAATGTTACTGTATAGGTGAGATTGCTGTTGAACTCCGTGTGGCTCTCACTTGAGATCTCATGAACTCTTGCTATTGTCTTGGAATCCTGGCCAGAAGAGGAAGGAGCTGGGAAGGCATTCTCGAGTGCAATCTGGAGGTTGATCGGGTCAGGCTGTCGACTCTCGGGCCACTCCGCGACGAAGTCTAGGATTGCGGTTTCCCCGCTGCTGAATTGGTGTCCACCAGCGAGGTTTCCATCCATGTCTGAAATGACTTCGGCAAGTCGCGATAGCTGACCCACTTCATCTCGACAGGTAATGTGTATCTTGTACTTGTGTAGACTCCGGAGATTGCTCTCCTTGACACGCTGCAAGTGCTCCGTAAGCCACTCTGCAAAGCGGATGCTGAACTCTTTGGTTGAGTGGAAATCCGAATCCGATAAGCGAGCTTCGATCAGCATGTCTTCTACCGGCTTCTCAAGCCGTTGGGAGAACTTGAATATCTTGATCGCAGGGTGGCCAGATTCGCTCTTGGAGCGCAGCGCTGTCGCCAGCTCAAAGTGCATTGAGCTGACTAGTCTGTCTGTGCGCCCATCTTCGGGATGTAAGACTTTACGATCCCCGTATCGCTCTCCTACGATAGCGATGAAGATATCGCAGTCCCTGATCCGATTCTCGGCAATCTTTCTGTAAGTTCTTACTTCGTCTGTTGCCTCGTTCTCTGCCTTTCTTTTGTTGATCCTGTCAAGCCAAGGCCAGCCAACTCGGATAGGATCGCAGCCCTTCTGATTAGCAATTGCTTCAGCAGTCTCCATTAGAGGCATCAGCTCTTGACTATCGCAAGTGATGTACGCCTTTAGGGTTCTCATGGTCTCCTCCTTGCCTTCTCGATGTTGATCTCGATCATTGCTTTCAGTTGTGCTAAGCCGTGTGAGAGCTCCTCTTCAGAAGGTCCGAACGACAATCTGATATCTGTTCCGAAGCGAGATCTATCTGGCGGTTTGCGCTTGCCGGGATTGATGTCGAAGAATGATCCTGGAACAGTGATCACCTGATATTCTAGAGCTTCTCGAAAGAACTCGAAAGAGTCACAGAGCGGGCTAGGAAGGTGTCGAAGCGAGACGAATGCATAGAAGCCACCTTCGGGCTCCATGTCGATCTCTAGATTCATCTCTTGGCAACGGCGGAGGAGTAAACTTCGTTTTCTCAAGAAGGCGCTCTGTGTGGCTTGCGTTTCCAGCCGGGTGAGCTTTTCTCCAAGGAGTTCGATGGCCTTCCGCTGCAATGGGCGCGGGGCACCGCCATCGAGGAACGATCCAGCATTTCCGATAGAGCGTATGATGTGGCGCGGGCCTACTGTCCACGAGATCCGCCAACCCGGATATCTCCAGTTCTTCGAGAGGCCGTCAAAGATTACGACTGACGAGCGGTTAACGTCTTCGATCCAACGAGCAGCGGAAACAGAGGGTCCGGGTTCGTCTTTCGACCTCTTCCAGATGTAATGCGAGTAGAATTCGTCTATTAGAAGGGTGCAGTCCAGGCGGCCAGCAGTCGAGATCCACTGAAGCAATTCTTGCCCCGAGATGAGACGCCCCGTGGGATTAGAGGGATTCGAGAAGAGAACCGCACCAAGTCCGTTGCCTCGAATCTCGCGCTCAAATTCGCCGCTTTCTAGGGTGAAACCCTGGTCTCTTCGAAGCAGAATCGGGATCGGCGTCACTAGTCGGAAACTCTCAATCAGCTCTTCGTAGGCTGTATAGTCGGGGAGAAAATGGCCGAGATTGAGAGAGCCGAGACTTGCTGCCGCTCTTGTGAGAGCAACTCGGCCGCCGCTAGCGATCGCGACATTTTCGGCTGTGTACTTCGATCCCAAGCCTCGCCGGAAGTTTCGGTTGTAGTAGTCAGCGACCGCTTCCCGCAGCTCGGACACTCCAAGAACAGGTGCATAGCCGTGGTCCGAGCACTCGATGTTGATCGATTCGACTCGAGGTGGTGAACCCGGCAGCGGCCCGGTCTCGGCCTGACCTTGTCCTAGATTGGACCAAAGCCGTCCGTCGGATCCCCAGCCCAACCTCCTAGCCTCCATCGAAGCGAATATGACGCCAGTTGCGGGAATGTCACGAATAGAAATGCTCTCTTGCTGTCTCTTGGTCGTCATGTCTCAAAGACTCTCAATTGTGTGATGTTTCTGAGGCCGGCGCGATGGTTTGAAAGAATAGGTGCCGTTCTGAAGCCGTTGCACTAGAGACCATCTATTGAGTTGTTGGCTGTTGCTGTGCACCTCTTAGTCCTTGCCCGGTTTGGCCAGTGCTTCTTGTTGGAGATCTGAAAGCTCATGGGACTTGAAGGTTGTTCAGAAGACTCTCGTCCAGATCGTGTTCTCGGTCGTTGGGAGTGCCGCTGTCTCTAGAGACCCGTCGGCTCACGGGATGGGGAAGAGATTTCAGAAGAATCTTGTGCCGATCGTTTCTTGGCTGTACCCTCCCAGGAAGAGCTGCTGGCTCTAGAGACCCTTCGGCTCACCGAATGGGGTAGAAGATTCAGAATACTGGTGTTTGGATCGTTACTTGCCTGTAGCCTTATCCAGGGGCTGCTGTGGCTGGAGCCCGTCGGCTCACAGGTGAAAGAGTCCTAGCAATGCGAAGATGCGTCTCGCGCGATAGACCTTTGCGTGAGGCTAAGGCCTAGCTGCATGTGCTCACCGTTGCCCGAGGCGACCGCGCCGCCGGCCTCGGCGCCTACCGCGACGAGACGGTGCTCGAAGACGGCGCGCTGGTCGCGCGGCCGCTCGAGGCGAGCCGCGACGACGACGTCCTGCGCCCGCTCGCGCGTCCGTTCCAGCCCACCGGCGGGCTGCGCCTGCTCGAGGGCAACCTCGGCCGTGCGGTGATCAAAGTCTCAGCGGTGCGCCCCGAGAATCGCCGCGTCGAAGCGCCGGCGATCGTCTTCCACCGCCAGGAAGACCTTGCCGCGGCCTTCCAGCGTGGCGACCTCGACCGCGATTTCGTCGCCGTCGTCCGCTTCCAGGGCCCGCGTGCCAATGGCATGCCCGAACTGCACAAGCTCATGCCGCCGCTCGGCGTGCTCCAAGACCGCGGCCACCGCGTCGCCCTGGTCACCGACGGCCGCCTCTCCGGCGCCTCCGGCAAAGTGCCGTCGGCGATTCACATCACCCCCGAAGCCTTCGGCGGCGGCCCGCTGGCGAAAGTGCGCGACGGCGACGTGATCGTTGTCGACCCGGAACACGGCATCCTCGAGGCACAGGTCGACGCAGCCGAGTGGCAGGCTCGCGAACCCGCCCAAGTCGACCTCTCCGCCTCCCACGTCGGCCTCGGCCGCGAGCTCTTCGCCAGCTTCCGCCACGTCGCCACCGGCGCCGAAGAGGGAGGCGCCGCCTTCGGCTGGCTGGACGCACCGCCTGCCGAGGAGGAGCGCGCCGCGCCGGACGAACCGCCGGTGGTGGCGACGGCGGTCGACTACTGACGGGACGAGCCCGGTCCAGAGGGTCCGAAACGTCTGGCGGTGGAGCAAGTGCGATTCGCTGTTCATTGCTCGTTTGGTTCTGCCTTGTTCGAAGAATTCAGGGCCTGAGTCCGTCTCTTGGTCAGGTGAAGTCGAACAGCAAGAGAAGGAGAGGCAACATGGAACCCAAAGAGATCAAGGCTGCACTGCACGAAGTCGAGCGGGTGGCGGAACAGCGAGGTAAAACGGTGCACGACTCGTTGTACGACGAGATGGCCAACTACTCGGAGCATCGTGTCGTCCGCGACCTCGACCAAGAGCAGCAAGTTCTTGCCCTGAACCGGCTCGGCGAGCTCGCTGTCGAACTTCCGGGTAATGCGGTAGGCGGCGGCGCGTTCCGAGACATCACGGTCTTCATCTGCACTTCAGATTTTGAAACCTGTGAGGGTGCCAGCAGGGCCGCGCTCGACCTCGATGCCTCGGAGCTACGTCAACGCGTCAAGCAGGGCATGGCGAAGCAGATGACGACGATCTTCGAGGCCACTCGTTCAGATCTAGTCAGTGGCTCGGACGAGTAGGTGAGCAGCGATGGCCGACCAAGTCCTACCCGATGACGGGATCGATCGAAACGAGCTGATCAGAAACCTCCGCCAGATCCGATCGATGCTCAGTCTCTCCTTGGAGGCTGGTCTCGGCGATCGACAGGAGTCGCGACAGCCGATCGAAGCGGCGATCACGTCGATTCATGGAGCACGAGAGGCTCTGTCCGCCGGGCGACTGGCCGAGTCTGAGAGTCGCCTCATCGAAGCCTGGAATTGCTATCGCCAAGCGGTTTGGCATCGCGGCCGGATCTGGCGCCTGAGTCGCCTGGCTCCCGGGCTCCTCGTCTACCAGGTGGTCGTTCTTGGGCTGATCCTCGGCGGCGCGACGCATTGGTGGCCGGAGTCTCTCAATGGCTTTCTTCCACGCTGGGGCGGCAAGGTTTGGATCGTTCCGGCAGCAGCGTTCGGATTCGGGGCTTTGGGAGCTGTCCTGCGCAGCTTGTACTGGCTCGGTCGCAAAGTGAGTCTGCGTGAGTATCGAAGCTATGCGGCAGTGAGTCATGTGGGTGCACCCTTCGTCGGTGCGCTTTTCGGCGGGTTGGTGTACCTGCTCGTCGAGGCCGGCTTGGTCGCCCTGGACGGACCTTCAGGGGGACAAATCGAGAACAAGCCAGTGCCTCTCGCTCTCGCCTTCCTGGTCGGTTTCCGCTGGCAGTCGCTTCTCGCCTGGATCGAGAGTTTTCGCTTCAGAGGTTCTGCCGAGGATCAGTCGGCTCAGCCGCCCCCAACGCCCAATTCGGACGATTCGGCACAAGCACCAAAGCCAAACGCCGAGACTGGCGATGGTGCGGGCGATGAGCACTCACATATCCGGTGAGAAGAGCATGTCGGCTACCAGGACGTCTTTTCCCAGCGCGCGGTCTTCACGATGGGCGTCGAGGTCCAGCGCCGGCCCCACTGACGGACCTGGAGAGCCGCCATTTCGCGACATCGCTCAGCCGGTGTCATCTTCGCCCGGCGCTCTCGCTCGGCGCGATTCTCCTTCTCGAAGCTCGAGAAGACTTGGACGACTCTAGGGTTCTTCATTCGGGCTCGCAAGGTCGATCGAAGGGGAAGCTTGTGTCGGCGCGCTCGACGAGCTGGCGATCGAGCGCGCAACTCCGGGCTGGATGGGCTGCGAAGAGCGTAGCACCGAGCGCCGATGTTAATATCGAAACATGTCGATTCCAAGAAGCCGCCCGTTCTTCTCCTGCCTCCTCGTGCTCCTCGCCAGCATGCTGCTCGCTCCGCTGGCCTGGGCCACCGACTACCGTGTCGGCCCGGGGCAGCCGCTCGCCGCCATTGCCGACGTGCCGTGGGCGACACTCGCGCCCGGGGATCGCGTCTTCATCCACTGGCGCGCCGAGCCGTACCGCGAAAAGTGGGTGATCAACCGGCGTGGGACGGCAGCGGAGCCGATCGAGATTCGGGGCGTCCGCGGTCCCGGGGGTGAGCGCCCGGTGATCGACGGCCGCGACGCGACGACACCGGCCGGGCTCAACTTCTGGAACGAGCAGCGCGGCGTGATCAAGATCGGCGGCTCGAACACGCCGCCGGACGACCTGCCGGCGCATCTGCTCGTCGAAGGCCTCGAGATTCGCTCGGGGCGTCCGCCGTTCACCTTCACCGACGACGGCGGCTCGACGCAGACGTACTCCACCAACGCGGCCTCGATCTACGTCGAGAAGGCCGAGTTCCTCACCATTCGCGACTGTGCGCTGCACGATTCGGGCAACGGTCTCTTCGTGGGTGCGTTCAACGGCGCCACCCAAGACCTCCTCATCGAGGGTAGCGAGCTCTTCGACAACGGAATCGTCGGCAGC
Source organism: Acidobacteriota bacterium (assembly GCA_039194425.1). Classification (GTDB taxonomy): domain Bacteria; phylum Acidobacteriota; class Thermoanaerobaculia; order Multivoradales; family J023; genus JAUIJL01. The sequence goes on along the minus strand of JBCCVZ010000004.1, from coordinate 327,771 downwards.
ATCTTCGAGCACAACAGCTACACGGAGGCCGTCGGCATCACCTACCAATGGAATCGCTTCAGTGCTCTGCGCGCCGGCGCTGGCGGCAATAACCTCAAGGATCGGTCCGCGGGGCTGGTGGTGCGCTACAACTGGATCGAAGACGGCAACCGGCAGCTCGACCTGGTGGACGGTGGACCCGATGTCGCCGGCGCCGTCGGCTACGGCGAGACCTTCGTCTACGGCAACGTGCTCCTCGAAAGCGACGGACAGGGCAACAGCCAGATCGTGCACTACGGTGGCGATGGTGGCGACCCGTCGGACTACCGAAAGGGCTTGCTGCATTTCTTCCACAACACGGTGGTCTCGACGCGGTCGGGCAACACGACGCTGCTCCGCCTGTCGACCCAGGACGAAAGCGCCGAGGTGCGCAACAACGTCCTCTATGTCGCCGCCGAGGGGCAGCGTCTGGCCATGCTCGATGCGGCGGGGGCCCTGATGCTGCGGAACAACTGGAGCAAGCCCGGCTGGCGCGCGAGCCACGGAACGCTCACCGGCACCATCGACGACGATGCGTCGGGCGTCACCGGCAGCGCGCCCGGATTCCTCGACGAAGTGGGCCAGAACTTCCGCCCGGCAGGCGATTCTCCTTTGCGCGACGCCGGCGGCTCGCTCGCCGCTCCGGGGCATCCGCTGCAGCTCCACTACGTCAAGCACTTGCGATCCGAAGACCGGCCCGACGACGGGATGCTCGACATCGGCGCCTACGAGTTCTGCCGCGACGCCTGCGATGCGCTCTTCGCCGACGGCTTCGAGTCGGGAGGCACGGGAGCCTGGTCGCAGATCGTTCCCTTGACCTCGAGGCCGATGGCTGCCGGCTCGAGCTCGCCGACCGAGGCCAACAGCCGGTAGACTCGACCGATGGGCGAAGTCGAAGAGATCCACCGTCGGCGCATGCGGGACCTGGTCGACTTCACGGCGTCTTCGTTTGACACCGAGCATCCCTCGCCCTTCGGCAGCTCGGTCTACGAGACCGCGAGCGGCCGGCTGGTGGCGCGGGCCTACGACACGGTGATCGAGGCGTGCGACCCGACGAATCACGGCGAAGTCAACGCCATCCGGCTCGCCACGCGCGCACTCGGTCGGCTGTCGCTCCGAGGCTGCGTGCTCTACAGCACCTGCGAGCCGTGCCCGATGTGCATGTCGGCATGCATCTGGGCCGAAGTGGACACCGTGGTCTACGGCGCTTCGACGCTGGAAGACGCCGACCGTTACTGGCCGCAGGCTTCGGATCTCACGCCGCAGGAGCTGGTCGCCAAGATGCGCCGCGAGCCGCGCTGCGAGGTGCTTCCGCAGGTCGAGCGGGCTTTGTGCCGGGAACTCTTCAGTCGCTGCGACGCGGTGCGCAATCGGCAGAGCCTGCAGCTCCCGCCGCATCGGTAGGCCGCGCGCCGAGCGCGGCCTCGTTGGCGAGACCGGCGGTGGCGCTCCGGGCGGCCTGCGCTCCCCGGCGAAAGGCCTCGAGCTCTTCGATCATCCCTTGATTGCCGCGGCTCGGCGCGGGCCGCCCGCCCGATGAGGCTGGGTCGCCAGGGACTCCTCGCAAACGTCGAGCTCGATCGAGCCGATCGACGCTGCGGCCGACGACAGCGGTCGCAGCGGCTTGCAGAGGGTGCCGGCCCAAACCGCCATCAGGTAGTCCTGGTCGTCGTTCCAGGAGACATAGTGCTCGCCGTCGATGATCAAGCTGAACACTGGATCTTCATCGTGGAGCTCGAGACCGATCTCGATGCGATGGTCGTCGGCGAAGTCTTCTGGCCAGGTGACGATCACGTGGTCCTTCATCGTGACCCAAGGGAGTCTGGCCATCCATTCACGGACCTCGAGCTCCGAGAGCGTGACGGGTAGACGGTGAAGCTTGTGAGTTGCAGTCCAGCGCGAGCGCCATGCTCGCTGTTCGAGCTCCAGCAGGTACAGGTCGGCCCCGGCATGGGTGAACGGATGATCGGAGTCCTTGTCCTGCCATCGCCGGTGGTCCCACGAAATGCGGGCTGTTCCCAGGTCGGCGCGGAGGTAGTCGGTCGCGGGGCGTCCTTCGGAGAGCTCGAGCTTGATGATGAGCTGAGCGAAGCCGATGAACAATGCGGCGATTGTGCCGAGGATCAGCAGCGGCACGAGGACCGGACCGTCGTAGCTCGCCTCGTACTTTCCCGGCGGCTCGGTGGGGCCGGGCATCGGCCAGTCCGTGTACTGCGCGTTGATCTCCTGGCGCACGGCCTCCTTCTCTCGATAGGCGCGCCACAGGTCGGAGTCGGTGGGGATCGGCACGAGCGGATCTCAGTTGCCCCAACGATCGACCGACTCGAGCGTCGGTGACGAGTTGCCGCCGCTCCAGGCGCCGAGGTCGCCGCTCTCGAAGTCGTCGCCGAAGACCCACGTGGTGTCGAGGAGCAGTGCCGCGATCCGCCCGTTTTTTCTGCCGCGGACGATGATCTGGCCGCGGTCATTGATGCCGACCGCCCTGCTGAGGCTCCAGCCCGAGCCTGGGACGACCAGATCCGACAGCAGCTCGAGCTGGCCGTCACGCCAGAGCACGGCCCCGGTGTCGTTCGAGCCGACGATCCAGGCCGCTTCGTTGATCGCCGAGGGGCGGAAGGAAAGGGACGTGAACGTCCCCTGGTCCCAGAGAAAGCCCGCTGGCGGCTCCGAGAAGTCGGAGATGCTGCCGACAACCTGGCCCGACTCGTTGAGTGCAACGGCCGAGACGGATGCGGTGTTCGGCAGGCCGGGTGGCGTCACGTCGTGGCCTCCTGCGGCAAGCCCGAAGGCGGGCTTGGGTAGCCAGAGGTAGGCGAGGTTGGCGTCGCCCACCACATCGCAGGCGGAGAGTCTCTTGCCGACGATCTGGCCCTGGTCGTTGATGTCGTGGCCAAGGCCCTCGGAGAGGCCGCCGATCGACGCCAGCCGATGGAAGCCGGCCTCGAGGCCGTACTGGTCTCGAGGCAGCCACAGGTAAGGAGTGCAGCCGAAGCCCGTGCCTTCGGCGTAGGCGATCTCACCGAAACGGTTGACAGCGTGGGCAGTGTCGTAGATTGGATTGTCGGAAGGCGTGGGGAGCGCGCTCATGAGCCCGTCCTGCCAGACGAAGCCGTGCCACGCAGGCTCGGGGTAGTCGGGAAAGATCGGCTCGTCGGTCTCGGAGCTGCCGACCACCCGGCCGTCGTCGGTGAGGTCGAATGCCTGGCTGGAGCCCAGCGGGTCCGAGCGCAACGAGCCGAGGTCGTTGAGCCCGGCGGGGAGCCCATAGGCCGGCGCGGGTAGCCAGAGGAAGGCGCGACTCACGTAGTTCCAGGTGGGCGAAAACTCGCCGGTGTAAGACCTTCCGACCACCTGGCCGAGATTGTTGATCGCTTCAGGGTAGGTCTCGCCGGTGCCGAGCGCGCCGAGGTCGACGACCAGGTACTCTGCCGTGGAACCGAACGCCGCGTCCCGGGCATGGGCCGTGGTGATGTGGGTGAAGCTGAGGAATACGATCGACGCAAGAAGTGAATGCTTCATCGAGTCCTCCAAGTGGGGGCGATATCTGTCGTCAAAGTGTACATCGCAGGGTTCTTGGCGCATTTCGATGGTCTTCTGCGCCTCGGTACCCAGGTCGCTCAGAGTCCCTAGGCTCGCTTTTTTGTTGAATGCTGCATGAGCATGTGATCTCATGCCGTTGGAACGTCCCATTGGCACACTACGGAGGTCGAGATGTCTCTAGAAGTGACAATGGGCCGCGGTCTCTCGCTGCGATCCCTGAAGGGCTGGGTGCGCTGGTCCCTGGTCCTGAGAATCCTGTTATTCGCAAGCCTGCTACCGTTTGCCTCGGCGAGCGCGCAGACCGATCCACTCCGCTTCTTGGAAAGCCTCGACATGACGTCGGGAATCGATGCGTGGTTCGAGCGCGCGGTGATCTCCGACGACGGTCGGTTCGTCTACGCGCTCTCCGGGCCACAAGTCAACGAATTCGGCGAAGGGGACGACGAGCACAGCCTCGCTGTGTTCGAGATCGTCGACGACTCCCTGGTCCAGATCCAGGTGATCGACGGGCGCAGCGGGGCTGCTCCGCCGCTCGAAAGTGCTAGTGCCTTGTTCTTGGCCCAGACCGACATTCTGCTCGTTGGCGCCGAAGGGAACTACCTGTCGAGCTGGCGCAGGGATCCGACGACCGGCCTCATTGCGCTCCTCGATACGATCAAGGTACCGATTGAGGATCCGACGAGGTTTGACCAGATCGCGCTTATCGCGGCGACTGCAGACGCGACGCGGATCTACCTGACAACGCAGCAGCGCCGGTTGCGCGTCGTGACATTGGACCCGGCGGACGGCTCCATGCAACTCGGAGCCGCGGATCTTTCGTCTGATCTTGCGGTCGATCTCGCGATCTCCCCAGACGACAACCACCTCTATCTGCTCAATCATGAATCGGTCAGTACGTACTCCTTTCTCGGTTCTTCGCTCTTCGAGACTTCGGAGGTCGTGCTGCCGAAGGGGATCTCGCGCTGGATGCGCTTTCTCGGCAATCCGTCGCGGCTCTATGTCGGTTCGGAGACGAGTTTCACAACCGGTGGCGGGGGCGTGTTTACGCTGGCTCGCAACCCGGTCGACGGTAGCTTGAGCCTACTCGCCGTTCCGGATCCCGAATCCCCGGAGGTCCAGGGTCCGCTGGGGAGCGCGGTGGATGGAACAGCCCTGATCGCCCCTGTACGATCCGCCGTAGCCGCTCTCGGACTCTTCGATATCGATCCGATGACTGGAATCGCCAGCTTTTCGAGCAGTTTCCCAAGCGCATGGCTCGGAACGGAGAGGGTCGCCTTCGGTGGCGACTACGCTCTGGGCAACTCCGGCTCCACGTGCTGTAGTCCCACAATGCGGCTCGCCTCCGGCCTCGAGACAGGCACTCCGCAGTTGGTAGTGGAGTCGAGAGGACCGTTCCGCGCGCGCAACTCGTTCGGCTGGATCTTCGACGGTGAGCGCGCGACGACGAGTCGAACGGTTCCCGGGAGCGCCGAGATCCTTGATCTTGTGCGTAATCCGACGACCGGTCGGCTGTCTCTCGAGCAAGTGATTTCCGGTAGGGCACTCATCCGTCCGACCGGCATCGGTTCGGCGATCGTCGCACCCGTGGAGCGTATTTCCGATCGAGATATCCAGCTTCTCGAACGCGAGGAAGACGGATCCCTCCTGGTCTTGCCGAATCAAAACCACTCGAGTTTGTCGTCTGACCTTGTGGCCTACGCGGACCCTCTGGATGGTGCCAGGCAGGCGCTCTTCTACTTCCTTTTGGTTCAGGACCCCCCGAACGGCGAGTCCTTCATTTGGGGGTTCTTGGTAGTCGACCGAGATGTCGCGGGTGAGCTCATACCCGTCGACCTCGAGTTTGGCGGGGTTTCGGGCCAAGGATCTCCTGGGGGACCGATCCCAGAGTTCCGAGGGCTGCGCGATGCAGTATTGATCGATTCGGTTCACCTCTACGTCACCGCATGGGAATCCGGCGGTGTCTTTCTTTTCGACTTCGATTTCGAGACCGGTACGGTCCAGTTCCGCGAGCAGTATCTCGACGGGGTCGACGGCTTCGACGCTCTGGCCGGCGCCGAAGAGCTGGTTGCCGGCCCCGACGGTTCAGTGCTCTACGTCGCAGGGCACGACGACGACGCGATCGCCGTCCTGGCGAGGGCACCCGACGGCACTCTGACGCCGCGCGACGTCCAGGCCCTGCCCGACGGTGTCGTCGGTGTCACCAAGATCGCGACCCTGGGCTCGCGGCGCCTCGTCGCGCTGGCCGAAACCGAAGACCTTGGCAAGGGAGTGATGCTGGTCTATGACCTCGACTCGGTCGACGGCCGGTTGACGCTGTCGCAGTCGTTCGTCGAGGGCGAGGACGGGGTGGTCGGTCTGCCGGGGCGCCACAGCCTCGACGCCGGATTCGCGTACTCACCCTCCACCCTCTCGACGTCGCCCGACGGTCGCCACGTCTACATCCGGCGCAAGTCGCCGCAGTCGATCACGGTGTTCACCACCGACCTCCACGCGGACGATTTCGAATCGGGTGACCTCAGTCGATGGACGTCGATCGGGCCGTGATCGAAAACGACGGATCGTGACATCCTCGGGGCTCGACGATCTGGAGGTCGAGATGACGGAGAAGGCCGAGTCCCGCGTCACGATGCACATGGCGGCGAGCCTCGACGGTTTCATCGCACGCACCGATGGGGCCGTCGACTGGCTCGAGACCTCGGACGAGTTCGCCGACGGCGTGGCCATGGACGCCGAGCTCGTCCAGGCGGTTCTCGACTCGATCGACTGCTACGTGATGGGGTCGCGAACCTACGAGACCGCGCTGCGCTTCGAGGCGCAGGGGGCGGGGTGGGCGTACGGCGACAAGCCCACCTTCGTGCTCACTCGCCGATCCCTGCCGAGGACGCGGGAAACCGTCGAGCTCCGCTCGGGCGATCTCGCGCAGCTGATCAACGACGAGCTGCGGCCTAGGTTCCGCTCGATCTGGATCGTCGGTGGCGGCACGTTGTGCACCGAGTGCTTTCGTCTCGGACTCGTCGACGAGATTCGCTACTCGATCGCGCCCGTGCTGATCGGGGAGGGGATCTCGTTTTTCGATCAGCTCGATCACGACATCGCCCTCCACCTGACCGAGGTCCAGGCGTTCCAGAGCGGTATCGTCGAGCTCTGCTACCAAGTGAAAGGCCATCGCGAATGAGCGCAAATCCGCCGACTCTTCTGGACAGCCCGGGCTCGACCGAGAGCCGATTCGCCGAGGTCGAGGGCCTGCGGCTTCACTACCTGACGGCCGGGTCGGAGGACGAGCCGCCGGTGCTCCTGCTCCATGGCTGGCCGACCTCGGCCTTCCTCTGGCGGCGGGTGATGCCGGGGATCGCCGCGCATCGCCGCGTCATCGCCCTGGACCTGCCGGGCTTCGGACGATCGGACAAACCGCTCGACGCGAGCTACAGCCTACGCTTTCATGCACGGATCCTGGATGGATTCTTCGATCACCTGGGCGTTGAGCGGGTCGGGCTGGCGGTGCACGATCTAGGAGGCCCGATCGGCCTCTACTGGGCGAGCCGGACCCCGCAGCGCATCGAGCGCCTGGCGATTCTGAACACCCTCGTCTATCCGAAGATGTCGTGGGCGGTGAAGGCGTTCGTGCTCGCCTGCATGCTCCCCGGGGTGCGCGGTCTCTTGACCAGCCCATGGGGCCTGGAGCGAGCGCTGCGGCTGGGCGTAACGGACCCGAAGCGACTGCGCGAAGACGCGGTTCCCGGCACCCAGGAGCCGTTCAGGGAGGCTGCCGCCCGCAAGGCTCTGTTGAAAGCTGGCCTCGGCATCAATCCCAAGGGCATGGTGGAGATCGCGCGGTGGATGCCGACGGTCGACGTGCCGGTCTGCCTGCTCTACGGCGCCGGGGACCGAATCCTGCCGGATATCGGAGAGACCATGGCCCGGCTCCGAGCAGAGATTCCCCACGCCGAGCACACCGAGCTCGGTGACTGCGGTCACTTTCTCCAGGAAGAGCGGCCGGACGAGGTGGGAAACGTGCTCGGCGCGTTCTTCGCGCGGGCTCACGAGTCCTGAAGACCGAAAGGCGGGGTCGCCGGGCGACCCCGCGGTCGGTTACATGTTCGCCAACACGTCGAGGCGGAAGCTCAGGCGCAGCAGGCGCGCATCGTTGCCGCGAAGAGCGAGCTGCACCCGGAGCCCGAAGTCGGCGAAGTCGGCGGGGCCTCGCGTGAAGAAGGCCTCGACGGCATCGACCGCCCAACCGACCGCGTCGCGCCTGCCGGTCTCTCGGAAGTAGACCGCGGCGAGCGCGGCGGATTCGACGTGATCGACGACGTTCTCCTCGAAGATGCGCGGGATGCCCGGGACTCCGATGAGGCTGATGGTCATCGGCTCGCGTGCCCAGTCGTCGTCGTCGGTGCGGTGCCAGTTGAAGACAGCCGTTCCGGTGAAGACGTAGAGGCGGTTCGCGTCGCGCGGCCCGTTCACGTCCACGCGCATCATCTGAGGATTCTCGATTCGATCCAGGGTCGGCATGAGGCACCACCTTTCCAGAGGGTTGTTGACGAAGGGATCGCAACCCTCTCCGAACCTGCTCTCCGTCTCGATCGGGCCGAGCGGAGGGCGGAATCCTTCAAGCTCAGTCTACGCCCGCTCGCCGAGCCCGACACCGCGCGGCGAGGCGGTACCGTGTGCCGTTCCTTCGGGGAGTCGGACCAGGGAGGTGGGTCTCCGCGGCCGCCCGCCAGTCCGGTTTCTCGTGCTCGAGCAACCGCACCGGGGCGATTCGGCGGAGACCGGCGGTCGCCTCAGCCGTCGCGCAGCGCCGTGGCTGGATCGATGCCCGAAGCGCGCAGGGCGGGGAGCAGGCTGGCGATCAGGGTGACGGCGAAGAGCACGGCGCCGCCGAAGACGATCGGTCCCGACTCGACGGGTGCGAAGTCTTGGAGGATGCTCTGGATGGCGCGGTTGACCATCCAGATGCCGGGCAGCCCGACCGCGAACCCGACCGCTGCCAGGGTCAGACCTTGGCGCAAGATCATCCCGACGACTTGCGGGCGCGACGCTCCGATCGCCATGCGGACACCGATTTCCTGCCGCCGTTGGGTCACTGCGTAGGCCAGGACGCCATAGGTCCCGAGGGCGGCGAGTAGCAGCGCGAGCGTGCCGAATCCGCGAAGAATCACCGAGAACACCCGCTGGCCGGCCCAAAACTGGTCGATGTAGTCGTCCAGCAGCTGGACCTGCGTCACTCCGAGCTGGGCGTCGAGCCCCTGGACCTCGCGGCGCAGGGACTCGGAGAGTGAAGTCGGATCGATTCCGGTGACGCGGACCGCGAGAGCGACCGTCGGTGTCGGCAGCTGGTCGAACGGGGCGTAGATCACCTCGGTTTGGCGGTCGTTGAGCGCCAGGCCGTGGCGCACGCTGTCCACCACGCCGACGATGCGGCGAGACGTCCCCTGCATCGTGATCTGGCGGCCGAGCGGATCGAGTCCCCCGAAGTAGCGGTCGACGAGGGCCTGGTTGATCACGACGACCGGCTCGGTGCCGAGGCGGTCGGCGTCGGTGAACGAGCGGCCTCTGGCGACGTCGATCCCCAGGGTCTCGAAGTAGTCGGCGTCGACGCTGAGCCAGTCGGCGCGATGCGGCGCGTCGTCCGGCGCGATCGGCAGGGCCTCGATCTGGAAGACGTCGCGAGGGAGGAAGACGTGGCGCGGCAGCTGGCTCGACACCAGCGTTGCTTCGGCCCCGGGCAGCGCCGCGAGCCGCTGCTCGAGCAGGCGCGCGACCTCCGCTTGCTGTGAGCCGGTCGTATAGCGAAGCGACGGGAGCGTCACCTGGACCGTCAGCAGATCGGCCGTCTCGAAGCCCGGATCCGCGTCTTGCAGGCGCTGGAAACTGTGCAACATGACCCCGGCACCGGCGAGGAAGACTAGCGCCAGCGCGAGCTCCGCGACCACGAGGCTGTTCGAGATCCACCGCTTCTTGGCACTTGCCGATGATTTCGAGCCGTCCTTCAGGGAGCCGAGCAGATCGCCGCCGAACGTCTGGAACGCCGGAGCGAGGCTGAAGAGAAAGCCTCCGAGAAATGTGACGCCGAGCGTCACGGCGAGCACCCGGAAATCAATGACCGGTGCGTAGAAATTCGGCAGCTGAGCGGCCAGAGCCTGGGCCACGAGGCGGTTGCCCAGGGCACCGAGACTCAGCCCGATCCCGCCCGCGAGACTCGCCATCGCCAGCCCTTCGAGCAGCAGTTGGCCGAATAGGCGGACCCTCGATGCACCGAGAGACGCGCGCACCGCGATCTCCCGTTCTCGGCGCTGAGACCGAGCGAGCAAGAGATTGGCAATGTTGGCGCAGGCGATCAAGAGCACGAAGAGCATGGCTCCTTGCATGAGGGCGAAGAGCGTACGCTCCTCTTCGCCCGGGATCTCGCGCCGCAGGTTCAAAACCTGCGCTGTGTAGCCTCGGTTGGCCTCGGGATACTCCGCGGTCAGCTGCGTCATGATCGACGCCATTTCAGCCTGGGCGGCGGCATCGCTGATTCCCGGAGCCAGGCGACCGACTACCAGCACATCCCGTTGGTGACGACGCAGGTTCTCGCGCTCGAGAACCAGGGGCACCATCACCTCGAGCGTCGGGTCGAGAAACTCGAAGAGCTCGGGCAGGACGCCGACGATGGTGTGGGGCAGGCCGCCGAGCACCAGCTCTTGGCCCAAGACGTCGGCGCCCTCGTGGTGCTCTTGCCAGAACTCCCAGGTGAGGACCACCACGTGCTCACGGCCGCGCGTCGCTTCGTCGTCGATGAACACGCGGCCGGCTTCGGCTCGCACGCCGAGCGCCGCGAAGAAACTCGGCGACACCGCGGCACCGCTGATCTGCTGGACCGGCTCCTCGTGACCGAGGCCCAGGGGCTGGCCGCGAAAGGCGCCAAGGTGACTGTACGACGTCTGTCGTTCGCGCCAGTCGAGGAAGTTGGCGGCCGAGGCGGGGAAGATGCTGCCCTCCGCGGAATCCTCGGTCCGCTCGCCGATCAGAGAGATCTGATGCGCGTCTTCGTACGGTAGCGGCCTGAAGAACAGACCGTTGGCGAGGCTGAACACGATCACATTGCCGGCGATCGCCAGAGCCAGAGAGCCCGAGGCGAGAAGTGTCACTCCCGGGTTGCGGCGCAACGAGCGGCCGACGAAACGGAGGCTTCGGATCAGTTCGCGCATGGTGAGGGGCTCCTTTGAAGGAACTACTCGCGCGCGAGGTGTTTCTTACCGATCGATTGGCCGCTCGAGGACGCCGGAGTGAGGGAGAACGCGGTCTCGAGTCGTTGCGGGGGGACGCGCTCTGGCGAAGACAACTGCCTGTCGCTTGCCTGCGCCCGCGTTCGAGTCGACCGCGGGCGCGATCGGTCTCCTCGCCGGGCGAATCGATGGTCTGATCGCACCTCGAAGAGAGCCCGAGTGCAGCCAAAGACTAGCCTGGGATGGTGTCGAGTGTCGCACGGTTGCTGCGGAGGAATGGCCAGAGGTGCTCCACGACACGCCGTTCCACGGCCCGGTCGAAGTCATCTTCGGTAGCCAGACGGATCCGCTCGAGCGCACCTAGAGCATCGACCATTGTGAGAGTGACTTGTTCTGAAGCCAGTGCATCGACGATCCCACCACCCCCGCGGTACTGGCGTCTTTGCCGATCAAGGCGGTAAGCCATGACCGCGGCACGACCTCCGAAGTCACTTTCGATCATGATGGGCTCGGAGTCGTAGTCGGGATCCCCGAGCAAGTTTGCGACGCCGGCCTTGTCGACCGACGTTCCCGTCGCATCAGGGCCTCTGTCGTCTTGACCGTAGACGACCGCGACTCGTTGATCGGTCGCGTGACTGATCATTCCGGCGCACATGCGGCACGGTTTGAGGGTCGTGTAGACGGTGCACTTGGGCGGTACGGGCTGCCTGTGGCGGTAGAAAAAGCTCTGCAGGAGATTGACTTCGGCATGGCACGTGCTGTTCTGGTCCTTCGTGTTCAACGCCCAGGCGAGCAGGTTGCCGGACTCGTCGACCAAGAGCGCACCGATGTTTCCGTAGCGTTGCTCGAGCTCGTCGACGACGAATCGAGAGACGACCAGCGAGAATGCAGCGGCCATGTAGATGCGATCGACAGATCGCCGCGTGCTGGCGAGATCGATGCCGGCGCTGGGTTCCAGCTGATCGAGCTCGAACCTGGGAAGCCCTCCGCGCTCCTGCCACCTGGGGCACTCGAGGCGAGTCAGATCTGATTCATCGATTCTCAGCTTGCCTCGCTTTTTCGCGGCTTTCTTCAGAGTCAGTCGGTTCATTGCCGCCATCTCGAGATCCATCGTGTTTGGGCGACTCGTGTGATAGATCGTTCGAGACACCTCGAGCATTCTGTATTGCGGACTGTCGCGTTCGTTCAAAGCCTGGATGAGATCCGTGATCGCCGATCGAGGTCTGGGCTCCGGTCCCTCCACCTCGACCGTGAAGAAGATTTCCGTTGGATCTTCCGGTTGTGGGAGATCGGGCACGAACGCGATCTCTGCCTCGGCTTGGCGCGCCAGGAATCCGGCGACGTTCTCATAGTCTGGCTTTCCCCAGCCCACTCGAGTCTCCTTCTGAATCAGGGATCTTCAGATCATATCGGGCCGAGTCGCCTTCGGACGAGGTCGCGCCTGTGAAAATGAAGACGATCGTCAGGTGCCGCGGCCGCGAAATCGGCGCTCGAGCCGGTCGATCCCGATGCGGCCGGCCGCCACCGCCAGGGCCGTCGCGGCCGCCGGAACGCCGCCGCCCGCAGCCGCGACGGCGAGGAGCGTGAAGGCCGCGAACGACAGCGGGGCTCGGGCGGCCAGGAGCCGCCGGTGCGCACGGGTGCAGGACGTGCAGATCTCGGTGTGCATGCTCAGCCGGTCGAAGGGCACGGTCGGCGGTCGGGCCGCAGCGGCCGGCTGCAGACGGTCGAAACCGATCTGTGCGGCTCCGAGCCCGTGCTCGTCGAGCCACCGACGATAGGCGATCACCAGGGCGTCGCTGCTCTTGAGCGGCAGCCAGAGCTCGCGAGGTGGCCGGCCGGCGCGCAGCATCTCGTCGACCTGACCCTGCACGACGTCCATGTCCTGCTCGAGGATGGTGCACTGCGTCCAGTGCTCGAGCCAGCGCGGACGCAGGCGGTCCCGCAGGCGCGGGAAGTTGTTGTAGGCGCGGTAGAGCAGGCGGCAGCGGTCGCGGCCACGCGGCGCCGAGTAGAGGGCGAGGCCCGAGCGGAGCGTCGGATCTTCGTAGAGCGACTCGTAGTGCACCAGGTTGGGGGCGACGAAAGCGACGCGCGCGCCGCGCAGCGCGGCGCCGCCAGCGTCGTCGAGCGCGAGGCCGACGGAGCGAAACGAGGCGCTGAAGCCCTCGGGCCGACGCTCCGACACTTCGAACTCGAGCGGCGCCGCCAGGTCGCGGTGGCCGCCGCCGCGCACGCCGTGGTGAGCGACGTGGATGTGCGCGATGTCGATCACGTTCTCGATCAGGAAGCTCTGCTCGTAGGGGAGATCGATCATGAAGTCGATCGACCGCGTGGCTTCGTCGTCGAGAGCGTCGACGAGCGGCGGCGCGACGTCGTCGTCCGCTGCCGCAGCGCCGTCGTCCACCGCCTCCGCGGCGTCCGGGCGCAGCCAGACGATCCCCTGCGCCTCGCGCACGGGGTAGGCCGACACGTGAGCTCTGGCGGGAATCGATTGCTCGGCGAGCAGCTGGGGGATGTGCAGGCACGTGCCGCCGTGGCCGAACTGCCAGCCGTGGTAGAGGCATTCGAGTCGACCGTCGTGCAGGACGCCGTCAGAGAGGCGCGCCGCGCGATGCGGACAGCGATCGAGAAGCGCCTGCCACCTGCCATCGGCTCGAAAAAGCGCGAAGCTTCGCTCGTCGACCGTCACCCGGTGAGGACCGTCGTCGAGATCCTGGACGAATGCCATGGGGACCCAAGGGTTCGGCGAACCCGGGTGTGTCGCGTTCGGCTCGTCCATCGCCGCGTGGCCCGTTGCCCGGCGGTTCAGTAGAGCGGGTAGATGTTGGGGTTCTTGCCCTTTCGGCGGCGCGTCAGCAGGCGACGCAGGGCCGTCTTGAGCCGGCGCCAGATCGAGGGTGGTCGTACGGTGGGCGATGGAGATGGATGAGACGACGGTCCGAAGGGGGTGTGCATCGGCCTATGCTACAGTACGATAGAGATGGGGCAAAGCGGCGCATCAAGGGACCTTTCCCCTTACGGTCTCTTGCCCTACCGCGGAGAGGACGTGGAGCGCCGGAGCCACCTCGGCCACATGCGCGAGAGTCGGCGATTCGCCCACGACGACGGCGGCAGGACCTACCGTTTCAACTCGTTGGGCTACCGCGGCGACGAGCCCGATCCGTCAGCATCGCACCGGGTCTACGTCTTCGGCGAGAGCCATGCCTTCGGCTATTTCGTCGAGCTCGAGGAGTCCTGGCCGTCGCGCTTCGTCGATCGATGGTGCACGCACCACGGCCGCGATCGGGGCGGCGTCGAAGTGCTCAACTTCGCCGACCCGGGGGCGTCGAACGCGAGCATCGCCCGCCTCGTGGTCAGTCAGTGCACGCTGCGGCCTCCCGACCTCGTGCTCGTGCACTTCGGCGACATTCGGCGCTCCGAGGTGCTGCTCGCCGGCCGTCCGTATCGGGTCGGTCCGTGGTTGCTCGACGACGCAAATGTCGCGTCGATCGACGAAGCTCCGGACAGCTCACGCGCCTCCTTGCGCGAGCTGGTCGAGCGCGGCAAGGGCTTTTTCCGCTACTGCCTCGGCTCGCGCGAGAGCTGGTTGGCGCCGGTTCCCGACGCGACCTGCCTGCTCGAGACCCTGCGCTCCATCTTGCTCGTCCAGTCCTTCTGCCGCGCCGAGGGGATCCGTCTGGTCGCCACCATCGATCGCATGGAGGACCTGCGCGCGATGGCGCCGCAGAACGACCCGATCCTCGCGCCGCTGGTCTCGGCGGTCGACGATGCCACATTGTGCAACTTCGGCATCTGGTCGATGCCGGTCGGCGTCGATCCGAACACCGTCGGCGACCGATCCGCCTTCGACGACGTGGCCGTCGGCCACGCCGGCCCGAAGCGACACGCGCTCTTCGCGCGCGCGATGTTCACCTTCTATCGCGATGGGCCGTCGCCGCCCCCGGACCTGCCGACGACGCCGACGGCGACGACCTCGGTGCGCGCGTTCTACCGCGCGATGCCGTTCAACGACTACGAAAGCGTCGAAGCCGCGGCGGCCACCGTCGAGCCGGGGCTGGTCGCCGCACAATATCCGGATCTCGACCGCCTGCTGCGCTCCGGCACCGTCCGTCGCGTGGTCGACTGCGGCTGCGGGACCGGCTGGCTGTCGAATGCGCTGGCGCTCGACTACGATGTCGAGGTCATGGGCCTCGACCGGGCGCCGCGGGCCGTGGCGCTGGCGCGGGCCGTGGCGAGCCGCATGGGACTGGACGCACGGGTGCGATTCGAGGAACAGGATGTTCTCGAGGTCGACCTCGGGGAACGTTTCGACCTCCTGGTCAGCCTCGGCGTGCTGCATCACACGCCACAGCCGCGTCGCGCCTTCGAGCACGTCGCCACCTGGGCGCCGCGGCTCTATCTCGGCCTCTATCATCGGCCCGGGCGAGAGCCCTTCCTGGAGCACTTTCGCGGCCTGGTTCAGCGCGTCGGCGAAGCGGCCGCACGCGCCGAGCTGAAGCGCTTCGACGTCGGTGTCGACGCGCGCCACTTCGAATCGTGGTTTCGCGACCAGGTGCTCCATCCGCGCGAGACGAGCCACACGCTGCGCGAGGTCGCCGGCTGGCTCGACGCCGCCGGCTTCGAGTTGGTGAGCACCAGCATCAACCGCTTTCGTCCGATTCGCCGCCGCGAAGCGCTCTTCCGCACCGAGCAGAAGTTCGCTGCGCGGGCGCGCCGCGCGCTGCGGCGCCGGCGCTTCGTTCCGGGGTTTTTCACGCTCCTGGCGCGCAGAGCTCAGCGTTCGAGGACCAGCGAGCGACGATGAACACCGATCGTCGGGGCGCGGGCGTCGGTCGCGGAGGCGATCGCCGGCGGTCGTCGCCGCGGAGGCTCCGACGCGAGAATCGTATCGGCGAGAAGCTCGTCGAGGTCAGGGCGCCGCAAATGGGCCGCTTCGCGCGTGCAGCCGGCGAAGCGATAGGACCTGCCGATGATTGCCGTCGAGAGGGACTCGCGGATTTCGGCGTCGGCGACGAGTTCACCGATCTTCCTTTCGATCTCGGAGTGATCGTGCAAGTGATCAATTCGGGGCATGCTCGAGCCGAGCAGCTGGAGCGGCTCACAGGGCAGTGTCGCCAGGGTCTTCAGCTTCAGCTCGGCTTCGTAGATGCGATGCCGCAGATCCCACCATCGCCACAGGTCTCTGGTGCGGTCGAAGAGTCGTCCGGTGATTCGAATCGGTGGCCAGCGGTCACCCCTCCGTGGGTCCAACGCGCCGAGTCGCATGAGTTGCGATGTGGTGTCGACCTCGACGGCTCCAGGTGACCGCAGCCAGGCAAAGAACTTCATAAAAACCTCCCAACGAGAGACGCATCGGTCTTGATCCCTCGAGAAACGTGTAGAGCAAGTGTCATGCCATCTGAGGAGGCGGAGTCCTCCCGGTCTGCTCGCCGAATCTTCTCGGGTTTTATGATCAGGCTTAAAGGTTATCCCGATTCGCAATCTGGATCGCGGTATCGTGCTCTGTCGTCGACTGATGGAGTCTTGGTGACTTCACGAACAGAGTGGAAAGAGACAGGTGATTCGACGCACTGGCTTGCGCGAACCGGAACCTCGCGGAACTTGTTGCCTGACCGTCGACCCAGGGAATCTTGGGACCACCAGGGAATTTCGCGCTGGGCGCCGTGGAACCTCGTCCGATGTCTGGCGCTCAGCAGATGCGAGGCAGCTGCTCGCCGATCGGCAGTGGGACCGCGCGGCGGGCACCGAGCGCGGTGCGCAGCGCGAGCAAGCCCGGGTGGTCGTCGACGACCCGGCCGACGAGGGCGGCCTCGGCGCCGAGCTCGTGCTCGCGCAGGATCTCGAGCGCGGCCTCGGCGTGCTCTTCGGCGACCACGGCGACCAGCTTGCCCTCGTTGGCGACGTGGATCGCATCCATGCCGAGCAGGTCGCAGGCGGCTTGCACCTCGGGCCGGATCGGCAGGTCGGTCTCCACCAGCTCGATGCCGAGCCGCGCGGCGCCGGCAATCTCGGTCAGCGACGCCGCGGCGCCGCCGCGCGTGGGATCGCGCAGCATGTGGACGGCGTCGCCCAGTTCCAGTAGCGCGCGCACCAGGCCATGGAGCGGCGCCGAATCGCTGACCAAGCGGGTGCCGAACTCGAGCCCTTCACGCACGCTCATGATCGCCATGCCGTGGTCGCCGAGCGTTCCGGACACCAGCACGCGGTCGCCGGGGCGGATGCGATGCGGACCGAGGTCGACGCCCTCGGGCACGCGGCCGATGCCGGTGGTGTTGACGTAGCAGCCGTGGCCACGCCCTTTCTCCACCACCTTGGTGTCGCCGGTCACAACGGCGACGCCGGCGGCGCGCGCCGACTCGGCCATCCGGTGCACGATGCCGCCGAGCGTGTTCATCTCGAGGCCTTCCTCGAGGATGAAGCCGACGCTCAGGTAGAGCGGCTCGGCGCCGCTCATCGCCAGATCGTTGATCGTGCCGTGGATCGCCAGGTCGCCGATCGAGCCGCCCGGGAAGAATAGGGGATGGACGACGTACGAGTCGGTCGACATCGCGAGTCGGCCGGGGATGCCGGGCAGCACGGTGGCGTCGGCGAGATGCGCCAGCTCGGGGTTGTCGAAGGCCGGCAGGAAGAGGTGCTCCACGAGGTCGGCCGAGAGCTTGCCACCCCCGCCGTGACCGAGCACGATGCGCGGCGAGTCGACCAGCGGCAGCGGGCAGGTCCAGGTGAAGCCGTCGTCGCTCATCGAGGGGATTGGGCTGGGGACAAGACGTCCTGGGCGATGCCGTCCGACGGGACGCTGTCCGAATCGAGGAAGCGGCCGTAGTGGTAGTAGGCGGCGCATGCGCCCTCGGACGAGACCATCGTCGCGCCGAGCGGCGTCTGCGGCGTGCACCGGGTGCCGAACGCGGCGCAATCGGTGGGCTTGATCGCGCCCTGCAGCACCTCGCCACTGCGGCAGAGCGGTGACTCGCAGGCCCGGATGTCGCCGACGGCGAAGCGTCGCTGGGCGTCGAAGTCGCGGTACGCCTCCGACAGCGTCCAGCCGCTCCGCGGGATCACGCCGATGCCGCGCCAGGCGCGGTCGGTCACGTCGAAGACCTGTTCGAGCAGCTGTTGAGCGGGGCGATTCCCTTCCGGTTGCACCACGCGGGCGTAGGCGTTGTCGAGCTCCACACGGCCGGCCTCGAGCAAAGTAACGGCCCGGCGGATGCCTTCGAGCAGGTCGAGAGGCTCGAAACCGGTGACCACGATCGGGATGCCGTGCTTCTCGACCAGCGGCGGATACTGCCAGGTTCCCATCACGCTGCACACGTGGCCGGCGGCGAGGAACGCTTGCACGCGGTTGCCCGGCTCCGACATGATGGCGTCGATGGCGGGCGGTACGAGCACGTGGGAGACCAGCATGGAGAAGTTCTCGATGCCCTGCTGCTTCGCCAAGTGCACGGCCATGGCGTTGGCCGGCGCCGTGGTCTCGAAGCCGATGCCGAAGAAGACAACTTGCCGTTCCGGGTGCTCGCGCGCCAGCTGCACAGCGTCGAGCGGCGAGTAGACGATGCGGACGTCGCCGCCCTCGCTGCGCACCCGGAAGAGATCGCGGTCGCTGCCCGGTACCCGCAGCATGTCGCCGAAGCTGCAAAAGATCACGTCCGTTCGCGCGGCGATGGCCAGCGCGCGGTCGATGATCTCCACCGGCGTCACGCACACCGGGCAGCCGGGACCGTGGATCATCTCGATCGAGTCCGGCAGCAGCTGGTCGATGCCGTTGCGGATGATCGAGTGGGTCTGGCCGCCGCAGACCTCCATGATCGCCCAGGGGCGCGTGGTGATCTCGCGAATCTGCGCCGCCAGCTGCTGGGCGATCTCGCCGTCACGAAACTCGTTGAGGTACTTCATGGGTCGCGTCTCACGACGGCTCGAGCCCGAGCTCTTCTTCGAGGATGCCGAGCTCGCGGAAATGGCGCAGTGTCTCGGCGGCGGTGGCCTCGTCGATCCGGCTGATCGCGAAGCCGACATGGACGATGGCGTACTCCCCGACCTCGGCCTCGGGGAGGTAGGCGAGGCAGACCTCCTTCTTGATGCCGCCGAAATCGAGCTGCGCCATGCGCGTGCCCTTCGCTTCGTAGATCGTCTCGATGCGGCCGGGAACTGCCAAACACATCGTGTGCCTCCTCTTAGTCGACGGCGGCTCGGGAAAGATCCCAGAGTAGAACGCGATTATTGCCCGAATCGGCGACTGCCAGCCGTGAGCCGTGAAGCCATAGACCGTAGGGCCAGCACAGCGAGTCGTCCTCGACCGCCTGCCAGCGGTTCTCGCCATTGGCCGCGAAGTCGGGTTGCGCGAGCACGGCGTCGGCGGCGCCGCCGGCGCCGCGCGGCGAGTCGTGGAACAGCAGCACGCGGTTGTTGGCGGTGTCGGCCACGGCGAGCAGGGTGCCGTCGCTGGTGATGCCGTAGGGAAAGCGCAGGCTGCGGGCGCTCTGCGGTGCGTAGGGAAACTCGCGGGCGGTGGTGAAGTCGCTCTGGCCGACGACGACGTCCGCCGGCCGGTCGCCGTTGGGTGGCGGGCTCCAGCCGAGTAGACGATGGTTGCCGGCGTCGGCGACGAAGAGGGTGTCGCCGCAGGCGGCGAAGGCGTGCGGCCAGCGGAAGGAGTCGGCCGCCGCGGCGCCGCCGCGGTTCTCCTCGCCGGCGGTGTCCGCGGGCTGGCCGAGGATGAAGTCGGCCGGCCGGTCGCGAGTGGGCAGGCCGTGCCAGGCGAGCACGCGGCGGTTGCCGGTGTCGGCGACGTAGAACACGCCGCCGAGGTACCCGAAGCCGTAGGGCCAGTAGAGACCGGCGCGCGACGGCCCGGCGCCGCGGTTGGGCTCGACGTCGGCGAGGTCGTCTTGGCCGAGCGCCCAGTCGGGCGGTGTGTCGGAGACGGTCGGCACCTCGTTCCACACCAGGATACGGTGATGCCAAGCGTCGGCGACGAAGAGCCGGTCGTCGTGGACCGCCGCTGCGGTCGGCAGGTGGAATCCG
This sequence comes from Acidobacteriota bacterium, assembly GCA_039194425.1. Taxonomy (GTDB): domain Bacteria; phylum Acidobacteriota; class Thermoanaerobaculia; order Multivoradales; family J023; genus JAUIJL01. Next base: position 307,978 of record JBCCVZ010000004.1, on the reverse strand, counting down.
TTCTCCGCGCCGCGCCCGCCGGCCCTCGGGCCTTCGCTGTAGGCCGACGGCTGACCGAGGACGACCTCGGCGGGCGCACCGTCGTGGCTCGGCGCGCCGTGCCAGATCATCACCCGATGATTGCCCGAGTCGACGGCGATCAGCCGCCGCTCGTCGAGGTAGACGCCGCGCGGCGCATAGAGCTGCGACGGCGACGGCTGGGCGTCGGGCAGGGCGAGCCCACCCGTGGCCGCCGCGCCGAGGCGGACGCTCCGGCTCAGCTCGGTCGAACCCATACGACGCCGTCCTCGATGCGGAGGGGGAAGGGCTCGAGCTGCGCTGCCGGCGAGGTCAGACACTCGCCCGTGGTGGCGTCGAAGCGGAAGCCGTGCCACGGGCAAGTCAAGGTGCCTTCCTCGTCGATGCGTCCACCGTCGATCGGCAGCCCCTGGTGCGCGCACTCGTTGCGGAAGGCCTGCACGCTCTCGCCCAGGCGGATCACGACCGCGCAGACGTCGTCGAGCTCGAGCCGGTGGGGCGCCGAGTCCTCGAGCTCGTCGAGGCGCGGACCGCGGCGCCAGCCGTGGGACTCGCGCCGCGACGGCCTCAGGCTGTCGAGCGGCACGAAGCCGGTCGTGGAGGAGCTCTCGACCCCGGTCGAGACTTCATTCTCGACCTGCTCGACGCGGGCGATCTCGGGAATGCGCGTCGTCAGCGCTTCTTCGACGCTCTCGCGTAGGGTCACCGCCGACTGCGAGCAGCCGCTGCAGGCGCCCTGCAGCCGCACCTTGGCGGTGTCGCCCTCGACGGCGACGAGCTCGACGTCGCCGCCGTGCGACTGCAGGTAGGGGCGGGTGGCGTCGAGCACCTGGGCGACGCGGGTGGCGAGGTCGGCCTTCACCAGCCCGTGCATGGCGAAGAGTGCGTAGACTCCGGAGTCCTCGACCATCTCGAGCAGCAGCTCGAGACCGCGCGGATCCGCCTTGAGCGTGCGGATCATCGTCGCCAACCCTTCCTTGTGGAAGGCCTCGATGGCCTGCTTCAGCGCGAGGGCCTTGGCGCGCGCCGAGGAGTCGAGCGATTCGACGGCTCGCACGGCTTCGTCGACTCCGCGCGCCAGCTGGTCGAGCGGCGAGTCGTCCGACGCGGTGTCGTCCGACGCAGTGTCGTCGGACGCAGTGTCGTCCGACGCAGTGTCGTCGGGCGCAGTGTCGTCGGACGCAGTGTCGTCGGGTGCAGTGGCGTCGAGAGATGTCGCGGTCATGGGATCTCTCCTCGGTCGCGGTGTCTCTGGAGCCGCGTCTTGCGGGCTGGGAGATTCGGGTCGGTTGTCACGGTGCGTGTCTCAAGCGTCCACGGCCTGGTATCCGGAGCGCTGCTCGAGCGCTTCGTCGGTCTTGGCGTCGAGGAGCGCGGCGAAGGCGCTCTCGGCGAGCTCCAGCAGCGTGTCCTCGATCGTGCCGCCCCGGGTCGGCGCCGCCGGGCGACGCGCCAGTGCTTGGAGCACGAAGCAGGCGCCGCCGACGTTGTCGAGCAGGAAATCGGCGAAGAGGCTGCGGGTGAACTCGTGCAGCCACACGCCGTCGCCGTCGGGATCGTTGCGCAGGCGCTCGAGCGCCGGTCCCGGGCCGCCGAGGCGCTGCTCCAGGCGCTCGGTGTAGCGCTCGACCGCTGTGTGCAGCAGGAAGTCGAATTGCTGGCGACGGTGCAGTTCCATCAAAGAGTCCCCTCCGTGGAGTCGTCGTCGCCGTCGTTCTCGACCTCAACAGTGCCTTCTTCGTCAGCGTCCTGGCGCCGGCGGTGGATCGCTGCCACCTGCTCGAGCACGCTGGCCGCCAGGTCGGGCTCGCCGTGCCAGTGGAAGAGCTTGTGGGCTTCCTCGAGCTTTGCCAGCGCCGGCGAGAACATGCCGAGATGAGCGAGGGCATTGGCCTGGTTGGCGAGCACGCGGGCATAGCCGAGGGGGTCTTTGGCGGCGGTGCGCACCTGGAGCAGCTGCTCGTAGAGCTCGACCGCCTGGACGAGGTTCTCCTGGGGATGCGACGACGGCAGATACTGCAGGGAGTTCGCCAGATTCATCTGCGTGCTCGCCCACAGCTCGGGATGCGTCTCGGGGCGGTACACCTCGAGCGCCTTGCGAAAGGACTGTACGGCGACGCCGAGGCGCAGGCGCGCGGCCTGGTCGTCCATCGGCATGGCGAGGTAGGCGAGGCCGAGATGGTTCTGCACCAGGGCGAAGGACTCGCTCGTCGGATGATCGGCCAGGCCTTCCTGCAGCGCATTCTGGTACGCCTTCACTGCCTCGAGCAGCAGGCCGCGGCGACCTTCGGCCAGGTCGTGCAGGAGCAGACCGAGCTGCAGGTGGAGAGCGCTGCGCTGGCCCGGGAGCGTCGAGCCGCGGGCCAGCTCGAGCGCGGCGCGCAGCTCGAGCACAGCCGCCTGGGGTTCGGCGCGCAGCAGATCGGCCCGCTGCGCCGCGAGCTGGGCGGCGAATACGGGCGAGCGTGTGCGCACCGCGTCGAGCGCATGGCCGAGCTCGGCGAGGGCGCCCTCGGTTCGGCCGGTCTCGAGCTCCGCCGCGGCGCGAATCATGGCGACGACGGCGGTCGCCTCGGGGAAGTTGTTGTCGGGGATGCCGCGATCGGGCAGGTCGGGCGCGGTGTCGTGAAGCCCGTGGACGAACGCCGCCGCGGCGGCGAGCTCGGCGAGAGGTGAGGGCAGCGCATGAGGCGCCGTCAGACTTCGCGCGAGCTCTGGATCGGCGCCGAGGACGAGGCGGTTGTAGCGCGCCCACGGCTCGGGGGCGGTCGCCGCCAGGTCGTGAGCCCGCGCGGCGTCGCCGTCGAGCGCGGCGCGCAGGAAGGCCCAGGCGTGGGGCATCGGGGTCGTCGCGTCGCCCTGAGCGAGGGCGCGGAGCGCGGTCTCGGCACGCGCCTCGTCCCCCGGCGCCGGCGGCAGGAGCAGGAGGCCCACTGGCAGCGGGAAGACGCCGAGCAGCGCGCAGGCCGCCTCGAGCTCGGTGCGTGCGAGCTCGGGTGTGCGGTTGGGTGCTGCCGAGGGAGCGTTGACGGCGAGGGTGCGTGGGCTCGTCATGGTGCGTGAGCTCTCAGAATCCCGAGGGCGGCCTGCGCAGATCGCGACTGGCGCCGAGGCTCATGAAGCGTGCCGCGACTCGCGCCTCGGCCTCGCTCGAGAAGTCGCGAATCCGGCGCCGCACGACCTGGAACGCCGGGACGCTGTCCCCCTGGGCGTCGCCCTCGGTCGTCGTCGAGGCTTCGCGGTCGGCCATGGCGACATCCAGGTAGACGACCCAGCGTCCCTTCTCTTCGACCACGTAGCTCTGCACGCCGAGGCCGCGACCCGGAAACGGAGACGCCGCGGCCATTCACAGGCTCTCCTCGGCCGCGAACGGTAGGGCGACGCGCAGGGCGCCGCGCGCCTCGTCCCAGAACGCCGGTAGCGGACCGGCCGGGGTGCCCTTCGGCAGCTCTTCCCAGATGAGCACCGCGCGGTCGCCCGCCGGGTTGCGCTGCTTGAGAATCAGCCCGCCGCCGCCGGCACCCCGCGTCGGATAGAGCCAAAGCTCGCGGCCGCGCAGCACTGGCGCCGCGAGGTCGGCGGGAAAGAGCCGGTGGGCGAGCTCGGCCGGTACGTGCAGGGAGCCGTGCTCGGTGAGCCGGAGCTCAAGACTCGCCATGCAGCCCCCATTCTCGGCGTAGGCGACGGGCCAGGCCGTGCATCGAGCGGTCGACCGGCGGCGACAGGGGCGCCCCGGGCTCGAGGCTCGCGGCTTCGATGAGGTAGACCCGGATCCGCTCCGGGTACTCGTCTTTCAGTAGCCAGCGGGCGAAGGCGAGAGCATGATCCCAGCGGAAGGCGTGCAGGTGGAGGCCGGTCAGCGGCGGCAGATTCTCGACCTCTTCACCGGGCAGCTCGAAGACACTTCCCGGCGCCGAATCGCTACGGCACGCGTCGACCAGAATCACCTCGGGCACGCCGCGCATCTGGAAGGCGACATCCATGCCGCCGGTTCCGGCGTCGGCGCAGCGCACGCCGCGCGGTAGCCCGAGATCCCACAGCACGCGGACCAAGGTCGGCCCCACGGCGTCGTCGCCGCGCAGCAGGTTGCCGCAGCCGATCACCAGCGTGTCCACCGGCTCGCCGGCCGTCGACCGGCCGGCGAGCGATTGGAGCGTGTCGAGATCCGGCGTCGTCATCGACGGCCGGGCGTCAGCCGAGCTCACCGATGTTGAAGCGCGAAAGCTCGCGGCCGGACTTGCCGTCGTAGACGTGCACGGTGCACACCAGGCAGGAGTCGAACGAGCGGGCGACGTGCCCCATCTCGACTGGATCCTCGGGGTCGGTGATCTCGGCACCGACGAAGCTCTGCTCCATCGGTCCCAGCGTCCCGGTGCGGTCGCGCGGGCCGATGTTCCAGGCGGTCGGCGTGACCACCTGGTAGTTCTCGATCTTGCCGTCGGAGATCACGATCCAGTCGGCGAGCGAGCCGCGGGCGGCCTCGGTGGCGCCGAAGCCCTTACCGTTCTCGAGCTCCTCGGGCTTGGTGTAGAAGCGGCCGTGGAGATCGAGCTGGTCGAGCCACGAGCGGGCCAGCTCGTAGTACTTGCAGGCTTCGTGCATCCGCGCCATGACCCGGACGAGCACGTTCGGTCCGACGGTGCGGACGGCGTCGAGGAAGAGCGGATCGTAGTCCTGGTGGTCCTGGGCGCCGTCGCGTCCGGCGATCACCTGGCGCGCCAGCGGACCCGCCTCGAGCGGCATCGGGCCGCGGCCCGGAACTTCGTAGCGCGGCGACTTGGCCCAGCTGTACTTGCCCTGCTCGTGGCCGTCCTTGGGGTCGATCGGGTCGGTCTCGCCGAACCACGGGTGCAGGTACTTCTCGCCCTTGAAGAAGGAGTGCGCCGTGTCCTCGCGCACGTTGAGATGGTCGAAGTCGTGATAGCCCTCGCCGTCGTAGATGCCGGCGCGGCCGATCAGCGCGTCGTTGCGTCCGTCGATCGTCGGATGCTCGTAGAGCTCCGGATCGAAGTACGTTCCGGTGGTGAGGAATGAGCCGCAGCCCTGGCCGTACTTGTCGAGGCCGGCGGCCTGGGCGAAGCGCAGGAATAGGCCGCAGTCGGAGTTGCGCTGGCTGTCGTTCTCATCCGCCCAGGCGAGCACGTCGTTCCAGGTCTTGTTCTCCATCCAGCGCTCGATCGAGCAGCCGAGCCACACCTTTTCCAGCCACTCACGCTTCCAATACTCGAGAATAGCGATCGAGCGGGTGACGTCGGAGAGCGTCGGCGCGCACATCACGCCGCCCGGGATCATGAAGCTCGAGTGCGGCCACTGACCGCCGAAGATGGCGTAGACCTCGACCGGCTTGCCCGAGAGTGTGACACCGGTTTCGTACGAGGTGCCGACGAACGGTGCGAAGCGGCGGACCACCTCGTCGTACTCAGGCAGCGCGGCGTAGTTCTTGTTGGTGAGGTCGACCGCGAAGAGGGCGTAGAACCAGCGCGGAATCGACTGCAGCGTCTCGCATGCCTGGGCGATGTTGCGCACCAGGGTCGCGTTGTGCGGAACATGCGTTTTCCAGGCGGTGTCGAGGGCGTAGCAGGCCTTGTAAAGATGACTGCCGCCGCAAATGCCGCAGATGCGCGGCGTGACGATCAGACCGGCCTGCGGATCTTTGCCGCGCAGGATGATCTCGAAGCCGCGGAACATGGCCGCTTCGGTCCAGGCGCTGGTCACGACGCCGTCGTCGAGTGTGACGCGCAGGTCGAGATCGCCTTCGACGCGGCCGAGCGGGCTGATCCTCAACTGATCGGGCATGGCGATCGTTTGAGTGCTGGACATTCTGCCTCCTGATGCGCGTGAGGTCTGGTCGTCGACGGGTCGTCAGACGACGAACATGTCTTCTTTCGCCCAGTTCGGCGCGGCGATGCGGGCGGCGGCGGCGTGGGCCATATAGGACACGTGGTCGGTGCCCGCGGGCACTTCCTTGGGAATCGTGCCGCTGATCTTCTGCGTCTTGAACACGGTGCCCGGCGCCAGGTCGTGGAACGGGAACTCGGGCTCGGTGCAGCCGGTGCAGGGCATGCCCGCCCGCGTCTTCGACGACTGCCGATTCCACAGGATGCGGTTGCACGGTGAGTGGGTCATCGGTCCACGGCAGCCGAGCTCGTAGAACAGGCAGCCGGTGCGCGTGCCCTGGCCGAACTCCATCGACGACTGCTTGTACTCGAAGAACTGCACTCGGGTGCAGCCGGTTTGAGTGAACGTCTTGAAGAACGTCTGCGGACGCTGGAGATCGTCGAGCGCGATGTCCGAGGCGCGGCCGGAGGCGATGGCGACGAGGATCTGCGTCACCCAGTCGGGATGCGCCGGGCAGCCGGGGATGTTGATCACCGGCAGGCCCCACTTCGAGCGGAAGTCCGCGCCCAGGAATCCACCGTGCTGACGCTTGAGGTACTGCAGGCCGATGGCGTCGGTGGGATTCGGTGCGGTCGCCGGGATGCCGCCCCAGCAGGCGCAGTCGCCGAGCGCGACCACGGCGCCGGCGCGCGCGGAGAGCTCGCGGACCCAGTCTTTCATCGGGCGGTCGGCGAACACGTTGTACCGGCCGCTGCCGTTCGGTCCCAGGGCGACCGTGCCCTCCATGACGAAGATGTCGAGCTCCGTCGTGCCGTCGGCGCAGTTCCTGAAGATGCGCTGCGCGTTGTCGCCGAGCTCCATGCCGAGAGACGGATGCCAGAGGACGTCGATGCCGAAATCCGTCACCAGATCGCAGGCACTCGGTTCTTCGGCGTTCAAGAACGACATCGTATTGCCGCTACAGGCGCCACCATGAAGCCAGAGCAGAGTTGCCATCGCCTTCCTCCTTGGGACCGCGGGCTGTGGGTTGTGTACCGGCTGAGCATCTCCCCGAGCGCCAGCAGCGGCAATAGCAAGAACTTGGTAGTTCCCTTGGCCGATCGTGCCGTCGCCATAGGCGCGACGAGCGAGGACTCGATGGTGACTCGGACTCTCAATGCCCAGGAGGAACGCGGCGATGGACCAGCGAGCTGATCTCTCCAGACAACCTGTGAGCCTCGGCCACTACACCTACCAGGGACATGGTTCGGTGAACACGCATTGGATCGAGACCGAGACCGGTCTCGTGGTGATCGACTGCCAGCGCGACACCGTCCATGCCGCCGAGGCGTTGGCTGCCGAGCTGCGCCGCGAGCCGAGCGTGCGCGAGAGTGCGGGATGAGCCGCATCGGCTCTGTCTTCTCCCTGGCGGGTCAACGGGTGTTGATCGTCGGCGCGTCCTCCGGCATTGGACGCGCCGCCGCCGAGATAGTGAACGAGCGCGGTTTTCGCTATAGGCGCCACCGTGAACCCAGAGCAGTGTTCCTCTCGCCTTCCCCCTTGGGACCGCGGGCCGTGGGTTGTTGACCCTTCGAGAATCTCGCGGGGCACTCGGGAGGGCAATAGCAAGAACTGGGTAGATTCCCGGCGCGCCTGGTCTTGGGCAGCAGGAGCAGGCCGCGGGCGACGGCGTTGCGAATCAGCTCGACCTGGTTGTGGGCACCGAGCTTTTCCATCAGATTGGCTCGGTGGCGGGTCGCAGTATGCGGGCTGATCGAGAGGGTTTTGGCGACATCCTGAGTGGTCAAGCCCTTGGCGATCCAGCCCAGTACCTCTTTCTCCCGCGCCGTGAGCTCGCTCTTCTCGAGCCGCTGCCAGTGCACCTTGTCGAGATCGATGTCGCGGCAGGTGTACCGCTCGCCGCGCAGCACGGCGGCGAGGGCTTGAAAGAGCTCGTCGTCGAGAGCATGCTTGAGCAGGTAGCCATCGGCACCGGTGTCGAGGGCGCGGGCGATGAACTGCACGTCGTCGTACATCGAGACCACCAACACCTTGAGGTCCGGCCGCGTCGTGCGCAGGCGTGTGAGTGTCTCGAGGCCGTCGACCTCGGGCATCGAGAGATCGAGCAACAGAAGGTCCGGGCCGGTCTCGGCGATCAGCTCCAGGGCCTCCGCCCCGTTTCCGGCCTCACCGACCACCTCGTAGCCGCCGTCGACCTCGAGCAGCGCGGCGAGTCCGCGGCGTACTAGGGCGTGGTCGTCGGCTAGCAGGACACGGGTCTTGGTCATGGTTCCTCCAGCAGCTGATGGATCGAGACGACGAGGTGGGTACCGGTGCCGGGGCCCGACTCGATGTGAAACGAGCCGCCGAGCATGGCGACGCGCTCGCGCATGCCGAGCAGGCCGAGGCCGTCGTCGGCCACCGCCGCGGGCTCGAACCCGACCCCGTCGTCGGCGATGGTCAGCATGATGCCCTCGACATCGACCTCCAGGGCGATGTGCACCGCCCTCGCCCGGGCGTGGAGAGCGGTGTTGGTGAGAGCTTCCTGGGCGATGCGGAAGAGCGCGGTCTCGACGTCCTCCGGCAACCTCTCCGGGCTCAGGCTGAGGGCGAGCTCGACCTGCAGGCCGCGGCTCGACAGCTCGTCGGCCAGCTGCTGCAGGGCCATGTCGAGGCCCAGGCGGTCGAGAGCGGGAGGCCGGATGCGCTGGGCCAGGTTCTTGAGCTGCTGCGTGGCGCGATTCACCTCGCCGGAGAGCAGCGCCAGCTGCTCGCGCATCTCGTCCGGATCCTGCGGCAGGCGCCGGGCCATCACTTCGAGGCCGAGCTTGATGCCGACCAGCGCCTGGCCCGCCTCGTCGTGCAGCTCGCGCGAGATGTGGCGCCTTTCCTCTTCCTGGCGGTTGACGTTCTCCGCCGACAGGACGCGCACCTGGCGACTCTTGATCTCGAGTTGGTCGATCAGCTGCACGTTCTCGATCGCCACCGCCGTAGTGTTGGCGAGCGATTCGAGAAAGGCGGCGTCCTGCCAGCTGAACGGCTGCTGCCGGTCGCCCCGGTGCAGCTCGAAGAAGCCGACCGGTTGTCCCGCCGAATTCTTGATCGGCACACTGAGGGCGAATCGTACGCCGTAGCGTCGCCGATAGTCCTCATCGGCGCGCGGGTCGTTGCGATAGTCGTCGACCAGGCACGGGAACTCGGAGTCGAGCAAGTGCCCCGGGATCCCTTCCCCCTGCCACCAGGCGCGTTCGTCGTCGTGCCAGGCGTTGTCGGTCCAATAGGCCGTCGACACCATGCACGGACCGCGCTCGCGCTCCTCGCGCAGCCCCGCGAGGCCGCCCTGCGCCTCGAGGAACTGGCCGGCGTGCTCCACCAAGTGACGGATCAGCACCGGGGCCTCGCGGTGGCGGTTGATCGCGGCGCTGAACGCGAGCAGGGCCTGTAGGCCGTGGGTCCAGTCGGCCAGCCGCTCGAGAACACGCGCGCGCTCGATGCCGACCGAAACCTGGTCGGCGCAGGCGTCGGCGAGCTCGAGGTCGTGGGCGGTGAACGGGGCGTCCGGTGCCGTGACGAGCAGTAGTCGGCCGACGCAGCGGCCCTGGTGATTGTGCACCGGCACCAGCGCCGCGTCCCGGTCGGCGCGCTCGTCCCCCGCGCTCTCGGCCTGGGCGCGGAGAGCGTCGAGGAGCGGCTTGGACTCTGGCGCCACGTGGTCCGGGGACAGGACGTCGTCGGCGCGCAGAACGATGCGCCGGCCGCCGTCGAGTGAGCGCAGCGCGGTGGCGATCGCCTCGTCGGGCTCGAGCAGTCGGCCCCGACCGCGCAGCGCGGTGACCACGAAGCGAACGCGCTGGTGCTCCTCGAGCGCGACGGTGGCCCGGGAGAGGTCGAAGATCTCGAGCAGCAGCCCGGCGAGCGAGCGCGCCAGGGTGGCGGCGTCGAGCTCCGAGGCGACCAGCCGCGCGAGGCGCCGGACGGCTGGCAACACCGGCCGATGCGGGTGGTCGGCGCCGCCACCGTCGGGCGACGAGGCGTTCGCAGGCGACTGGATGATCGGCTGCGCCGAGGCGGCCGCGCTCGTCATCTCAGCCGCCGTGGACGGCGGCCGCGGGCGCCTGCCGCGCGGGCTCCCGGCGACGAGCGAGCAGCAGGTCGACCCACGAATCGAGGCCGGCGCCGGTCTTGGCCGAGGTCTCGAGCACCGGCATGCCCGGGCGCACCTGGTGGATGTTGTCGGTGGCCGCCGCGGCATCGAACTCGCAGGGGACCGCGAGGTCCATCTTGGTCAGGATCGCGACATCCGACGTGTTGAAGATGCCGGGATACTTCAGCGGTTTGTCCTCGCCCTCGGTGACCGAGAGGAGCACGGCTCGCATGTGCTCGCCGAGATCGTAGGACGACGGGCAGACGAGATTGCCGACGTTCTCGATGAACAGGATCTCGAGAGTCGCCGGGTCGAACTCGGTCGAGTCGTGAAGTGGCGGGCCGGCTTCGGCGGTCCAGGCGTCGAGATGCTGGCCGATCCACTCGGCCTCGAGATGGCAGCGGCCGTGCGTGTTGATCTGCCGCACCGGGGCGCCGCTGCGCGCCAGGCGCCGGGCGTCGTAGTCGGTCTCGAGATCGCCGACCAGGGCGCCGCAGGAGACGCCGCGGGCGAGGAGGCGCTCGAGCGTGGACTCGAGGAAGGCGGTCTTGCCGGTCCCAGGACTCGAGACCAGGTTCACTACGAAGACCTCGTCGCGGGCAAAGCGCTGACGCAGGTCGGCGGCGATCAGGTCGTTCTTCTTCAGAATACCTTGGCGCAGTTCCAGGATTCGTGTGGCCATGATGCTCCGCTCGGTCAGGACACCAGGATAGCCTCTTCGGCCGCCTCGGTGTCGGGGAGTTCGGTGTCGGTCTCCAGGGAATCGATCTCCAGGGATTCGATCTCGAGCTCGCGGCCTTGGCGCACGTCGCCCGACGGTGTGCCACAGACGGGGCAGCGGAAGCTCTGAATTCCCGACAGCTCGACATCTCGCCCGCAAGGAACGCAGTGAATGCGCACTGGCAGACGACGAATCTCGAGCCGGGCTCCTTCGAGCAGTGTGCCACGGCTCGCCAGCTCGAAGCAGAAGCCGAGCGCCTCCGGCGCGACGCACGAGAGCGCGCCGATCGCCAGGTGGAGCGCGGTCACCCGCTGGGCTCCCTCGCCGCGCGCCGCCTCCTCCGCCAGGTCGACCAGTGAGTGGGCGACCGAGAGCTCATGCATCGTCGCGGCGATCCTGCTCGAGCTTGGCGCCATAGCGTTGCGCGACATCGAGGGCGAGCTGGAGGCTGTTCTGGACCTCGGGATCCTTCAGCGAACGCAGCAGGCTGAAGAGGCCGACCGTGCGTCGCGGCTGCCGTTCGATCTCGGTGTGGCTCTCGGCGATGGTGCGCCCGAGGCGACCGAGCACGCCGACCGTGGCGGGGTCGAACATGCCGGCGTCGGCGAGCACCTCTCCGGCGTCGAGCAGGTCGGGCACGCGGTCGGTGAGCTTGCGCATCTGGACGCCGTCGATCTTCGGCATCGCCTGGCGCAGATCGTCCGCTCCCTCCGCGAGGCTCTCGGCCACCGTCTCGCTGCGGCGCAAGAAGCCGTCGGCCCCTTCGAGCAGGAAGGCCAAGAGCTCGATCTTGTCGACCAGGACGGAGGCGGACTCGAGCGTGCCGGGCGCCGACAGCTTCTCGACCAGCCCTGAGCGCTCGAGGCTATCCCAGTCGATTCTCTCGGCGAGGTCGCCGAGGCGTGCCCCGGTCTGCGCGAGGCGCGGCAGCTTGGCCATCCACTCGCCGTTCTCGCCCGCTTCGAGAGCAGGTCGCAGCTCCTGCATTCCCGACGACAGGGAGTCGATCACCACCTCGGCGCGTCGCAGGAAGCCCTCGAGCGCGTCGAAGGAGAACGCGATCACGTCGAGCCGATCGAGCAGATGATTCAGCGAGGCGATGGTCTGGGGGTCACTCAAACGTTCCTGCAAGCGTTCTTGAGGCGTCTGCTCGGCAACGTTCATCTCGACTCCCATACTGGTCTGCGGCCGGGTGGGTACAAGGCTACCTGACATTCTCGAAGAGCACGGCGGCTCTCGCCATGGCATGAACTTGCTATTTGCACCGCGGCCCGGCGGCCCCTAAGCTGCATCGAGAGATGATGCACGACCATGCCCGGGACTCGGTGGACGCCGACCGCATGCGAGCGGCCGGTACGGTTTCCGTATGCCAGCGCCTCGCGGTGCGTGGCATCGTCCAGGGGGTCGGCTTCCGACCCTTCGTCTACGCCCTGGCGCGGCGCCACGGACTCGCCGGCCGCGTGTGCAATGTCGATGGTGGGGTGTCGATCGAGGTCTCGGGCCCGCTCCGGACGCTCGAAGTGTTTCGCGTCGGGCTCGAGCACGAGGCGCCGCCTCTGGCGCGCATCGAGTCGATCGCGACCGAGGTCTTGCCGACCGCGTCGTGGCCGGCCGACGGCTTCGAGATCGTCGCCAGCGACCCCCGGAGCGCCGGCGCCGTCAGCCTCGTCTCGCCCGACATCTCGCTGTGCGACGCTTGCCGGGGGGAGCTCCACGATCCGTCGGATCGGCGCCACCTCTATCCGTTCATCAACTGCACCGACTGCGGCCCGCGCTTCACCATCGTCACCGGCACGCCGTACGACCGTCCGCTCACCACCATGGCCGGTTTCGCGATGTGCTCCGCGTGCCGGGCGGAGTACGAGGACCCCACCAGCCGCCGGTTCCACGCCCAGCCGATCGCCTGCCCGGACTGCGGCCCACGGCTCACGTGGTGGAGCGCCGACGCTCGGACGGTGACGGGCACGGCGGCGCTCGACGCCGCCCGAACGGCGCTCTCGAGCGGTCGGATCGTGGCGGTCAAGGGACTGGGCGGATTCCATCTGGCGTGCGACGCTGCGAACGACGCGTCGGTGCGCGTGCTGCGCTCGCGCAAGGGGCGCCCGCACAAGCCGCTGGCGGTGATGGTGAAGGACCTCGAGACCGCCCGGCGGTTGACGGTGCTCGGCTCGCGCGAGGCCGAGGCGCTGGGCGCGCGCGAGCGGCCGATCGTGCTCGTCGAGGCGCGACCCGACACCGAGCTCTCGCCGCTGCTCGCGCCGGGGCAGCAGACCCTCGGCCTGATGCTGCCCTACACTCCGCTGCACGAGCTCTTGCTCGGCGACCGGCCGCTGGTGATGACCTCGGGCAATCTGAGCGACGAGCCGATCGTCAAGGACGACGACGAGGCGCGCGATCGTCTGTCCGGCATCGCCGACGGCTTTCTCGGCCACGATCGACCGATCCACACCGTGTGCGACGACTCGGTGGTGCGTGTCGCGCACGGTCGTACCGTGTTCATCCGCAGGTCGCGCGGCTTCGCGCCGGCACCGGTCGACCTGCCGCGCTCCGTGCCGCCCACGCTGGCGGTGGGCGGCGAGCTGAAGTCGGTGTTCTGCCTGGCGCGGACACGGCGGGCCTTCCTCAGCCAGCACATCGGCGACATGGCCGACCTCGAGACCCTCGAGGCGTTCGAGCGCGCCTACGATCTGCTGCGCGGTGTCTTCCGCATCGAGCCCGAGCGCCTCGTCTGCGACCTGCACCCGGGCTACCTCTCGAGCCGCTGGGCGCGCGAGCACGGCGCGGCCGCCGGCCTGCCCGTCGTCGAGATGCAGCACCACCATGCCCACGTCGCCGCTCTGCTGGCCGAGCACGGGCTCGACGGCTCGCGGCCGATGCTCGGCTTCGCCTTCGACGGCACCGGTTACGGCGCCGATGGTTCGGTCTGGGGCGGGGAGGCTCTGCTCGCCGACTACCGAGGCTTCGAGCGGGTCGCGCACCTGCGGGTGGTGCCGCTGCCCGGCGGCGACCGTGCGGTGCGGCAGCCGGCGCGCCTGGCGCTCGCCCACCTGCATGCTGCCGGTCTGCCGTGGGACGCCGCGTTGCCGTGTGTGCGGTTCTTCTCCGAGAGCACGCTCGGGGTGCTGCGTACTCAGCTCGATCGCGGTCTCGCAACCGTGCCGTCGAGCAGCATGGGTCGACTCTTCGACGCCGTCGCATCGCTTCTCGGCGTGCGCCAGGAGATCAGCTACGAGGGCCAGGCGGCGATCGAGCTGGAGGCGCTCGCGGCGTCGGCCTGCGCGCCGCGCGTCTATCGCTTCGAGCTCGCTCCCGGGCCGCCGGTGGTGCTCGACCCGGGGCCGGTGCTCGCGGCGCTCGTCGACGACCTGCGCCGCGGCGTGGCGCGTGCCGACATTGGCGAAGGGTTCCACCGCGCCGTTGGCCAGGCTGTCGTCGACGTCGTCGCGCGGTTGGGCGACGCGGTGCGTGGGCTGCCGGTGGGGCTCACCGGCGGCGTCTTCCAAAACCTGCGTCTCCAGGGCTACGCCGTGGAGCTGCTCCAACGCGCCGGACAGGCGCCGCTCTGGCACCGCGTCGTGCCCGCCAACGACGGCGGGCTGGCACTCGGCCAGGCGATGATCGCCGTAGAATGATCGCGAGGAGACCGTTCGATGATCGAATCCATGCACGTCGTCTCACTGCTCGGGGTCGGCTTCGTGCTCGGCACGCGCCACGCGTTCGAGCCCGATCACCTGGTGGCCGTCTCGACGTTGGCGACGCGCCCGGGCGGGCTGCGCGGCGCGCTCTGGCTCGGTACGGCGTGGGGATTCGGCCATACGATGAGCCTGGGAGTCGCGCTGCTCCTGCTGGTGGCGCTCGATCTGCGGCTGCCGAGCTCGGTGAGCCATGCGGCCGAGCTCGGCGTCGCCGTGCTGTTGATCGGTCTCGGCGCGCTCACGTTGTGGGCGCAGCGGCGCGGTTGGCAGGAGGCCGACGCATCGCAGCACACTCCGCGCACGACGCACCACTCGTTCGGCTTCGGCCTGATTCACGGCCTCGCCGGCAGCGGCACCCTGTTGGTCTTGATCGCGGCCACCGCCGCCACCGGAGCCGAGAAGCTGGCCTTCTTCGTACCCTTCGGCCTGGGCACGATCGGCGGCATGCTGGTGGTGTCGGCCGCCACCTGCGGCCTCACGCACCTGGCCGGAGAGCGGCGGCAGGACTGGCCGCGGCGGCTGCAGACGCTGGCCGCCTGCGCCAGCGTCGTCATCGGCTGCTGGCTCGGACTCGAGACCGTCGGCTGGTTGGCCTGACGCGGCGGGAGCCGAGGTGGGCGGGATTCAGCCGTCGGCGCCGAGGCGACTCTTGATCTCGGTCTCGAGCGTCTTCAGGTCGATCGCTCCCGACCACTGCGCCACGATCTCGCCGTCGGGGCTGACGAGGAACTGCATCGGCACCGCGGGCACCTGGTAGGCCGCCCAGGCCGGTGTCTTGCCCAAGTCGAGGTAGATCGGGTGCCGGGCGCGCCGGCGCTCGACCATGCGCTCGACTTTGTCGACCGCGTCGTCGCCTTCGTCGATCGAGATGCCGATGACGACGAATCCACGCTCTGCATAGCGCTCGTGCAGCTTGGTGAGCTTGGGCAGGTCGCGGATGCACGGCGGGCACCAGGTGGCCCAGAAGTCGATCAGCACCCAGCGTCCGTCGAGCTTGTCGGAGTGGAACGGCGCGCCGTCGAGATCGACCACTTCGAACGCCGGCGCCGGACGCGGGAGCACCGGCGGCACATAGCCCGTGGGAGTTGCGAGGAACCTGTCACGACAGGCGACGGAGCAGAAGCCGTAGGTCGTTCCCTCGTAGACGGCGGTCGCGAGCACCTCTTCGGCCTCACTCTCGCCGTCGTGCACGCGGCAGACGTGGCAGAGCGCGATCTCGAGGGCTTCGCCGTCGGTCGCGGAGCGCAAGGCGTCGTTGTCTGCGTGGCTCGCTTGAGCGAGCAGCGAGGTCGCGACGAGCACCACGCTCGTGCACAGGGTGAGGATCCGTCGAGTGGACGTCGATTCGTGGCGAAGTCTTGGATTGGAGACCATGGCGTGCTCAGAAGCGGGTGGAGTAGGCGATACCAAAACGCTCGAGCCAGACCCAGAGGAGCGAGACGTTGTGGCGCTCGGTGCGGTAGCTGAGAGTCAAGTGTGTCCGCTGACCGTCGTACATCGGCCGTACGGACACATGATCACCCAAGTCTACTTCGACACCGAAAGGAATGTTGAATCCGTCGTCCCACTCCGAGTAGTTGAAGCTGACGTAGGCCGAGATCGGCCGCCACGGGTGGCTCTTCGAGGCGGTGAGGTAGTACGACTGCTCGCCCTCGGGCGAACCGATGCGGTCGGAGCTGGTGCCGACGAAGAGTGCCGGCTGGCCGGGCTCCTCGGTGAGCAGGAACCACGTCAGCAGCGGACCGATCTCATCGGCCTCGGGGTTGAGCTCGACACCGACCTGGAGCCGCGGATGCAGGGCGTAATTCAGCGTCGCGCGCTGCGCCGGGCGCTCGATCTCGGTGTCGATCCAACGGAGCGAAAGGCTCCAGCGCTGAGAGTCGAAGCCGCTCCCCCGGAGCGGCGCCCCTTCACCGGGTCAACCGACTCAGGTGGGGGCGCGCGAGGGCCGCGAAGGGGCCGTCGGTTTCGCCGCCGCCGCGGGCTTCGCGAGCTCTGTCGGCGCCGCGTGGGGCGCCGGCTCTGCGCCCTCGGTGGGCGAGTCTGGCATCTCGGCGTCTTGGGCGAGTGCCGTCGGTCCGGCCAAGACGAAAAGGACGAGCAGGGCACACAGCGCGAACAGAGGGGGGGCGGCGAAGCGCATTTCGAAACTTTACCACCGGACCGAGGCTCTGGGAATCCGCAGAGGCCGGGATCTGCGGCGACCGGTCTGCCAGCGACCGGTCTGCCGGAGTGGAGCCTGCCGGCGACCCGTTCGTCGCCGGCGTCTGTGCAGTCGGCGGCGCGACCGCGGCCGACTGCGCCTATCGGATGGTGCTCACCGGGCCATTCGCCGTCGAGCTCCAGAACGCGTCGTAGCGCTCCAGACAACTGTCGACGAGCTCACATCCGACGCGCAGGGCGCGGCGGATGTCGTCGACCGTCTGCACGTCCTCCGAGTCGCTGGGGGTCGCCATCGCGGGCGTCGAGTCGAGCGAGAGCTCGGGCGCTTCGTCGCGCAGGAACGGTCCCGGATTCGGCAGCGGCAGCATCAGCATGCCGTGCACCGACGTCCAGAGTGCGCCGCCCTGGCCGGTGCCGGCGTTGCCCGCGACCTCGTTCGCCCAATGCACGCCGTGGAGCGGGATGTTCTGCTGCTGCCAGGTCTGCGGCATCGGGTCGCTGAAGAGTCCGCGGTTGCTGGCGCACCGGAAGAGCGTCTGCCAGTCGATCTCGTAGTTGAAGTTGTTCACCGCGTGGTTCGTACTCTTGTCGGACGGCACGCTGCGACGGATCGGGTGGCCGCAGTAGGCGGCGGTTCTCTCGGCGTCGAAGTACGCCAGGTCGGCGCCCGGCGCGTAGAAGCTCTCACGGGCCGGCCAGTTCCACAGGCCGCCGAACTCGCCGTTCGGCAGCTCGCCGCCGGGGCCCTCGTGGAAGAGGCGCACGAAGAGCAGGCGGCTCTCACCGCCCCAGCTGGCGATGGCGTAGACGTAGGAGAACGCCGGTGCGCCCGGGTAGTAGTCCCAGAGCTTGTAGGTGAAGCGCGTCTTGTACGGTGCGCCGTTCGTCGCGTTCAGGGCGCCGACGGCGCGGCTGTTGCCGCGGCTCTGCTGGGCGCCCAGCGACAGGAAGGGGATGATGTAGGCGCCGGACTGGGCGCTGCACGGATTCTGGTCGATGGTGTTGTTGAGCACCAGGTGGCCGCGCCAGAACTGCTCGCCGACCGAGGTGCTCTTGATCGCTTTGAAACCCATCAGGCCGAAGCCCGGCTCGGCGCGCGGCGCCGACATGTTGGGCGGTCCAGGGTTGCAGTTCTCGAAGGCGTCGAACTCGACGTTCATTCCGAGCACCCAATACTGGCCCGCCGACGACAGACTGCGATTCTGCGCCCAGCCGAGGGCCTGGAAGCCGCTGCCGTAGACCGAGTCGGCGCCGGAGCACGGGCCGGGATTGTTGATCGTGCTCGCCGGCGGGTAGACGCACGGGTCGACGGTCAAGGGATTGGCCCAGGTGCCCTCGTTGATGTACTCCGTCTGGATGCGCGCCTGCGAGAAGCCCGGGTCGTCGAATCCGTACGAGCTTCCCCACTGCGCGTGGGATGTGCCGGTACAGACCAGGCCGGCGACGAGGAGGGAAATCACCGTTCTCATGAATCACGTCTCCTGAACGCGTCGATCGGCGTCGGAAGTGATGCCGATCGCGTTTCGAGACGCGTCATTCGCTCGCGTTCGTGATCACGGGCTCGCCGGCGTTCGAGCACGGCGCGCGGCCTCGGCGCGCTCCAGCGCCCAGTGGTCCGACGGCAGGACGGCGTGGAGGCGCTCGGCGGCGTCGTCGATGCGATCGCGCGCGCCGGTGAGGCCCAGCGCGAGCTCGGTCGAGCCGAGGTCGAGAGCGGCGAAGTCGGTCATCCAGTGTGCGTCACCGAGCGTCGCGCGGCGTGCGGCCAGGGCCGCGCGCAGGTGCGGCAGCGCGGACCTCTCGTCGCCGCGCGCGCGATGCACGAGGGCCAGCTCATGGTGGGCGAGCGCCGTCACCTCGTGCTCGTCGCCGAGGTTCTCTGTGGCCAGGCCGAGGGCTTCACGCAGGAGTTCCTCGGCGTCGTCGAGACTGCCGCTCGCGCGTACCTGACGCGCGGTGCTCACCAGGTCGGTGGCGAGCGTCGGGTTGTCGGAGCCGAGCGCGCCGCGATGCGCGTCGAGCGCCGACGACGCGGCCGTGTCGGGCCGCGATTCGAAGCCGTCGCGGCGTAGCGCCGCGGCGAGGTCACCACGCAGGGCGGCCATGCGCACGGCGTCGAAGCCGGCGCGGCGACCCTGTTCGAGCGTCCGGGTGAGGACCAGGGCGGCGTCGGTGAAACGACCGAGATCGATGAGCACCGCGCCGCGCTCCCACAGCGCGTGCGCCAGCGCGGCGTCACCCGCGGCACCTGCCCGCGGCGGCTCCGACTCGATGCGCGCGATCATCTCCAGGGCCTCGTCGAGCCGGCCCTGGATTCGCCGCACGACGATCAGATCGACTCGTGCGCGCGCCAGGCGGGGATCGTCGGGCGCCAGCTCGCGCTCGGCCGCCTGGACAGCGCGCTCGGCCAGCCGCGACGCGAGCTCGAGGTCGCCGCGAAGGCGCGCGCCGCGGGCGATCGTCGACCACAGACGAAGCCGGATCTCGAGGTCGAGCTGGTCCTGGTCGGCCACTCGCTCGCCGCCGTGCATCAGCTCCAGCGCCAGCTGGTCGAGTCCGGGTGCGGCGTACGGATCGATCTGCCCGACCAGCTCGATCAGGCCGCGCCCGACTGCTTCCGCGCGAGCCCGCTCGCGCTCGGCGAGATCACGCTCTGTCGCCAGTCGGCGTGCCTGCAGAGACGACAGGGCGGCGAAGGCGAGCACGACGGCGAGCAGCGCCGCAGCGAGCGCCGAGGCCAGGCGATGGCGCCGCACCAGGCGCCCGACCCGGTAGACGATCGTCGACCGGCGCGCCGTCACCGGATGGCCGTCGAGATGGCGCTCGAGGTCGCGGCGCAGGGCGCCGACCGAGCCGTACCGCCGGGCCGGCTCGGGCTCCAGGGCGCGCGCCAGGATGGCGTCGAGGTCGCCGCGCAGCGCAGCTCGGAGCCGGCGCGGCGAGGTGGCGCGCGCCGCTGCGATCTCTTCCTGGGCCTCGGCGTCGGCGGCAGCGAACGCGGCGCTCGCCGCCGTCGAAGGCCGGCGCGTGGCGAGCGCCTCGAGGTCCACCGCCGAGCTTGGCGGCACGCCGGCCAGCACGACGTGGAGCACCGCGCCGAGTGAGTAGACGTCGGCCGTGGTCGCCAGGTGCTCGTCGCTCCGCCGCTGCAGCGCCACTTCCGGGCTGGTGAAGCCGGGTGACCACCAGCCGCCCCGGGTGGCTGTCGCGCCGTCGACGCCGCCGAGCATGCGGGCGATGCCGAAGTCGACCAGGCGCGGCAGCCCGTCGTGGTCGACCAAGATGTTCGACGGCTTCAGGTCGCGGTGGACGACGAGTCGGCGGTGGGCATGCTCGACGGCGTGGCAGATCGCCAGCACGAGGCGCAGACGGGCATGGACGTCGAGCCGGCGCTCGTCGCACCAGCGATCGACGGGCAGGCCGTCGACGAAGTCCATCACGACATAGGGGAGGCCGTCGTCGGTGGTGCCGCCGTCGATCAGGCCGACGATCGAGGGATGCTCGAAACGGCCGAGGAGCCGGCGCTCGAGCGCGAAGCGTTGGTGCGCCGCCGGCTCGAACGATCCGGCGAGCACCTTGAGCGCCACGCGCTGCTCGAAGTCGACCGCGGCGCGTCGCGCAGCGTAGACGACGCCGTGACCGCCGCGGCCGATCTCCGACTCGATGTGCCAGGGGCCGAGGCGAGTGTCGGCCGCGAGTGGCTCGAAGCCGCGCAGTCGCCCGACCGGTGCGTCGACAGCCTCGCTCGCCGTGTGGTCGGCGTCGAGCAGCGCCTCCACCCGCGCGCGCAGACTGTCGTCGAGCTCGCGCAGCCGCGCGCGCCGCTGCGCGGTCGGCTCGTCGAGCAGGCGCAAGAAGACGTCACGGGCCGTCCGCCAGCGCGTGATCTCGTCGGATGGAGTCGTGGCCGAGGGCATCGACACGCCGCCCTCAGGCGGCGAGCTGCGCACGCAGCCAGGCGCGACCGAACCGCCAGCTGCGGCTCACCGTGGCGCGGCCGATGCCGAGCGCCTGGGCGGTCTCGTCGTGTCCGAGACCGACGAAGTAGCGCATTTCGACGACGCGCGCCGCCTGCGGGTCGATCGCCTCGAGCCGTTCGAGCGCGCGGTCGAGGTCGAGGAGCTCGAGGTCGGACGCGGCGACGCGAAGCGCGACGTCGAGCTCGGGTCGGGCCTCGTCGAGATGCAGGCGCACCACGTCGCCTCCTCGCTTGTCGCGCGACTGCCGGCGGAGGTGATCGACGATCAGGCGCCGGACGAGGCGCGCGGCGAGGGCGAAGAAGTGGCCGCGGTTGCGCCACGAGGCCTGCTCCTGCGCGCTCAGCTTCAGATAGGTCTCGTGCACCAGCTCGGTGGTGTCGAGAGGAGATCGCAAGCCGCCGCGCGCGGCGATCTGGCCGACGAGCGCCTTCAGCGACGGGTAGAGCTTCTCGATCGCCACGTCCCGTGCCGCGACATCGCCGTCAGACCAGGCGTGGAGAAGGCGGGTCGTGTCGCTGTCGAGGCTCCATTGCATCGTGCTCTCCCGGCTCGCCGTGACAGGCGGCTTCTGTGACAGATGGTCGAGGCTCAACGCCAATCCGAGGGCCGATGATCAGTCAGAGCAAGGGACGGGGCGAGTCTACCCTGGGGTCCATCGGCGAGCCTGCCGCTGTGCCCGGGGCATCTTCATCGGCGCACGAGCAAACCTCATGGCGGTTTCATCGGATTTTCACGTCCCCCCTTTACTTTCTGAACTTGAAATCGGAGTCGGCCGAATCCGCCGTTTGCTTCCCGAAGGAGGGTCGCCGTGCGCCTCGCAATCGCCGAGAACGCAGTCGCCGAGAAGGCAGTCGTCGAACAGACTGTCGTGCACCCGTTCGATCGGATCTCGCAGCTCGAGATTCCGGTCTGTCGATTCTGCCACGAGCTCTCGAGCCTGCGCGTCAAGCGCTTCTTCTCGGCGATCAGCAAGATCGGTGACGGCCACTATTGGTATGTCGGTCTCGGCCTCTTGCTCTTGACGCAGGGCGCGGCGGCGCTGCCCGCGTTCGTGCATCTACTCACCGTCGGCTTGCTCTGCCACGTGCTCTACAAGTCGCTCAAGCGGCGCACCGCGCGCCTGCGCCCGGCCGACTTCGCGGCGGACGGTTTCCAGCTCACCGTGCCGCCCCTCGACAAGTACAGCTTTCCCTCGGGGCACACACTCCACGCCGTGGCCTTCGCCATCGTGCTCACGGCCTACCTGCCGGCGGCGGGCTGGCTGGTCGTGCCCTTTGCCGTGCTGGTCGCCCTGTCGCGCCTCGTGCTCGCTCTCCACTACCCGACCGACGTCGCCGCCGGTGCTTTGCTCGGCGCGCTTCTCGCCGCCAGTTCGTTTCATCTGTCGACGTTCCAGGCGCTCGCGGAGAGCGCGTTCTAGCGTTTCTTCGTCGAGTGCCCGACCCCGAAGCCGTCGCCATGTCGTCGCCGAGATCGTCGTCTCGGTCGTCCCAGGATCGCCCCGTGAAGATTCTCTACGTCTCCGATGTCTATTTCCCTCGTGTGAACGGAGTGTCGACCTCGATCGCGACCTTTCGCGACGAGCTGACGCGTCTCGGCCACACGGTGCACCTGATCGCGCCCGACTACCCTGGGATCGACCATCCGTCGATGCGGCCGAGCCCGGATCTGCTGCGCATGCCGTCGTGGCGCGTGCCCTTCGATCCCGAGGACCGCATGATGGGCCGGCGGCGCGTGCTCGCCCTCGGCGACCGCCTCGCGGCTGAGGGCTTCGACCTGGTGCACATCCAGACCCCCTTCGTCGCGCACCGCGCCGGCGTCGCCCTCGCTCGGCGGCTCGGCGTGCCGGTAGTGGAGACGTACCACACCTACTTCGAGGAGTACCTTTACCACTATGTGCCGTTCGCTCCGCGCGGCCTGATGCGGGCCTTGGCGCGACGTTTCTCGCGCAGTCAGTGCAACGAGGTCGACGCGGTGGTCGTACCGTCGCGAGCGATGGCCGAGGCGCTGCGCGGCTATGGTGTCGACGCACCGATGGAGCGGATTCCCACCGGCCTGCGGCCCGAGGATTTCCGCGGCGGCAACGGCAACGAGTTCCGCCAGCGCTTTCGGATCCACGACGGACGCCCGACGCTGGTGCACATCGGTCGCCTGGCGTTCGAGAAGAACGTCGAGTTCATCTTGCGCATGCTGCGCCGGGTGGTCGACGAGATGCCCGAGGTGCTGTTGGTGATCGCGGGTGAGGGGCCGGCGCAGTCCTCGCTGAAGCGCCTCGTGGCGCGCCTGCGGCTGCAGGAAAACGTGCTCTTCGTCGGCTATCTGGATCGATCGGGCGATCTGCTCGACTGCTACCGCGCGGCCGACGCCTTCGTCTTCGCGTCGAAGACCGAGACCCAGGGCCTCGTCGTGCTCGAGGCGATGGCGCTCGCGGTCCCGGTGGTGTCGACCGCCTACATGGGAACGCGCGACATCCTCGAGCCCGGCCGGGGTTGCCTGGTGGCGGACGACGACGAGAGTGACTTCGCGCACAAGGTGCTGCTCTTGCTCCGCAACCCGGAGCTGCGTACCAAGCTGCGCCGCGACGCGAACGACTACGCCCTGGGCTCGTGGAATGCGGCGGTGATGGCCGAGCGGATGGTCGAGCTCTATCGCCGCCTGCTCCGCCACAAGGGCCTGCGAGCTGTGGCTTGAGCGACGCGCCGAACGATGCACTGCGCATCGCCCTGGTCACCGAGACCTTTCCGCCCGAGGTGAACGGCGTCGCGCGCACGCTGAACCAGCTCGTCCGCGGGCTGGCGGCGCGCGGGCATGTGCTCGAGGTGGTGCGCCCGCGCCAGGGCAAGGCCGATGTCGCGATGCAGCTGCGGCCGAGTCCCAACGGCCAGCCGGCCTGGAGCGAGCTGCTGACGGCGGGCTGCCCGATTCCGATGTACCCCGGTCTGCGCTTCGGCCTGCCGACACTGCGCAGCCTCGGCCGACGCTGGGACGAGGCGCGCCCGGACGTCGTCCACATCGCCACCGAGGGACCCCTCGGGCTGGTCGCGCTGCGCGCTGCGCGCTATCGCGGCATTCCGGTGGCGACGACCTTCCACACCAATTTCCACGACTACGGCGACTTCTACGGCTACGGCGGCATGCATCGTCTGGCCGTCGGCTACTTGCGCTGGTTCCACAACCGCACGCGGCGCACCCTGGTGCCCGGGCCCGACGTGGTGGAGCGGCTGGCGCGCCGCGGCTTCGAGCGGCTCGACGTGCTCAGCCGCGGCGTCGACTCGCAGCAGTTTCGGCCCGACCGGCGCAACGACGAGCTCCGGGCGTCGTGGGGCGCCGGGCCCGACGATCCGGTGGTGGTGTCGGTCGGTCGCCTGGCCGAAGAGAAGAATCCCGAGCTGGTGATCGAGGGCTTTCGCGCGCTGCGCCGGATCGATCAGCGCTGGAATTGTGTCGTGGTCGGCGACGGGCCGGCCGCCGAGTCGATGCGTGCGGCGTTCCCGGAAGGGCTCTTCGCCGGCATGCGCCGCGGCGCCGACCTGGCCGCCCACTACGCGTCCGGCGATCTGTTGCTCTTCCCGAGTCTCACCGAGACGTTCGGCAACGTGTTGCTCGAAGGCATGGCCTGTGGCCTCGCCAGCGTGTCGTTCGACTACGCCGCGGCGGCGCAGCTGGTGAGCCCCGGAGTCGACGGCTATGTCGCGCCTCGCGGCGATGCCGACGCCTGGCTCGGCGAGGTGCGCGCCTGCGCCGCGCGTCCGCTGGACGAGCTCCGCGCCGTCGGCCGGCGTGCCGCCGCGCGCGGCGCCGAGCGCACCTGGGAGCGCATCGTCGAACGCTTCGAGCAGGTGCTGCGCGACGTCGCCGCCGAGGGCGAGGTCGCCACCCGCCGCGGCGCGACCTGACCCCGCGTCAATGCCCGAGCGGGTGGCCGCGCAGCACCTCCTGGAAGATCTCGTCCCAGCGCCGGGCGATGTCGTCCCACGAGAACTCGGGTCGGTGCACGAAGTCGTGGCCTCGCCGCGCGAGCGCCAGTCGACGGTCCCGGTCGGCGTAGAGCGTTTCGAGCGCTCCGGCAACGGTCTCGGGGGTGACGAACCAGCCCTCGGTGAGCACACGCTCGATGGTGAGCCGATACGACGGCTCCATGGTCTCGCCGACGCCGTCCCAAAGCTCGGCGCAGGCGCTGTGCCGCGGCACGACCTGCGCCGCGCCGGCGGCGGCATGCTCGAAGCTCACCAGCCCCCAGCCCTCGCCGGTCGAGGTGTTGATGCCGACGTCGCACGCGTTGTAGATCAGGTTCAGGCGCTCGCTCGTCTCGTTCGGACCGGCCGGATCCTGGGTGGTGAGCAGCAGGCGATTCTCGATGCCCAGCCGCCGCGCCATCGTCACCAGGTTCCAGCCGCAGTCCTCGACGCCCATGTGCAGGTAGAGCTTCACGTTCGCCGGCTTGTCGCGGGCGAAGAGCGCGAAGCCTTCCATTGTGAGATCGATGCGCTTGCGCGGCTGGTTGCGGTTGGCGTTGAGCACGAGGAAGGCGTCGTCGAGATCGGGACGGCCGGGCAACAGGCGGCGGCGCACCGCCGAGCGATCGCCGTCGAGCACGCCGGGTAGGGCATGAAAGGTGTCGGTGTCGACGCCGTGCGGAACGATGTCCAGCGGTCGCGCGCCGAGACTCGGGTCGTAGCGCCGCGCCTCGCTGAAGGCCTCGGTGATGGCGTCGGCACCAAATTGGTTGTAGGCGACCAGACGATCGATGGAGCGTAGGCGGTAGGCCGCCTCCGGGTCGACCGGCGTGCCCTCGACCGGGAAGTAGACGACGGTCTTGACCCGGCGGCGGTAGCGCTCGAGCACTTCGGCGTAGCGGCCGAGGATCCACAGGTCGCAAACCGCGAACACCAGGTCGGGGCGGAGCCTGTCGATCAGCTCGGCGACGCGGTCGACGCCGTAGACGTCGCCGTGGAGCGCCGCC
Organism: Acidobacteriota bacterium; assembly: GCA_039194425.1. GTDB lineage: Bacteria > Acidobacteriota > Thermoanaerobaculia > Multivoradales > J023 > JAUIJL01. The sequence continues at coordinate 282,477 of JBCCVZ010000004.1, read as the reverse complement.
GGGTAGAGCGGCCAGCGCACCGCATGCGGCTCGCCGCGGTAATTGATGCCGAGCTGGTGGATGTCGTAGTGCGCGGGCAGGCGATCGACGACGCTGTGCACCAGGCGGCCGAAGCCGGTCGGCACGCCGCCGTCGCCGATCACCAGGACGCGGGCGGTTGTGGGCTCGGTCGGCAGCTCGAGGCGTGGTGCGGTGGCAAGGGATGCGTCGGACGAAGCGGGGCGCTGATGGGTCATGAGCTGGCTCCGAGGGGATGCAGAGTGGATTCGGATCGCGCGTCGGCTGGAGGGAACGTGGCGGCGTCAGGCGAGGCGGCGGCGCGCAGCGCGTCGAGGCGCCGCGTGAGCTCGCGGTACTCGGGCGTCGAGCGGCGCTGCAGTGCCTGCACCCGAGCGCGCCGAAACGAGGCGTCGATGTAGCGCGGCACCACGACGTCGTGCTCCGGATAGAGCCGGCGGAGGGCGTCGCCCAGCGCCTCTTCGTCATGGATCAGCGCGTCGTAATCGACCTGCACGGCGCCGCGCGCGGCCAGGTTGTCGAGCCGCGCCTCGGCCAGCAGCAGGCCACGCAGCGGCAAGTCGCTGTCGGCGGCCGACCGGTCGACGGCGCGGTCGATCGCGTGGCCGGGGTAGCGCCAGTCCTTGCGCACCACCGAGTAGGCGACATCGGCCACCGGGCGACGGATCACCAGCACGGCGAGCGCGTCGAGATGCGGCCAGTCGGCCCAGACGAAGGGGTTGACGACGTCCTTGTAGGCGAAGCCGGTCGGCTGCACGACTTGGTCGAGGAAGGCGGCGAGCTGATCGCAGACCCACGGGCTCTGGCGGCGATGGACGTACTTCAGGCCGCCGTCGTGGGCGTCGCCGCGGAACAGAATGTGCCGGTCGTTGTTGAGGATCTCGCCGTCGCTGGTCCACTCCGGCTCGCGCAGGCCGAGAGCACGGCGCGCGATGTGGAAGGTGAGTGATGACATCGAGCGCGGCAGGGAGAGGATCACGAGGGATTGCATCGGCGTCGTCCTGGTCGGGCGCGTGGGTTGGGATGGTCGGGTGGTCGAGCGGGGGTGGGTGCCCCCGCTCGCCGTGGTCGAACGGTGGTGAGGGCGACTCGCGAGCCGACCGGTCAGATGTCCGAGGTCTCGTCGTCCGCCGCCGGATCGGGCCGAGTGCCGAGCGTTGTCGTCAGGGTCACGATGGCGTTGGGAAACACGTCGGGCACGATGACTCCTTTGGCTGTGTAGCCCGGCGCCAAGCCGTAGCCGGAGAGTGAGGTGAAGAAGCCCACCTGGTAGGGCGGCGCCCCGCTGATGGTGACGAAGCCGCTGGTCTGCCCGGGGGTCAAGACTCCCTGTGCCTGCCTGCCGGCGATGGCGGGATTCGGAACCCCGTACGATTCGTTGTCGATGCCGACGAAGACATCGCGACCTGTTCGGTTGATGACGGTGATGGTGTCGGATTGAGACATGCGTTCTCCTCGATCGACGGATGGCGCGCACCCCGCCGTTCGGCGAGGGCCGGCGATGGAGTCGCGAGCGGAGGCGCGGTGCCCGCCACGCCGTCAGATCACGTGGTGGACCTGGCCCTCGTCGATGTTGATGACGTCGCGGATCGTGGCGCAGGCGCCCGAGCCGCCGTTGCCGAAGACTGCCGCCAGCCCGTACCACGCCTTGCCTCCCCACTCGTCGAATGCGTGGAGCGACAAGATCTGGGCGGTGCCGGGCAGCGACGAGAGGATGTTCTGGGCCCACTTGAGGCCCAGGTCCTCGGCGCGGTTCGGCGCGTCGGGCAAGTAGTCCGACGACTGCCCCTCGACCCAGGTCTGCGCCGTGAAGCCGCCCATCAGGAAGAGGCCGCCGAACAGGCCAAAGACACTGGTCGCCCACTCCAGGGCGGTGTTGGTGGCGGGCACGTTGCCGGGCTGCAGCGGCGCGCGCTCGGGATCGGCCGGCTTCTGCTTGCGGAAGGCGACCACCGCCGGCAGCGCGCCGCAGGCGAACCAGAGCAGGAACGACAGCGACCAGCAGCCGATGGTGATCCAGTCGAAGCTGGTCGACGGCAGGCCTGTCCAGAGCGGGAAGGAGAACGCCAGCACGACGAGGGCGAAGAATGCCGGCAGCAGCTTCACCCACTTGTTCTTGATCTTGTCGACCGCGTAGAGCCACGAGAATGGCATCAACGTCACCAGCGATGCCGCGTAGGCGAAGCCGAGGGCCTGGGAGGCGACCTCGAGAGCACCGTCCGAGTCGTCGTACCCGGCCTCGGCCAGGCGCGCGCGGGTCGCGTCGTCGATCTCCTTGCGTCCGAGCAGCTGCTCCGGCGTCAGGTGCGTGATCAGGAGGTCGATGTTGCGTGCTGCCAGCTGCAGACTGGAAACGTCGAGCCCGGCGGCGCGGATCGCGACCGAGGTCGGCATCGCGATCACCAGTGATGCGAGATCGAGCAGGCTCAGCTCGCTGCCGGTCATCTGCTTGTAGACCTTCGACACCAGCGGAATGTGCCACGGCGTCGTCGCCGCGTCGCCGATGCTCTCGACCACGAACTCTGCGAGGTCGAAAGCGATGTCGGTCACCGCCTTACACGCCGCCAGCAGGTCGTTTTCGATCATCTGAGTGGCCAGCGACAGGATGTCGTTGGCGGTCAGGTTCTCGGCGCTCTGCCCTTCGATCAGGGCGGCCTTGAACTGGTCGACGACGGTGTCGAAGAGGTCGCCGAGCTCCTGCACCACGGCCTGCTCGAAGTTCTCGAGCGGCGTGGTGTCGTCTGGCGTTTCGCTGTCCGGGACCGCCGCCGGATTGCCGCCGCCGGAGTCGAGCACCTGGTTCTGCAGCCAGTTGCTCGACGGTCCGGGGGCCTGGTCCGCCTGGGACAGTGCCTGCTGGTGGGCGGCGCCGAGACTGTCGTCGCCGGCGGCACCGGGGTCGATGCCGGTGGTGGTGAACTGGTCGAAGAAGTCGTCGACCGTCTGGTTCAGCGTGCTCAGGCTGTTCGGGATCTGGGTGTAGATCACGCCGCGCAGAATCTGCGCCAGCGCGTCGTGGGTGGCCAGAATCGCGTCCCAGTCGAAGAGCGAGCCGAGCCAGCGGTAGAGTGCCTCGAAGTCGGCCGCCAGCGCCTGGAAGACGCCCTCGGCCAGATCGAAGACCTGCCTCACGGTGTCGACGACGTAGCTGACGATCGGCTGGATCACTTCGTCGATCACGGTCTGGATCGTCGCCTCGATGCGGTCGACGACCTGGCCCGCCGCGCTCTCGACGGTGTTCCAGGCGGCGACGGCGATGTTGCCGAGCTGCGCCGCGTCGCGCCGTACCGCGTGCCACAGGTCGCCCCAGTCGGGCTTCGGCACGTGCAGCGAGAAGAGCTCGGGGTCTCGCACCCAGGTGCCCTCCGCCGACAGCTCGCCCGCCGCCATCTGGGCGACGACCCGCTGGTAGTGCGCGTAGTCGTCGAGTCGGTGGTAGCGCATCCCGCCTCCTGGCAGGAACTCGAGGCGCCAGAATTGTGCGTCGACTTTCGACGGATCGATACGGTCTCCGAACGAGCCGGCGCTCATCACCTGCACGCCGCCGCGGTCGCCGCGCCGCGAGACGCGCAGCGCCGTCGCGTCGGCGTCGCCATCCTGCGTCTGCGCCAGCGACATGCTCTGCCAAATCGCCTCCGAGGCGTCGGGCAGGTAGGTGTCGTACTGGCTTGCGATCAGGGGTTGCGTGATGCCCCCGGCGTCGACGTAGGTCGCCTGCTCGAGCGTCTGCTGCAGGTCGGCCGCGGTGTCCGGGTAGAGAGTGTCCTGGATGTAGCGGTCGGGCAGGATGGTGAGCACGTCGCCCTCGAGCACGGCCGAGTGGACCTGGAAGCCGATCGCACCGAGGGTTCCGGTCGGTGTCGTGACCGTGATGCGGCCGGCGGCGTTGGTCTGGGCGCCGGTCTGCCGCGTCGGGCCGAGGCGGGTCGGGACGCCGTTCACCGTCGCGTCGAGGAACTCGGCGGCGGAGAGTGCGAGCGCTTGACCGGGCATCGAGTTGCCGCTCGAGTCGAGCACGGTGATCTCGGTCGAGTAGCTCGGGATGTCGACCAGCTCGCCGTCGAAGGCGAGGGTGATCGGCCGGGCATGCCAGTCGGTGGTCGAGTCTTGCCAGACCTGCACCAGGTTGCCGTCGGCGCCGACGGCGAAGACTTCGCTCACGCCCTGCGCGTCGCGCGTCACCGTGAGGGCGTCGGCGCTCGCCTGCAGGCCCTCGGCGACCAGGGTCAGCGGTCCCCAGGTGATCCGCGGCGCGCTGTCCTCGGCATCGTCCTGGGCCGCAGTCTGGTCGCTCGGCAGGGCGACGGGATCCGGCTCGGGCACGGGCAGCTGCTGGCGCGCATGGTAGAGCGCGCCAGCGGTGGAGATGCCGAAAAAGTCGAGCAGAACGTCGTCGCCGTCGGCGTCGGTCCCGAAGCGTCCGGCGGCGATGGCGGCGAAGGTGAGGCTCTCGCCGGTGAAGCTGGTGTCGAACGGAACCAGGGCCGAGCCCGGCGTCGGATCGCCGCCGAGCGGCGAGTCGGCGACCTCGAGCGGCTCGAAGTAGAACGCGCCGCCGGTGTCCGAGAGCATGAAGAGCTGGGTCACGCCGGCGCTGTCGCGTACACCGCGCAGCACCGTCATGTCTCCGGTGGAGCTCGCGTAGGCCTGGCGCAGGGCGATCTGATGATCCTGGTAGAAGGTGACGTTGGTGTTGTTCAACACCTGGTCGGCCGAGGACACGTAGGCGCCATCGTCGAGCGCCGCGGCGCCTGGTAGGCAGTCGTAGATCTCGCCTTGGATACCCCGCGACACGTAGTCCCACGGATTGTCGGCCTGGCGCGGGAAGACGCGTGCCACGTACCAATCACCGGCGGGGGTCTGCGCGATCGTCTGGAAGATCGCGTCCCCGAGGCGCCCGGCCCCTGCGCGCACCGAGTGCGCCGTCCAGTCGTCGAATGGCTTGCCGAGCGCGGTCCATGGGCTCCACGGCTCGTCGGAGGTCCAGTAGAGCTCGCCATTCGAGCCGCAGGCGACGAGCAGAATGGTGCCGCTCAGCTCGGTGGCCACCGCGAACGACGTGATCTCGGTCGGCGCGCCGAGCCGCCGCACGCCCCAACCGTTCTCCGTGGCCTCCGTGGGGAAGGTGTTGTAGAGGTCGCCGTCGGTGCCGAGGCTGAACAACTGCACGTCGCCGTCGCGGTCGACCGCGCTGGCGAGATGCGGTGCGGCCCCCAGCGGGCGCGCCGTCGCATAGTTCTGCATCAGCTCGGACCGGACCAAGAAGCTGGCCGCGTCGCTCGTGACGACTCGTGATCCCCCTGCGCTCTGCCCTGTCGTTTCTTGCTCGCTCATTGCCGCTCCTCGGGTCTGTGTGAAGGGTTCCACCTGCCCTTAGAGCAAGGGTGATGCCATCGTGGCATCGGCTGCAGAGCGCCAAGTCCGGCAGTCAATCGGCGGATGCTCGATCGAGCGACGTTCTCCGACGTGTCTCGAGGTCGCTCGACGTCGTCCGACGCAGCGAAAGCCGTCGACGTTTGTGGTGCGCCAGGGCGTCCCGGTTGGGTCGATCGATCGCCCCCCGGCGCCTGGAGTTGCGCCTGGCAATTCAGCCGGCGCGTACTCCCCCGACTCGCCGCCGCGAGGCGGCGTCGGTGAAAGGACACACCATGAAGAAACGTCGCGTCCAGTCGAAGCTGAGCTTGCGTAAAGACACCTTGCGCACGCTGGGACAGGACAACCTCGGACAGGTCGTCGGCGGCACCAGCGGTCATCCGGTCTGTCACGAGCACACCGAGAACCACGTGTGTATCGCGACGACGATCGCTCCGGGGTGTGTGCACCACAACACCGTCGGGTGTGAAGACACGATGGGTTGCACCAACACCTGCAACATCGAGTGCACCAACGGCTGCACTCTCGGCTGCCCGACGGTCGGCAACGGCGGCGTCAGCTGCTGACGCGATGCGCGGCCTCGTCGCCCGGCCGCGACGTGCGGCCGGGCCGGGGCTGCGGAGACCACTCGGATGGGTCGATCGGTCGCGATTCGACGCCTGGTGTCCTGTCCGGCACGTTCGCCGGCATGTTCCCCCTCGACCCGCCGCCGTGAGGCGGCCACTTGAAAGGACACGCGATGAAAAAACGTCGGATCGAGTCGAAGCTGAGCCTGCGCAAGGACACTCTGCGCACCCTCGGGGAAGATCACCTGAGCCAGGCTGCCGGCGGCGTCTCTGCAGTGTGCAACACCGATTTCACCTGCAACCAGATCTGCATCGAGACGACTCTCGCGCGCGGCTGCGTGCACCACAACACCGTCGGTTGTAACGACACGATCGACTGCACCGCCTCGTGTGGCTGCAATACAGCCAGCGGCGGAGCCAACTGCTGACCTCAAGCTCGGCACGACGCCCGGCCGCCGCGCGTGGCCGGGCGTTTCTCGCACCTCGATCGAAAGGACTCGCATGACCGCCCAGCCCCCTCTCGGCCTCCAGCCGGCCGACTTCTTCGTGCTTCGCACACCATTGCTGCCGTTCGACGAGCTCGAGCGCTTCAGTCACGATCTCGAGGCGGCGCACGTCGACGAAGCCGACCGGAAGAACTTTCTGGCCGCCGATCGCCGTCTTCTGCGCGCTCGCCTCGGCGAGCTGGTGGCGCGGCCCGCGGTCCGCGAGGCCCTGTTCCTCGCTTCGCCGTCTCTGCTGCGCGGGCTCGACGCCTGGCGCGCCAATCCCGAGAGCAAGAAGGGGCAGCGCGCGGAGCAGGCGATGGTGCGCTATCTCTATCGCATGGCCTCTCGGCCGACACCGTTCGGTCTCTTTTCGGGCTGCTCGCTCGGTCGGCGGGGCGAGACGACGAGCCTGCGCGTCGAGACGCACGAGACGGCCCGTCGTCACACCCGGCTCGACATGGACTATCTCTTCGCTCTCTGCGAGCAGCTGGGTGACGACGACGCGCTGCGCCACCGCCTTCGCTACCGGCCCAGCTCGAGTCTCTACCGCGCCGCCGGCAAGGTGCGCTACGTCGAGCCGCGGGTGCACGGACGGGCACGCTCGCATCATCTCGTCGCGGTCGACGCCGAACGTCACCTTCTCGACGTGCTCGACGCGGCGCGCGACGGCCTGCCCTTCGACGAGCTCGCGCGCGGCGTGGCAGAGCGCGAAGACGTTGCGTTGGACGAGGCCGAGGCCTTCCTCCACGAATTGATCGACAGCCGGATTCTGGTGTCGTCGCTGTCGCCCCAGGTGACCGGCAGCGAGCCGCTCGCCGAGCTCGTGCAGCAGCTCGGCGAGCAGTCGGAAACGCGGAGCGCCGCGGCCTGTCTGCACGAGGTCGAGGGTCGCTTGGACGCGCTCGATGCGGCGGGGCTGGGCCACGATCCCGGGGCCTATCGCTCCGTCGCTCGCCAGCTCGAGGCACTGCCGCCCGAGGTCGAGATGTCGCGACTCCTCCAGGTCGATCTGATCAAGCCCGCGCCGTCGGCCACGGTCGGCCCGGAGGTCGTAGCCGAGATCGAGCGCGGCGTGCAGGTGCTCCGGCGCCTCGCCGGCGCGCTCGGCGAGACGCCGCTCGATCAGTTTCGACGCGACTTCGAGGAGCTCTACGGCCCGGGCCGCCGCGTGCCCCTGGTCGAGGCGCTCGATCACGAGGTCGGCGTCGGCTTCGGGGCCAGCCGCACGGCGTCGCCGCTTCTCGAAGGACTCGCCTTCGGTCGTCGCAGCGGCGTGTCGCAGACGCCGTGGGGCGCGCGCGAGCACCTGCTGTTCGACAAGCTGCTCGCGGCACGCCAGGCGGGCGCGTCCGAGATCTCGATCGACGACGACGATCTGAAGCAGTTGCCCGCGGACGGCCTGCCTCCACTGCCGGCGACCGCGCATGCAATGGCGAGCGTCGCGAGCGGCGGCGAGATCCTGTTGCGTCACCTGGGTGGGCCGTCGGGCGCAAACCTCCTCGGACGCTTCTGTCATGCCGATGAAGCGCTGCGTCGCCGCGTCGAAGACTACCTGCGGCTGGACGAGCAGGGGGATCCCGAGGCCGTCTACGCCGAGCTGGTCCATCTGCCGCAGGGACGGGTCGGCAACGTCCTGCTGCGGCCCGTTCTGCGTGCCTGGGAGATTCCGTATCTCGGCCGCAGCGGCGCGCCGCCCGAACGCCAGATTCCGCTCGACGATCTGCTCGTCGCGGTGGAGGAGGAGCGCGTCGTGCTCTACTCGAAGCGACTCGGTCGCCGGGTCGTGCCGCGCCTGACCACCGCGCACAACTTCGTGAACCGTGCGCTCGGGCCCTATCGATTCCTCGCCAGCCTGCAGCACCAGGGAGTCCAGGCGGGCTTGATGTGGCAGTGGGCTCCGTTCGACGCCGCAGCGTTTCTGCCGCGCGTGGTCAGCGGCCGGCTGGTCTTGGCGCGCGCTCGCTGGCGTCTGCTCGCCGCCGAGATCGAACCGTTGACCCGTGGTGGGTCCGATGCGCGCTTCGCCGCGGTCCAGCGCTGGCGGCGGGACAGCTCGCTGCCGCGTCACGTGGTGCTGCTCGACGGAGACAACGAGCTGGTGGTCGATCTCGACAACGCGCTGAGCATCGAGGCGTTCTTGTCGACCGTCAAGAAACGTCCTCAGGTCATCCTGACGGAGCTCTTTCCGTCGGCTGACGCTCTGGGCGTCGAAGGTCCCGATGGCCGCTACGTCCACGAGCTGCTGCTCCCGCTGGTCGGCTCGCAACCAGAGTCGCCGGCGCGCGAGGGCGACGAGCCCTCGGCCTCGGAGCGAGACCTCGAGGCTCCGGCGATGGTCGCCCGGCGCTCGTTCCTGCCGGGCTCCGAGTGGCTCTACGCCAAGCTGTTCACTGGCGCCGCGACCGCGGACGAGACTCTGACCGGGGTCGTCGGCCCGCTGACCCACCGACTCCAAGCGAGTGGCGCGGTCGATCGTTGGTTCTTCTTGCGGTACAACGAGTCGGGCTGGCACCTCCGCCTACGTCTCCACGGCGATCCGCGGCGCCTCGCCGGCGAGGCCCTGCCGGCGTTGCAACAGGCGGTCGCGCCGCTGCTCGACGACGGTCGCCTGCGTCGCCTGCAGCTCGACACCTACGAACGTGAGCTCGAACGGTACGGCGCCGGAGACGGCATCCGCCTCGCCGAGCGCGTCTTCCACCACGACAGCGAGGCGGTGCTGGCGCTGCTCGAGCACTTCCAGGGCGATGCGCATGCCGACAGCCGCTGGCTGCTCGCCGCGCGGGGCATCGATCGCCTGCTGGCGGATTGCGGGGACGATCTCGAGGCGAGGGCCGAGCGCCTCGAGCCGATGAAGACCGCATTCGCCAACGAGCTCGGAGGGCCGGGGCTGCGCAAGGTGCTCGCCGACCGGCTTCGGAGTCACCGGCGGCGACTCGAGGAGGCCCTGGAGACCGTGTACGACGCGGCGCATCCGCTGGCGCCCGGCTTCCGCGCGCTGGAGGCGCGCTCGCGCGCCCTGGCGCCGGTGCTCGATGCCGCCCGTCGTGCCCGCGACGACGGGCGTCTGGGCGTGTCGTGGCAGCAGTTCGTCGCCAGCATCGTGCACATGTTCACCAACCGCCTGCTGCGGGCCGAGGGGCGGGCGCACGAGATGGTGCTCTACGACTTTATCGAGCAGACTCTGCGCTCGCGCATTGCTCGCGAGACCGCGATGCGGCGTCGTCGAGGCGGAGGGCCACCGCGAGACGACGCGACGCGGCCGGCGCGCGTGTCGACTGAGCCGGTGGTCGCCGGAGGTGCCCGATGAGCGCGCCGCTCGCCGCTATCGCACCGTCGGATACCGCACCGTCGGCTACCGCAGCGTCGGCGACTGCAGCGTCGGCCGTCGGCCGACCGTGGGGCCCGCTGCTCGAAGGACCCGACGCGGATCGCGCCTGGGAGGCGATTCACGCCATCGCCAAGTCTCTCGAAGCGCCGCCGAGCGACGGGGCGCTGCCCGCGAATCTGGCGTCCGGCGCTGCGGGACAGGCCTTGTTCTTCGCGTACCTGGCGCTGGCGACCGACGACGAGCACTGGCTGGATGTCGCCTGTGACTACCTCGAGACGATGATCGAGGGCGCCGAGACCGTCGCTCGCTGGCCCAGCCTCCACACCGGCTTCTCGGGACTGGCCTGGACCCTCGAGCACCTCCAAGGACGTGTTCTCGAGGGTGGCGCGGTCGACCACTCGCTCGATCAGCGGCTGCTCGAGATTCTCGATCGTGGACCGTGGCTGCGCGAGTACGACCTGATCAGTGGCCTGGTCGGTTTCGGTGTCTATGCTCTCGAGATCCTGCCGCGGCCGGAGGGCCGCGCCTGTCTCGAGAACGTCTTGAACCAGCTCGAGGCCACCACCGACCCGCTGGCCGACGGCGTGACCTGGCACACCGATCCGCGCCTTCTGCCCGAGCACCAGCGGCGCGTCTTCCCCGACGGGTACCACAATCTCGGCCTTGCCCACGGCATTCCGGCGATCCTCGCCCTGCTCGGCGCGCTGTGTGCGGTCGACGTGGAGGCCGAGCGGGCGCGTCGCCTGCTCGAGCCGGCAGTCGACTGGCTGCTGGCCCACGAGGGTGCCGACGATGGAGCCTGCTTCGCGCACTCGATCGCCGCGGGCGCCGGGCGGCAGGCATCGCGGCTCGCCTGGTGCTACGGCGATCCCGGCGTCGCCGTCGCGTTGTTGCACGCCGGTCGCCTGGCCGACGTCCCGGCGTGGCGTGAAGAGGCGTACCGTATCGCGCTCGCGTCCGCCCGCCGGCCCGAAGACGAGGCCGGGGTGGTCGACGCCGGCCTCTGCCACGGCAGCGTCGGCTTGGCCCATCTCTTCCACCGCATCGCGCGCCTCGCCGAGCGTCCTCTTCCAGAGGTCGAGGAGGCGGCACGTCGGTGGGCCCGCTCCACGCTCGAGTACCGAACGCCCGGGCTCGGCTTCGGCGGCTTCCGCGCCTACAAGGTCGTCGACAAACACGGTCCGGCCGGCTGGCGCGAAACCCGCAGTTTCCTCGAGGGCTCCGCCGGCATCGGGCTTGGCCTGCTGGCGCTGGTGTCGGACGTCGAGCCGGCGTGGGACCGGGTTCTCATGCTCTCGATGCGGACGCCCGGAATCGGTGACGGGGCCGGCGACGGGGTCAGCGTGCGGGGGGCGGTTTGAGCGACACGGGCTGCAGGGCCACCGAACAAGGCGGCACCGACCGTGCAGGCACCGATCTCGACGCCGACGCGCTGGGAACCGTACAGGGCGGGCTGCGCGCCGGCCGCGGGCGCAGATCGCAGACCGGCGGCGTGGCGGGCGACGAACGTCCGGCGACGATTCTCCTCGTCGGCCTCGACGTCTCGACCACCGGGGCGCTGCGTCGCCAGCTCTCCGGCATCGAGCTGATCGAGGTCGCCGACGTCGATGCCGCGCGCGCCGCACTGGACTCGCGGTCGGTCGCCGCGGTTTGCTGCGGCGCGACCCTCGAGCCGGCGGCGGCGCGCCGTTTGCTCGACGACGAGCGTGTCGCCGGCGCCGAGGCCATCGTGCTGGCGGCGGGCGGTGACCTGGCGCTCTTCCAGGATCTGGTCGACGCCGAGCGCCTGTACTACCTGACACCGCGGCCGCCGCCGCCGCCGATCGTCGCGGCGCTGCTCGAGAGCGCCCTGGAGCACCGCCGCGCGGACCGTCGTTCCGAAGGCGAGCTGCTCGAGCACTCGGCCCTCGAGCTGCTCGGCCAGCTGGCGACCGAGCGTCGCCTGCCGAGCGTGGTCTCGAGCGTCCTCGGCGAGATGCAGCGTTTGCTCGAGGCCGAGACGGTCGATTGCCGCATCCACGATGCGGCGGACGAGACACTCTGGCGCCCCCGGGACGAGACGGACGTCGACGCGGACGACGCGGTCCGCGACAGCACGGCGTCGGGCCTGGTCGGATTCGTCGCCCGGACCGGTCGTGCGATTCGCCTCGATCGAGTGGGGGACGACCCGCGGTACGACGCAGACGCCGACACAGACGGCGAGTCGCCGGAGGACCGATTCCTGGCGGTACCGATCGTGACCGACGCCGTGCTCGCCGTCCTGATCGCCCGCCGGGGACCTCGGCAGCCGCCTTTTGCCGACGCCTCGCAGGCGGTGCTCGACGCGCTCGGGCGTCAGCTCGCGCCGATCTTCGCGCGCTTCGAGCTCGAGCGACGCCTGGAGCGCGCCGCGCCCGCGGTGTTCCGCTCCGCAGCGCGCACGCATCACGCGGCCGGCAACGTGGAGCGTGGGCGTCCGCTGCAGCTGGTTCCGCAATGGACGGGCTGGGCGCTGGCGCTCTTGGTCGCGATGGTCGTCGCCTTCCTCGGATTCGCGCTCTTCGGCTCGATCCACCAGTACGCGCAGGGGCCGGCGGTGATCCGCCTCGGCGATCGTCTCGACGTGACGACACGGCTGTCCGGTATCGTGACCTCGGTCGACGTCGAGCCCGGGGCGGAGGTCGCCGCGGGCGACCTCATCGCTCGGCTCGACGCGGCGCACGAGAGCGCGGAGCTGGCGAGCCTCGAGGCCGAGTACGAGGCGGCGCTGGCTCAGCGACTGCGCGATCCGTTCGACGCCGCGAGCGGTGCCGCCGTCGCTTCGCTACGCTCTCGGCTCGATCTGGCGGCGACGCGTCTCGAGGAACGCTCGGTCCGCGCGCCGCGCGCCGGAGTCGTTGGCGACGTGCGCAGCCGGCCCGGCTCCCACCTGCTGCCGGGGGAAGTGGTCGCGAGCCTGGTCGACCCGCGAGGCGCCCCACGCGTCGTCGCCTTCCTCCCCGGATCCGTTCGACCGTTCCTGGAGCCCGGAATGCGCCTACGCCTCGAGCTCGACGGTTCGACGGACTCCGACCAGTGGCTCGAGATCGATGCAGTGGCCGACGAAGTGGTGGGACCGGCCGAGGCTCGTCGCGTGCTCGGCGCCGGCTTGGTGGATGCCGTGCCGCTCAGCGGTCCGGTGGTCCGGGTGGTCGCCCGCCTGCCGTCGACACGCTTCGAGAGCGAAGGCGAAACCTACCGAGTGCACGAAGGCGTGTCCGGATTCGTGGAGGTGCGGCTCCGCTCCGAGTCTCTACTCTCGACCGTGCTGCCGGGCCTCGATCGTCTGCTCGACCGGAGATCGACCGCATGGTGAAGACATCGGCCGAAGGTCGCTTGCTCGAGCGTTTTCCGGCGCTGCACCGGCTGCGCGGGCAGCGTTCGCGGCGCCGCGTTCCCTACGTGGCGCAGACCATGACGACCGACTGCGGTGCCGCCTGCTTGGCGATGGTGCTCGGCTATCACGGCAAGGACGTGTCGCTGCGCACGGTGCGTGACGTGATCGGCATCGGTCGTGACGGCTCCGACGCGGTCGCGATTCTCGAGGCGGCCCGCGCCTTCGGCTTGCGCGGACGGGGAGTAAAGGTCGAGAGCCTCGACGACCTCGCTCTGCTGCCGCGTGGCGCCATCTTGCACTGGCTCTTCGATCACTTCGTGGTGCTCGAGTCGGTGAGCCGAGACGGAGCGTCGATCGTCGATCCGTCCGACGGGCGGCGCACCGTCGCGCCGAATGAGCTCGACGCCGCGGTGACGGGAGTCGCGCTGGTCTTCGAGCCCGGCGAGGGCTTCGATCGCCGCGACGGCGCGCCACAGGGTGCTGCCGCTCAGCATTCCGAGCTCGTCGACTCCGCGCCCCGCGGTCTCCGTCGGTACGTGGCGACGATCGCCGAGGCCTGGGGACAGCTGGCCCGCGTGCTGATCGTCTCCGTGCTCGTGCAAGTGATGGCATTGGCGACCCCGCTGCTCACCGGCGTCCTCGTCGACCGCGTCGTGCCGCGTGGCGACGCCGACTTGTTGACGCTTCTCGCCGGCGGCCTGGCGGCGATGGTGGTCTTCGGCTTCTTGGCGTCGATGGTGCGCTCGTACCTTCTGCTGCAGCTGCGGACCCAGCTCGACGCGCGGATCACTCTCGATTTTCTCGATCACCTGATCAGCCTGCCCTACGCATTCTTCCAGCAGCGCTCGACGGGCGATCTGATGATGCGCCTCAACAGCAACTCGCAGATCCGCGAGGTTCTCACCTCGAGCGCGCTGTCCGGCATTCTCGACGGGGTCTTGGTGAGCCTCTACCTGCTGCTCCTGATGCTCACCCATGTCGGCATGGGCACCCTGGTGCTGGTGCTCGGTCTGCTACGCATCGGCCTCTACTTGCTGACCCGGCGGCGCCACCGCGAGCTCATGAGCGAGGCGCTGCAGGCTCAGGCGGTCTCGCGCGGCTACCAGGTCGAGATGCTCGCCGGCGTCGAGACGCTGAAGTCGATGGGAGCCGAGCAGCGGGCCGTCGAGCGCTGGTCGAATCTCTTCGTCGACGAGCTCAACGTCTCGGTGGCACAGGGTCGGCTTTCGGCCGTCTTCGACTCCCTGCTGAGCGCGCTCGGCACCGCGTCGACCTTCGCGATCCTCGTCTTCGGCGCATTCCAGGTGCTGCAGGGCGAGCTCAGTCTCGGCACCATGCTCGCGCTGAGCGCGCTCGCCGGAGGTTTCCTCGGTCCGCTGTCGACTCTCGTGTCGATGGCTCTTCAGCTGCAGCTCCTCGGCAGCTATATCGACCGCATCGACGACGTGCTCGAAACGCCGCGCGAGCAGGAACCCGGCACCTTCGTCCGCGCCGGTCGGCTCAGCGGTCGCATCCGCGTCGACGGCGTGAGCTTCCGCTACGGACCGCGGGCTCCGCTCGTCGTGCGTGACGCCGACATCGAAATCGCGCCCGGGGAGTTCGTCGCCCTGGTCGGGCCCTCGGGAGCGGGCAAGTCGACCCTGGCGCATCTCCTGCTCGGCCTCTATCGCCCGGCAGTCGGGCGAGTGCTCTACGACGACGTCGATCTCCTCACTCTCGACCTCCAGTCGGTGCGCCAGCAGCTCGGGATCGTGCCGCAGCAGCCGTATCTCTTCGGCCTGTCGATCCGCGACAACATCGCCCTCGCCGACCCCTCGCTGCCGCTCGCCCGCATCGTCGAGGCGGCGCGGCTGGCGCACGTTCACGACGACATCGCCCGCCTGCCGATGGGGTACGACACGATGGTGGCGGACGGCGGTGCGTCGTTGTCGGGCGGCCAGCGTCAGCGCCTGGCGTTGGCGCGAGCGCTGGTCCATCGGCCGGCGATCGTTCTGCTCGACGAGGCGACGAGCAATCTCGACGCGGTGACGGAGCGGGCGATCCAGGATCGCCTCGCCGCCCTGCGTTCGACGCGGATCGTGATCGCGCATCGGCTGAGCACGATTCGCGCCGCCGACCAGATCCTGGTCATGGACCGGGGCCGCATTGTCGAGAGCGGTCGGCACGACGAGCTGATGGCCCGTAGTGGGTCGTACGCGCGCCTGGTGGCGGCTCAGGTCGCAGAGAGCGACGAGGAGATGGAACGATGTGCTTGAAGGGCTTGGCGTGGTCGATCACACTCGGCGCCGCGCTCGCGTCGATGGCGTGTTCCGGCGCTCCATCCGGAGAGATCAGCGGAACGACGCGCGGCGAGATCCGCGATGAGGTCGAAGCGACGCTCGTCGAGCCGGTCGAGCTCGAAGGCGCGGTGGGGCAGTCTTCGCGGCGCTCGCCGGTGCGGACACGGTCGGTGCCCGACTGCGCTCTCGGCGTCGTGCTCGCCGACCAGACGGTCGACGTGCTCGCCGAGGCGGAGGGACGTCTCCTCGAGGTCCTCGTCGAACCCGGCCGGGTTGTCGCCGCGGGAGAGCTCGTGGCGCGGCTTGAGAATCGCCGGCTCGAGCATCGGCTCGCTCGAGAGCGCGGGACGATGCAGCTGATCGAGGCCGAGGTGAAGAGCTTCGCCGTGCAGCTCGAGCAGGCGGACCGTCAGCACCAGCGGCATCTCGCGATGGACGGCCTGCTCTCGCGCCAGACGATCGACACCTCGGCGGTGGCGGCCGAGGTGGCGCGCTATCGGCTCGACGTCGCCTATGCCGAAGTGGTGCAGCAGCGAGCCCGCCTCGCCGAGCTCGAGGCCGAGCTGGAGCGGCTCGAGATTCGCGCGCCGTTCTCCGGCACCGTCGCCCTGCGCTACGTCGAGCCGGGCATGGTGCTGGCGGCCGGACAACGAGTCGTCCGCCTCCTCGGGACGCGTGTGTCGCGTGTGCGCTTCGCGGTGCCGCCCGCCGACGCCGAGGAGCTACGCCCGGGTCTTCGCCTGCGCGTCGAGACCGGCGCGCAGCGGGGCGTGCTGCCGGCTTCGATCCGCCATGTCGCCCCGGCGATCGACGGTCCGTCGGAGATGATCTTCGTGGAGGCCGATCTCGAGCGTGCCGAGCTGGAGCCGGACGCCGAGGAGACAGGCCTTCTGCATGGCGCGGTGGTGCGCGTCTCGCGTCTGGACGCGGTCGACGATGCGGGCGCCGGCGGGTCCTGCGGCCTTCGTCCTGGCGAACTGGCCGGTCGACCTCGGCCTGACCGAACCACGACCTGACCGACCCGGCTCAGCCTTCGCCAATCGGGGTCGGCTCGCCCAGCAGGGTGGCGAGCTCCTCGATCTCGCCGGCGCGGCCCTCGGCGTCGAGGAAGGCGGCGAGGCGCTCGAACGCCTGCTCGCGAAAGCGGTGCTTGGCCTCCATCTCGACCAGCCGGAGGAACGCGCCGTGCAGCAGGGCCTCGGCCTCGGCGGGACGACCGAGGGCGGCGAGGGCTTCGCCGTGGACGCTCTCGCCGAGAGCCAGAAGCCAGTGTCCGGCGTCGAGCCTCGGCCGCCAGAGACCGAGGGCCGAGCGCAGCCGCCGTTCGGCGGTCGCTGCGTCGCCGACGCGGATTCGGCTGCCTTCGGTGTTGAGCAAGAAGAAGAGGTTGTTCACGTGGTCGGGCCCGGCGGCGGCGCGGAAAATCGTCTGCACGCGCTCGCGGTCGGCCAGCGCTCCGGCGTGGTCGCCGCGTGCCGTGCGTACCCCGGCGAGGTTGTTCAGCGTGTAGGCGTAGCGGTAGTGGTCGGCGCCGTAGACCGACTCGAAGAGCTCGAGCGCCTCACTGTAGGTGCGTTCGGCGGCCTCGAGCTCGCCCGACCAGCGCAGCGCCAGCCCGAGGTTCGACAAGGGCGTCGCCAACGACGGATGGCTTTCGCCGAAGAGCTCGCGGCGCAGCGCAAGGCTCTGTCGGCGCAGGGACGCTGATTCGGGGTAGTCGCCGTGCTTGCTGCGGATCGTCGCCAGGAGATCGAGCGCCAACATCTGCTGTTGGCGCTGATCGCCGCGCAGACCGCGCGCCACCCGCAGCGCCTCGAGCGCCGGCGATTCGGCGTCCGCGTACTGGTCGAGGTGGCAGAGGATCGACACCACCTCGATCAGCGCCGTGGCGTGCAGGGGATGGGGCGCCGGGGCCGACTCCGGGCTTCGGGACGCGGGCGCCTTCAGATCCTCGAGCAGCCCGACCGCCTGACGCCCCAGGTCGAGGGCGCTCTCGTACTCGCCGAGGTGCTTCAGCGTCGCGGCGAGGGCAGTGAGCGTCGCGGCCAGGTCGTCGGGCGCCGTGGCCGGCGTCGAGCGCATCAGCTCGAGAGCCTCTTCCAGCTGGGTCCGTGCCTCCTGGTGGGCACCCAGGCGGTCGAGCATCGAGCCGGTGGTGTGGAGTAGTTGAGCGCGGACCGGCGGCTGATCGTGGAGCCGCGAGTCGAGCACCGGCAGGCTGCGCTCGACCGCCTGGCGTACCGTCAACTCTTCGCCGGGCGCGACGAAGGGCTCGGCGTAGGCGACGAGATCCTCGACCAGGGTGATCACCTGCTGCTTGCGATCTCTCTCGAGGCGCGCCTGGTCACGCTCGACTTCGAGCCGCGCCGCCTGCCGCGCCATCGCCCAGGCGAAGTAGGTGAGCACGGCGAGGAGCAGGCCGGTGGCGGCGAGCGGCGCCCGGTGGCGGCTGACGAATTTGCCGATGCGGTAGCGCAGGCCGCCGCGGCGTGCCTCGACCGGCTCGCCCCGTAAGTGGTGCTCGATGTCGGCCGCCAGCTGGTCGGCCGAGCCGTAGCGCTTGGGCGGCGCGCTGCGCAGCGACTTGAGGACGATCGCATCGAGGTCGCCGGCGAGGCGCCGGCGCAGGCGCTGGTCACCGCGGTGTTCGCCGCGGGCGGTCGTCGCCGGGTCGGTCGAGGGTCGTCCCGGGCTTTGCGAGCCGGTGGTCGAGGTCGTCTGGCTCGCCACCTGGCTCGGCTTCGGTGGCTCGGTGTCGGTGATCATCTGCTCGATCTCGGCCGGGGAGCGGCGGCTGAAGTCGAACGGCAGCATGCCGGTGAGCAGCTTGTAGAGCAGGACACCCAGCGAGTAGACGTCGCTCGACGTCGTCACCAAGCGACCGCGGATCTGCTCCGGGCTGGCGTAGCTCGGCGTCAACATGCGTGAGGCGGTGACGGTCGGCTCGATCTCGGGCGCCGCGAGGTCCGGATTGAGCACCTTGGCGATGCCGAAATCGAGCAGCTTCGGCTCGCCGTCGCTGGTGACCAGGATGTTGTTCGGCTTGATGTCGCGGTGGACGACCAGGTTGCGATGGGCGTAGGCGACCGCCGCGCAGACTTTCTGGAAGAGCCGCAGGCGGCCCTCGACACCGAGCTCGGTGCGCTCGCAGTAGAGATCGATCGGCTCGCCGTCGACATACTCCATGACGAAGTAGGGCAGGCCGTGGTCGGTAGTGCCGCCGTCGTAGAGACGCGCGATGTTCGGATGATCGAGGCTGGCGAGAATCTGGCGCTCAACGCGCATGCGGGCGGCGACCTGCTCGCTCTCCATGCCCGGTCGGATGACTTTGACGACGACCCGGCGGCGGTACGAGTCGTCGTCGCGCATCGCCAGGTAGACCGAGCTCATGCCGCCTTCGCCGATCTTCTGGTGCAGCGAGTAGGCGCCGAGGCGGCGCGGAACGGCGAGCCACGACGCAGAGTCAGGCGCGGCATCGGGCGGCTTCGCCGCCGAGGACTCGTCCGAGGTAGCCGGATTCGGCTCGTCGTCGGAGGTTTCGGGGTGCTCGAGCACGGGCCGGTCGAGGAAGACTTCGTCCTCGCGGCGGTCGGCCTCGAGCATCTCTTCAATCGCGCGGCGGAGCTTCGGAGCGCCGGCACAGGCACGCTCGAGTGCTTCGGATTGCTCGTCGGGCGGCAGGTCGGCGACGTCTTCGAAGATCCGCCAGGCGCGCTCCCAGTCGGGTCCTTGGGCGCTCGGCGGAATCATGCGCTCCCACCTTCGTCGAGATAGCGCAGCAGCCAGGCCCGCGCCGAGCGCCAGCGGCGCGCGATCGTATTGCGCGAAACGCCCAGCACCTCGGCGATTTGCTCACGGCTGAGGCCGCCGAAGAAGCGGAGCTCGACGATGCGTGCGCGCTCCGGGTCGATCTTGGCCAGATCCTCGAGCGCCTCGTGCAGGCCGAGAATGTCGGGGGGCTTGGCCTCGGGCGCGGTGCGCAGCTCGTCGATCGAGATCTTCACTTCTTCGCCCGATCGCTTGTCGCGTGAGCGGCGCCGTGCCTCGTCGACCAGGACGCGGCGCATGATGCGCGACGACATCGCGTAGAAATGAGCTCGATCTTGCCAGCGAATCCGTTCGAGGTTGATCAGGCGCAGATACGCCTCGTGCACCAGCGCCGTCGTTTGCAGGTGCTGACGCCGCTCGGCGCGCAGGAGATGTGCCGCGATCTGCTTCAGCTCGCGGTAGGTCAACGGCATCAGTTCCGTCAACGCATCATGGTCTCCCGCGCACCAAGCGACGAGAAGCTCGGTGATCTCGTGCTGTGGATCCGACACGCGACAAGATTATCCGAACTTCATTGGTCAGAGGATCGTCGTGGGGGGATCACCGGAGGTCTTCGTGGCACACGCCGAAGGTATCGACGCAGCACAACCGCTTCGTGCCCTGGATGCCGTTGACACCGACGAAGCAGAGCTCCTGGCAGTCCAGTCCCTGCGGGCATTGTGCGCCCGAGTTCTGGGCGTAGGTCGTTGGCACGTACTCCCAGTGGCCTTCTTGACTGATGCCGCCGGAGAAGACGGCGCCGGGCCCGAAGAAGGCGAGACCGACGATCACGAGAAGGGCTGGAACGAGCAGAGAGCGACGGATCCGAGGGGTGGTCTGAGGCATTTTGCGTCTCCTGATGTCACATTGTCCCGACCGGAATGGTCGGGCCTGAATGAAGCTCTAGGCGCCGTCGGGCGGTGAATCGACCCGCGGAAGAGAATGTGACCAGTCTTGGGTCGAGCGTTGCTCAGGCTTCTAGCACAGGGAACGCCGGCCGCGGTGCGACCGAAGCCAGAAGGGCGAAGCCTTTTCGGCTGACGGCCGACGCGGCTCGGTGGATCCACCGGATCGCCCGGCGCATGCCGTGTCGCGTGTCGGCCACCGGGGGGGACCCAAGACGAGACCGAGTCTCGGCTGGCGCGACCTCAGGACGCGTCGCGCAGGCCTCGCCACAGCACCCGGAACTGCTCCGACACCTTGTGTCGTGGCAGGTAGGTGACGAGTGGCTGGTGCTGTTGATGCGACTCACGCACCTTGACCGTGGCGCCGAGGTACGGCGAGAGCACGGGCAGGCCCTCTTCCTCGAGCTCGGCCACCAGCTGGCCCGGCAAATTCGCTCGGGCATCGAATTGATTCACCACGACGCCGCCGACTTCGAGCTTCGGATTGTGGTCTTCGCGCACCTCGCGCACGGTATCGAGCAGGCGGTAGAGCGCACGGCGCGAGAACTCGTCGCAGTCGAAGGGGATCAGGCAGCGATGCGACGCGATGAGGGCCGAGACGGTGAAAAAGTTTACCGCCGGGGGCGTGTCGATGAAGACGTGGTCGTAGGAGTTCAAGACGTCGAGCAAGTCGCGCAGCTTGTAAATCTTGTGGCGCGATTCGAGCTTCGGCTGGAGCTCCGAGAGCTCGCTGGCGGCGGCGAGAAGATGCACACCGTCGACCGAGGTCGCATGCGCGAAGCTACTCGGCGGAGTGCGCGACAGCCGAAAGCCGAGCGTTTCGTCGAAGTAGCCGTGGAGATTCGGCTCGATCTCGCCTGGCTGCCGGCCCGAGAGGTACTGCGTCGCATTGCCTTGGGGGTCGAGGTCGACGACCAAGACGCGCGCGCCGTCCTCGGCCGCGACGGCCGCCAGGTTGCATGTGATCGTCGATTTGCCGACGCCACCCTTGCGATTGAAGACCACGTAGCGCATGACGCGACGATGCCACAGACGGACCGGCACGTCAAGGTGCGGCAAGAATGCCGCGATGCGGCATGAAGGTGCGCAATCTGAGGCCAAATCAAAAGACGATTGTCCTGGTATAAGGTCGATGAATCTTCGCGATCGACCCCAGAGATTCGTTCCTCGGAACGAAATGAACAAGGAGACTGCTCATGTCTCGATCCCTCGCCCCTCAGTCCTGCCTCCTTCGAACCGCTGCGCTCGGCCTTCTCGGAGCGTTCCTCGCGCTCGGAGTCTCGGCCCAGACCTTCCAGTACCCGACCAACTGCAAGATCACCTCGGACGGCCAGCTCGACAACAGCGCGACGATTGCGACCCCGCTACTTGTCGACCAGGATTTCCGCTCCGAGACGCTCACCGACTCATATGCGATCTCCAGCGCCACGGCGTTCAATGTCAACGACGTCAAGGGAAGCTTCGCCGAAGTCTTCCGCAACAGCTTCGGTGGCGGTGGCTGCGTGTCCGAAATCTCGGCCTCCATCGCCGACCAGGTCTCGTGGTCACTCGTCGGGGACACCAGCTCGATGACGGTCTTCATCGATTCGCTGAGCGTCGAGTCGGTGTCGATCGACCGGCAGAACATCACCGGTGCGGGCGTTCCGATCACCGCGTCGTCGACCTACGAGGTGCCTCAGGCGCAGCAGCTCCTGCTCGAGATCCCCTTCGAGGTCACCGGCAACACAAAGCGTCGGCTGGTGGTCGATCCCTTCGCCTTCTCGCGCACCGACACGGCATCGACCACCGGTTCGTCCGTCGGCGCGTACCAGGTCTTCGCCGACAACAACAAGAACTGCACGGTCGATGCCGGCGACTCGTCGAACATCGGCTCCAAGGGCATTGTCGGCCCGAACAGCACCTTCAGCGAGCCACCGACTAGCTACTCGATCACGCCGGGACGCTACGTGCTCTCGATCGCCTACTTCACTGACGTCGACCTCGCCGCGTTCTCCGCCGACTGCCTCTCGAGCCCGAGCTCGAGCGGTTGGCACAACGACGGCTTCGATCTCGTGCTCACGCTGTTCTGATCGCGGGCTGATCAGCTCGCTGGGAGAAAGCTGTAGCCGGTGCCGCGCTGCGTGATCAGGTAGCGCGGTGCACCGGTCTTCGGCTCGATCTTCTGGCGCAGACGGTGGACGTGGACGCGCAGGGTGTCCTCGAAAACCTCGTCGAGTGGCCAGATGCGTCCGAGCAAGTAGTCGGTGCGCACGGTGCGTCGCGCGTTGCCGATCAGGATGTGCAGGAGCTTGGTCTCGGTCGGTGTGAGCGATACGGCTTCGCCGTTGCAGATCGCCCTCTTCTCGGCGAAATCGACCGAAAGATAGTCGTCGATCACGGTGGTCGGCTCGAGGCGGAAACCAAAGTCTCCGATGCGCCGGATCACGCGTTTTACGCGCGCCGCCAGCTCGGGCGGGTGGAACGGCTTGGTGACGTAGTCCTCGGCGACCTCGGTGATCGTCTGCGCCACGGTCTCGACGTCATCGACCGCCGTCAGCATGATCACCGGCAGGTCGGCGTATTTCTGCACGCGGCGGCAGAACTCGATGCCGGTGGTGCCGGGCATCATGATGTCGACCACCGCCAGGTGCGGCAGGCCGTGACGCTGGATCGCCAGCTCGGCCTCGTCAGCGGAATGTGCGGTCACAACCTCGAAGCCCTCGAGCTCGAGCGTCATGCGGACCGTCGTACAGATGTCCGGATCGTCGTCGACGACCAGAATTCGATGGGCGGCTCCCGGTGCTGGATCCATCCTCTCGCCTCTCCAATCTCGTCGGGTGGGCCGATGATCCTATCGCCGTGCCGAGTGAGAGCCAAGTCTCTCGTCTAGCTCCTTTGCCTAAATCCCCGCTTCATCCGCCGATGCGGAACATCTCGACCTTGGGCGCGGCTTCGAATCGACCGGCTCGAAGGGCCTCGGTGCGTTCCTCGGAGTAGCGGTCGGTGCGCGCGCTCCAGATCGCGGCGATGCGGCGATGCAGTGCTTCATCGTCTTCGCCCCTGCGCAGCGGACCTTTGAGATCGTGTCCGATGGCACCGAAGAGGCAGGTGAAGAGGCGTCCGTCCGCGGTGAGCCGCGCGCGGGTGCAGTCGCCGCAAAACGGTTGCGTGATCGAAGGAATCACGCCGATCTCCCCCCCGCCGTCGCGGTAACGCCAGCGCGCGGCGACCTCGCCGCGAAACTCCTTGTCGAGCGGCTCGAGCGCGTAGACCGCATCGATGCGCTCGATGATCTGCTGCGCCGACACCACGCGTTCGGCGTCCCAGGAGTTGATCGTCCCGACGTCCATGTACTCGATGAAACGGATCACGCAGCCGTGCTCGCGGGCGTAGCGTGCGAGGTCGACGATCTCATGCTCATTCTCGCCGCGAGTGATGACGGCGTTCAGCTTGACCGGGTCGAGGCCGGCTGCCCGCGCGGCCTCGATGCCCGCGAGCACCCGATGCAGGGGCAGGCCGAGGCCGTTGCTGCGCGCGAAGACCTCGCGGTCGAGGGAGTGCAGGCTGACCGTGACGCGATCGAGGCCGGCCTCTTGCAGCACGCGCGCCTTCTCGCCGAGGAGCCAGCCGTTGGTGGTGAGCGCCAGGTCGTCGACCCCGGGGACGGATGCGACCTTGCGCACCAGGGTTTCGATGTCGGCCCGCAGCAGCGGCTCGCCGCCGGTCAGCCGTACTTTGCGCACGCCAAGGTCGACGAAGAGGCCGACCAGCCGCTCGATCTCTTCGAAGGTCAAGACTTCCGGCCGCGGCAGAAACTCGTAGCGACGATCGGCCGGCATACAGAAGCCACAGCGAAAGTTGCAGCGATCGGTCACCGAGACGCGCAGGTCCTCGAGCGGGCGATCGAGGCGGTCGCTGGGACGCACGGACGCGGGCGAAGACATCGTCACGGGCGCAGAGTACCAGGCCTCGCCGAGCCGTCTCTCGATCTCCAATCTTGATCTGCTCCATACCTGCGCTTCATCTCCAGGCGATCCAATCGAATGGCGCCCTCTCCGATGGGCGTGCAGCGTTCGAACTCGCGTCTCCGCTCTTCCTGCTCTCTCTGCCCCTCCCGGCGCTCGGCCCATGGATGCTGAATTTCTCGCGCGGCTCCATCCGCAGTCGACGGTCGGCGAGCTCCCCAGCTACGCCGTCAGCCTAGATCTGTCGCAAAAAGGTCAGGAGCTCGCCGACGTGCTGCAGAAGGATCCCGACCTTCCGGGTGTCGTCGTCACCGCGGATGACGTGGTCCGTGGCGTCATCTCGCGGGGTCAGTATCTGCGCCTGGTCGGGCGCTACCTCGGCCTCGAGGTCTACCACCCGCGACCGATCCGGCTGATGTTCGAAGCCACCGAGGTGGACGACGACCTGCTGGTCGTCCCGGCCACGACGCAGGTGCAAGCGGCCGTACGCTCGGCGCTTTCGAGACCGCGGACTCTGGTCTACGAGCCCCTGATCATCTCGGGCGGCCGGCGGATCGACGACGCGTCCCTGCGCTTGGTCGACTTCCAGGATCTGCTGATGGCCGATGCGCGGATCTCGGCTCTGCGCAATCGCCAGATGTCGCAAATCCTGTCGACGGTGCAAGAGGGTTTCTTGCTGGTCGATCCCGAGCACGTGATCGCCGCCGAGTACTCGCGCTCGGTCGAAGACATCTTCGCTACGCCGGCGATCGCCGGCCGTCGCTTCGAGGACCTCCTGCGCGAGATCGTCGGCGACGAGCGGGCGCGGCTCGGGGGCGGCTATCTTGACACGCTGTTCAATCCCAACGTGATCGAAAAACTGGTCACCCAGATCAATCCTCTGCTGCGGGTCGAAGCGACGATCGCCGGGACGATGAAGCATCTCGCCTTCCGTTTCTTGCGCAGCCTCGAGGGCTCGTCGATCGAGCGCGTGATGGTCAAGGTGGAAGACGTCACGCGCGAAGTCGAGCTCGCCGCCGAGCTCGCGGTGCAAGAAGAACGAACGCGTGAGCGCGTCGCCCTGGTGTTCGACATCTTGCGCGCCGATGCGGGGCAGCTTTCCACCTTCTTGCGAGACCTCGGGACGGTGATCCAGAACGGCGAGACTCTGGTGCGCCGGCGCGAGCGTCGTGGGCTCGGCGCCTACTTTCGCAGCGTCCACGGGCTGAAGGGCGAAGCGGGCCTGCTCGACCTCGACCTGTTCCAGGGCGAGCTGCATGCACTCGAGGATCGATTGGTGTCGCTTCGCGACCAGCTGTCGTCGCCGGCGACCGCCGACCTGTACGACCCGACCGTGATGACTCCCTCGCTGCGCCACCTCCGGCAGCTCGCCGACGCGACGCGCTCGATCATCGATCAGTTCCGTCGGCTCGGCCACCTGCAGACGCAGGCGGCCGACGGCGCTCCGGAGCGCGAAAACGGTGCGAACGATGGCGACCCGGGTCTCTTCGAGTCGGTCGAGCGCCTCGTCGCCGAGCTCTCAGAGCGCCTGGGCAAGCCGGCGCGATTTCATACTCGCTCGTCCGAGCACGACATCCCACCGCCGCATCGCCGCCTGCTCCAGCGCATCCTCGTGCAGCTGGTCCGCAACTCGATCGTCCACGGACTGGAGCCGCTTGAGGAGCGGCAGCGGGCGGGCAAGCCGCTGCTCGGCTCGCTGCAGTTCGCCGTGCGCAGTCACGACGAAGGGCCCGCCCCTGGGCACATCGAGTACGTCTTTCAGGACGACGGCGCGGGGCTCGATCTCGAGGCGATCCGTCGGCG
The DNA here is from genome assembly GCA_039194425.1 of Acidobacteriota bacterium. Taxonomy (GTDB): domain Bacteria; phylum Acidobacteriota; class Thermoanaerobaculia; order Multivoradales; family J023; genus JAUIJL01. Next base: position 256,611 of record JBCCVZ010000004.1, on the reverse strand, counting down.
TGCCCTGGAACGGGGCCTCACCGTTCCCGCACCGGGCGACCGAGAGTCTTTCGCCGCAGAGGCCGATGACGCCGTGAAGATGTTGATCTTCGCCAGTGGATTCTCGACCGCCGACGAGACAACGCGGGACGCAGGTCGCGGCGTCGGTCTCGACCTCGTCCACGCCGCCGTCGACGAGCTCGGTGGCTATGTCGTGCCGCATTCGCAGCCAGGCGCATTCTGCGCCTTCCAGATCATTCTGCCCCAGCCCGAGGCGTCATGAAGCTGCTGATCGTCGACGACTCCTTGATCGTCCGCAATGCGATCGAGCGCAGCATCTCGCAGGGCCAGATCACCGGTGTTCTGCGCGCCGAAGACGGTGCCCGGGCAGTCGCGCTCTATCGCGAGCACCGGCCGGAGCTGGTGACCATGGACCTCACCATGCCGCATCTCGACGGATTGGGGGCGATCACCGCCATTCGGGAGATCGAGCCCAACGCGTCGATCCTGGTGATCTCGGCACTCAACAGTCATGCGATGGCCCTCGAGGCGATCGCGCGCGGCGCCTGTGGCTTTCTCACCAAGCCGTTCACCGAGCGCGAAGTCGCGGAAGCGCTCGACGACCTGGTGGAACATGCCCATGGCTGAGCCGTGATCGCCCCGATGTCTTCATCGAACAAGACACCGCGCCCGGTCGACGTCCTGGTTGTCGATCCTGACGCGTTTCTCGGCGAGATGATCGCCTCCGGATTCGCGCTCTACGATCAGGGATTCCGGGTTCGACGGGTCGACGAGCCCACCCAGGCTCTCGCGCTGCTCGAGGGTGAGGGGTCGATCGACGCGATTCTCACCGAAGTGGTGTTCGAAGGCGCCGCAAAGCGCGGCGTCGAGTTCCTGCTCGATCTCGAAGAGCAGTATGCCGAGATTCCGGTCATTGTGCTCACCGACCGCCCGGTGGCCGAGCTCCAGGGTTTGGTCCGGGTGGTGGCGTTCATCATGAAGCCGCCGGACATGGACTACCTGTTCCGCAAGGTCGACCAGATCATCCAGCAGAGCCAGTCGAGCATTCTGCGCGGCATCTCTCTCGAGACGTTCCTCCAGGTGCTCGAGGTCGAGCGCAAGACCTGCACGCTGACGGTGAAGGCTGGAAATCGGCAGGGTCAGCTCTACCTCCATCGTGGGGAGCTGATCCACGCCGAAGCCGCCGACCGGGAAGCGAAAGAGGCAGTCTTCACGATGCTTGGATGGAGCGACTACACGATCCAGATCGTCGAGACGTGCAATGCCGAGCCGACGATCCAGGAGCGCCTGAACTCCATCCTCATGGAGTACTGCGTGCAGAAAGACCATGGCCTGCTCGAGTCTTCGATGGAGGGTTGATGGACCCGAAGCAATTCAAGCTCTTCCAGCAGATCACGCTGGACTACTTCGCCAAGCTGGCCCCCGGCGACGAGCCGACGCTCGGCGACGCGTTCCTGCAGTTCGGTGAGGCGCGGCTTTGCGACTACACCAGCCTGGTGCGGATTCACGGCGAGTACGACGGCTGCATTTTCCTCACGACCCCGATCGCGATGCTCGAGAACCTGCTCGAAATCAACGGTGAGCCGGAAGTCAGCCCGCGGACGCTACGCGACATGTGTCGAGAGCTCTCGAACGTGCTCTCGGGAAACGCCAGCCAGGCGTTCGGCGGCAATTGGGAGATCTCGGTGCCGATCTCGCTCTCGGCGTCCGAGGTCGCGACCCTCGATCTGCCGGACTCGACGTTCGTCCTTCCGATCGCATGGCGCGGCGTCGAATCGCTGCTCGTGGTCGGGCTGACACCCGGTGATGTGAGCGAGAACGGAGGTGCACGATGAGCACGGACGCCGGATCGCGGGCTCCGGTCCGCCCGGGGGCGATCTATCGCCTCGCTTACGATTTGTCCGCGCTGCCGGCGGATCTCGAGCTCTACAATGTCGAGTGGGGCGTGCTCTTCGCGCTGTCGGGCGAGCACACGGTGGCCGAGATCGGCGACTACTTCGGCCTCGACGGCGCCACCACGACAGGAGTCTTTCGCCGTCTCCTCGAGCACGGTCTGATCGAGGAGCGCGCGGTCGCCCACGGGGAGTACCTGCGCGCGCAGGCCACGGTGACGGATCGTCGTCCGCGCACTCTCGCCGCGTTCTTGCGCGGCGCCGCGGCGCCGCGCGTGAGCACGGGCGCGCAGCATGCCGCCGAGCGACCGCAGGCCTCTCCGCCGCGTCCGGCCACTCCGCCGCCGGTGCCGCCCGCACCGCCGTCCGCGGCCCGCGAGTCGGTCGCGTCGCCGTCGCCCCAAGATCCGTGGCGCTACGACCAGGATCTCACCCGCCCGGTGCCCACCGTGCGTCGCAGCGGCGACACCATCGCCTTCCAGCCCCTCGGCTCTCCCGATGCGCCGTCGCCGCCGGCCGTCCGTCGGGTCGAAGCGACGCCGCTGGGCGACTTGGAGCCCGATCTCGAGGCGACGCGTCGGCTCAGTCTCGAGCGCATGATGCGGTTCATCATCGACCGCGCCCCCGATCTCAATGCCGGCCAGCTCGATGTCTACCGGGTCTTCATCCGCGTCGACACCACACTGCTGAAGCGCAACGGCATCACCACCCTGCGCTTCGCCGACGACCACCTGATCGACGACCCCGAGCTACAGCAGGCGATCACGACCAGCGTGAGCCACACCCTCGGCATCGACGTGCCGGAAACCGTCTTCGTCGCCGCCTGAACCGCGCCGTCCGCGTTGAGGACATCGGCGATGTTAGGCTGCAGATTCAACATTGAATGTTGAATTTACACCGAGGTCTGTGATGCCCCAGCGAAAGATCCTCCAGCGGACCCTTCAACCACGGCTCGAGAGCCTGGTCGGTCAGTACCCGGCGGTCTTCCTCACCGGTCCGCGGCAGTCAGGGAAAACGACCCTGGCTCGCGCCACGTTCCCGACTTTCGCTTACCGTTCGCTCGAGGATCTCCAGAACAGGGGCGAAGCACAAGAGGACCCGCGTGGGTTCCTGCGGCGATTCGAAAGCGAAAGCGGAGTGATCCTCGACGAGGTGCAGCGGGTTCCGGAGCTTTTCTCTTATCTTCAGTCAGTGCTGGACGAGGAGCGCGCGGGCCCCTTTGTCCTCACGGGATCGCAGCACTTCCTCCTGTCGGAGAAGATCAGTCAGAGCCTCGCCGGGCGGGTCGCGATTCTCGAGCTCCTGCCGCTGTCGCTGGCCGAGCTCGCTGGACGGCCTGCCCGTCCGCCCGACGAGCTGGGGGTTCTGCACGAGCCCGACCGAGCCACATCGACCTCCGCCCCGTCGATATCACTCGATCAGATTCTCTTCCAGGGACTCTATCCGCGAATTCACGATCGAGGTCTCGAATCGGGCCCCTGGCTCGACGCGTACGTGCGCACCTACGTCGAGCGCGACGTCCGCATGGTGTCGAACATCGGTGATCTCGACACCTTCGTGCGCTTCGTCACTCTTTGTGCCGGGCGCTCGGGTCAAGTCTTGAACTACTCGTCGCTAGCCGCGGACGCGGGTGTGGCGCAACCGACGGCCAAGCGCTGGATCTCGGTGCTGCGAGCTGGTTACATTCTCGACCTTCTGCAGCCTTACCATCGGAACTTCGACAAGCGGTTGGTCAAATCGCCCAAGCTCTTTCTCGTCGATCCGGGCCTCATGTGTCACTTGCTCGGGCTTCGCCGGGTCGACGACCTGAGGGCTCACCCGCTGCGTGGCTCGATCTTCGAGACGTTCGTGCTCGCCGAGCTGCGGAAGCTCTTCGTGTACCACGGCGAACGGCCGCCGTTGTACTACTGGCGAGATTCTCGGCTGGAGATTGACGCCCTGGTCGACTTCGGGACACGTCTGGTTCCCATCGAGGTCAAGGCCGGCGAAACCCTGGGTGGTGACGCATTCCGAGGTCTCCACTACCTCGGTGAGCTCACCGGCAGGCCGAACGGACTGGTCGTTTACGGCGGAGAGGAGAGCTACCCACGCGGCGAGTTCCAGATCCGCAGCTGGCGGGACATCACCTGAGAGCTCGCCGCCTCGCCTTTACAACGTGTGGTCAGTACGCGAGCACCTCGCGCGCGGCGTCGACGACTTTCTGGCGCGACGGCAGCAGCACTTGCTCGAGGTTCTTGGCGTAGGGCACCGGGCGATCGTCGAAGGTGACGCGGCGGATCGGAGCATCGAGCCAGGCGAAGCCGGCGTCGGCCAGGCGCGCGGCGACCTCGGCGCCGAAGCCCGAGGTCCGCTGGGCCTCGTGGACCACGACCGCGCGGCCGGTGCGGCGCACCGACTCGAGCACCGTCGCTTCGTCGTACGGCACCAGGGTTCGCAGGTCCACGACTTCGGCTTCGACGCCCGACTCCGCCAGCTCTTCGGCCGCCTCGAGGCAGGTCCACACCTGGGCGCCGTAGGTGACGAAGGTGAGATCGCGGCCGGCTCGGCGGATTTTGGCGCGGCCGAGCACGGGCACCTCGCCGTCCGGCGGCAGCGGCGCCTTGACCCGCCGGTAGAGGAACTTGTGCTCGCAGAAGACGACCGGATTGGGGTCGCGGATCGCCGCCTGGAGCAGCGCCTTGGCGTCGGCGACGGTGGCTGGACAGACTACTTTGAGGCCGGCGACATGGGTGAACCAGGCTTCCGGATTCTGGGAGTGGAACGGGCCCGCGCCGACGCCGCCGCCGGCCGGCAGGCGCACCACGACCGGGCAGGGCAGCTGCCAGCGATAGAAGGCCTTGGCGATCACATTCACCATCTGGTTGAAGCCGCAGGTGATGAAGTCGGCGAACTGCATCTCGACCACCGGCCGCCAGCCGAGGAGGGCGGCGCCGGCGGCGATGCCGAGCGTGCCGCTCTCCGAGATCGGCGTGTCGCGCACCCGCTCGGGCCAGCGACGCCACATCCCCTTGGTGACGCGGAACGCCCCCTCGAAGGCACCGATGTCCTGTCCGAGGACGAGCATGCGCGGGTCGCGCTCCATTTCCTCGACCAGGGCCTCGTGAACGCCTTCGACATAGGTGACGGGGCTCGCCGCCGGGTCACGGTCGGCGGGGTCATGGTCGGCGGAGTCACGGTCCGATGGGTCACCGTCCGCCGGGTCGAGCGCCTCGTCGGCGGCGCGAGCCCGCTCGAGGTCGACCTCCACCGGCGCCAGCGACGGTCGATGCGCGAGCTCGTCGTCCGGCACCGGGCAGTCGAGCGCGCGCTCGAGCGCGCCTTCGACCAGCTCCGAGATCCGTGCTTCGAGGCGCTCCTGCGTGCCCTGGTCGAGCACGCCGTCGCGCTCGAGCCTCCAGGCATAGGCGGGGACGGGATCCTCGGCGAGGTAGCGGTCGAGCTCGTCTTCGGGCACCATTTTCAGCGAGTCGTCGCCCTCGCTGTGGCCGCGCATACGGCCGAGCATCGCTTCGATCAGGGTCGGGCCCTCGCCGGCTCGGGCGCGCACGATGGCTCGTTCCATCGCCTCAGCGACTCGCTCCGGGTTGTTGCCGTCGACGGTTTCGGAGGCGACGCCGTACCCCGGGCCGCGCTCGCTCAGCTGCTCGCAGGCGAACTGGTCGCGCAGCGGTGTCGAGAAGGCGTAGCGGTTGTTCTCGACCACGAGCACCAGCGGCAGGCGCCATACCGCGGCCATGTTCAGGCCTTCATGGAAGTCGCCGGTCGATGTTCCGCCGTCGCCGATGAAGTTCACCGCCACGCGGTCCGTGCCGTCGAGCTGGAGCGCCAGGGCGGCGCCGGCGGCGACCGGGATCATCGCGCCCAGGTGACTGATCATGCCGATGTGCCGCAACTCGTGCGCCGGGTCGAGGTGACTGTAGTGGAACGAGCGCTCGATGCCCTGCGAGAAGCCGTCGGCGCGGCCGAGGAGCTGGCAGGCGAGGTGGTAGAGCAGGTCGTCGGGCTCGGGGCGTCGCGGGTCGGGCTCGCCGAAACCGAAGTCCGGAAACGCGCGGGCCGGATCGAGGTAGTAGGGCAGGATGGCGCCCAGGTCGCGGTGCAGGGAGCACAGCACGTCGCCGGGCTCGAGGGCGAGGCCGGCGGCGACGGTCGTCGCCTCGGCGCCGATCTGGCTGTACCACTTGGCCAGTCGCCCGGTCTTGAGCAGCATGGTGTAGCGCACGTCGAAGTCGCGCGCGAACTTCATGTAGGCGTAGTGGAGCAGACGCGATGTCGGGTTCATCGTCGAGAGTCTCGCGGAGAGTCAGGGGGTCTGAGGACGCGGGCGCGTTCAACCGCGGCGCAGGCGCTCTTCGAGCTGAGCGAAGACGGCGGAGTCGACATCGAGCTTGCGCAACAGGCCGAGCGCCATCTCGGCTCCGGCACGGTCGCCCAGGGCCAGGAGCTCGTCGAACTTCCGGATGCCCTGTTGCAGGCTCTGCTGTCGGCGCGCGTCGGCTTCGACTTCAGCGACGCGGTTGAAGAGCGCCGAAGCGCGCGGATCGTTGGGGAATCGGCGGCCGAACTGTTGGGCGAGCTCGCGGGCGTTCTGCCACGCGCCGGCTTCGAGAAAGCGCTCGAACTGCGCCGTGAGCGTCCGGACCTCGGCCGCGTCGTCGAGGCGTCGGCGCGCACCGTGGATGCGCTTGAGGATCTGGTCGATGGTGATTTTGGGCACGTCGAGCGCGCGCAGAGCGTCGAGGCTGGCCTGGGCGCCGTCGGTGTCGCCGGCATCCAGGCGCTGCTCGATCTCACGCTTCAGCTGCTGGATCGTCTGCCCGGCGGCGCGTCCCTGCTGCGCCGCCGCGAGCTCGGCTTCGAAGTGCTCGGTCGCCTGGCCGTACGGGTCGAGGCGACGGAGCGCCTCGAGCTCTTGACCGGCGCCGTCGAGATCGCCTGTCTGCAGCGCGGCGCGGCCGGTGGCGACCAGGGAGTCGATGCGCTCTTGCAGCGCCACTTCCTGGTCGAGGTCGTTGACCCAGATCCGGTACTCGGGCAGGCGGGGATGGTGCGGTGCCAGCTCGGCCAGGGTGTCGAGAGCAAAGAGGGCGAGCTGCTTTTTTCGCTGCTGAATGTAGCCCGTGAGCATCGTCTCGGCTGTGCGCACGTTCTCTTCGTTCTTCAGCTCGCGTTCGACATCAGACATTTGAGCGCGAAATACTTCCAGGCCGGCGAGATGGGGCGAGGACCCCTCGAGCTGGGCGACAAGGCGCCGAGCCAAAGGCAGATTGCGTTCCGCCAGTGCTTGCCGAGCGCGCTGCAGCGTCTGCTCCGGCGCTTCGGTGCGACTGGCCGTCCGTTCGAGCTCGGCGAGGAGACGCCGGCGCTCGTCTTTCCTCAAGCTCCGCGCGTCGTTCGTCAACCCCGGGTGTCCCACAAGAGCCAGCGGTTCGTAGAATCCTTCGAAGGCGTCGCGCATCCCGCGCGAACGCATGGTCGGTATTCTACTCAGAAGGCGTCGTCACGCGAAGTGGCGCGTCTCGAGCGATGTCTGCCGAGAGCTCAGGCGACGGACGTGCCGCAGGCCGGGCAGAATCGGGCCGACTCCGGCAGGGAGGCGCCGCACTGGTGACAGAACCGTGTCGCGCTGCCGTCGCTCGGCGCGGCATCCCGTGCCGCCGGCTTCGACGCGTCGGCGGTCGGCGGGCCGCTCTGCATCATCTGCGGCAGCATCATGCCGAGCCCGATGCCGGCGCCGGTCCCGAGCGCGCTGCCGGTGCCCTCGGGCGCGCGCGCCGCATCGCCCATCGCGCGCGCGGCCTTGAAGCGCATGTAGGCGTCGACATCGCCGACCGCCGCCATCCCGCTCCGCTCGTCGATCATCTGCTGGACCTCGGGCGGCGGCGTGATGGCGCCGATCACCAGCTCGACGAGCTCGATGCCGAATCGGCCGAAGTCGTCGGTGACGCGGCTCTTGAGCCCCATCGCCAGCTCGTCGTAGAGCGCGGCGAGTTCCAACACCGACGAGTGGGTCTCGCCGAGCAGGTCGTTGAGCCGCGCCGTGATGACGTCTTTGAAGTAGCCCTCGAGCTCGGTCGTCTCGTAGAGGCCGCGACTACCGACCAGGGTGTTGACGAAGAGCTGGGGGTTCACCACGCGAATCGCGTACTTGCCGAAGGCGCGCAGGCGGACCATCGCCAGCTCGCGGTCGCGGAAGACCACCGGTTCCTTGGTGCCCCACTTGAGGTCCAGGAACGTGCGCGCGGAGGTAAAGACGACGGCCGCCTGGAACGGCGAGCGCGTGCCGAAGGGCAGGCGTAGCAGCTGCGACACGAGGGGCAGGCTGCGCGTCGTCAGCGTGTGCCGGCCGGGGCCGAAGGTGTCGAGCGCACGGCCTTCACGGACGAAGATCGCGCGCTGATGTTCTTCGACGATCAGCTGTGAGCCGATGCGCACGTCGCGTGTGCCTTCGACCGGCCAGCGGCCGACCATCTCACGTCCGGTGACGTCGTGGAACTGGATCACATCCATGTCAGCTCTCCGTGCTCGTCCTGTCGGTGCTCGTGCGGACGATGGTGTCGATGACTGCGCGGCGGCCGGCCCAGCGCGTGGTCAGGGCCTCGGCGAGCTGCTCGACGCGCGCGAGCGCGACCCGCGCGTCGCCGGCCGTCGACACTTGCTCGGTGGCCGCGTGGAGGGCATCGACCTCGTCGAGCAGGTCGAGGTCGAAGCGGTAAAGAGCTTCGAGCTCAGCCTCGCGGATCTTCTGCACGCCGAAGAGGCCGCTGGCGCCGTAGTCGGCGAAGCGCATCGACTCGCCGAGCCGGTCGAGTCGGCGCTCGGCGCGATCGAGTGGACGCAGAGCGGCGAGGTCGCCGGCGTCGGTCGCGTCACGGGCGGCGCCGCGGAGCAAGCTCTTCGCGTCGTGCACGCGGCGCGCCAGGTGTTCGCGCTGGCGCTGGTCGACCTCGCGGCGTAGGTCGCGCTCCATCAGACCACCGTAGCCTGGAATGCGCGCCGCCAGTCGCTCGAGCAGGCCGCGATCGCGACGCACGGCGTCGAGGGCTTCGAGGTCGGAATCGTGCTCTGCCATCGTCTCTCCGGGTCAGTGGGGTGGCGCCGCGCAGAACGCTACCACCTCGTGTCGTGACTGCGAGTGACGCCAGTACGCGGCGTGAGCGGCAGCCATTCACGCCGCGGACGGAGTGCCACGAAGTCGCCCGACTTCGCCACGACGCGGCCACCGCCGCCGAGCACCGCTTTGTTAGCCTCCAGGGCGTGCGCTACCTGCCTGCGATCGTGCTGTCCCTGGTGATTCTCGCCATCGCGCCGTTCATGAGCCTGCTGCGCGACGTGCTCTTCGCGCGCTTCGGACAGGGGGTGATCCCGGCGCTGACGGTGGGCGTCGTCGCCGCCTGCCTCGCGTCGCTCGCCGCCGCCGTGTGGTCGATCCGGACGCGCCGGCTGCTCCGCTGGGGTGGGCTGATGGTCGTTGCCGTGGCGCTCTGGCTGCAGGTCGCGGGTCTCTCGACCGGGCTGCCGCAGGTCGACGCGGTGGAGAAGATCCACATCGTCGAGTACGGCCTTCTCGCCGTCTTGCTGTACCGTGCCGCGCTCGCCGGCTGGCGTCGTTCGCCACACGACGGCGAGGCGGGGCCGTCGCTCCTGGTTCTGCCTTTCCTCGGAGTCGTCCTGGTCGGCACGCTCGACGAGTTGACGCAGTGGTTCTTCCAGCTGCGGGTCGGCGAGATGCGGGACGTCTTGCTCAACCTCGCCGCGGGCTCGAATGGCCTGCTCGCCTCCCTCTGTGTCTGGCCGCCGCGGCGCCTGCGCGCGCGCCCGTGCCGCGCCGAGCGGGTGCGCATGTTGCTCACTGCGGCGCTGGTGGTGCTCGTTGTCGGAGTCTTCGTCGATCGCGCCCACCTCGGCCACGCGATCGACGATCCGGAGGTCGGCCGGTTCGTTTCGTTCCATGCCCCCGATGAGCTGCAGGCCGCGGCCGTCGATCGTGCCTGGCGCTGGGCCGCCGCGCCGCCGCAGGAGCTCCGCGCCTGGGCCAGAGAGGACCTCTTCCTCACCGAGGCGGCGTTCCACGTCCAGCATCGCAACGAGCGCAAGCGAGCGGGCGACGCCTACATGGCCTGGCAGGCCAACCGTATTCTCGAGCGTTGGTACGGTCCGTTTCTCGACCTCGAGAGCTTCCGCGGCTCGGGCCGCCACCGCTGGTGGCCCGACGGGCGCGACAAGATCGAGCAGTCGGTTTTCGGTGCCGAGACACCGCCCCCGCCGCCTTCGGTCTACCGCAGCCCGGTGCTCGTCGGGCGTGTGTGGCTGCTGCCGCGCACCCCGTTTCGCGTCGCCGTCGGCCTCCTCGCCCTGACCCTCGCGGCGGCAGGCCTGGTGGCGGCTCGACGCCGCGTCGCCTGAAGCGGGCTCACCCGTCGGCGCGCAGCAAATAGACGTAGATGCCGCCGACGCGCTCCGCCTCGGCCGGGGAGGCCGGGCCGATCAGCCGTTTCTCGAAGCGGAATCCCGCCTCGACGACATATCGCTCGTACTGCGCGCAGCTGAGCTTGAAGTCGCCGAGCTCGTTGAGGCCCGACTCCAGCGCCGCCGTCTCGAGCCGAATGAGGCCTTCGGCGTCCTGGCCGTGGTTGGCGTGGGTGACGTCGATGATGTGCTGGTGATAGGTCCGCAGCGCCTGCTCGCGATCCGCGTCCGCATGCGGCGGCAGGTACTCGTCGCCGACGATCACCAGGCCGCCGGGCTCGAGGTTGTCGCGAATGTTGTCGAAGTAGCGCCGCTTGTCGACCGAGACGATGTGGTGGTCGGCGAAGCTCGAGAAAATGACGTGGTAGCGGCCCTCGCTGCCTCCAGGGTCGAAGTCGCGTGCGTCTTCGTTGTGGCAGAGGACTTCGGCGCCGAGTCGGCGATTGGTGAACGAGTGCTTGGCGGTCAAGAAGTCCTGCATGTGGCGTGCGCTGCGCGGGCCACCGCCCGGAGACGCTTCGCCCGACGTGCCGTCGATGGCCTTCACGGTCTCGACGAGCGCACCGTAGCAGAGCCAGTCGATCTCGATCGCGGTCAGGTCGAGGTCACCGCGCTCGATCAGCTTTTGGGTGAAGGTGCCGGTGCCGGCACCGAGCTCGAGCACCGAGATCGGACGCGGACGATCACGACGAAACTCCTCGAAAATCTCGAGCATCGTGTCGTGCATGTCGAGGTAGTAGGCATGGCGCCACTCGTGCTTTCGGTACTCGTCGATCTCGATGTAGGCCGACATCTCCACCGGCGCCGTGCGCAGCGGCGACTGGGCTTCTTTCTCTTCGAACACCGCCTCGATGAGCGCGTCGTCGGGCGAGTCCTTGAAGGCGCGCACGTCGATCGCAATGGCGTGGATCGATGAAAAGAGGTCATGGTGCTCGGAGAGCTTCGACCCGTCCATGCTGAACGAGATGCTGCGTTTCGACACATCCCCGGAGGAATAGCGAGCGAGGATCGCCTGGCCGCTGACCAGCTCACCGACGATCGAGAAATCGTATGGGTCTTGCTGGCTGTACGTTGTATTGACCAGTCGGTTGTAGGGCACTCCGCGGACGTGGTAGCGCGTGGCGTGACGTCGCACCATCGGGAGGTGCTTGCGCATGTGGTCGCGGTCGCGAAAGCCGAAGATGCGGACACAGTGCTTGGGGCTCGCCTCGAGCAGGCGCGCTTCCGTCGACTGCGACCAGAACGACTCCTCGCCGTCGAGCAGGGCGATCGCCTTGACCTGGGCGCCGGGATGCTCTTTCATCAGCTCCACCAAGTACTCGGGATACAGAGTGTGGGGAATCGGCAGGCGTTGCTCTTCGCAGAGCTCGGCGAGGCGGCGTTGCTCGCCGTCCAGCGAGCGCTTGAGCACGGTCTGCAGATAGGGATTCGACAGGTTGTCTTGGTGCGCCGCTCGCATCGCGAGGCGACTGAGCCGGGCGGCCACCCGACTGATCTCGAAGCTGGACTCGAACGTCGCGGAGACATCCTCCAGCTGCGCCTGGAACTCGGGCCAGCTCCCGCGTGCGATCTTCAACAGGTGCTCGGGTCGGGGCGGGTGCTCGATCGTGAGATTGCCCAGGATGTCCTCGACCAAGCGCAGGGTGTCGCTCTTCGCCTTGCGCGCCTGGAGGTCGCTGAGCGGTGAGTCGGACAGTTCCGCCGGCTCGACATCGACGAGGTAGGTGTAGAGACGAGAGCGTGAGTCGCGGGACGCGAGCAGTTCTTTGGCCAGAGCCCCGGATTCGAAGTGCAGCCACGGAGAGGCCAACGCGTCGGGTGTGATCACGGCGATGCCCGAGTTCACCGCGCTGAGACGCCTGCCGATCTCCTGCAGCCACAGGCTGCCGCTCCGAATATCGGCCTCGGACACGAAGAATTCGAGGGGTGAGAAGAGCCCCTCGAGATAGCTCTTGAGCGCGAGTGCGATCCGGCATCCGGCCGGGCCGGACCAGGCGATGAAAAAGGAATCCTGCGCTGGAGCACGATCACCCATGAGACCTCCTCGTCTCGAGTCGACACTGCACGAACATCAGATCGCCGCGTGGATCGCCGCCACGAGATCGTCTTGCAGACGCTCCCAGGCCTCGGTGTCGCCGGCGAGGGGAAACTTCTGGTTCACCTCGAGCTCGAAGCCGAGGTAGCGGTCTTGCGGCAGCTCACCGCGGAGGGTGGTGACCAGGCCGTCCGACTTGCCGAAGTACGGATAGTTGCGGCGGACCCGAAGGTCTCTACGGCGCTCCTTGAGCGCTTCGTGCACGCGGTGGGCGAAGGCCTTCTCGAGCCCGCGGGAGGGATCGTAGAGCAGGCCGACATCGGCGCGACGGACGCGGTTCTTGAACTCCGGCGCGAAGGTGTGGACACCGATCTGCACCACGGTGGCGCCGCCCGCGACGAGCTCGCGGGCCGCTCCGGTGACGCGCTCTCGATGGGGGCGCCAGAATCGGTCGATCACGCTCTGGCGGGCGGCCTCGTCGAGCTGCAGGGTCGCCTCGGAGAAAAGCTTCTTGCGGTCGAGGCTTCGATTCACGTCGATCACCAGGCGCGAGGTCGTGTGCTCGAAGCAAGGCGCCCCGAGGCGCCGCGCGAGGCGGCTCGCGAGCTCGCGCGACCCGGGGTCCCAGCCACGGTGCGAGTCGAGCACTCGCTCGAGGCCGCGAAAGAGCTGGGCGAGGTCCTCGGGGACCATTCGGTCGGCATGTTCACAGGTGACGATCGGCAGCAGAGTCGTCGTCGATCTCGTCAAGGTCTTCCCCCTCGAAGCACGCAACGGAGCCGTAGGCCGCACGCTTCGCTCGACGGTCTCACCGAGAGGTGTCGTCCCCCCGGAAAGTCCTCACGACCGGGCCTCGCGAGCCTCCGGTCGAGCGCCGTGGCGGTCCACGGTGAAGGGCTGATCTGTCAGATGGCAAGTGCACAGACGATCGTACACTGAGTGCAACCGCGCGGTGACAGCCATGTGGTCGGGTCTCGGAGAGAGATTCGCGTCGACCGCGAGCGCCGGATGCATCGTCGGCGTAGAATCAAGCTTGATTCGATCCATACCCCCCTACGGCCCCTCGCGGTCACCACACAGCGGAGACGAGCTGGATGCAAGGCGCGAGCGAGCGGCTCGATGACCAGATCGAGGGGCGCTCGATCGGCCTCACCGGCGCGACCCTGATCGGGGTCGGCGCCATCGTCGGTGGTGGCATCCTCGCGCTCGCAGGCGTCGCCTTCGCCACCGCCGGACCGTCGGCCCTCGTCGCCTTCGCGGCCAACGGCGTCATCGCGCTGCTCACCGCGCTGGTTTTCGCCGAGCTGGCGACCTCGTTTCCGGAATCGGGAGGCACCTACACGTTCGCCAAGAAGGTGCTCTCGGTCGAGGCTGCGTTCATCGTCGGCTGGGTGGTGTGGTTCGCGTCGATCGTCGCGGCGGTGCTCTACGCGCTCGGCTTCGGTTCGTTCGCGGCGCTCACCGTCGAGGCGTTGTGGCAAGCGACCGGCGGCGCCGCGCCGGCTTGGCTGCGCTCGGGCCTCGTCGAGAGCCTGCTGGCCCTGGCCGCGACCGGCCTCTACACCGCGGGCTTGTTGCGCAAGAGCGGCGGCGGTGGCCAGTGGGAGACGATCGGCAAGGTCGTTGTCTTCGTCGTCTTGATCGCCGGCGGCCTGTGGGCGCTGCCCCAGCGGCCGATGACGGTGCTGCGCGACGATCTCGATCCCTTCTTCGCGTTCGGTGCGCTGGGCCTGGTGCAGGCGATGGGCTACACGTTCATCGCGCTCCAGGGCTTCGATTTGATCGCGGCGGTTGGCGGCGAGGTGCGTTCGCCGACCAAGACGCTGCCGCGCGCGATGATCGCGTCGCTCGTGATCGCGCTGTTGATCTATCTGCCGCTGCTTTTCGTGCTCTCCACCGTCGGCACGCCCGCGGGCGTCGACATCGCCGCGGTCGCCGCCAGCGATCCGGAGGCGGTGGTGGCGATCGCCGCCGAGCAGTATCTCGGTCGGACCGGGTTCTGGCTGGTGTTGGTGGCGGCGCTGCTGTCGATGCTTTCGGCGCTGCAGGCGAATCTCTTCGCCGCTTCGCGCATTGCGCTCGCGATGGCGCGGGATCGCAACTTGCCCGGGCGCCTTCGCACGCTCGACCTGCGACGCGGAATCCCGACCGCCGCGGTGTGGACGACGTCGGTGACGACCGCGTTGATTCTGCTCGTCGTGCCCGATGTGGCGGCAGCCGGTGCGGTTTCCAGTCTGATCTTCTTGCTCTCGTTCGCTCTCGCGCACTGGACCAGCATCCTGGTGCGGCGACGTGGCGGGGGCCGGGCCGACGCCGTGCGCCTGCCGCTCTTCCCGCTGATCCCCGGGGTCGCGGGGCTCGCCTGCCTGGGGCTCGCGATGTTCCAGGGCGTCGCGGTTCCGGCGGCAGGAGTGCTCGGCGGCGTCTGGCTGGCGCTCGGTTTCGGCCTCTACATGGTCGTGTTCTCGCGCCGTGCGCGCGTTGCCGACGCCGCCGCCGAGGCGCTCGATCCGCAGCTGGTGCGTCTGCGGGGACGCAGTCCGCTGGTGCTGGTGCCGATCGCCCGGCCGTCGAGCGCCGAGGCCCTGGTGACCGTCGCGCATGCGCTGGCGCCGCCTCACGTCGGCCGCGTGCTCCTGCTCTCCGTGGTCGAGACGCCGACCACCTGGCGCCCCGACGAGCCACCGCCGCAGCTGCTCTTCGCACAGCAGGTGCTGGGCGAGGCGCTGACGGCGTCGTTCGCCGCCTCGCTCGAGCCGCAGGCGCTCACCACGGTAGCGCGCGAGCCGTGGCAGGAGATCGCGCGCGTCGCCTCGCTCTACCGCTGCGAGAGCTTGCTCTTGGGTGTGGGCGACCTCGAATCCGTGTCGGTCTCGGAGCTCGAGCACCTGATGAGCGAGGTCGAATCGGACATCGTGTTGCTGCACGCTCCGGCGGCGTGGACGCTCGCCACGGTGCGCCGAGTGTTGGTGCCGGTGGGCGGTCGTCGCGACCAGAGCGGCGCGCGCGCACGCCTGGTCGGAAGCCTGTGCCGGGCGCTGACGCCCGAGCTGGTCTACCTCGGCCTGGTGCCGACGACGACGGGCGCCGAAGCGCAGCGGCAGTTTGAGCGTGAGGTCACGATGCTCGCCGACGATGAGGGCGCGGGTGGTGCGGTGCACGTGGTGGTCGAAGCGCGTGACGACGTCGCGGAGGCGGTGGCCGAGCAGGCGGCCGAGGTCGACCTGGTGATCCTCGGTCTCAGCCGCCTCGGCGGACGGCGTGTGTTCAGCAAGGTGGCGATGGCCGCGGCGCGGCGCACCCGCGGCGCCGTGATGCTGATCAGCGCGGCATGACGCCTGCGCCTCGGGTAGGATGATCGGTCAGGGCGCGGCGCGCGTGCGCGGCGCCGACCTGCCGAGAGACGACGTGAGCAAGAGGAAGAAACGACGCCGCCAGCGGCGGCCCGAAGGGCGCGCAGGGCAGCCGACGCAGGCGGTGCCCGCCGAGGACGTGTCGTCGAACGTGCCGGTCGACGCGACCGGATCGTCCGAGACGGTGTCGTCCGAGGGCGTGTTGTCCGAGACGGTGCTGTCCGAGGGCGTGTTGTCCGAGACGGTGCTGTCCGAGGGCGTGTCGTCCGACGACCTGTCGACGGCGCCGGATCGACTCTCGGGGCGGGGCGACGCCGGTCCGCGGCACGACGCCGACCCGCGCGACGAGACGCTCGAGGAGCCGCGCTTTCGCTCGTACTTCGACCTGCTGGCCGAGAAGTACCCGGACGGCGAGTCGGCCCCGCGCGTGGTCGGTGGTGACAGGCGCGGCGAGGGCGGCAAGAGCGGCGACGGCGGAGGGACGACCGGCGTGTACCCGCGGCCGTTGCTCGCGCGCCGCATGCGTCGCGAGCGTTCGGGGCGCGATTATCGCGCCATCGTCGTCGCCGTGCTGGGCCTCTTCGCTGTCGGTGTCGTGCTGGCGGTGGTTCTGACCACGACGCCGAGCCGGCGCCCCGAGCTGCCGTCTCGGCCGCAGGAACGTCGCGCCGAGGATCCGGCGGCACCGGCGCGCTCGCCGGTGACCTCGCCTTCGCCCGACGCGTCGCCCGCGAACCCGTCGAGCGATCGTTCGGTGCCGGGTGCGTCGACGCCCACCGCCCGCGACACGACGGCTCCGGCCGACACGGTGCGCGCGCCGGCAGCCGAGCCGCCGGTCGAGGTCGTGGTGGTCGACTCCGATCCGACGATCGAGGAGTTCTCGGCCCGGTTCGACGAGCTGGACCGTTCGGCAGCGGGCGGCCCTGGAGCGGTTGGCGACGGGGCGGCGCCTGGCGGCCAGGCACGCGGTACCGCCGCGGGTGGCTCGGCGGCAGACGACGAGCCCGTCGAGATCCCGGCGCGCGCCGAGTTGGCCGACTCGCTAGTGGAGAGCGATACCGTACCGCGCGATCGAACGGTCATCCGTCCACGGCGCGAGACATCGGCTCCGCGAGGCCCGCCGCAGCGCGGTGCGGCGACCCGCCGACCGGCGACACGTCTTGCCGAGACACGCTCTTCGGAGACGCCTCTCTCGGACACAGGTCTGTCGGAGAGACAGGAAACTGCGTCCGCGGGCGAATCCTCGGCGGGCGAGCTCTCGGCGAGCGAACCGTCGGCCCCCAGCTCGTTACCGGATCCATCGCCCGCAGCCGAGCGCGTCGCCGTCGCCGAGCGTCCTGTGGCACGGACCGCGCCCGCCGAGGCGACACGCCCGGACGACGATACCGATCTCGCCGCGATCGACCAGGTCGTGGCGGTCGACGACGCCGCGGCGATGACCCAGGCACGCCGCGTCTTCGCGCCGCAGCCGCGCTATCCCGAAGCCGCGCGCCAGAACAGCGAGCAGGGCACGGTGGTGCTGGTGGGCACGGTCGGAGTCAACGGCGTGGTGCGCGACGCGCGCGTTCTGCGCGGTCGCTCGCCGGCACTCGATCGCGCGGCGCTCGAGGCCTTCCGCACCTGGCAGTTCGAGCCGGCGCAGCTCGGCGGAGCGGCGATCGAGTCGACCTATCGCGTCGGAATCAACTTCCGCCTCGACCCGGAGCGCGAACAGTCGGCCGCGCCGCTGCCCTTCGGCGGCGACTTCGTGCCGCCGGTCCGCCTGTCGACTCCGCAGCCCGAGTACCCGGCCGCGGCCTGGGCCGCCGGGGTCAGCGGTCTGGTCGTGCTCGAGCTGGTGGTCGGCATCGATGGCCGAGTCCAAGGGGTCGACGTGCTCCAGGGCTTGCCCAATGGCGTGACCGAGGCGGCGGTGGCAGCGGTGCGCACGTGGACCTTCCGGCCGGCATCGCGCAAAGGCCTGCGCGTCGCTGTTCGCCACCGGGTCACTCTGCGCTTCGATCCGCCGTAGCTCCTGCCGTTCGAATCCACCACTCGGGGCGCCGGGCATAGAATGCCCGTGTGATGGCCTACCGCTTTCTGCAGCGTCTCTTCGGATCGCGACGTGACGACGATCTGTCGTCTCGCGCGCTCGGGGCCGAGGCTGCGGCGGAGAGCGAGCTGGATCTCGAGGACGGGCTCGAGCCCGGCGTCGACGAGGCGGTCGCGCTCGAGATCACCGACACCCTCGATCTGCACACGTTTCCGCCACGCGACGTCGCCGACCTGGTGCGCGAATGGCTCGACCTGGCCTACGACGAGGGCTTTCGCGAGCTGCGCATCATTCACGGCAAGGGCAAGGGTGTCCAGCGTCGCATCGTGCGCTCGATCCTCGAGCGCGATCCACGCGTCGTCTCGTTCGGTGATCCGGGCGACTCCTCGAGCTGGGGCGCCACGCGCGTCCTCTTGGAGTGACACGTCGAAAAGGACCAGGGGATGACCCAGTGACCTTGAGCCGATGGCTGCCGCACGGAGTGACGCGCACCGCGCGTCGCCTCCAGCGCCGGGTGCTGCAACCGCGCCTTCGCATCGTGTATCACGAGGGCTACAGCGCGTCCTTCGCGGGTGCGCCGAGCGATGCGCTGCGCGCCGAACGAATCCTCGCCGCGCTCGCGTCCGAGGGCCTGGCCTTGCGGCGCTGCGTCTGGCGCCCTGAGCCGGTGTGGCTCAAGACCCTCGAGCTGGTGCACGATCCCGCCTACCTCGACGCCTTGCACGATCCTGCGACGGTCGGATCGGCGCTCGGCATCGAGATCGACCGCATGCTGGCCGAGCGCGTGCTCGACCTGCAGCGCCTGATGACCGGCGGGACGCTGATGGCGATGCGGCGGGCGCGCCGCGGAGGTCTCGGTCGGGGGCGGCGTTCGGTGGTGGGCGTCAACCTCGGCGGCGGCTTCCACCATGCCCAGGCGGACCACGGCGCCGGCTTCTGCCTGCTCAACGACATCGCCGTGGCGATCGCCGACGAGCGCCGCCGTGGCTTCAAGGGGCGCATTCTGGTCGTCGACCTCGACCTCCACGACGGCGACGGCACGCGGGCGCTTTTCGCCGCCGACGACAGCGTCCACACTTTCTCGATCCACGCCCGCCATTGGGGCCCGACCGACGCCGTCGAGTCGACCTCGCTCGAGCTCGGCGAGTCGGTCGACGACGACTTCTACCTCGACACCGTGCGCAAGGAGCTGCCGCGCGTGATCGAGCGCTTCGACCCACGCCTGATCGTCTATCTCGCGGGAACCGACCCGGCGGCGGACGACTCTCTCGGCTCGTGGCGGATCAGCCCCTCGGGCATGCTCGCGCGCGATCTCTTCGTCGTCGAGCAGGTGCGCCGCGCGCGGGCGCAGCTCTGCATCTTGCTCGCCGGTGGCTACGGTTCGAAAACCTGGCGCTACACCGCGCGCTTCCTGTCCGCCATCGAGCGTGGCGGCGAGCCGATCGAGCCGCCGTCGACCGCCGAGATCACCTTCAAGCGCTATCGCTGGATCTCGAGCCTGTTCAGCGCCGCCGACCTGTCGGGCGCCGGCGACGACGAGTTCGGCATCACCGAGGCGGATCTCTACCTTCCCGGCTGGGGCGCGGCGCGTGAGCGGCGCTTTCTCGGCTTCTACACTCGCCATGCCATCGAGCTGGTGCTCGAACGGGCCGGCTTTCTCGATCGCCTGCGCGACCTCGGTTTCAGCCACCCGACGCTCGACTTCAAGCTCGGCGACGACGGCGACACGCTGCGCATCTACGGTCATCCGAACCGCAGCGAGCTCCTCCTGGAGCTCCGCGTACGGCGCGACCGGCGCGTTCTCGCGGGTCTCGAGCTGCTGTCGATCGACTGGCTGCTGCTGCAGAATCCGCGCGCCGAGTTCTCCGCGCGTCGGCCGCGCCTGCCGGGCCAGGAGCACCCGGGCCTGGGCACGGTGGGCGACGTGGTCGCGATGTTGATCATGGCCTGCGGGCGCCTTCACCTCGATGGCCTGGTGTTCGTGCCGTCGCGCTACCACATCGCCGTCTACGGCCGGCGCCACATGCGTTTCGTCGACCCGGAGACCCAAGCCCTTTTCGAGGCACTCTACGACCTGCTGCGCGATCTGCCGCTCGCTGAGGCGAGCCGCGCGGTGGAGGAGGGGCGAGTAGTCGACCAGGAGACCGGGGAGACCGTGAGCTGGCGCCCGGAGCCGATGGGGCTGGCGGCGAGCGAAGCGATGAAGACGCGACTCGCGGAGCAAGACCGGGAGATCACCTCACCACGACTCGCGCTCCGCCCGGCGCCGGCGTCTCCTTCTGCCCGAAATCTCTCCTGAGATGCTGTCGAACCCATGCAGTCTGCTCGCCAGAGCTTTTCCAATTCAACTGGATATGTGAGAATAGGCCTCACGAAAACTCTCCTCGAGAACTCTTCATCAAGCTCGAGCTCTGTGCCCGTGGAGGTCTCCATGTTCCCTTCGACCCATCGTGAATCCAACCTCCGATTCTCTCGTGTCCTCGTCGTCTTGGGGGCTCTCGCCTGCGCCAGGGCGCTCGCGTTTGGGGCACCGGCTGTCGCCGTAGCCGGTGTCTGTTCGCCCTCGGCGACGCAGCTCTGTACTCAGGGAGGCCTGATCGCGGTCGAGGCGACCTGGGGCGACCCGGCCCAGGACGCTCAGGCAGTGGCTCTCGGCTCGTCGCGCGGATGGTTCTTCTTCGACGACGCCGAGGCGCCGGAGATGTACATCGAAGTTCTCGACGGTTGTGCGCTGAACGACCGCTACTGGGTCAAGCGGATCAGCCTCTCGGACCGCGCCTCGAGCCTCAGCGTGCGCAATGTCGATACCGGCGAGCAGGCACTGTACGTTCAACCAACGGGCACGATCAGCTCGATCTTTGACGTCGATGCGTTCATGTGTTCTCAGCCGCTCGATCCGGTCGTCCCGCACATGCCTGAGGGCGGGGCGAGCGGCGTCGTGGAGTTGCTCGATGGTCGATTCACCGCTCGCGTGATCTGGACGATGCCCGGCGATTCGGGAGTCGCTCTGCCGCAGGTCTTGGCCTCGCGCGGTGCGGCGTTCGGGTTCTTCTCGCCGTCCTCGGTGAATGCGGCGGTGAAGATCGAAGACGGCGATGCGGGCTTCTTTCGTGTCTTCTACGGCTGGACGAGCTCGACGGCGTTCGAGTTGGAAGTGATCGACCGATGCACCGGCAACCGAGCCGTGTACTCGATTCCCGACGGCGCAGGCACGGGTGGGGCCGTCGACGAGAGCAGCTTCCCGCTGACGCCGAGCTGTGTTCTGTTCAGCGACGGCTTCGAGTCGGGAGACCTTTCGGGCTGGGACTGACCAGAATGCCCAGGAGGTTCTCCCAGCCCGGGAGATTCTCCGTCCCCCGCGACGCATGATTGCGGCGGCCTGTCGAGTCGCAAACGATCTGCGGTCGGTCAACCAGAGAGCACTCAGAGACTGGACCGTTTGTCGGACCGGAACAGCAGTCCGATCGCCGGAGATTCCGCTCGACTCGGAGAAAAAGACCGTTCGTCGAGGAAAAAAGGGGGGCGGGGCCGGCGACGGAGTGGTTAGAAATCGCCGGCCCCGCTGCAAGAGAAAATCTTGTTTTTTTCTCTTAGGCGTGCGCCGCGTCGTGGTGAATGGTTCCTTGCGAGGTCCAGAGTGTTGACCTGGCATGCAACCTGCTCAATAGTCGGAGGTACGACACCCGCCGCACGCCAATCTATGGCGTTCGACTCTCTCGACAAACCGACAACCCCCACCGGTACATCGACTGTACCGACGGCCCCGGAGGAGATCGTGCACGACGAATTCGTTGCCCGCATGCGCGCCGTCCTCCGTGAGCACGTCGAGCGTCGATCGAGCGGCAGGCGCTTGAGCGAGGCGATCGGCGACGCGCCGAACTACGTCGGCCGGATCTTGCGCGGGGAGATCACGCTGCGGGTCGATCGGCTCGATGCGATGCTGTGTGCCCTCGGCGTGCAGAGACGGATCTTCTTCGAGCAGGTGCTGGGAAATGCGCCACTGGACCTCGCCGCGCTGCTCGAGCTGATCGCGCCGCCGGAGCGCCGCGCTCCGCGCGCCTTGCGGGCCGTCGATCGAGTGCTCGACGAGGGGCCGGAGACCGCGGCCTCGGAATCGTCGACCCCGCGCGCCGCCGGGCACGACGAGGAGCTCGAGGCACTCGAGCGGCTCCGGCTCGAGGATCGCGGGGCCGCCCGCCGCCGGGCCGAGTCGCTGATCGAGGAGCTCACAACGAGCGTCGCGTCGTCGTCGGCTTCGACCGACGCCTCGGCGCGCACCGTATTGGCCCGCCTCGCCGAGGTGCTGGCCGTCTGGGCCGCGATCGCGCGCGTCGAGGGCCGGCGCGACGAGGCTGCCGGGGCCCTACGCCGCGCCGATCGCCTCGCCACCCTCGTCGGCGACCCCGCGACGCGCGCCGCGGTCGACCAAAAGGCCGCGTACCTGCTGCGAGATCTCGACGAAGGGCCACTGGCCCTGCGCCTGCTCGAGCGCGCCAGCGACGCGTTCCTGCGCGCCGGCGACCGGGTCGGCTGCGGCCGCAGCCTAGTCGACCGCGCGGTCGTCCAGGTGCATCGCGGCGAGCTCGACGACGCCGCGTCGCTCTACGACGCGGCGCTGCGCTGGCTGCCCGCGGATGAGTGGCGCAACCGCGTTTCGGCGCTCCAGGGCCTCGCCTACTGCCGGCGCGAGCTCGGAGACACTGCGGCGGCACGCCGGGCGCTCGAGGATGCGCACGCCGAGCATGGCGAGCGCTCGAGCCTGCTTCTCGCCTGGGTTTTGTGGGCCGAGGCCGACCTGCTGGCCGACGATCGGCTCTTTGACGACGCGCTCGTAGCGATCGATCGCGCTGCCGCGCTCTTCGCCCAGCACGGCGACACGCTGAACCGTTCGCTGGCCACGCTGGCGCGGGTCGAGCTGCTGCTCCGCGCCGGGCACCTCGAGGCGCTCGGCGACGTCGCCGACGATTTGATGCAGCAGCTCGAGGCCTGGCGCGGCGATCGCATCGCCGACGCCGCCCTGTGGGAGTTGCTCAGGCTCGTGCGCCGCGGCGAAGCGACCCTGGAGGCCCTCGAGGTGGCGCGCGCCGCGCTGCGCCACGCAGCGAGCCGCTCCCGCCGCTGAAACGTCGCCCCGACGTCAGCCGTTCGGATCGGCCACCGGTCCGGCCTCGTCGTCGTCTTCGTCGTCGGCGCTCACCGGTTCCGGCGCGTCGGCATCGCGATCGAAGTCGAAATCGAAGACCGAAGTGATCGCATCCCAGGCGCTGCGAACGAAGGAGACGTCGTCGGTGTCATCGGAGGCGAGCACGGTGGGGGCGGCGAAAAGGAGCAGGGCGAGAACGAGGGAGCGGAGGGAGTTTGGCATGGGGACCTCTCGACGAAGCTCCCGGACGGCGGGCGGGATTGCCCGTTCCTACGCTTCGTCGCAAGGTAATCTACCGTGTCAGGGAGACGCTGGAGGCGACGCCTTCACGCGCAGCATGAGCGCGCGATGGCCGGCGAAAATCGGGTCGCGCGAACCGAGGATCGGCATCAGCGTAGGCGCCCGATCTTCCTGCTGGTAGCCCTCGATCTGCGGTGATTCCGGCGAGTGGTCGGCGCACACGTAGGAGAAGCGCGACACGCTCGGGTCGTAGCGTACGCCGACCCACGAGCGGCCTTCGGGGACCTCGACATCCGAGACGTCGACGGCGTAAAAACGTCCGCCCGAGGCTCTGTTCTTCGGCACGTTCTCCGCCACGCCCGTGCGCTTGGCATAGGGCTCGGCAGCGGGGCGGCCGGCGGCGTCGTGGTGGAAGACGACCTCGAACTCGATGCGATCGACCTCGCGCGAGCGCAGCCAGCAGACGCACACCGTGTCGAGGGTCCGGCTCGCCAGGTCGTCGCTGTCGATCACCTGGAGGTAGCGCCCCCACTTGGCGCTGGGCACATAGCCGTAGCCGGCCTCGAGAGTGCCGTCGTCGTAGATCAACCCACCGTCACACGCCGCGGCATCGGCCCGACCGGCCGCTGCGGTCTCGGTCGCTCCCTCGTCGGATGGCGCGGTCTCGGACGAGGTGGTCTCTGAAGACTCGGTCTCCGAAGACTGAGTCTCCGAAGACTGGGTCTCCAAGGAGGAAGCCTCGCTCTCACTCGCCGCCGCGTCGGCCTCGCCCGTTTCCGGGGCCGGCGTGTCGGTGTGTGCGCAGGCGGGCAGCAAGAGCAGGGCGAGAAGAACCAGGCAGGCGTTCGAGCTCCGGGCAAGCGATGTCATGGCGTCCTCGGATAGTCGGGCGGGGTTTTTCGGCAGCGTCAGCCGAGTTTAGCCGAGAGTCGGTACCCCCGTGCCCTGCAGTGGTCGCAGTCTCCGGTGTCCCAGAGGGACAGACGAGGTCAGCCAGGGATTTGAATCCCTGGCGGCGCTACCCGGAAGCCGCGAGGAGGAGCAGGTCGAGGCGTTCGGTGACGGCGAGGGCGGCGGCGAGGGCCAAGCCGAGCGCGAGCGCCGCGATCAGGGCG
This sequence comes from Acidobacteriota bacterium, assembly GCA_039194425.1. Lineage (GTDB taxonomy): Bacteria > Acidobacteriota > Thermoanaerobaculia > Multivoradales > J023 > JAUIJL01. The sequence continues at coordinate 232,332 of JBCCVZ010000004.1, read as the reverse complement.
AGCTCGACGCCCACCAGGCCAGCGATGCGCGCGCGGCCGGCGCCGAGGCGGCGCAGCAGGCGTAGCTCGTCGCGGCGCAGGCGTAGGGAGAGCGTGAGGACCAGGCCGATGAAGGCGGCCGTGGACAGCGAGATCGCGAGGAAGACGACGCGCAGCATGGCGCGCAGTCGGAGGACGATCTCGAGCAGGCTGCGCACGACGAGCGGCGGTCGCACGGCGCGGATCGAGGGCGCGTCGGCGGTGCCTGCCGGCAGCAGGACGCCGAGCGCGGCGTCGCCCAGCAGCTGGTCGTGGGCGCGTCGGTCGTCGGGGAGGACGAGAACCGCGTCGAGCGGTGCCTCGGCTTGCTCGCCGTGCATGTGGAAGCCGGCGCGGTTGGAGGCGTCGATCTCGGTAAAGAGGAAGAGGGCGGCGCTCGCTTCGGTCACGTCGTCGGCGAAGGTGCTTTCGGCGACGGTGTCTTCAGTGAGAGTGTTCTCGGCGACAGTGTCCTCAGCGACAGTGTCCTCAGCGACAGTGTCCTCAGCGACAGTGTCCTCAGTGACAAAGCCTTCAGTGACTGGGCTTTCAGGGACAGCACCCTCGGTGACCTCGTCGTGCCCGTGGAAGAGACCGTCGAGCGCCCAGGCGGTGGTGACGTCGACGAAGAGGGCGTCGTCGTCCGGGCCGTACGACGGGTCGAGCACGCCGACGATCTCGAGCAGGAGCGGGTAGGCGCCCGCGAGGTTGTAGAGGTTGGCGGCGTCGGAGCGCAGGCGGTCGCCGGGCTCGAGACCGGCTGCGCGCGCCACCGCGGCGCCGACGATCGCCTCGCCGAGGAGGGCCGGTCGGCGTCCTTCGGCGACCGTCAGCCGACGGGCGTCGAAGTACTCGGGCGTCGTGCCGACCACCGGCGCGCCGCCGGCGGTGTGGCGCACGTGGAGCGGGATGGCGAGGACGTCGCCGCGGGCCGCGACCCCGTCGACCAGGCGCCAGGGCACCGGCCGGCCGACCCGGCCGCGGAAGTAGAGCGCCGACATCACCAGGTCGAACTCGTCGCCCTCGGGGCCGAGAAGGATCGGCGAGGCTTCGGCGCGCGCCAGCAGGGCGCTCTCGAGGCGCGTCGCGGCGCGCTCCGTCACCAGCGGCAGGAAGAGCGCTACCGCGAGGCCGCCGACCAGAACCGCCGTGCGCCACGGGGCGGCGGCGAGCGAGCGCATGGCCAGGTAGAGCGCGTGGCCCAGCGCCTGATGCCCGCGGCGCGGGGTCGTTCGCGTCGTCATGCCCTGACCTCAGCCGAGTCGGCCGACTCGGCCGACTCGGCGACCTCGGTGGACGATAGAGCGCCGACATCGAGCTGGTGCTCGAAGCGGGCACGCACCGCGGGGTCGTGGGTGACGACCACCAGGCTGAGCTCGCGTTCGTCGGCGAGCTCGTGCAGCAGATCGAGCACTGCCCTGCCGCGAGCCGGGTCGAGGCCGGCGGTGGGCTCGTCGGCGAGCACCAGCGACGGCTCGGCGACGAGAGCGCGCGCGATCGCCACGCGCTGTCGCTCGCCCTGTGACAGTGCCGCAGGAAGTCGTACAGCGACCTCGCCGAGGCCGAGGCGTGTGAGCAGGTCACGCGCGCGTCGACGCACGCCGTCGTCGAGTCGCAGGGCGCTGTGGAGGCGATAGGGCAGCAGCACGTTGTCGAGCACGTCGAGATACTCGATCAGAGGGAAGTCCTGGAAGACGAAGCCGACCCGGCGCAGGCGCAGGGCGCGGCGCGCGCTTTCACTCAGCGTGGCGAGGTCGTGACCGTCGAGCTCGATGCGCCCCGTGAGCTCGACGCCAACGCCCGGTCGCAGGACACCGGCGACCAGGTCGAGCACGGTCGATTTGCCGCAGCCCGACGGACCGTGGAGCGCCCAGCGCTCGCCGCGCGCGACGGTCCAGGCGTCGAGGGCCAGGCGGAAGGTCGCGGCACCGTCGGCGCGGTAGGCGAAGCGCAGGTTCTCGACCCGGAGAGCGGGCGTCGCCGTCATGGGGAGCTCTCGTCGGTGTCGTCGGTCGGGGCGACGGCATCCTCTGGAGCCTCGGCGTCCGCCGCCAGCTCCTCGCCCATGCCGGCACGCAGCAGCTCGAGCGGACTGAGCATGCCGCGCCGCGAGCGCGGCGCCTCGTCGTCGTTTCGCTCGTCGGCCAGCCCCTCGACCGCGCCACGCAGGCGCCGCATGTCGCGCAGACGCGTGTCAACGATGCGCCAGCCGTCGCCGCGGCGGGCCAGCTCGTAGACCGCGCGGTAGCGATTGGTGCGCACATGCCGATGGTCGCGGTGGCGCACGATGCCGCCGACACTCCAGTCGGCGAGCAGCCGCAGGCGGTCGCCGTCGGCCGCGAGCAGGTCGACCTCTTCGTAGTCGACGCGCAGCACCCGCATCGAGGCCTCGTCGGCCTGCATGCGGGCTATGGTCGTCAGGTGCTCGACGTACTCGCGGGTCAGGAGCTCGCCCTCGAAGCGCGCGGCGAGGTGCCTGTAGAGAGCGTCGCGGTCGAGCGTGTCGCCGTCGAGCCCGACGTCGTAGACCTCGTAGACGGGGGCGTGCAGCTCCTCGAAGACCTGCCTCGCGCTCGCCGCGTCGAGCGGATGCGTCTCGCTCACCGGGTCGCATCCAGTGACGAGCACGACGGTCGCTGCGAAGACGGCCGCTGCGAAGGCGCTCCCTGTGAAGACTCTAGCCGGGACGCGCCGCACCGCCGCGTCAACCGCCGGGCCGCACGAAGACCACGTCGACATCGCGTAGCCGTCGGTCGAGCGTCCACCGACCGGTCGCCGGGTCGACCAGGCCGTCCGCCGCGAGGATCGCATCGATCGTGGTCGACGCGACCTGCCACGGCGCTTTCGCGCGCGCCGCCGCCGACAGGTAAATCTCCTCGCCCGGGAAGACATCGAGGTCGACATGCACCGCGACCCGCTCGTCGAGCAGCGCCCGTGGATCGTCGGGCACGAACTCGAGTGCGTAGAGGAAGAACTCGGCGGTGCCGTAGCCGTTGCGCGGATCGTCCGCCGGCACCCAGCCACCGGCCGGCCGCGCGCCGTCGACCGTGAGCCCGAGCGACGTCCCGAGGCGCGTCCACATGCGCTCACGGAAGGCTTGATCCTCCTCGTCGCCGAGCGTCATCGGATCGTCGTAGAGCGTCATGAACTCGGCCAGCACCTTCTGCGCCGGTACTTCCACGTACACCCGTACCCGCAGCCCACGCTTCTCGTCGAGCCGCACGTCCGCCCGCGCCGAGTACGACTCGGCGTCGAACGGATGCGCCCCCGCCGAGCCGGCGACGAAAAGCAGGAGCAGAGCAAAGAGGCGAGCGAGGTGTCGATGCATCATGGTGAAGGATCACGGTCGAGCGCCCAGTCGGGAAACGCCCGTGGCCAAGTCGCCGCGTCGAGCACGAGACAGTCGTCGACGTAGGGACGGCGCCAGGGAACGTTGGCTTCTTGACGCAGGCGACGTGCCAGGCGCTCCTTGAAACGCAGCAGCAATGCAGGCTCAAGCGCAAAGCCGAGCAGGACGACACAAAGTGTCGGGCGCCGTGGGTCCCGCTCCATCAAGTGCAGGAAGGTGTACGAGTCGCGGGTCTTCGGCACCAGGTGATCATCGACCAGTTGGTGGCTCTTCACTTGTTTGAGGAACGTATCGATCTGTGTTGCGCGGTGTTGGTCTGGCGCCGCGGCCGGATCCTTAAGCTCGAGCAGGACGGTTCGATCCGAATCGGTCAGGACGAAGTCGACAAAGCTCATGCCTTTCGGCAGAACGCGCCCAGTTTCGTCGAGCCGTTCGACCTCGACATCGTCGGGCAGCCGAAGGACGTGGCGGCCCTCGCGGACGGTCTCGCTCATTCCGTGTCGCTGCTGTTCACGCCCGACGCTCGAGGCTGCGCGCGATGTCGCGCTGAATCAGGTCGTCGAAGGTCTGCGCGATCGCGTTGTGGTCGATGTCGAGCAGGCTGTCGGCGGCTTCGTGCCGCACCTGTCCGTCACTGCTTCGATGCAGTGCGTGGTAGCGCAGTGAATGGTGCGCCGCCGCGCGCAGATCGAGCTCTTTGAGAAAGACATAGTCGTGCGTGGCGACCAGAATCTGGACGCCGAGGGTCTGCAGCTCGAGCAGAATTTCGACGACGGTGCCGAGCAGGCGCGGGTTGAGATTGGCCTCGGGCTCGTCCCAACACAGCACGGAGCCGTCGAGCAAGGTCCCGTTCTGAATCAGGAGCCAGAGCAGGGCGAGTTTGCGGAAGCCCTCGGCGACGAGCGTGAACTCGAGCTTGCCGCTGGCGTTCTGCAGGAAGAACTCTTCGTCTTCGACTACCACGCGACCGTCGATCGCCTCGCGAATTGTCTGCAGCAGCTTGCGTCGCGTGGCCTCGGGTTGGCCGCGGAGAACTGGCCTGAAGGCGCGGTCTAGAATGTCGGCGTAGATCTCCTCGAAGTGAACGTCGCGGTTGCCGTAGAGCGCCCGGAATCCGGGAGCGTTGGCGAGCATTTCCTTGACCGGGATGTAGACGCACTCGAGCGGTTCTTTCGCCCACGCCTCGAGTCCCGATTCCTCGGCAGACGTCGCTAGTCGGATCTTGGTGTGGAACGCAGCCTGCAGCCGCTTGCCGTTGCGCTGCACCGTCACTGAGGATCGGCTGACGCCTCGCTGGCGATGTACCAGACGGCCGAGACTGTCGCCCGACGGGAGGAAAAGCCGAACCAGCTTGTCGGCGAAGCTGCCGCGTGTCTTGCTCACCGCGCAGGCGGCGTACGAAACCTTGAGCAGGTGGGTCTTGCCGGTGGCGTTGGCACCGAGGAAAATGTTGAGCCCGGGCGCCAGATCGAGAGTGAGGTCTTCGAAGGCGGTGAAGCTCTTCAGCTCGAGGCGAGTCAACGTCATGGCGCCAGTCTACGGGATCAATCCGGAGTCTGGGGCGCGGGGGCGATCGTGGCAAGCGTCGGGCCGCCGATCAGGCGGATGGCGTGGGGGACGGCGGGGAAGACTGCTGCCAGACAGTCGTCGATGGCGTTCGGGTTGCCTGGCAGCGAGAGGAGCAGGCTGGCGCCGCGAATGCCGGCGGCTTGGCGCGACAGGATCGCCGTCGGCACCGCGTCGACGGAGACACGCCGCATCTGCTCGCCGAAGCCCGGGAGGTGCTTTTCGCACACCGCGTCGACGGCTTCCGGGGTGACGTCGCGGGGCGCGGGGCCGGTGCCGCCAGTGGTGACGACGAGGCAGCAGCCGGCGTCGTCGCAGAGCTCGAGCAGAGCTGCCTCGATCAGCTCGCGTTCGTCGGGCACGATGCGGCGCAGGGATTCGAAGTCTTCAGCGAGGGCGGCACGCAGCCAGGCTTCCACAGCCGGGCCGCCGCGGTCCTCGTAGACGCCGCGATGCGCGCGGTCCGAGACGGTGACGATGCCGATGCGGACGCTGTCGGTCACGACTGCACCGCCTTCAGCAGGTCCTCACGACGAGCGATCTCGCGCAGGAAATCGAAGGGGAAGATGCCGGTGTTGCAGCCGCCGTCGAGCGCCAGGTTGACCGCGTAGTTGCCCACCGGCGCCGCTTCGAGGCCGCGAATCTCCCGCCGGGGCTCGACGAACTCGATGTCGGCGCCTTCATGGCCTCGGCACAGAGCGCACGGGCAGTAGCCTTGCAGTAGCCGCCAGGTGAAGGTGGCGACCGCACCGTCGTCCCAGGTCAGGCGCACGGCGCGCTCCGCGGGCAGGCGGCGCAGCTCGACGAGGGTGGTTCCGGACTTCGTGTAGCGCATGAGGGGTCGGCGTTGCGGGGCGGTCGATTCAGGGTAGCGTCAGGCGGACGACCAGCGGATCGTGGTCGCTCGCCTGGCGCGCGGCGGCGCGGGGTGAGGAGGTGTGGACGATGTCGAGCTCCGGAGCGGTGGCGGCGAGCGACGGGCTGAGCAAGATGTAGTCGAGCTGCTGGGTCAGCCCTTCGAAGTTGAAGGTGAAGCGCTCCGCCGGCGGCAACGAGGTCGCGGGATCGATGAGCGGTGTGCCCCGCAGCACGTCGAGAGGGGGGCGTCCGGGGTACTCGTTGAGGTCGCCGAGGACCAGGACGTGGGCCTGTGGGTCTACGGCGTAGAGACGCTCGACGAAGTCGCGGACTGCCTCCGCCTGCCGCACGCGCTGCTCCTCGCTGTGCCGGCGCGGCGGTTGCACCGGGCCCATCGCCCGGTCGTCGGCGCCCTTCGAGCGCAGGTGCAGCGCGATGGCGAAGAGGTCGTGGTCGGCGAAGCGGAAATGGCCGACGAGCGGTTTGCGGGTGCCGCTCCAGTCGCGCGCCGGGTCTTCGTCGAATGCGGGGTCGAGGAGGCGGGCCGGGCTCGGGTAGAGCGCGAGCTCGCCGTTCTGGTCTTCGATCGAGGGATTCATCGGGTCGCCGCGGCGGTCGACGGCCTGGACCCGGTCGGCATCGAAGAGAAAGGCGACCCGGATGTTGGCGCCCGGGCGCCCGCCGTCGGCGCCGTCGCGCGGATCGATCTGGCGAAAGGCGTAGGCCGGGCCGCCGGCACGCTCGATCGCGTCGGCGAGACGAGTCAGGGTACGGCCGGCCGAGGTGACACCGTCGTCCTCGGGGCCGGAGTCGTCTTGCACTTCCTGCAGCGCCAGCACGTCGGGCGAGCGCAGCGACTCGACGACGATGCGCGCCAGGGCGTCGAACTTCTTCGCCGGGTCGGTAGCAGCCAGGTTCAGTACGTTGAAGCTGGCGACGGTGAGCTGCTCGGGGCCACGGACGAGCGAGGTCGTCGCGCGCGGAGTGCGTGCCCGTGCGGCGCGCGGCAGCTCGAGCGGCAGGATGCGGTAGGCGCCGTACTCGTAGTCCACCAGGCCGACGATCGGCTCGTCGAACGACGCTCCGCGGTCGAGCGGCGGCATCGAGTCGAGACGGCGCGGTGACAGGCGCAGCGATCGGGGGTCGGGCGATTCGGGCAGGAGCGCGTCGCGCGCGTCGTCTGATGTCGGCGCCAGGTCGCCCTGCTGCGCGACATCGCCGGGCTGCACGACGAGGACATCGTACTTGTTGGTCGGACCGACGACTCGGGCGTCGTGGATCGCGACCCGCTGACCCTCGAGGCTTTCGAAGAAGTCGAGTGCGTCGCGCTCGGGCTCGAAGCGCTCGAGACCGTCGTCCTCGATCGTCGTCGGGACGACGCGAACGCCGTCGCTCGCTCCGTCGCCACCGGCCTCGCGGCCGACGAGGGCCACCGGCGCGGGCAACTCCAGGCCGCGCGCCAGCGTCTCGATCTCGATTGGCTCGAGCGACGTGATGCGCAGATCTTCGGCGTGCCCGACCTCGACGACTCGGCCACGGATGCGCACATCGTCACCGGGCTCGACCGACATTTCCTGGGCGTCGTCGACGATGAAGAGCGCCTCGGAGGTGGCGTCGTCGCCGTCGCCTTCGGCCGACTGGATCCAGAAGCCGCCCGGCTTCGCGTCGTTGAGCGCCGGTGCGCCGCCGGTGACGATGCCGCGCACGGCGACCGTGCGACCGACATAGGGGGAGACGTGGCCGGCACCTTGGACGGCGGCCGGCCCGAGCTCGGGTTCGGTGCAGCCACCGAGCAGCGAGACGACGACGGCGGCGAGCAACGGGCGAAGGAGTCGGAGCGCCTGGCGGGTCGCGCGGAGTCTCATGGCGCGCAGTCTACCCTTTCCGGCAGGGCTCCAACGCAAAACGCCCGAGCCGGCAGGCTCGGGCGTCGTCACGCGAGAATGCGTGTCGGCGCGATCACACGCCGCTGCGCTCAGCTCACTCGGAGGCGACCTTCACGCCGTCCTGGTAGACCTCGGTCGGGCCGCCGGTCGACATGTGCCACTGGATCCACTTCCAGCCATCCGCGGCCTTCACGGCGGTCGCGGTCGACCACAGCTTGTGGCGCTCTTCTTTGCCGTTGCCGAGCTTCACGGTGACATTGCACTCCTCGGTGCAGATGCCGAAGCTGTCGGTGGCGCGGCAGTGGACACCCGGATGACCGAGCAGGCTGACGGCATCCTCGTCGTCCAGGTTCTGGACGATCTTGTCGACGAACTGCCACATGTCGTCCTTCGAGTTCAGGCGGATCGGCGCGTGGGTCTCGGGATCGAGCTCGAAGGTGACGAGCACATCGTCGCCGATGATCAGCTTCTTCAGCGACTCGATGTCTCCGCTGTTCCACACTTCGTGCATCTCGTGGAGCGCCATCGCGAGGTCCGCGGACGCCTCGTCGTCCCACTGCACGGGGGACTCGGCGAAGGCGGGGAGGGCGCAGAGGAGGAGGCTCGTCAGCAGGATGCTGAGGGTTCGCGTGTTCTTCATAGTTCGACTCTTTCTCTTTCTGGAAGACTCGTTCACTGGTTCGCCCTTGCTCGCAGTGAGCAACGGAATCTGTCTCCTGCCTCGCGGGAGCCTTCGGAGGCGTAGTCTCAACCTATTTATAGGTCAAGCCCTCTTCGCCGCGATTATCCGAGCTTGCTCGACTCGCCTGTCGGCTTCAGCGCGCCCTGGGCAGTGTGCCTTCGAGCTTGGCGAGGATGCCCAGCATCACCTCGTCGGCGCCGGCGCCGATCGACAGCAAACGACTGTCGCGCAGCGAGCGCGCCGGCGGCGATTCCCACATGTAGCCCTGTCCGCCCCAATACTGCAGACAGGCGTCGGGCACCTCGCGCGACAGGCGCCCGGCCTTGAGCTTGGCCATCGAGGCGAGGCGCGTGACGTCGCGGCCGGCGACCATCTCCGCGGTCGCGCGGTAAACCAGCGAGCGCAGGAGCTCGACCTCGGTGCGCAGCTCAGCGAGCCGGAAGTGCACCACCTGATTGTCGAGAATCGAGCGGCCGAACGCCTTGCGCTCGCGCGTGTACTCGATCGTGTCGTCGATCAGGCGATCGAGCCCGGTCATCGCATTCGCCGCCGCCCACAGGCGCTCTTCCTGGAACTGCAGCATCTGGTACGTGAACCCCTGGCCCTCTTCGCCGATCAGGTGGCGCCGCGGAACGCGCACGTCGTCGAAGAAGATCTGCGCCGTGTCGGACGACCACATGCCGAGCTTGTCGAGCTTGCGCGAACGTTCGACGCCTGGTGCGTCCATCGGGATGAGGATCAGGCTCTTGTTGCGGTGCGGGGGTCCGTCCGAGGTGTTCACCAGGGCGCACATCCAGTCCGCCGACCAGCCGTTGGTGATCCACATCTTCTCGCCGCGAATCACGTAGTCGTCGCCATCGAGGCGCGCCGTCGTGCGCACCGAGGCGACGTCGGACCCGGCTCCCGACTCGGAGACACCGATGCAGCCGACGAGCTCTCCGGTGATCGACGGCGCGAGGAACTCGCGGCACAGCTCTGGCGAGCCGAAGCGCGCCAGGGCCGGCGTGCACATGTCGGTCTGGACGCCGATCGCCATCGGCACCCCGCCACACTCGATGTGGCCGAGCGTCTCGGCGACCACCATCGCGTACGACCAGTCGAGCGCCGAGCCGCCGTACTCCTCCGGCTTGGTGACGCCGAGAAAGCCGGCGTCACCGAGCAGCCGGAACACGTCGTGGATCGGGAAGCTCTTGGCGTCCTCCCACTCGTCGACGCGGGGGTTGATCTCGTCGTCGATCAGCTGGCGCAGGCTGTCGCGGAGCAGGGCGTGTTCGTCGGTGAGCTGCACGGGAACCTCCTGCGCTCGATCTTAGTGTCTAGCGACGTGGAATGAGGTAGAGGAGCACCGCGAAGTAGTGCAGCACGCTGCCGGCGAGCACGAAGAGGTGCCACACCATGTGGTGGTACGGCATGCGCCGGAGCAGGTAGAACACGACGCCTAAGGTGTAGGCGAGGCCGCCGCCGACCAGCAGAACGAGGCCGCCGGTCTCGAGGCCGGCGATCAGTGGACGCGCGACGAGCAGCGCGCTCCAGCCCATGCCGACGTAGAGGATGAGCGAGAGCAGGCGCGAGCGCTCGAGCGCGGTGGCCGTGACCACGATGCCGGCGATCGCGAGTCCCCAGAGCACGCCGAGCAGGAGCGTTCCGCGCGGATCGTCGGCGAGCACGATCAGGGTGAAGGGCGTGTAGGTCCCGGCGATCAGCAGGTAGATCGCCGAGTGGTCGAGAATGCGCAACACGCCCTTGGCGCGCGGCAGCGGGATCGAGTGGTAGAGGGTCGACGCGGTGTAGAGCAGCACCAGCGTGGTGCCGAAGATCGCGCTGCCGACCACGTGGCGCGTGGTGCCGTAGAGCGCCGCGAAGGCCACGAGCACGGTCAGGCCGGCGATCGAGAGCACGATGCCGAGGCCGTGCGACACGGCGTGCGAGATCTCCTCGCCCAGGGTGTAGCGCGCCCGGTGCGAGGATCCCGGAGCGTCGTCCGACGTGGTGCCGCCGACGGGGCCCCGCACGGGCTCGTTCGTGGCTCGGGCCGGGGTGGACGACGTCGACATGGGCTGGCATCTTGCCGCAATGCGGCAAGTCGCGTCAAGGATTGCAGCTCGGGCTCCAGAGAGACCGCCGAGCCGCGACCGTCTCCCACGTCCGTGGTTGCCGAAGCAGATAGACTGTCGATTCGAATCGTCCGTCGAATGCATCCCATGGCAGCCCATCGTTTGGAAGGCCGGAGAGGTTGAATGCTGAGAGTCTGTCGGTCCTGCGACCCAGCGACCTATACGCTGAAGCTCTTGTGCCCGAAGTGTGGCGAGCCGACGGTCAAACCCTATGGCAGCACGTCCACCTATCAGCGCAGATCCGGAAAGAGCTTCGCGGAGCTCGCCGAACGCTACCCGCCGACCGATCGGCGTCTTGTTCGACAGGTCCCTCCGGAGGAGAGCGACTACGGTCTGATCCACACTCTCGGTCGCACACGCATGGATCCGCTCGGGGGCGACGGCGCCTATGCTCGCTGGATGCAGGACCACTTTTCGTGCGCGGCCTCGTCCAGGGGCGGTTGTCTCGCGGCGCGTCAGCTAGTGCATCTCGGAAGTGTCGGCAACATCAGCAACGATCGCCTCGCGGCCGAGTTCAATCCGGACTTTCTTGAGTCCTTCAGGGCCTTCGTCACCAGCCCCGACTTTCAGCGTTGCAGCACCATCATCGTCAACTGGCACATTCGGTTCACGAACGGAACACCCAACGGGTGGACGGGGCGGGGAATCAACGCGGAGCTCGTGAAGGCGATGCGCGAGTACTGCTGGAGCCGGGGCAAATCGTTCGCGATCATCTACACCATCCACGAGCCGAGCAACCTGATCGGGAGGCTGTTCGAGCCGTCGGCGTTGGTCTCGTTGAATCCCGACGTGCAAGACCGAATGGTCCACGACTTTCGCGGCCCGTCGCAGTACCAGTCGAAGGTCCCTGGCCTGATGCGCTCGGTGCACACCACGGCCATCGACCGCGTCATGCAGATGGTCGGCCAGTACCTTCGCTCGGTCGACATGGAGAGCCCCTCGTCGCGGCTCTTCTTCGCCGGTTTCCAGCAGTACATCCGTCTGAGCGCTCCGGTTCTGAGGGACTCCCAGAGACTCCAGGGCATCGTGATCTTCGGCATGATCATGCCCCGGCACGGGCTGAGCGTGGCCGTCGTCACGCGCCTGGCTTGCGCGATGGACGACGCCGGCCTCCATGCGGACCTCAAGGTGGTCATCGCGGGCAAGGAGTCCGACGCGACCTTGGTCCACGGCCTCAGGAACCTGGCTGGACGCAACGCCCGAGTGCACTTCCACGGCCAGCTCGACGGTTTCGAAGACCTGTCGCATTGTCGATACGCGATTTCCTTCGATGCGCTCGGCTATCGAGACAACGCGTCGGCGATGGTCAACGTGCTGCGTGAAGGGCTCTTGCTTTTCTCGCGGCGAGGTGTCGAGCGGGACGCCGACCTGATCGACCGCGCCGTCCGGATGATGACCCTGTGCGAAGGAAACCCCCGATTCCTGCTCGAGATGCTCGCTCTCCAGCAGCCGCGCTATCGCAACACCTCGCCCGAAGCGACGGGAGTCAACCTCGACCTCTTCTTCCGCCGCGTCGCCAGCGGCGTCCAGCAGATCGAAATGTAGGCCGACGTTAGAACGGGTTGCCGAAGCTGAGGAAGAGGACGGGGGTGGTGGCGTCGAGGGGGCCGGGGTCGAGCTTCCAGCCGACTTCCAGGCGGACGGGGCCGACGGGGGAGGCGTAGCGTAGGCCGAGGCCGGCGCCGGGGCGGAGGGATCGGGCGGTGGCGTCGCGCCAGTCGGCCCAGACGTTGCCGACGTCGAGGAAGACGACGCCGCCGAGGTCGCCGGCGAGCGGGAAGCGCCAGTCGATGTTGAGCAGGGCGAGGCCGTTGCCGCCGAGCTCGAGGACGCGTCCGTCGGGGGTTTCGAGCAGGCTCGAGCCGGCGAGGCCGAGGGCGTCGCGCTCGTAGGCGCGGTGGGTGGTGCGTCCGCCGGCGAAGAAGCGTTCCGAGATCGGCACCTCGGCCGACGCCAGGCCGGGAGGCACGATCGGGTCGACCGGGACACTGTCGTTGATCGGTTCGATCAGGCCGACGCGCAGGCTGGCGGCGAGGGTGCCGAAGGGGCCGAGGTCGCGGTACTGCGTCTGCTGGGCGAAGAGCTTCAGGAAGCTGGCGTCGGCATCGAGGAGCGGGAAGGCGAACTGGATCTGCGCGTTGGTCGAGAAGCCGAGCCGCGGGTCGATCGGATCGTCGCGGCGATCGAGAATCAGCGACTGTGTGAGGCTCGCGATCTCCACCGCCTGGTCTTCGCGCTCGAGCTCGGTCGGGTCGAAGGGCTCTTGCGAGAACTCGACCAGTCGATAGTCGTAGGCGAGGCCGAGGCGCAGGCGGTCGAAGTCCTTCGTGATCTGGATCTGGCTACCGAGCTCGCGCACGTCGAACGAGTCGCGGTCGTCGTTGCGGGCGAAGAGCGAAGCGGTGATCGGCAGGCGCAGCGGGCCAAAGACCGGCTGGTCGTAGACCAGGCGTGCACGCTGATCGTTGGCCGAGCCGCGCAGATCGAGCTGCAGACGGGCGCCGCGACCGAAGAGATTCGCTCGCGTGATGCCGAAGAGGCCGCCGATGCCGTCGTCCGAGTGGTACGAGAGTCCGTAGGCGATGCGCCAGCGCCGGCCTTCCTCGAGGTCGATGAGGATGTCGCGGGCGGTGGCGCGCGGCGACGCGGTGGGCACCAGCTCGACATCGACCCGCGAGAAGAGCCCCAGGCGGTAGAGGTCGCGCTCGGCCTGGAGCAGCCGACGTCGGCTGATGCGTTCGCCCGGCTCGAGATCGGCGACGCGCTCGAGCAGCGCGGCGCGGGTGCGGTGGTGACCGCGCAGCAGCACGCGGTCGACGCGACGCGGCGTGCCTTCGTCGACGCGCAGCGAGAGATCGACCAGGGTGCCGTCGGGGCTCCAGTCGAGCGACGGCTCGACGCGCACCGACGCATGCCCTTCTTCTTCGTAGAGCGTGCGCACGACGTCGAGCGCGTCGTCGAGCAAGATCTCGTGGAACGGCCCGCCGGCGCGTAGCGGCAGCGCCGCACGCAGGTCCGCGGGTTCGAGCACTCGGACGCCCGAGAGCGACAGGTCGACGACCCGTCGCCGAGGTCCTTCGACGATCGGGATCTCGAGGGTGGCGCGGATCTCCTCCGGCGCGGGGTCGCCACCGGTGGCCCCGTGGTATTCGATGCGCGTCGGGCCGACGCGGACCTCGGCGAAGCCCTGCAGCGTGTAGTACGAGCGCAGGGTCGCGAGGTCGGCGTCGAGGATGCGCGGTACCAGCTTGCCGCTGCCCGGCGCCGTCCACGAGCCGGCCCCGGTGTCGAGCAAGGGCAGCAGCACATCGTCGTCGAGAAGCTCGTTGCCGCGGAGCACGACGTCCGTCACCTCGACCCGAGGACCGCGGTCGACGTCGACCTCGAGGCGCCGCACGGTGGCGTCGCCGGTCAGTCCGCAGCGTGCGCTCGCGCGCGCGTAGCCGCGCTCGTGCAGGAAGTCGACGATGCGCGCGCAGGCCTGCTCGACGCTCGCCTCGTCGAGGTCCGCTCCGGCGCGGAGCGGCAGCAGATCGTGGCGCTCGAGCGCTCTGCGTTCCATGCCCTCGACCACGACCTCGACGCGCGGTCCGGGGTCGAACGGAAACACCACGACCAGCTCAGCGGTTTCGAACGAGTAGCGTTCGAGCGGCGTCTCGACCCGCGCCAGCGGCCGATCGACACGGCGCAGCGCGCGCGCCAGCCGGTCGCGATCCTCGTCGATCCGCTCGTGCGAGTAGGTTCGCCCGAGTCGTGTGCGCAGCGCGTCCTGGAGGGCGGCGAGATCGAGATCGCCGACCGCGGCGAGGGGCTCGAGCTCGACCTCGACGATGCGGGCGCGGGGTCCGGGGTCGACGCCGAAGAGCACCTCGGAGCCCGCCGTGTCGCCGCGCTCGAGAACTTTCGGCCAGACCTCGACCTCGAAGAAGCCGCGCCGGCGGTAGGCCGCGCGGACTGCGTCGGCGGCGGAGCGCAGCGCAGTCTCGTCGAGCTGGGCGCCCTCGAGCGCCGACAGCACGGGGCGCAGCGCGCCGCGCGGAATCGGACCGGCGACCGCGTCGACGCGCGCGCGCGCCACGCGCAGGGGCGACTCGAGCACCAGTATCGCGATGACCGTCCCGGGACGCGTGCCCGGCCGGGTCAGCAGCTCGACGGTACGAAAACGGGCGGCCGCATGCGCGTTCGACAACGTGCGGCGGACGGCGTCGGCGTGCAGGCGGTCGCCGACCGTGAACGCTGGGAGAGTGCGCAGGTCGAGTGTCGTGTCGAGCGCGCGATCGGCGCGGATCTCGATGGCTTCGACGACGGGTGGTGCGTCGATCTCCGGCTGGCCTTGGGCGCGCGCCGGCGCCCCCTGCAGCAGCAGGGCGACGCACAGAGCCGCGGCCGCGACCGCGGCTCGGAGCGCAGCGTGCGCGCGCCGTCCACGGCTCAGAAGGTCGACTCCCAGCGCGCGTCGGCGGAGTAGGAGTCGTCGCCGTTCTGGATCAACACCAGAGTCAAGGAGTCGCTGAGTCGCCACTCGACCTGCAGACGCTGGTTCTCGGTCGACGACGGGTCGACCGAGTAGGTGACGAAGACGTCTTTGTGGAGGCGCTTGCCGACCGTGACCCGCGCTTTCGACAGGCCGTCGGCATCGGTCCCGGTCAGCGGGTCGATGCGGAACTTGTCGAAGCCGAAGAGGTTGTTGACGCGCTCGCCGATCACCGACGCCGCCTGGCCGTAGAGGAAGGTGGCGGCGCCAGAGCTTTGCTCCTGCTCCAGGCGCTGCAGCCGGGGATCGGCGCTCGCCGTCGGTTCGACATAGGACTCGCCGCCGGCGAGCAGGCGCACGACCTCGACATCGGGCAGCGGCGGCTCGGACGAGAAGCTGGTCTCGAGTCGCTCGAGCTCGCCGGCGAGCGCGAGGGTGACGTCGAAATCGCGGACTCGCGTCGTCGCCACCAGGTCGACCTGAGGCACGAGCCGGAACGGATCGGCGAAGACCATGCGCGCGCGCTCAATCTCGAACTCGCTGCCATTCCACACCAGGTTGCCGCCCGGCGTGACCGTCACCTCGCCGAGCAGCACCGGCTCCGCGAGAGTGCCGCGCAGCAACAGGTCGGTCTCACCGCGCAGGTCGGCGAGATTGTTGCGCACCTCGAGCGCATCCGCGCCGGCGACCTGGACCTCGAGACGGACCTTCGACTGCATCGACTCGGCGTCCTCGACCTCGAGGCGCCGGCCGCGCAGCATGTCGCGCACCAGCTGGGCGAGGTCGAAGCGCAGGTCGTCACGGTAGACCAGCTCGTCGAGCTCGGTGCGGCCCGAGAGCAAGAGATCGTCAACGCCGCCGCGCAGCGAAAGGTCGGCATCGCCGCCGACTCGCCAGCCGGCGACGTCGGCGAGCGTGACGCCGCGGCCGTCGAGCTGCAGCTGCAGCCGCGGCGCCGTGTCGCGCAGGTCGATCGAGCCGTCGATCTCGAGCCGACCGCCGCCGAAATCACCGCTCAACGACTCGATGGCGGCGACGCGGTCCTCGAGCAGGACCCGTCCCTGGAGGTTGGTGAGCCGCTCGTCGAGCTCGGGCAGGGCGGCTGAGACGTCTTCGGCGTCGAGGCGTCCGGTGAACCGCGGTGCCGCCCGCGTGCCGTGCAGTGCGCCCTCGAGCCGCAGCCGGCCGCCGGTCTCGAGCTCCGGCATCGGGATCTCCAGCCAGTCGGCGTCGAGCGTCGCCTCGGCGCGCAGGTCGAGCGGTGCGTCGGCCCCCCAGCCGCCACGGCCGGCGAGTCGCAGCATGCCGGCGCGGCCCGTCTCGAACCAGGCGCTCGGTCGCAGGCGCCAGCCGGACGCATCGAGCGTCGCCGAAAAGGGCTCGCGCGGCGTCAGCTCGCGGTCGGCGAGGCGTACGGACGCTTGCTCGATCTGCAGCAGGGCGCCGCGTCCGTCGGCGTCGAGCGCCGCGCGGAAGCTGCCGTCGACCGGCAGCGCCGCACCGTCTCCGCGGTCGCCGAAGGGGCCGGCGACCAGCTGGAGCAGCGTGGCGAGGTCGTCACCCTCGAGAGTCAGGGCGAGGTGCGAGCGATCGTCGTCGAGCGTCAGTCCGCCTTCGTGCGCGACCAGGGCCAGCCGCCCGTCGCCGGCGAAGCGCACGGCGTCGAGCAGCCGGCCTTCGACGTTCAGTCGGCCGTCGCGCGACGACGCGACGAGGTGGCTCGAGCCTCCCGGCTCGGGGTCGCCGGTGAGCGCCAGATAGGGCAGCCCGAGCTCGAGCTCGAGGTCCGGCGCCGCGAGCCGCCCGCTGACGTGGGCGCGGGCGTCGAGCGTGCCCTCGAGATCGTCGCGCGGGCGCAGCGCCGCGAGCGGTGCGGCGTCGAGGCGCGCGCCGGCGGTGCGCAGGCGCAGGTCGACGGCGACCTGGGCGAGGTCGATCGGCAGCCTCGGTGGCAGGTCGACCGTGCCGGCGGCGGCCAGCGTGCCGGCCGGTGCGCGTGCCGCGATCTTGCGGAAGCTCAGCTGCTGGCCACGCCACGCCATGTCGACGTCGAGCGCGTCGAGCGGCAGGCCGAGCACGCGAGCCGGCTCGACGACCAGGCTCAGGTCGCCAAGGGCCGGCTCGAGGGGGACTGTGCCGGGCGCCGGGTCGCCGCCGGGAAGTCCGGTGAGCGCCGCCGGCAGGCGCAGGTCGACGCGGCCGGTGACCGCGCCATCGATCGCGAGGTCGAAGGGGAGCCACGGCTCGATCTCGTCCATCGGCCAGCGGAAGGTGTCGAGAGTGAGCTGCGCCGGCCCCGCGGTGGTGTCGAAGGGCACGCGGCCGCGCAGCGTCAGAGCTTGGTCGGCGTCGCCGAGATCGAGCTGCAGGTCCTCGAGCGCGACGCGCTCCACGCGGAAGGTGCCCGCGGCCCGGGCGACCGCGATCCGGGAGGTGCGCACGTCCTGCAGGCGCAGGCGCAGCTCGGCGTGGGGTGCGTCGGGCTCGAACACGAGCTGGCCGGCGATCTGGCCGCGGCCGGCGGTCGGCAGCCACGGAGCGCCCGGCGTTGTGGCGCTGCCGAGCGTCGCGTCGTCGAGCGGCAGGAGCGACGCCAGCTCGCCGGCGTCGTTGGTCTCGATCTCGAAATCGAAGCGCGCAATCCGCTCTGGCAGATCGATCGCGCCGCGTGCGAGCAGGCTCTGGCGATCGGCGCGCAGGCTCACGGCCTCGAGATGAACCGTCCCGCCCTCGATGCGAAACGGCAGATCGCCCTCGATCGCCAGCCCGGCTTGCTCCGCGTCGGGCGTCAGGCGCAGCTCGCCGCGGCCGTTGCCGCGGCGTGCCGCGTCGCCCAGGGCGCCGCGGCGGTCGGTGCTGGCTCGCGGGCCCGCGGGCACGAGCGCGACGCGGTAGTCGAGCCGCCCCGCGGCGCGCGCCGCCAAACCGTCGACTGGAATCTGCTGGTCGGCGAGCATCGTGTCGACGCGCAGGTCGACGAAGTCGAGCTCGGCGGAGAGCGGCTTGGTGTCTTCGCGCAGTGCCGCGACCACGGTGCCGTCGACCGTTCCGCCAGCATAGCGCGCACTCTCCAGCTCGAGGCGCAGGCCGTACTTGTCGCCCACCAGTTCACCCCTGGCGTCGTCGAGCTGGCGTCGCCACAGCGTCGCGCGCGGAATGTCGATCGTGCTGCGCCAGCCCGAGCTGCCGGGGCGCCAGGTCAGCGCGCCGTCGACGTCGACGCGGCCACGCAGCGCGTCGAACCAGCCGATCTCGCCGAGCAGACGCCCCTCGGCGTGGCCGCGCGCGTCGATCACGCACTTGCGCTCCGGGCCGCGGAACTGGCAGCTGCCGCCGAGCGTGCCGGCGGTCCCGTCGCCGCTCCAGCTGCTGTCGACGAGGCGGAGGCCGTCGCGATCGATCTCGACGCCGAGCGCCGCGGCGACCGTCAGCGCTCGCCGTGCATGCGGCAGCATCACGTCGACGCCGCGCGCCGACAGCCGGCCGCCGAGCCGCCGGTCGCCCGAGCCCTGGAAGCGGGCTCGCACCGCGTCGCCGTCGAGCGAGATTCGGATGCTTTCCTGGTCGAGAGCCAGGCGCGCGCGGTCGATCTCGATCTGGTCGATGAAGACTTCCCAGGCACCGTCATCGCCTCGGGCGCGCAGCAGGTTGTCGCCCTCGCCCCAGAAGTGGAGATAGACGGTCGGACGCTCGAGGCGCAGGCGATGGAGGTGGATCCGTCGGTCGCGCAGGGCGTCGAGGTCGGCTTCGACCAGGCCGTACGGCAGCTCGAGGAAGGGCTCGGTCTCGGCGCCGATGGTGCCTTCGCCCGGCGCCGGAGCCAGGCCGCCGATCTCGAGCTGCCAAAGGTGCGCCGTGAACGGCAGCAGCTCGATCTCGACGGCTCCGAGCTCGACGTGCCGGCCGAGCAGGGTCTCGAGCTCGGCGACGATCCACTGACGCGCCCATTCACGCGCCGCCGGCGTGTCGGCGAGCAGCTGCAGCACGAAGAGCAGGACGGCGATCGCCGCCAGGCTCCAGGCCAGAGGGCGCAGCACCCAGCGCCTGATGCGTCCCGGGCGAGCGCAGTCGTCGCCCGCGAGGTCACTGCCGGCAGGGTCGCTCAGCCGCCCCACTTCAGCTTGTCGCGCAGCGAGTCGTAGAAAGTCAGATCTGGCATGCGCACAAGGTGCACGCTGTCGCCCGACCGCTTCACCACCACCGTGTCGCCATACGCCAGGTGGCCGCCTTCCTGGCCGTCGACGGTGACGAAGACCTCCTGGCGCTCGGTGAGCAGCCGCACCTCGATGGCTTCCGAGTCGGGGACCACGATCGGCCGGATGGTCAACGCGTGCGGGCAGATCGGTGTCAGCACCGCCACCGGCAGCGCGGGAAAGACGATCGGTCCGCCGGCCGACAGGTTGTAGGCGGTCGAGCCGTTGGGGGTCGAGATGATCAGGCCGTCGGCGCGGTAGCGGGCCATCAAGTGGCCGTTCACCTGGAGCTCGATCTCGATGATCTGCGACAGCGCCGACTTGGCGATCACGACATCGTTGAAGGCGCGGTAGCGGCCGGCCAAGGCGTCCCGGCGCAGATGCTGCACTTCGAGCATCGAGCGCTCTTGCAGCTGGTAATCGCCGGCCAGAATGCGCACCATCGAAGGGTAAAGGTCGGTGCGTCCGACCTCGGTGAGAAAGCCGAGACGGCCGAGGTTGACCCCCATCAGGGGCACGCCGGTGCGCACCGAGCGGGCGACCGAGAGGAGGGTGCCGTCGCCGCCGAGCACGACCACCAGGTCGTAGTCTTCCTGTGGCTCGAACGCCTGGGCGTCGCGCAGATTGCGCGCGCGCAGGATCGCCTCGTCGAGCTCGACGACGACGCCGCGCCGGTGCAGCCAGTCGGCCAGCTCGGCGGCCGTGCGCACCGCGTCGCGGGTGCCGTGACGGCCGACGATGCCGACGCGCCGGATCGGCGAACGGGGGGATTGCTCAGCCATCGGCGGCTCCGGCACCGGTCCGCGGCGCGTGGCGGAAGAGCGCGAGGACCTCTCGATTGCCGCGGCTGCCGCTGAGCACCGAGTCCATGGAGTCGAGAGGCTCGAGGCCGAGGGCTTCGAGATTGGCGATGCGCTGGTCGACCACGCGGCGTCGAGTACTCTCGTCGCGCACGATGCCGCCCTTGCCCACCTCGCGCCTCCCGGCTTCGAACTGCGGCTTGATCAGCGGCAGCAGCAGGCCGTCCGTCCGCAGGAACGGCAGCAGCGCGGGAACGACCTTGGTGAGTGAGATGAACGAGACATCGACGGTGATCAGGTCGAAGCGCTCGTCGAGGTCGTCCGGCTGAAGCTTGCGCGCGTTGACGCGCTCCATGACGCGCACGCGCGGGTCGTTGCGCAGGCCCATGTCGAGCTGGCCGTAGCCGACGTCGAGGGCGACGACGCGGCTCGCACCGCGCTGAAGCAGACAGTCGGTGAATCCGCCGGTGGAGGCGCCGACATCGAGGCAAGTCCAGCCGGCGGGGTCGAGGCCGAAGGCGTCGAGCGCGCCGGCCAGCTTGCGTCCGGCGCGCGACACGAAGGGCTCACCCGCGAGCACTTCGAGCCGGGCGCTCTCGGCGGTCGGCGTTCCCGGCTTGTCGACGCGCTGGCCGTCGACGAGGACACTTCCCGCCATCACGGCGCGGCGCGCCTTTTCCCGGCTGGGAAAGTGGCCTTTGTGATGCAGAAGCTGATCGAGTCTCATGACGCGCCGCGCGCCGTCAGCGGTCGCGCGACCACAAGTAGCGGATCAGGGACGGAAAGAGGCCGCCGCCGCCGGGCAGCGTGGCGGCGAGGTCGAGGGCCTGGTCGCGGCTCTGCACGAGAAGGCGCTTGCTCTCGTCGAGCCCGTAGAGGCCGGGGTAGGTCAGCTTGCGGGCGGCGACGTCTTTGCCCGCGGTCTTGCCCAGAGTCCCGGACGTGCCCTCGACATCGAGGATATCATCGGCGATCTGGAACATCATGCCGAGGCTTCCGCCGAGCGCCGCGAGGCGCGCATCGGTCGCTTCGTCGACCTCAGCGTAGAGACCGGCGAGGCGGACGCAGGCCACCAGGAGGGCGCCGGTCTTGCGCTCGTGGATCGCGTCGAGCGCGGCGCGCGCATCGTCCGGCCAGTCGTTCTCGGCGTCGAGATCGTCGACCTGACCGCCGATCATGCCCCGTGTGCCGATCGCTCGGCCGACCATCGCGGTGGCGCGCGCCCGCGTCGCTCCCGGAACGCCCGCGGGCTCTGCAGCGAGCGTCGTCAAGCCGAGGGTGAGCAGAGAATCACCGGCGAGAATCGCGGTCGCCTCGTCGAACTGACGATGCACCGTCGGTCGGCC
Source organism: Acidobacteriota bacterium (assembly GCA_039194425.1). GTDB lineage: Bacteria > Acidobacteriota > Thermoanaerobaculia > Multivoradales > J023 > JAUIJL01. The sequence continues at coordinate 211,046 of JBCCVZ010000004.1, read as the reverse complement.
GCGCCGCAGGTCGTCGTCGTCGAGCGCCGGCAGGTCGTCGTGGATCAGGCTGTAGGTGTGGATCATCTCGAGCGCTGCGCCGCCGGGCAGCAGATCGGCGCGGTTGACTCCGAGGCACTCGCCGGTCAGCATCACGAGCAGCGGACGGACGCGTTTGCCGCCGGCGAAGAGGCTGTAGCGCACCGCCTGGTGGATGCGGGACGGCGCGTCGCCGGCCGCGGGGACGAGGCGGTCGAGCATGCTGTCGATCTGCGCACGCGTGGTGGCCGAGAAGTCGAGAAAGGCGGTGGGCATCAGGCCTCCGGAGAGCTGCGACGCGGGGCCGCATGGCGTAGGCAGAGCGGGATCGCGAATACGAAGAGCGCCAGGCGGCGAATCTCCGTATCGCGCCAATTGTCCTCGAAAAAGCCGGCGATGGCGAAACCGCAGACGACCAGCAGGGTGCCGAGCAAGAGGTCGGCGCGTGCGCCGTCGGCTCCGCCCTCGTCGAGGTAGCGCCGGCGCGCCGCCCAGGCGATGGCGCCGAGCAGCCAGAGGTGCGCGGCGAGAGATGGTAGGCCGAGCTCGGCTGCACGCTGCAGGTAGGTGTTGTGCAGGTGCGGCACCTCGAGCCGCGGCGCCGTCGGATGGCGGTAGATCGCGTAGCGTGTCGGCACGACCTCGGGGCCGACGCCGACCAGCGGGCGCTCGGAGATCATGAACAGGGCCGCCTCGGCCATGCACAGGCGGTCGTAGTTGGACACGTCGCGCAGATCGTGGATCGATGTCAGGCGCTCCTGCCATGAGCCCGGCGCGATCAGTCCCGCGACCAGCGCCAGGGCGATCGCGACGGTGACCGTGCCGACGGCGGCCAACGGTCTCTCGCGGCGCACCAGGCGCAGCAGCACGAAGCCGAGGAGCGTGACGGCGGCACCGACCCAGGCGCCGCGCGTGAGCGTCAACACCAGGCACCAGAGGACGATGCCGAACCCAGCCCAGGTCCAGGCGTCGCGCCGCGGCGAGGCGAGGCGCGCGGCGAAAAGCAGCGCGCCGATCAGCAGAACGCCGGCGAAGGTCTGGTAATGCGAGAAGAGGCCCACGATGCGTCGGTGCAGCGGGCCGTAGTCGGTGAGGTAGTACTGCACGATGCCGTGGACGGCGAGCAGGACGACGAGGCCGAGAAGAAGATCGACGAGACGCCGCACCGCCGCTTCGCCGCGCACCACCAGCGGTGCCAAGAAGAGCGTGAGCCACGAGACGACGTCACGCAGCTCGGGCAGACTGACTGTGGGCTCAAGAGAGGTGAGGCACGACAGAGTGAAGAGCGCGACGGCCAGCGTCGCCGGCACGAAGACCGCGGCGAGCAGGCGTGCGTCGTAGGCGTCGGCGCGCAGCCGCCGAGCGACGCGGCGCAGACTGCGTGACTCGATCGCCGACCACACGATCAACAGACCGTGGAAGAGATTCGACACCGCCAGTCCCCAGATGGCGAGGAGATGGCCGGCGTAGAGCCAGAAGCCGGTGCGCGGCGCGGCAACGCGGGGGCGACGCGCGGATGCACGGTGGCGGTGAGTGTCGAGGTCTTGGGGCTTCATGGCGGCACGCGAGCGGAAGCGGAGCGCCCCGGAGCGCCCCGGAGCATGCTAGCCCGGATGCCGCGAGGGGTCGAGAGAGCGCTCCGGATCGCGTGCTACCATCGCGCCGCCCCGGAGCTCCCGGCCTGCGGCCGTCTTCTCAAAACGTCGTCTCGGCCTCGTCTTTTCGGAATCGTTCACGACTCACGACTCGAGCCCGCGCATGACCGAACTCGCCTGCCGCTTCTGTAGCGCGCCCTTGCAGCATGTCTTCGTCGACCTCGGCATGTCGCCGCTGGCGAACTCGTACCGCGACCCCGCGGCGCGCCTCGAGCCGGAGGTCTACTACCCGCTGTGCACCTATGTTTGCGGCGAGTGCTTCCTGGTCCAGCTGCCCGAGGTGCAGACCCCCGAGCAGATCTTCCGCGACTACGCCTACTTTTCGTCGTACTCCGAGAGCTGGCTGCGGCACAGCGAGCGGTACGTGGAGGCGATGATCGATCGGTTCGGCTTCGGCGCCGAGCACCAGGTGGTCGAGGTGGCGTCGAACGACGGGTACCTGCTGCAGTACTTTCAGCGCCGCGGCGTGCCGGTGCTCGGCATCGAGCCGGCCGAGAACGTCGCCGCGGCGGCGCGCGAGCTCGGCATCGAGACGCTCACCGAATTCTTCGGCACCGACCTCGCTCGTCGCCTCGTCGCCGAGGGTCGGCAGGCCGACCTGCTGCTCGGCAACAACGTCTTCGCCCACACGCCGGCGCTCAACGACTTCGCTGCCGGCCTGCCGATCCTGCTCGCGCCGCACGGCGTCGTCACGCTCGAGTTCCCGCACCTGCAGCGGCTGATCGAGCGCAACCAGTTCGACACGATCTACCACGAGCACTACTCGTACTTCTCGTTCACCGTCGCCCGGCGCGTTCTGGCGCAGCATGGTCTGACGGTGTTCGATGTCGAGGAGCTGCCGACTCACGGCGGCTCACTGCGGATCTATGCCCGCCATGCCGACGTCGATCTCGATGCGGCGGCGGGGCTCGTCGTCACCGACGCCGTCGACGCGCTGCTCGAGCGTGAGCATGCGCTCGGCCTGAGCGACGTCGCCACCTACACCGCCTTCGGCGAGCGCGTGAAGGCGACGAAGCGGCGGCTGCTCGACTTCCTGATCCGCACCCGCGAGTCCAGCCAGACGGTGGTCGGCTACGGTGCGCCGGCCAAGGGCAACACGATGCTCGTGTACTGCGGCATCGGACCCGACATGCTCGACTTCACCGTCGATCGCAGCCCGCACAAGCAGGGCAAGCTGCTGCCCGGCTCGCAGATTCCGATCCTCGCCCCTGACGCGATCCGGGACGCTCGACCCGACGTCGTGCTGATCTTGCCGTGGAACTTGCGCGACGAGATCATCGACCAGATGGCCGACATCCGGTCGTGGGGCGGACGCTTCGCCGTCGCCGTGCCGGAGATGGAGGTGATCGCGTGATCTTCCATTCGCTCGAGATCCCCGGCGCCCTGCTGATCGAGCCCGAGCGCAAGGCCGACCGCCGCGGCTTTTTCGCCCGGACCTGGTGCCGCGACGAGCTCGAGGAGCGTGGCCTCGACCCGACCGTCGTGCAGTGCAACATCTCGGTGAACACCGCCAAGGGCACTGTCCGCGGCATGCACTGGCAGGGCGAGCCGAGCCCCGAGATCAAGCTCGTGCGCTGCACCAACGGCTCGATCCACGACGTGATCCTCGACCTGCGCCCCGACTCGCCGACCTACAAGCGGTCTTTTGGTGTCGAGCTGACGCGCGAGAACCGCCTCGGCCTCTACATTCCCGTCGGCGTCGCCCACGGCTTCCAGACGCTCGAAGACGACACCGAGGTCTTCTACCAGATGTCCGAGTTCTACGACGCCGACGCCCAGCGCGGCGTGCGCTGGAACGACCCGGCCTTCGACATCGCCTGGCCGCTGCCGATTTCGGAGATCTCCGAGCGCGACCTCACCTTCCCTCCCTTCGAGGAGTAGCTGCTCTCGAACCGCGGCCGCCGGCGTCAGATGCGGCGCTCGAGGCCGATCTCGCCGAGGATGGCGCGGAAGCGTGGGTTGCGCTGCAGCGGTTCGTAGACCGGGTCGATGCCGATCCAGATCAGGTCGGCGGTGCGCAGGCGCAGGGCACGATCGAGGGCGCCGAGGGCGAGGTCGTGCTCGTCGAGCGCGGTGTAGAGTTGAGCGATCAGGGTCGGCGGCACGTAGCGCCCCTGGCTGTCTTCCATTAGCGTCTCGAGCAGCTTCCAGGCGCGCTCCCGGTGGCCGAACTGGGCGTGGACGATGCCGAGCACGGTGGTGGTGAAGGGGCGCGGAATGCCGCCAGCAGCGAGCAGGGCGGCGTCGAGCGCATCGGGAAGCTTGCCCAGGCGGCACAGCGAGAGGGCGAGGAAAAGGCGAGCGAGCACGAAGCTCTCATCGCTCTCGAGCACCCGCCGCAGCTCGAGCACGGCGCGCTCGGGCTGGTCGACGTAGTAGAAGAAGAGGCCGAGGCTGGTGCTGATCGGCAGCGACAGCGGGTCGAGGTCGGCGGCGCGGCCGAGGTGGTCGAGCGCCAGCTCGAAGTTGCGCTTCGGCAGCAGGCTGTTCATCGCGTACCACTGGTAGGCCGTGGCGTAGCGCGGGTCGAGCTCGATGGCGCGCCGGAAATCGGCGCCGGCGCCGGTGAAGTCCCACTCGTAGGCCGCGCGCACGCAGCCGCGCGAGGTGTAGACCTCGGCCAGCGTGTCGTCGAGACGTAGCGCTTCCTGCGCCGCGGTCTTGGCGCGCGGCATCACCTCGCCCGGCGGCGCCGTGCCGTAGATGCCGAGCATGGTGTACGAGTCGGCCAGGCCGGCGTGCGCGGGCGCGTAGCCGGGCTCTTCGTTGATCGCCATCTCGAAGTGGTAGATCGCCGCACGTAGCTCGTCCTCGGTGCGCCGGTTCCAGCAGTAGCGCCCCTTGAGATAGTGGTTGTAGGCCTCGAAGTTGCCGGTCGTCGAGTCGCCCGGGCGGCGCATCGCGGGTAGGTCGCGCAGCGGCGCCTCGAGCGCGTCGGTGATGCGTTCGGCGAGCTCGTCCTGGATGTCGAAGAGGCTCTCGATCTCGCGGTCGTACTTGGCCGACCACAGCACCGTGCCGTGCGCCGCCGACACCAGGCGCGCGGTGATGCGCAGACGTTGGCCCGCCTTGCGCACGCTGCCCTCGAGCACGTGGCTGACGTCGAGACGGCGACCGAGCTCACCGGCGTCGACGTCCTGGTCTTGGATCGGGGTGCGCGTCGCGACGCGCAGGCCGTCGATCGCGATCAAGCGGGTGATCAGCTCTTCGGCGATGCCGAAGCAGAGATGCTCCTGGTCTTTCTCGGCGCTCAGGTCGCGAAGCGGTAGCACGACGATCGACGGTGTCGTCATCGTCCGCCGGCCGAGCAGTGCGGGCTCGGGCCGGTCGTGGTGCCGAGTCGCCCGCTGTGTCGGCACGGACGCTACGAGCGGCTCGGTCGTGTCGCCGCTCCCGGGCGTCACGCCGCGCGCGCTGTCGACCAGGGCCGGACCGAGCGGTCGCTCGTCCTCGCTCGCCTCGAGATCGGCGAGTAGCTCCGCGGCGTTCCGGTAGCGATCGTCGGGATTCTTGGCCAGGGCCCAGCGCAGAATCTGGTTGAGCCGCATGTTTTGGGCCGGCTCGTGCTGCACGATCGGCTCGGGCTCGCGGTCGAGGATCGAGCGCCGCACGACATCGTGGTCCTCACCGTGGAACGGACGTTCGCCGGAGACCATCTGGTAGAGGACGACGCCGAGCGACCAGACGTCGGTGCGGGCGTCGAGCGGCTCGCGGCGCAGCTGCTCGGGCGACATGTACGGCACCGTGCCGACCGCCAGAGGACGCTCACTGCCGCTGCCGACCAGGCGTGCGATGCCGAAGTCCAGGATCTTCACCTGGCCGCGGCTGAGCATCAGGTTGCCGGGCTTGACGTCGCAGTGGACGATGCCCAGCTCGTGCGCCGCCGCCAGGCCGGTCGCCGTTTGCGCCGCCAGGTCGAGAGCCTCGGCGACCGGCAGCGGGCCGGCGGCGCGGCGAAGATAGCGGGTCAGCGTCATCCCCGGGTAGTACGCCATGGCGAGGAAGAGCTGTCCCTCCGCGGTCTCGTGCACCTGGAAGATGGTGCAGATATTCGGGTGGTCGAGGGCCGACGCGCGCTGCGCCTCGAGCAGCAGCTGATCGCGTGCGCGGTCCTGCCGCTGCAGGTCGCGGGGCAGGAACTTCAGCGCCACCGTGCGGCCGAGCTGCAGGTCGGTGGCGCGATAGACGACGCCCATGCCGCCGCTGCCGAGCTCTTCTTCGATGGAATATTGAGAAACGGTGCGGCCGATCACGACAAGCGCCCCCAAAATCACAGGATGCGCCGAGTTTACGCGATGGCGCGGCGCGGGCGCGTCGCCGCCGACGTCAAAACGCCTGACCGAAGCCGAACGAGATCTGTAGATCGTCGTCGTCCGGGCGCGCGTCGAGCGGCGTCGCGAAATCGAGGCGGATGAGGCCGATGGGCGTGTGGGCGCGGAGGCCGATTCCGGCGCCGGCGAAGAGGTCGTCGCCGAAGTCGTCGACATCCTGCCAGACATTGCCGAGGTCGTAGAACAGCACCGCCCAGTAGCCGCCGACCACGCGCACCCGCAGCTCCTGGTTGAGCACTAGCGACGCCTCGCCGCCCAGCGGCCGCAGGGCGCCGTCGGCGAGCTCGATGCGCTCGCCGAGGCTGCGGCTGTCGTAGCCGCGCACCGAGTACTGCCCGCCGGCGAAGAAGCGCACGTCGAGCGGCAGGTCGCCGGCACGCACCTCGGCGACGCCGGCGCGCACGCCCTGGGCCCAGGTGACACGACCGTCAAAGCGGTGGCTGGGCGAGAGGAAATACTCGAAGCGGCCGAAGCTGCGCAGGTACTCGTTCTCGGCGCCGAGCAGCTCTCGCGAGCCCGAGACGTCGAGCGAAGCGAAGAAGCCGCGGTGGGGGTCGAGCGGATCGTCGCGGCGGTCGACCAGGATCTGGGCGCCGAGCAGCGGCGAACGCACGGTCGTCTCGAGCGGCGTCGCGAGCCCGAAGTCGGTGTCCTTGGCATCGCGATAGCGGCCGTAGATGCGTCCCTCCACCGACTCGCCGAGCGGAAAGGAGAGCTGGCCGGCGAGCTCGTAGCCCTCCGAGACCAGGGCGGTCTCCTCTTCCTCGAACGTCTCGGCGAAGAGCGAGAGATCGATCGGCGTGTCGAAGATCCGCGGGATCTCGCTGTAGAGGCGCAGTGCCTGCTCTTCGTCGGCCCAGAGCGCGCGCACGCCGATCGAGACCCCTCGTCCGAAGGCGTTGCGATCGACGGCATCGACAGCGGCGCCGAGGCCCTCCGAGCTCTCCCAGCGCAGGCCGTAGCCGATGGTGTAGCGCGGTGCTTCGAGCAGATCGAGAGTCACTGCCGTGGCGCCGTCGACGGCGTCGGGGCCGACTCCGTCGAGCGCCGACGAGTCGATCAGCACGCGATCGAAAACCCGCGTTTGCACCAGGTTGCGGCGCGCCTCGGCGAGCGCCTCCGACGACAACACCTCGCCTTCCTCGAGCCCCGTGGTGCGCCGGATCCAGTTGCGACTGGTGTCGCGTTCACCGTCGATGTGCAGCTCCGCGAGGCGGTAGCGTCGTCCGGGCGCGACGTCGTAGGTGAGCGCCAGGTGCCGATCGTCGAGCTCCTCGGTGCGCAGGTCGACCGCGGCGTCGCGGTAGCCGGCATCGGCCAGTGCGCGCTCCAGGTCGACGGCGACGCCGCGCATGAGCACCTGGCGCGCCGGGTCGCCGGGCTCGACGATGACTTGCTGGTCGAGGCTCTGGCGTACGTCGTCCGGCAGCGTCTCGTCGACCCCGCGGACGGTGACCTCGGCGATGACCTGGCGCGGGCCGGGCTCGACCTCGAGCACCAGCGTCTCCTCGGCGTCGTCGATCCGGAACGCGGTCAGCGACGCCTCGGGGTAGCCGAGGTCGGCGAGGTCGCGCAGCAGGCGGCGCTGGGCGGCCTCGTCGCCGGTCGCTAGCTCGATCCGCCCGAGCAGCGAGTCGATCCCGATGCCGAGCGCCGAGGCGACGTCCGCGGGGACGCCGTCGATCCGGAGTGAGTCGAGCTCGAGGCGCCGGCCCGGCTCCGAGTGGATCACGACGCGGCGATCCCCCTCGGGCGCTCGAGCGTCGATCGGCTCGACCCGCACGTCGACCCGCGGTTCAGGATGGCCGAGGGCGCGCCAGATGCGCTCGGTCTGAAGGCGCATCTCGGTCATCGAGGCTTGCTCGTAAAAGTCGGCGCGGTAGAGATGGGTGATGCCGTCGCGCCGTCGCTTGGGCGGCATCTCGCCGCTGAACTCGAACTCGGCGAAGGGGCCGGCCTCGATCTCGAGGTGGAGCGTGACCTCGTCGGCCTTGGCCGGGTTCGGCTCGAAGTCGGCGCGCACGGTCGGGTCGGCGTAGCCGGACCGGCGCATCGCCTCGGCGACGTCGACTTCGACGTCGAAGTCGGCGCCGAAGGGCACGCGGTCGCCGGTGCGATAGGGCAGGGCGCGGCGTACGACCTTGTCCGAGCGACAGCCGGTGCAGGCGACCTCCACCTCTTCGAGCCGCGGCCGGTCGTCGTCCTCGGGCGCGCGTCCGCCGCCGAGCTGGACCGACTGCTGGACGATGGCACCGTAGTCGTTCTCGTCGTTGGTGAACGCGCGCAGCGACAGGCTCGGCAAGATGTCGAGATCGTGCACCTCGACCAGGTAAACGTGGTCTTCCGAGTTGCGCAGGTTGAGTGCCAGGGCGACGGCGATTTGCGCCGACAGGTCGCGTGTGATCACCAAACGCGCCTCGGGATCGGTTTCGCCGAAGAGGAAGAGTCGTTCGTACGACACGCGGGTTTGGCTCAGGCCGGAGGTGAGACTCGAGGCGAGGCGCCCACCGTAGTAGGTGCCGAGACCGGCGGCGATGGCGTCGCGCGTGCGCTGCGCCTGTTCCTCTTCGGTGAGGGCACCGCGCTCGCGCCAGTTGCTGCGGTCGAGGCTGGCCAGCACCCGCTGGTCTTCCGGGGTGGCGATCGACGGATCGTCGAGCGAGGTCGTGGTCTCCAGCTCGAGCCGGCTCGCCACCTGGGGGTCACCGGAGAACTCTAGCCGCGCCTCGTCGAGGCGCACGACCTGGCCGTAAGCGTAGACGCGTCCGCCCGGGTCGACCTCGATCGAGCCATCGATGCGCGGCGCCGCGAGGGTGCCGCCGACCGACAGCGGAGCCCAGCTCGCCTTCAGGTCGGCGACGTTGTTCTTCACGGAGATGCCGTCGACGGTGGCGATGTCGATGTCGAGGCGCAGTCGCTGCGCGAGTGAGCCGGGCTCGTCCGGCACCTTGATCTCGGGCGGCGCCAGCAGGAGCTGCAGGATCTCGCGATCGGTGTCGATGTTGGTCCGCAGGTAGCCGCGTTCGACCAGCAGGTTGGCCTGCAGCAGCGGTTCGGCGTCGGCGCCCTCGGGCGGCAGCTGGAGAGCGAAATTGCCCGACACGATGGCGGTCAGCCCGTAGTCGACGCGGTAGCGGACGCGGTCGAGGAATCCGCGCAGCTCGGTCCCGCCGTCGGGGTCGATGGTGCCCTCGAGGTCGAGCTCGCCTTCGTTCAGAGACGCCTCCAGCTCGACGATTTCGAGGACGTCGCCGTCGAGGGTCATGCGGAGCCGGGGCGCCGCGATCCGCGTCGCGTAAGGCTCGACGAACTGGATCGAGCCGTCGCTCGAGGCGACGGTCAGCTCGCCCTCGATCTGGTCGAGCGTGCCCGCGATCACCAGGGAGAGGTCGGCGTTGCCGGAGCCGGTGCCGCCGGCGAGGAACGGGTCGAGCAGCGACAGGGCGACGTTGCCGGTGCCGTAGGCCTGTAGGCGCTGCACCAGCTCTGCGGGCGACTCGTCGAGCTGCCAGCCGGGTGCGAGCACGACGTCGCCCTCGATGTCGAACGGCTGGTCGTTCATCGTCAGCACCGAGCGCCGGAGGCGCAGCCGATGGTCGGCGAGCTCGAGGCGCAGCGGCTCGTCGGCGACGACGCGCGCGTCCTCGAGCTCGACGACCGGGTCGCGCAGCACGATCGAGCCGCTGCCGGCGCTCGGGTCGTCGGGGTCGAAGCGGAGCGCCAGCTCGAGGCCGGTGCGCAGGCGCTCGGGGCGCGGCGCGGCGCCGAGCCAGGAGAGCAGCGCCTCGCTGTCGAGATGCGGCACGTCGACCAACAAGTGAACCGGACCGTCGGCGCGCGGCGTCGGCAGCGTGCGCACGGCGTCGAGGCCGGGAAGGCGGGCCAGTGCCTCGAGCGGCATCACGGCGTCGAAGCGGGCGACGCCGGGTAGGCCGTCCGCCGCCTGGAAGTCGAGCAGGTCGACGCGGAGCGTGCCGTCCTCGAGTTGGGCGCGCAGCGTCGCCGAGTCGACGCCGGGGGCGGGCTCGGTGGCGGCGAGCCTCAGGTCGCCGCCGCGCACGACGTCTTCGGCGCCGGGCGCGATCTCGACCGTGCCGTCGACGCTGAACGGCACGATGCGCGCCGCGGTGCTCTCTTCGCTCTCCCCGCTCTGCTCGGGCGAGTCGGGCAGGCGCAGGCGTCCGTCGAGGCGTTCGAAGCGTAGAGTCCGTCCGTCTGTGCCGACGCGCAGCGACACCTCGGGGAGACGCAGGCTCGGCGCGTCTCCAGCAGATCCGACCGCCAGGTCGGCGGCGTCGAGAGCGGCGGTGAGGCGAAAGTCGTCGGGCGTGCCGTCGAGCGCGAGCATTCCATCGACCGTCCCCGCGAGCTCAGGTCGTTCAAGGACAGGTCCGGGGAGGAACGGGCCGAGGAGCTCCAGGTCGAATGCCTCGAGGCGCAGGGCCGCCGTGCCGCTCCGCGCCGTCGGTCGGCCCGAGGCCTCGAGCGTCGCCGCGGCGCCGGGACGGCCCGCTGGATCCGGTCGCCACGTGGTAGTGCCTTCGACCCGCGGCGCGGTGACGACTCCGTCGAGACGCACGTCGACCTCGAGCGCGTCGCCGTCGGCGGCGGCCGGGTCGAGCGGCAGCGTGATCAGCTGCGGCCAGCGGTCCCGCAGCTCGGCGAGCAGTTGGCCGATGTCGTCGCTGCGGAGCTCGACGCGTGTGTCGCGCAGGGTGGCGTCGCCAAGCTCGGCCCAGCGCGGAGCGTCGAGGCGGCCGGCGACTCGGCGGACACCGACGTTGGCCGGCAGCAGCGCGGCATCGAAACGCAGCGCGAGGGCCTCGGCGTCGTCGCCCGGGGTCTCGAGCGTCTCGGCGCTCGCTTCGACCAGAACCTCGTCGCCGCGGCGCCACTGCGCGCGGGCGCTGCCGTAGACGCCGTCGACGCCAGGATCCCGCAGGTCGAGCGTCGCGTCGACGTCGAGCCTGGTGCCGCGCGCCGCCAGCCGCTCGAGCACCTCCGGGTCGACGAAGGGCTCGAGCACTGCCGGCGGAAAGTCGCGCGCGCTGACGTCGAGACGGCCGGTGAGGCGGCGCAGATCGAGCCGGCCCGACGCCTCGACCCGGCCGGCGCCGGCCGCGATTTCGGGTAGCAGGCGCGCTGGTTCGGCGACCAGCTGCAGATCGGCCTCGATCGGCTCGCCGTCCCGTGTGCCGACGATTCCGGTCGCGTCGAGATCGAGGCCCTCGGCGTCGGCGCGCAGCGCGTCGACGGTGTACGGACCGAGGATAGGGCCATGGACGGCGGCTTCAACGTCGATGCCGAGCGGACCCTCGGCGTCGCGGCGATGCAGGAGCGCGCGGGCTCCGTCGAGGTCGAGGCGCGCGGCATCGGCGTCGAGCGCGCCGTGCGCGTCGAACGTTTCGATCGACCAGCGCTCGAGCCAGCCGCGCTCGAGGCCGGCGCCTTCGATGCGCGAGTCGACGATCTCGACCGAGTCGACGGCGATCGGTAGCTCGAGGCCGGTCGTCTCGCGCACGTCGTCGGCCCCATCACCGCCGCCACCGGGGAGCGGTGCGCGGAGGTCGAGGAGCGCCGTCTCGACCCGTACCGACTCGAGCCGACGCGGCGTGCGGCGCAGGGCACCGAGCTCGAAGCGCACCACGATGCGCTCGGCGGTGAGCCACGGTGCGGTGGCCTGGTCGAAGGACAATGGGTCGGGAGAGCTCGGCTCCGGTGGCTCGCCGGCGACGAGCACCACGTTCCGCAGCACGAGCTCGCCCTGGCGCAGGTCGAGGGAGAAGTCGTCGGCGCGGGCCGAGAGATCGGCCGTGTCTCGGAGCAGGTCGTCGACTTGATCGAGCACGAGCGAGCGACCGCGCTCGGTCTCGAGCAGCCACCAGGCGACGGCGAGCACGATGAGCAGAACGATCAGCAGCAGACCGCAGCCGAGCCGTCGGAGGCGGCTCGGTCGGGCGGGCGGGGTGAGGGGAGCGGTGGAGTTCGGTGGCACGGTTCAGGGAAACGCAGACACGAAATGCGGCCCGTCTCGGTCGTCGACGATCCGCCCCCGCCAGCGAATCTCCTGCACGGTCTGGTACTTCTCGCGCAAGCCCTTGCGTTCCTTGGCGCGCAGGATCACAACGGCGACGAAATCCGCGGCGTCGTCGTGTGGGTTCACCGACTCGATGCGGTAGCGCGCGTCGGTGGCCGGGTAGCGCGACCAGAAGTTGCGAAAGAAACGTTCCGGCGCGCGCTCTCGCCGGGGGCCCCAGAGCTCCACCAGGTCGCCGCGATCGCGGTCGTCGACGGCGTCGGCGAGACCGTCGAGCAGGTCGTCGACCTCGTCGCGCAGGTCGTCTTCGCGGTCTTCGATCCAGTCGCGCACGTCCTCGCGCCATTCGCGGGCCTCGCGGTCCCCGGGCGACGCGGCGAGGATCGCGTCGAGCAGATCGCGCAGCGAATGGTAGCGCTTGTCGTCGCGGGCCCGGCGCGCGTCGCGCCACAGGTCGGTGACGCTGCGCCGAGCCGTCGCAGCGGGTGTCGCCGTGGCCGGTGTCGTCGCGTCGCGGGTCGACACCGCCGGAGACGCGGTCGAGGTCTCGCGCGCGGTCGACGCATCGCGTCGGGTCGAGGTCTCGCCGCGTGCGGCGTTCCGCGCGTTCGACCCGCCCGCGTCGCGGGTCGCGCGTTCGCTGCGCTCCACCCGCGGGGCGCCCGCCGCGTCGGACGCCGCGCCGCGCGACGTCGCCGCTTCGCTGTGCAGGTCGGCGAGCAGCGCCTCTTCGGCGCGCGCCGCCGATGCCGCCGCCAGGGCCTGCGACGCCCGGTCGAAGAGCTCGAGGGCCTCGGCGTCGTCCGGCGCCTCGAGCAGCACGATGTCGAGCACCGCCAGCGCTTCGTCGGGCGCGCCCTCGTCGAGCAGAGCACGGGCCTCGGAGAGGAGCGCCGTGCGCAGACCGCTCTCGGCAGCGTCGTCGGGTGCGTCGGTGGGCTGGTCGGTGGTGGCGCTGGGCGTCTCCGCTACAGGCGACGCGGCTGCGGGCTCAGGCGCTGGGGCTGCCTCATCGCCGCCGTGCCGCAGCCACAGGCCGGCGATGAGCAACACGCAAAAGGCGGCGGCGAGCAGGGCCGGCACCAGGAGGCGACGTCGCGGTGCACCGGGCGTCGCGGTGACGCTGCTCGGCAAAGGCGCCCGGGGCGGCGCCGCGGCCGGCAACGGCGGAACCGTCGCGGGCGGTGGCGTCGGAGGCGACGCGCCGGCAGGTGTCGCTGGCCCGGGAGTGGCCGACATCGCGGGATAAGGCGTCGTCACCCCCGGCAGATTGGTTGGCGTCGGCACCGGACGCGCGTCGGCGGGCGTCGGCAGGGGCAGGCCGTCTGCGGGCGTCGGCAGGGGCGGCGTCGTGACCGGCGCTACCGCGGGGTGACCCGGTCCGGTGCTCGGCAGACCGATGCGCAGCGCTGCCGCCATTTCGCCCGCCGAGGCGAAACGGTGTGCCGGGTCTTTTTGCATCGCGCGCAGGATCACGGCTTCGAGCCACGGCGGCACCGGGGCCCACCGGCTCGGTGGCGGTACCTCGGCGGTGATGTGCTGGATCGCGACCGCGAATGGATCGGTGGCGGTGAACGGCATGCGCGCGGTTGCCAGCTCGTAGAGCAGCACACCGAGCGAGTAGAGGTCGGTCTGCGGCGTCACCGTGCCGCTCTGCGCCTGTTCGGGCGCCATGTAGTCGGGCGTGCCGAGCACCGAGCCGGTGGCGGTTTTGACGCCGCTGCCGGCGAGCTTGGCGATGCCGAAGTCCATCAGCTTGATCTTGCCGCCGCGCGTGCGCATCACGTTGGCGGTCTTGATGTCGCGGTGCACGATGCCGCGCGCATGCGCCACCTCGAGCGCGGCGGTGAGCGCGAGGCCGATCCGCCGGATCTCTTCGGGGTCGAGCGGACGGTCGGCGCCCGGGCGATGGCGCAGGTCGTAGCCGTCGAGCAGCTCCATCACCAGGTACCAGATCGGCTCGCCGGTGCCGCTCGCCGCGGCCTCGATGTCGTAGATGTGAACGATGTTCTCGTGCTGCAGGCCGGCGATTAGTCGTGCTTCCTGGCGGAACCGCTCGACGAACTCATCGTCCATGCCGAGCTGCGCCGGCAGCACTTTGATCGCCACCAGCCGCTCCAGCGACGTCTGCCGGGCGCGATACACCGTGCCCATTCCGCCCTGCCCCAGGCGGTCGAGAATCTGGTACTTGCCGAGAACCCGGCCGACGAACGAGTCCGATCGAGAGCGCTCCGAGCTCATCGCCGGCTCATCGAGTCGCGGTGGCGCTGGTCTCGGTCTCGACCGTCGACGAGGTCGGCCCCTGGGTCTTCTGGATCAGGAAGCCGGCGAGCAGGCCGAGCGCGAGTGCGAGGATCGCGGCCACCCACCAGCGACGCCAGCGCGGGACGGAGGGGACTCGGATACGCTCGAGAGTCTCCGCGTCGTCCGCCGGATGCTGCAGGTCGACCCGCGTGTCCCCATCGAAGAGCTCGTCGAGCACGGCGGTCGGCTCGTCGTCGAAGTGAATCCGATGGGTCGAGCCGGCGTCGAGCTCACCGTCCGGGTCGAGCGGACGGCAGTCGCCGACGACGACCGTGATGTTGTCCGAGCCGTCTTGTTCGTTGGCGCGCTCTACCAGCGCGTCGGCGAGCGCTTGCGGTTCGGTGTGCTCGAGCGAGAGGTCGAGGATCTCGCGGTCCGAGACTCCGCCGTTCAGGCCGTCCGAGCACAGGATGAAGCGGTCGCCGGAGGTCACTTCGAGCCGGCCGACATCAACTTCGGGCGGCAGGGAGTCGCCGAGCGAGCGCGTCAGAATGTTGCGCTGGGGGTGCCGGCGCGCCGCCGCCGGATCGAGCACGCCGGCATCGACCTGGCGCTGGACCCATGAATGGTCGACGGTGAGCTGGCGCAGCGAGCCGTCGCGGATCAGGTAGGCGCGGCTGTCGCCGACGTGCGCGAGCACGGCCTGGTCAGCAACCAGGGTGAGCACGACGACGGTGCTACCCAGTCCGCGCACCTCGGCGTCGTCTTGGCCGAGCTGGTAGATCTCGGCGCTCACCGTGCGCACGCCGCGCTCGAGCGCGCCTTCGAGCGGACGCGGGCCGTTGAACTCGGGCCAGCCGCGGTACTCGCCCGACGCCAGCCACGCGCGCAGACGCTCGGCGGTCATCTGGCTGGCTCGATCGCCGGCGCGCTCACCGCCCATGCCGTCGGCGACCAGCAACAAACCGCCAAGGTGAGACGGGTTAGCCGCGGCATCCTCGGGCACGAAGACGGCGAGGCTGTCTTCGTTGCGCTGCCGTTGACGTCCGACGTCAGTCGTCGAACCGACTTCCAGGGTGAATCGAGCCATGGGAGGAGCGGAGCGCCGGGTCGGAGGCGATCCGCGCACAGAGCATAGCACCCATGCGCGATGCTCGATGCGGGGAGGCTCGAGTCGAGGCGGTCCGCGGATGCGGACCGCCTCGGTGCGCCGAGGGGCCGAGAGGCGTCAGCGCCCGATCGACGCCTTGCGCAGCTCGTGCAGCGGCCAGCCGAAGTGCTGGACGTACTCGGTGCGCTCGGGATTCACCGTGACCACCCGATCGGCGCTGACGTCGGCCAGCCAGACGCGATCGTCAGCCTGGAGAGCGGGCAGAAGGTCGCCCGGCACCATGCCGATCACCGCCACCACGCCGACCCAGCCGGCCTCGTCGGTCTCGAACTCCCGGCCGATCTCGAGGCCGCGCTCGAGGCGCCGTGGGTCGATCGACGCGGCGAGGGTCGAAGTCGAGCGGCCCTCGTCGACGAAGGCGTAGTAGAGCCAGCCTTCGATGTCGTGGCGGGACAGCACGTCGGTGAGCTCGGCGATCGACAGAGGGTGGGCGAAGGTGGTCGTCACTTGCACCCGGGGTAGCTGCATGCGGACGACCTCGCTCTGCACCTGCAGCATCTGCTCGCGGTGCGCTTCGAGGCCGCGAGCCGAGGTGTCGACCCCGAGGTACTCGGCGTCGAGGTTGCGCAGCTGAGGCCAGTCGTTGCGTTGTTGAATCTCGGCGCGGGTGCGCTCGAGCGAGGTCTCCGGCTCGGCCGCCGCCAGCGGCGAGGCGACGAGCGCCAGGATGGTGAGGGCGACGACGAGCGTCGATCCGTTCGTGCTCTTCATGCTCATCACGGACTCCTCAAACGCAGCCCTGGCAGCCCAGGTAGGTGTTGTAGATCTGCAGCGCCGCGGCGGTCGTGCAGTTGTTGTAGTCGCCACCCCACCAGGGCTGGCTGCTCATCGCGAACTGCACCAGCATGGCGCCGCGGTCACTCACGTAGCCCGTGCGCTGATCGTCCCAGTAGGTCTTCATGTAGTAGGAGCGGGCGCTCACCGTGCCGAGCGCCACGACCTCCGACTCCTCGCGGAATCCGTCGCCCCAGAACGAGTCGTCCTCGAGATCCTTCTTCGGGTTCGGCAGGTCGGTGTAGATCGCGTAGCCGTCGAAGCGGTCGCTGTTGTCGGGCTGCGAGGTGATGTCGAGAGTGAGGTAGGCCGAGCTGGAGCAGCCCGAGCCCGAGACGCCGCCCGCGTTGTAGGCCAGGATGCTGGTGACGTTGCTGCTCGAGAGGGTGAAGTCGACCGTGGTGATGAACGTGTTCGAGCTGCTGATCTTGCTCTCGGCGTAGGTGCCGCTCGGCGGCACGTACGATCCGCAGCTGCCGGTGTGGGACCAGCTGGTCGAGCCAGTGCTGCAGGCCTCGGCGACCGTCGGCTGCCAGGCGAGCAGCGCGGTGATCGCGGTGAGGAGAAGGGGTGTCCGCATGGAGGTCTCCATCGGGTTGCGGCACGTGGACGACGCGCCGTATTGAATTCGTCTGGCAATTCTATGCAGACGAGCAAGAATTTCGCAATAAAAAGTGACGATCCGACTGCGTGTCGGATCGTCTCGCGTCGGCGGTGCCGGATCCCACGCGGCGCCAGGGCGCTGCGTGCGGTGGGGGTGAGTCGGGCTCAATCCGTCGGAATGTCGATGCGTCCGCCGACCTCGCGGTGGCTGATCGAGCCGGAGCCGTCGCGCTCGACGACGAAGTCGCCGACCACGCGCGCGACGTCGATGTCGCCGGAGCTGTCGGCGTGCACCGTCACGGAGCCGAGGACATCCTCGATCTCGATGTCGCCGGAGCTGTCGGCATGCACCACGACGGAGCCTCGGGCCCCTTCGATCTCCAGGTCGCCCGACGAGTCGGTGAGCTCGACGCTGCCGTCGAGAGCGTAGAGCTCGACATCCCCCGACGAGTCCGCGACCCGGAAGTCTCCCAGCAGGTCGCGGCCTTCGATGTCGCCCGAGGAGTCCTCGATCGAGGCGACGGTGATCCCGCGCAGCTCGATGTCGCCCGACGAGTCGGTGATCGCGACCGGCACATCAGGCGGGACGTCGACCACCAGGTCGAGCGAGGCGTGGTCGCGCCAGCCGCGCGTCTCGGGAATCTCCACCTCGACGCGGACCGCGTCGCCACGGCGCGTCGCGGTCAGCTGGATGCCCTGCAGCGTCGACGCCTTCGAGGCGCAGGCGGTTCCCGTCGCCTCGACGGCGTCGCCGTCGCCCGGACGGACCGAGAGATCGCCGGCACGCGCCAGGATCTCGATCGATCGGGCGCCGTCGAGCGCGATCCGAGCTTCGCGCTCCGCGCGCTGGTCGCAGTCGGCCGCCGCCGGCAGGGCGAAGATGAACAAGCCTCCGGCGGCGAGGCCGAGCGCGAGGACGGAGAGTCGGCGAGTCGAACGGGTTGCGGTCGGTCTACGGTGCATCACAGCCTCCAAACGTGTGGCAGGGGGTTGGTTCGAGTCGTGGCCGCGGATCGTGGGACAATGACGCGTCATGGGCAGTGTCGATCCGCGCGGACAGGTGAAGTCGCAGGGCAAGGCCGACCGGGAGTCGGCAGGAGTCGATCGATTCGATACCGGCGACGGCCGCAGGGTTTACCGTCTGCCGCTGGAAGTGTTTCCACACTTCTGGGGCAACGCCTACCTGGTCACCGGGGGCGAGCGCCCCCTGCTGGTCGACTGTGGCTCCGGCACCGGCACCTCGCGACGTGACCTGGAGGCGGGGCTGGCGACGGTCGCCGAGCGCTTCGACGAGTCGGTGGCCTGGAACGACCTCGGTGCCGTCGTGCTCACCCACGGCCACATCGACCACTTCGGCGGCCTCAAGCACCTGCGGGCGCAGACCGACGCGCCGATCGGTATCCACGTGCTCGATCGCCGCGTCGTCGACGGCTATCGCGTGCGCGTCGCTGTGGCCAGCCGCCACCTCGAGCTGTTCTTTCGCAGTGCCGGCGTCGAAGGCGAGCGCCTCGCGCGCTACATGGCTTCGTACCGGCAGACCAAGGCGCTGTTCGACGATCCCGGCGAGCACGCGTTGATCGACTGGGTGTTCGACGAGGGGCCGATCCACGACGGCGTCGAGGCGATCCATGTGCCCGGCCACTGCCCGGGCATGGTGTGCCTGCGCCTCGGCGACGTGCTGCTCACCGCCGACCAGGTGCTGCCGCGCATCACGCCGCATCTTTCGCCCGAATCGATCACGCGCCACATGGGGCTGGCGCACTATCTCGCCTCGCTCGATCGCATCGAGGCTCTGGAGGGCGTGCGGCTCGGTCTCGGCGGCCACGGTGGCCCGATCGACGACGTCAGCGGTCGCTGCCGCGCCATTCGTCGCCACTGCCTGGAGCGCACCGAGCGAGTGCTCGAGCTGTGCACGACGCCGCGCAGCATTCTCGAGCTCAGCCGCGAGCTCTTCGGCCGGGTGCGCAGCTACCACGTGCTGCTCGCCATTCTCGAGACCGGGACGTATGTCGAGTACCTCGACCAGCGCGGCGCGCTGCGTGCCGACAATGTCGACGCTCTCGAGGCCGGCGACAGCACGATTCTCTACCGGTCCACCTGACCGGATCACGTACGGGCCGGCTTGCGGCCGAAGCCGAGCAAGCGCGCCGGCAGGGTGAGCACCGCGCGCAGCAGCTCGAAGACGCCGTCGACCGCGATGCCGACGAGGCGGAACGGTAGGAGCAGTAGCCAGACGAACGGGTACACGACGAGCGCGAGCAGGGCCAGCGGCCAGCAGAGCACGAAGAGCAGGCACCAAAGCAGGAACTTGGTCATCAGCAACCTCCGCCCGGCCCTACGAGAGCGAGGTGCCGGAGGTTACCTGCTCTCCCTCAGGTTGCGGCGACTTCGATGGTGAAAACCGCGCCGTGCGGGGTGTTGTCCGCGACCTGGATGGTGGCGCGGTGGTCGGAGACGATGCGGTGGACGATCGACAGGCCGAGTCCGGTGCCCCGTCCCTTGGTTGAAAAGTAGGGCAGGAAGACCTTCTCCTTGTCGACACCGCGCAGACCGCGTCCGGTGTCGCGCACGCGGACCAGGATGCGCCCGTCGACGCGCTCGGCCTCGAGACGCACGGTGCCCGGCGCGTCGGTGGCTTCGAGGGCGTTGTCGAGGAGGTTGATCAGCGCCCCCTTCAGCTGGTCGGGGTCGAACCGGACGACGCCAGCGTCGGCCCCGATCTCGCGCTCGACGCGGACGCCCGGCTTGATCCCGCGGTGGAGGTTCACCAACTCGTCGAATAGGCCCTCGAGATCGATGTCGCGCGGCTGCGGCTGCGGCATGCGCGCGAAGCGGGAGAACTCGTCGACCATCGACTTCAGGCTCTCGACCTCCCGCACGATCACCGGCACGCCTTGCTCGAGGACTTCGCCGAGACGCCGGTCGCCGGCGCGGTGCTTGCGCAGCAGGCGCTCGGCGGTGAGCTGGATCGGCGTCAACGGGTTCTTGATCTCGTGCGCGATACGCCGCGCCACCTCGTTCCACGCCGCCATGGTCTGCGCCTGCAGCAGCTCGGTGAGGTCTTCGAGCACCAGCACGCGGCCGCCCGGTCGACCCTCGGCGTCGGGCAGGGTGGTGACCTTCACCTCGAGCGTTTTCCATACGCCGCCGATCGTCATCTCGAGCTGACGCTGGATCTGGCCGCCGGCGGTGAAGTCTTCGGCCAGCAGGGCCACCAGCTTGCCGCGCTCAGGGTCGCTCCAGGCGTCGCGCGCGCTGTGCCCGACGACGCCGTGCTCGCGCTGCGCCAGGATCGCCAGCGCGGCGTCGTTGCAGGTGAGGATGTCGCCGTCGGCGTCGATCGCGATCACGCCGGCGGCGACGTTGGCGAGCACCGCGGCGAGGCGCTTGTTCGAGCTGCGCAGCTGACGCGTGGTGCGCTCCACCAGCTCGCGATTGCGCCGCAGATCGGCGGTCATCTCGTTGAAGCCGCCGACCAGCGCGCCGAGCTCGTCGTCGACCGCCACCTCGACCCGGTGGTCGAGATCACCCGTGCGCACGCGCGCCGTCGCCTCGGCCAAGGCCTGGATCGGCACGGTGACGCGCCGCGCCAGGCGCAGGCCGATCGACGAGAAGGCGAGAATCACGAGCAGCGTCACCATCAGCAGGTTCAGCAAGTAGGCGGCGCGGAGGTCCTCTTTCTGCACTTCGAGCTGCAGGTAGCTCTGGTACGCGGCGATCAGGTTCTCGCTCGTTTCCGCCAGGTCGGGAGGCAGCACCGTGCCGGCGAGCACCAGGGTGTGCCGAGGGTCTGCGGCCCGCGCGGTGCTGGACTCGCCCTCGGCGGGAGGTGCGGGCGGGCGCGGGCGTGCCACCGCCGAGAGGAAGAGCCTCCCTTCGATGTCGAGATGCTCGTCGACGATGCGGGAGCCCGAGCCGTCGGCGATCGCCTCCTCGAGCAGACGCTGCAGGCCGCGCACGTCCGGCATGCGCCGGAACCCGGCGGAGACGTCGGCCGTGCCGTGGATCGGCGCTGTGCCGTCGTACACTGCGAGAAAGTCGATCTGCAGCTCCTCGCGCAGCTGTTGCAGATCGCCCTGCAGCGCCGGCAGTTGCTCGAGGTCTTCGAGGTCGTAGCCGATCATGCGGTCGAGCACCCGCCGCCCGGCGCGCAGGTTGTTGCGCTCGATCTCTGCGGCCAGGTACTCGGCCGTGTCGCGCGCCTGCTCCACCACCTCGTCGACCGGCAGGGTGAACCACTGGTCGAACGAGTCGAGCAGCAGGCGGGTGGCGAAGGGGAACAGGATCAGAACCGGGATCAGCGACAGGCCGATCGCGGTCGCCACCAGCTTGGTCTTGAACTTCGATCCGAGAATCCGGTTCTGGCGCTCGATCAAGAGCCGGAAAATGCTGCGTACCAGGACGAAGAGAATCGTCAAGATCAGCAACACATTGATGTACCAGAGGACGAACAGGAGAACCTTGTTCGTCGCCATCTGGGTCGGCAGGCCGCGCCCACGCTGGAGCATGAAGTAGACCAACGCGCAAACCGCGAGCAGCGCGATCAGGCCGCCGATGATCACCCGCCAGTCCTTGCGCCGGCGGAGGATCTGTTCGCGCAAGTCCATGGTGCGTCGGCGTCGTCCGCGGCGTCGGTTGAGCGCGCTCAGCGTTCGACCTGGCGCGACGTGGCGAGCGTGAACTTCGGGCTCTCGGCCCAGGGGGTCTCGACGGTGCGCGGAATGAAGGCGAGGAGGTTGCGCGTGCCGAGCTCGGCACGGACCCGCAGGCGATATCGGGCGCTGGCGTCGAGGCTGTCGGTGCTGAACGCAGGGAAGGCGTCGAGCTCGGTCATCGCCGCGCGCAGCGCGTCGTGATCCCGCACGACGCGGCTTTCGATCAGCCGTCCATCGTGCTTGAAGTTGATCAGGTACTCGCCGGTGACGGCGTTGAACATCGCGATCACCTGCAGCTGACTGTCGGCGACCGACTGGTCGAACCAGCTCGAGCGGTCTTTCTGCAGCTCGAACTGGTACACCAGACGCGTCGGCAGGCCGCTGTCGACGCGCCGGAACAGAGCGGCGTCGAACGCGTCGTCGAGCCGCAACGAGGCTTCGACGAGCTCTGCGCGGACCGCGACCTCGAGCGCATCGATATGTGCCGCGAGAGAGGTTTGGCTCGCCGCCATCGCCCAGGTGGCGAAAGCGCCGGCGACCAGGCAGACGATGAACACGAGGGCTCGATTCTTCATGGGATCCGACAGGTCGGGAGCTGCGATCGGCAGGCAGTGGAGGGCACCGGGCACCTACCGACCGTCGACTTTACCAGCGCCTTCCGAGGGAGGCGAATGAATCCACGTCTGCGATACACTCGCCGGTTCCCGCGGTGCTCGTCGTGCCGCGTCGCGAACCGTCAGGAGCCGCCGTGTCCGATCGACCGTTCTCTCGCCAGCTCGCCAGCAATCGGCGTGCGTTCCACGAGTACCACATTCACGACCGCGTCGAGGCCGGCATCGCGCTCACCGGCACCGAGGTCAAGGCCGCGCGCATGGCCAAGGTGCAACTGCGCGACGGCTTCGTCGAGTTCTACGACGGCCAGGCCTGGCTCGCGGGCGTCCACATCGGCCACTACAGCCACGGCAACCGCGAAAATCACGAGCCGGAACGCAAGCGCAAGCTGCTCTTGCACAAGCGCGAGATCGACAAGTTCGCTGGCCGCAGCCAGGCCAAGGGCTACAGTGTGGTGCCGCTCGCGATGTACCTGAAGGGCAACCACATCAAGGTCGAGATCGCCTTGGCGCAGGGCAAGAAGCTCTTCGACAAGCGCCAGGCGGCGCGCGAACGCGAGCTCGACCGCGAGGCGCGCGAGGCGATCAAGGCCGGCCGGCGCGCCGCCGCCTTCGAGTAGCGCGGCTCGAGGACGAGGAGCGGGCGGCGAGACGCGTCAGGACGGCGGCGTCTCGGACCGCGCGGCGGCCTGTTGGCTGCGTCGCCGGCGTCCGCCGGTACCGCGGATCCGATCGAGCGCCCGCTGACCGCCGAACTTCGCCACGATGCGATCGTCGTAGTCGTCCGAAATGTCCGCGACGGCGGTGACCGCGTTGAGCAGGTTGCCGCGGTCGAGGGAGCGTCCGTAGAGGTTGTGCGAGAAAAAGATGTCGTTGCCGACCACCGAGAACGCGCCGAACGCCAGCGAGTGGTTCAGCTCGAGCAGCCCCAGCGCCAAGTCGTCGTCGAGCTCGGCGTCTTGCACGCAGTAGGCCATGATGACGACACTCGTGTCTTCCTCGCCGTGGGGTTCGACCGCGAGCTCGATTACGGTCGAGCCGTAGCGTACGTAGAAATGCCCTTCCTCTTCGACGATGCCTTCGAAAAGCTCGGCGAGCATCTCGCCGAGGAGGTCGTACGTCTGGCGATGGTGAGTATGCGCGAAATTCATGGGATTCGATTCTCCTGAGCGGGACAGGTGGGGACTGGACGAGCCGGCGCTAGGTTATCGCACGGACCACGATCGTTCCGGTCCGGCGTCGCGATCGAGCGTCGCGATCGATCGCGTGGTCGGGAATCCTCGTGCGGCCGCGTTTGTTGATGTCGAAGCGTCGGGCTCGGCAGGGCCGGCGCATAGTATCTTACGCCTCGATACCGCTTTTCTGCTACTCTCGGACCTACGATGGATACGATCATTCTGCGCGGTGCGCGCGAGCACAATCTGAAGAACCTCACGGTCGAGATTCCCCGCAACCGGCTCGTGGTGGTGACCGGCGTGTCGGGCTCCGGCAAGTCGTCTCTAGCCTTCGACACGCTCTTCGCCGAGGGGCAACGACGCTACGTCGAATCGCTCTCCACCTATGCGCGGCAGTTCCTGCAGCAGATGGAGAAACCGGACGTCGACTCGATCGAGGGTCTGTCGCCGGCGATCTCGATCGAGCAGAAGTCGGTGTCGCGCAATCCGCGCTCGACGGTCGGCACCGTGACCGAGATCCACGACTACCTGCGCCTGCTCTACGCGTCGATCGGTGTTCCGCACTGCCCGCGCTGCGACGTGCCGATCCAGCCGCAGACGGTGCAGCAGATGGTCGACCGCGTGATGGCGCTGCCGGCGAAGACCCGGCTGGTGCTGATGGCGCCCTACGTGCGCGGCAAGAAGGGCGAGTACCGCAAGCAGCTCGAGCAGATGGCGCGCGAAGGCTTCGTGCGCGCGCGCATCGACGGCACGGTCTACGACCTTTCCGAAGAGCTGCCGACCCTCGACAAGCAGAAGAAGCACCACATCGACCTCGTCGTCGATCGCCTGGTCGTCAAGACCGGGATCGAGAAGCGCCTGGCCCAGTCGATCGAGACCGCTCTCGGCGTTGCCGACGGGCTCGTTCGCCTCGAGATCCTCGGCCGCTCGGGCGAGGCCGACGTCGAGCCGACCGAAGAGCTGCTGTCCCGCAACTACGCGTGCACCACGTGCGGCTTCAGCCTGCCCGAAGTGTCGCCGCGGTTGTTCTCGTTCAACAGCCCGTTCGGCGCCTGCTCCGAGTGCTCTGGGCTCGGGACGCTGATGCGTATCGACATCGACAAGGTCGTCGTCGACCCGGCGCGCGGCATCGACGCCGGCGCGCTCGGTCCGCTCAAGCCGGGCTCTGGCTCGATTCGCATGCGCATGGTGGAGACGATGGCCGAAGCGGTCGGATTCAGCTTGTCGACGCCTTGGAAGAAGCAGTCGAAGAAGGTGCGGGACCTGTTGCTCTTCGGCTCGGGCGCCAAAGAAATGGAGTTTCAGCTCGAGAGCAAGAACAAGCGCTCGAAGTACACCTGGAAGGGCAAGTTCGAGGGCGTCGTGCCGCGTCTCGAGCGGCGCTACACCGAGACCGACTCGGCGGCGGTGCGCGGTGAGATCGAGAGCTATATGTCGGTGCAGACCTGCGCGGCCTGCGGCGGCCGGCGACTGCGTCCCGAGGCGCTGGCGGTCAAGGTCGCCGACCGGCCGATCGACGAGCTGCAGCACATGCCGGTCGACGAGTTGCACATCGCCATGCTCGGCCTCGACGTCAGCGAGCGTGAGCGGAAGATCGTCGGCAAGGTGCTGCAAGAGATCCGCGACCGGCTCGGCTTTCTGGTCGACGTCGGCGTCGGCTATCTCACCCTCGAACGTTCGGCGGCGACGCTCTCGGGTGGCGAGTCGCAGCGCATTCGCCTGGCGACCCAGATCGGCTCGAAACTCATGGGCGTGCTCTACGTGCTCGACGAGCCGTCGATCGGTCTGCATCAGCGCGACAACGCGCGGCTGATCCGCACGCTGCAGGAGATGCGCGACCTCGGCAACTCGGTGCTCGTCGTCGAGCACGACGAGGACACGATCCTCGCCGCCGACTACGTGCTCGACCTCGGCCCCGGGGCCGGTGTCCACGGCGGCGAAGTGGTCGCCGCCGGCACGCCCGAGGAGATCGAGGTGCATCCTCGCTCGCTCACCGGGCACTACCTGTCGGGGACGAAGAGCATCGCGATCCCCGAACGCCGGCCGCGCGACGAAGACCGCCAGATCGTCGTGCGCGGCGCGCGCCACAACAACTTGACGGCGATCGACGCGGCGTTTCCGCTCGGCCTGCTCACCGTCGTCACCGGCGTGTCGGGCTCGGGCAAGTCGAGCCTGGTGAACGACATTCTCCACAAGGCGCTGGCGCGCGAGTTCTACCGCGCGTCGGACAGACCGGGCGATCACGACGCGCTCGACGGCCTCGAGCACCTCGACAAGGTGATCTCGATCGACCAGAGCCCGATCGGCCGCACGCCGCGCTCGAACCCCGCCACCTACACCAACGTCTTCAACCATATCCGCGCGCTGATGGCGAAAACGCCCGAGGCCCGCATGCGCGGCTACCAACCGGGACGCTTCTCGTTCAACGTCAAGGGCGGACGCTGTGAGGCGTGCAAGGGCGACGGGCAGATCAAGATCGAGATGCACTTCCTGCCGGACATCTACGTCACCTGCGACGTGTGCGGCGGCAAGCGCTACGACCGCGAGACCCTGCAGGTGCGCTACCGCGGCCTCAACATCGCGGAGATCCTCGACCTCACCGTCGAACAGGCGCTTGAGGTGTTCGAGAACATTCCGGCGGCGATGCGAATCCTGCGGACGATCGACGATGTCGGCCTCGGCTACATCCGCCTCGGTCAGCCGGCGACGACGCTGTCGGGAGGCGAGGCCCAGCGCATCAAGCTCGCCACCGAGCTGTCGAAACGCTCCACCGGCCGGACCCTCTACCTGCTCGACGAACCGACCACCGGCCTCCACTTCGAGGATGTCGCCAAGCTGCTCGAAGTCCTCCACCGCCTGGTGGAGAAGGGCAACACGGTGATCGTCGTCGAGCACAACCTCGAGGTGGTCAAGACCGCCGATTGGATCCTCGACCTCGGTCCCGAGGGCGGCAGCGGCGGCGGACGCCTGGTCGCCGAGGGCACACCCGAAGACGTCGCCAAGGTCGACGCCAGCTTCACCGGCCAGTACCTGCGTCCGCTGCTCGAGCGCGCGCGCAAGCCCGTGGTCGCCTGAGGGCCGACGGTCGGTTGGTTCGAGGTGCGTCTACTCGTAGTGCGTCCAGAGCCGTAGCACTTTGACGATGCGCTCTTCGACGAGCACTTGATAGACCAAACGGTGCTGGATATTGATCCGCCGTGACCATGCGCCCTCGAGATCGCCGAGCAGCTTTTCGACGGGTGGCGGGCTCTCGAACGGGTCACGCTCCAGGATCGAGAGAAGGCGAAGGGCCTTGGGCTTCAGATTCGAGGCCGCGAGCTTGCGTGCGTCTTTCTTCGCTTGCTTGGTGTAGACGAGTCTCCACGGCTCGGCCGTCGACTCGTTGGTCACCAGTCGAGCTCGTCGTCACAATCCTCGATCGGTGTCTCGAGACCTTCGCGAATCGATTCCCTCATGCCGGGAATCGACACGAGTGACAAGGTCTCTTGGATCGACCGCCAATCCTCTTCGGCGATCAGCACGGCGCTCGCTCGAGGACCCGTAATCTGCACCGGTGCATGGCTCTCGTTGACCTCGTCGACGAGTGAGTAGAGCGTCGATCGGGCTTTCGTTGCGGTCAGTGTTCTCATCGGCTGCTCCTCGTTCTCATCGGCGCTCCTCGCGACGTACGATATCACGTGCGCTGTCGCGTCGGACGAGTGGGCCGCGACGGTCTGGTGAAGGTGTAGGTCTTCATCTGGCCGAGCGAGTCGGCGCGCAGTAGGTTGTTGGCGACGCCGATCGACTCCTGGAATGAGGTCGTCGCCGTCGTCGAACAAGCCGAGCGCGCAAACGATTCGCGTCAGCGAAGGAGCATCGCGAAGAGCTCGCGCGTGCCCTGGGCGAAGGCGTCGACGTGCGCAGGGCCGTCGAGGCCCGGGATCGTGCGGTCGTCATGCAGGCGCCAGAAGGTCCAGGTAGACCAGCCGACGGGCAGGGGAGGCTCGTCGGCTCCCGGGGCGATCACCCACAGCGGGTTTTCATCGGCGGCAGCGCCGACGGCGGCGAGGGGGTCCCAAACCCGTGCCGCGGTGGCGATCAACGGGGGTGCTCCGACCGTGTCGGCGACGATCTGCAGCCACTCGGTGAGCGTCGCCGCGGTGGCCTCGGGCTCGGCGCCGCGTAGCCCGGCGACAGCCAGCGCCGGCGGCAGGTCGCCGATCTGGGGCTGGGCGACCTCGAGAAAGGCCTTCGCCTGGTCGATCGCGGAGCGTCGCGGATCGAGCACGTGGTAGGCCGAGCGGATCAGACCCGCTTCGCGGCATGCGGGCCAGTTGGTGGCGAATCCGGGATCGATCGTGTCGGCGCCATCGGTGGCGCGGACGAAGGCGAAGGTATAGGCGCTTTGCCGCACCCGCAACCAATCGATCGGCCCCTGCGCAGCGCTGACATCCACGCCGTGCGGCGCAACTTCTCGGGTGCTGCCGGAGTCCATACGACGAGTCTAGCAGGAGCACTCGGGCCCGTCGGCGGTCGCCAGTCGCTGCGGTCGTCGAGAGACGCGGCCGACAGGCCTAGCGGTCGCCGTACGAGAACTGGTTCTGGATCGTCCCGTCGACGCGGTGGACTACCAGACGGCTCGGTTCGCGTTCGCGCGCCAGGCGCCGCGCGGCGTCGAGGCCCGCCTTCTTGGTCGGGAAGCGCTCGATCGGCGTTTCGTCGCCTTCGCGCCGCAGCTGCCAGCCGGTGTCGCCCGGCACCAGGTGGAATACCGCGGTCGGTGCGACGTCGGTGGCGCCCGGTGTGTGCGGGCGAGACGCCGCGACCGTCGCGTCGGCGTCGGCCGCCTGGGTCGTTGCGGTCTCGGCGCCTTGGCTCGATCCGTTCGGGCCGTACGACGTACCGTCTCGCGTCGCCGCATCGCCGGTCTCCGCATTGTCCGGCGCTGCGTCGTTCGTCGCGGGCTTCGCCGGAGCAGCAGGTCGCCGTGCGGAGGTGGCCGCGGGTCGGCGCGCGGAGGCCGGCGGCGCCGACGTGTCCGTCGACCTCGCGCGCCGCGCGGCCTCTTCGCGTCGTCCCGCACCGAGCCAGGCGACGAGGGCGCCGCCGACGGCGACGCACACACCGATCGCGGTGAAGAGAGCGCGCAGTCCCTGCCCCTCGTCGTCGCGATGCGGGCGGCGCGTGGTCGGATCGTTCTGCGAGTTCTTCGAGTGTTTGGGGCGCATTGGTCGAGGGTATCACCGGCAAACGAAAACCCGCCGGCCGAAGCGCGGCGGGTCGAGCGTGCGGGTGTTGGTGGGCACCCGCGCCACAGGTGCCGTCGATGGTGGCGACGGCCCTGCGCGTTGGATCCGGCTCGTGAGACGAAACAGCAACCGTCGTGCCAGCATCAAAGAGTCAGTGGAGCCGCTTCGCACCGTCGACTCGGCGGCACCGTTTCTCAGCTTCGAGAATCGTCGTGTGCAGAAGCGAGAATCGACGGGTGCCTGTCGTATGCTCGACTCGCTGCCGCCGCTCACGGCATCCCGCGTCGCTCCTCTCCCGCGACGGGGCGGCGGCCGACCGATTCCAACTCCAACTTCCGCGGTGCAAGTCCGCGCCCATGATCACTGAGACGTCGCCTTGGTTCCCGCTCCGCGCAGCCCTTGCGCGGGTCGACGTCGTCGAGGAGCGATTCCATGACCGATGAGACCCCTCTCCGCCCCGGCACGCGCGTCATCCACGGCGGCCAGCGTGCCGAGCCGATCACCGGCGCCGTCGTGCCGCCGATCTTCACCTCTGCGACCTATGCTCAGGAGTCTCCCGGCGAGCACAAGGGCTTCGAGTACAGCCGCTCGCACAATCCGACGCGCTACGCCTTCGAGCGCATGATGGCGTCGCTCGAGAGCTCGACCATCGGCGAAGACGTCGACCCGAGCTGCGGCTCCTTTGCATTCTCCTCGGGTCTCGCCGCGATGGCGACCTGCCTCGAACTGCTCGACGCCGGCGACCGCATGGTGGCGATGGACGATCTCTACGGTGGATCGAGGCGGCTGCTCTCGAACGTGCGCGTGCGCTCCCAGGGGCTCGACGTGGTCTACGCTGACCTCGCGGACCTCGACGCGGCCGAGCGCGTTCTCGATGCCGACACCAAGATGCTCTGGGTCGAGACGCCGACCAACCCGATGATGAAGCTGGTCGATCTCGAAGCGCTGGTCGAGCTGGCGCGGTCGAAGAACCCGCACATGATCCTGGTGTGCG
Source organism: Acidobacteriota bacterium (assembly GCA_039194425.1). Lineage (GTDB taxonomy): Bacteria > Acidobacteriota > Thermoanaerobaculia > Multivoradales > J023 > JAUIJL01. The sequence goes on along the minus strand of JBCCVZ010000004.1, from coordinate 181,550 downwards.
ACAACACCTTCGCGTCGCCGATCTTCCAGCGTCCGCTGGAGCACGGCTTCGACATCTCGATGCATTCGACGACCAAGTACATCAACGGTCACTCGGATTCGGTCGGCGGTGTTCTGGTCGTCGGCCGGGCCGATCTCGTGGAGCCGGTCCGCTACCTGCAGAACGCGATCGGTGCGGTCATGTCGCCCTGGGAAGCGTCGCAGGTCTTGCGTGGCGTGAAGACCCTCGATGTGCGGATGCGTCGCCACGAATCGAACGCGCTTGCCCTTGCGCGTCATCTCGAGGGCCACGCCAAGGTCGAGTCGGTGATCTTTCCGGGGCTCGAGAACCACCCTCAGCACGACCTCTTCCAGCGCCAGATGCACGGCGCCAGCGGCATGATCACCTTCATCGTCCACGGTGGCCTCGCCGAGGCCCGTCGCTTCGCCGAGTCGGTGCGTGTTTTCCAGCTCGCCGAAAGCCTCGGCGCGGTCGAGTCGCTGGTCAACCACCCGGCGATCATGACTCATGCCTCCGTCCCGCCCGAGACCCGCGCCGCCCTCGGCATGACCGACTCGCTGCTCCGCCTCTCGGTCGGCATCGAGGACGAGCAAGACCTCCTCGCCGACCTCGACCGGGCGCTCGACGCGATCTGACCCTCGAAATCGACGGGTGCTTCGACGGGCCTCGAAGACATCGATGAGCCCGAATATGGTACAGTAGCGTCTTCTGCGCGGGTTCTCATTCATCTCGGAAGGACACCTCATGAAGATGCTCTCTTGCCGTTTCGCCTGTGTTGTTGTTGGATTCCTCGGGCTCTTCGGAGCGCCCCCGGTCGAAGCCCTGACCTTTGTCCGCGTCGTCGACGACGACCTCGCGGCGCAAGCCGAGCTGATCGTCGAAGCTGAGATCACGGCGGCTTTGCCGGCAGACGGCGCGGCGCCGGGCATCGACTTCACCGCGCGAATCCTCAATGTCGTCCACGGCGCTCCGGAGCGAGACGAGATTGTGGTGCGGACCCCCGGCGGACCTGGCGCCGATGGTCTCTGGTTCAAGATTCACGGCGTTCCGCGATTCCAGCCGGGAGAGCGAGTGCTGCTCTTTCTCAGCGCGGATCGCGACGGGGTTTGGCGGCTCCTGCACGTGAATCAGGGAGCGTTCTTCATCACCGAGCTCGACGGTCGCGACGTGGCCTGGCGGAGCTTCACGGGAGCCGAGGAGTTGCGACTGGTCGGGCGCACGCTGCGCCCCGAGGTGCCGCGAGACCTCGACCGTTTCGTCGAGTGGATTCGCGATCCGCAGCCCCAGAAAAGCACCTCCTACCGGCTCGAATCGATCGATCTCTCGGCCCTCGACGCGGCGCGGAGCTCGATACCCCACAAGTTCACCGTGTTTCGCAACAACGGTGTGCCGATGCGCTGGCGTCAGTTCGATACCGGGGGCAGTGTGACGTTCAGCGCTGATTCGAGCGGCCAGCCCGGAATGCCCGGCGGCGGTTTCGGTGAGTTCCAGGCGGCGCTTCAGGCATGGACCAACGATCCCGGAACTCCGATTCGGCTCGTCTACGGCGGCCAGACCTCGGCGAGTGGTGGCTTGACCACCTTCGACGGGACGAACGCGGTTCTCTTCGACGATCCCAACGACAACCCGGACTTCGACGAACCCTTCGATTGCTCGAGCGGTGGTGTGCTCGCGATCGGCGGACCTTGGTTCAACCCGAACGATCGGCACACCTTCAACGGCCAGACGTTCATCGCCATCGGCGGCGCCGACATCGTCACCAACAAGGGGATCGACTGCTACGTCCCGTTCAACAACCGAATGGCGCAGATCATGGCGCACGAGCTCGGGCATACGCTCGCTCTCGGCCATTCGTGTGGCGACAATCCGGGCGACTGCGACACCGCGGCCAAGCGCGACGCCCTGATGCGTGCGACCCTCCAGGACGACGGGCGCGGTGCCAGCCTGCGCTCGGACGATCGGGCGGGCATCGCGTTTCTCTACGCGGGCACGACCGGATCGGCGCCCGATGCGCCGACGGGCCTTCAGGCGGTGGCGCTCACGGGGGCGGTGGAGCTCAGCTGGAACGACGTGGCGACGAACGAGTCGACGTACCGTGTCGACCGCATGCTCGGTGCCGGCAACTTCAGCGAGATCGCGACGCTGGGCGCCGGCTCGATGTTCTATCGCGACGAGTCGGTGGCGACCGGCACCTTCTACACCTATCGCGTGCGCGCGGTGAACTCGTTCGGCGCCGGGATCTCGGGGTCGGTGGGGGTCACGACGCTCGGACCGTCGGCGCCGACCGGTCTGACGGCGACCGCGGTGTCGAGCAGCTCGGTGCGCCTCGACTGGAACGACACATCGACGTCCGAGGACGGTTTCGAGGTGCAGGTTGGCGTGCCGGGCGGATCGTTCCAGAGCATCGGCACCGTCGGCGCGAACACCGAGCAGGCGACCGTGATCGAGCTGTTGCCGTCGACTCTCTACGAGTTCCGCGTGCGCGCGACCAGCGCGCTCGGTGATTCGAGCTTCTCGAACGTCGCCTCGGCGACCACCTTCGCCGGTGAGCCGAGCGTTTGCGTGCCGGGGCCGGAGACCGCGTGCATCAACGGCGGTCGATTCAAGATCGAGGTCGACTGGCTCGACTTCATCGGAGACCGCGGCCCGGGCTCGGTGGTCGGCGTGCCGCCGAGCGTCGACGCCGACGATTCGGCCGTCTTCTGGTTCTTCGGGAGCGACAACTGGGAGCTGCTGGTCAAGGTGCTCGACGGCTGTGGCGTGAACGACCACTTCTGGGTCTTCGCCGCCGCCACCACCAACGTCGAGTACACGCTGCGCGTCACCGACACCTCGAGCGGCTTTGTGCGCACTTACACCAACCCGCTCGGCGTCGCCTCCCCCGCGGTCGCCGATGTCGAGGCCTTCGCCACGTGTGCCGTCCCGGCGGCTCCGGCGCCCGACGCCTCCTCGGCGAGCACTGCCGCGAGCACGGCCCGGCTGGCCGCACCGCTGCTGCTCGCGGCGGACGACGCGGCCGACCACGGAGCCGACGACGGTTCGGAGACCGCGACCGCGTCGGTCGGCCCGGTGGCGGCGGTGGGCGAGCTCCCGACCAAGATGGACTGCACGCCCGACACTCTGGGCGCCTGCCTGCAGGACGGCCGCTTCCGGGTCGCGATCGACTGGCGCGATTTCGAGGGCACCGACGGCGTCGGCCGCGTCGTGCCGTTTGGTTCCAACGATTCGGGCCTGTTCTGGTTCTTCGGCCCGAACAACTGGGAGGTCTTGATCAAGGTGCTCGACGGCTGCGGCGTGAACAACCGCTTCTGGGTCTTCTCGGCAGCCACCACCAACGTCGAGTACACCTTGACCGTGACCGACACCGAGACCGGAGCCTTCCAGGAGTACTTCAACCCGCTCGGACGCCTGGCGCCGGCGATCACCGATACGAGCGCCTTCGTCGGCTGTCCCTGACGCGTGCCTGGCGCGTGCTCCGCCGGCCGCGCGCTCGCTACGGTGAGGGCGCGGCAGTGGGCTCCAGCGTAGGACTGCTGGCGGCGGGGCTCTTGCTGGAAGCCAAGTCGCGCCGCGGGCCGAAGCCGAGCTCCTCGAGCGTCTGCAGGCGATCGCGCGCCATCTCCGCGACCGGGAAGATCGCCAGCAGGTTCTCCTCCGTGAGTGCGCTCGGTCCGCTGGCGACTAGCTCGGCGCGGATCGGCGCACGCTCGGCGTGCTGGGCGTGGAACGCCTTGACGCCGCGCGCGGCGTTGGTCACCAGAAGCACGCCGACCAGCACCGCGACGAGCGCGTCGCGCCGCCGGGTCGTGCGGTCGGACGGCTCCGGGCGCGCGGCCAGCCAGAGGCCGAGGGCACCGAGCCAGAACATGTTCGAGATCGTCACATAGCGGCTGGCCGACGCCTGGCCGATTCCGAATCCCAGCCGTCCGTAGCCGGTGATACAGGCGCAGGCGACGCCGAAGGCGAGAAGTGCGAGCCAGGGCAGCGCGCGATCGAGCGCCGCCGATAGCAGGGTGGCGTCGCGCTCGACCCTCGAGTCGTCGCCTCGCCGGCCCAGCAGCGGACGCAGCCGGACCAGGACCAGCACGGCGACCGCGACCACCGCGACGAAGCCGCCGTAGAGCGCCACGTGCGGCCAGCCGAAGACCGGCGAGCCGAGGTAAAGCGAGACGTAGCCACCGAAGAGCTTGAGCAGGCGCGGCAGGCTCTCGTCGACCGTCGGAGCGGTCGACGACGGCAGACCGTGCAGCACCGCCGTAATCACCATGCCCGCCGCCGCGGTCCAGACCGCGAGACGCAGGGCCGCCTGCCGGCGTGAGCGCGCGCGCAGCAGGAGCGGCGCCGCAGCGAACCACACCAGGAGGCCGACCGCGAACGACAAACTGGCGAGGGTGGCGCAGGCCGCCGCCGCCCAGGTCGCGCCGAGACGGTCCGAGCGCGCGAGCAGCACGACGGCACCGAGCAGTCCGAGGACGGCGAGAAAGATCTGGCTCTGCCAGCCCCAGGTCCAGTTTTCCCACTGCGATGTCGAGAACACCAGCAGCGAGAGCGCCGGCCAGATCCACGGCGGCAGTCGGCGATCCCCGGCCTCGGTGCGCAGCAGGTGCGCGGCGAGCAGGAAGATGCCGAGGGCGAGGAGGGGATGAAGCGCGAGCTCCCAGCGCACGTTCCAACCACTCGCCGACGCCAGCGCCAGCATCAGCAGCTGCGGCACGAAGAGGCGATGCTCGTTGTGCGGCCGCCAGAGGTCGCCCAGCGCGAGCTCGCCCGCGGAGAGCGCCTCGAGATGCGGGACCAGCGCGAACTGGTCCCAGTGCGGCAGATCGACGCCCCAGAGGGCGACGAGCGTGACCACGAGCACTGGCGGGACCAGCGTCGCGAGCACGGTGGCGGCGCGCAGCTGAGGACTGGACGAAGGGGTGTCGGCTGGTGCGATCGCGGAGGGCATCGAGGTGTAGAGCGGACGGATCGAGCGGCGCCGCATGCTAGCATCCGGCGTCCATGGCCCCTCTCCGCAGGCTCGTCCAACTCGCCGACGGCCGACGCGTGTGGCTGCCGCTGGCCCTGGCGCTCGGCCTCCATCGCCTGCTCCTCTACTGGCTCTACGGCGACGCGCTGCGCGCACTCGTCGCGGCCAACCCGGATCGCCTGCTGGCGCAATTCCTCGATCGTCAGGCACTCACCTGGCTGCCCTGGCGCTCGCTGCTCCACCTGCAGCAGACGCCACCGCTGCCGAACGCGCTGCTCGCCGGCTTGCTCGCGGTCTTCGAGTGGCCGATGCCAGTCACTTGGGCGCTGCTCGCGCTGCAGATGGTGATCACGCTCTGTGTGGCGCTGCTGCTGGCGCGCCTCGCCGGGCGAGTGACGCATCCGGTGGTCGGCCTCGGACTGGGTCTGCTGTGGATCCTGTCGCCGGATGTCGTCGTGCTCGAGTCGCACAGCTTCGGCCAGCTCGTGCATGAGACCCTGGCGACGCTGCTGCTGCTGCTGGCGCTGCGCGAGCTGCTGCGCCTGGGAGCGTCCAAGTCCGACGACGGCGCGCGGTCCGACCTCGCCTCGGCCGCTCGCCTCGGGGTGCTCGCCGGTCTGCTGGCGTTGACCCGGGCTTCCTACGCCTACGTCGCGCTACCGCTCGCCCTGCTGGTGGCACTCTTCACCGGCGCCGGGGATTCCGCCGATCGGCTGCGCGCTCGTCGCCGCGCTGTGCTCGCCTTCGTGCTGCCGTGGGCGCTGCTGCAGGGTGGCTGGGCGCTGAAGACTTTGGTCGTCGAGGGCGATTGGCGGCTGGCGCCCTCGACCTGGGCAGGCGGCAACGCCGCCGCCGGGATGCGCGCAGTCGGCTACGGTGAAGAGCTGCTGCGCTCGATCGAGGCGTCGGAGGACTTGCCGCCGTGGTTCGGGCGCTTCGCCCGTGCCACCGACGGCATGCCGTGGGCCGGTGGCTGGGGCGAGGCCGAGGCGCTGTTGCCGGCGGAGCTGCGCCGGGCCGACGTCGAGCGTCAGCAACGTCTCCTCGGCACCGATCGGGCCGAGAACGGCGCTCGCCAGCGTGTCGTCGCTGATCTCTACCTCGACGCCTGGCGGCGCTTCGTGCTCACCCACCCGGATGCCCTGGTGCACAAAGCGCATCTCGGCTACGCGCTCTACTGGTTTCCGATCCGCTACCACGGCAGCCAAGAGGTCGGGCTGTTCAGCGTCGAGTGGCGGATCGAGCGCAGCCTGCGCTGGGGACGCTCATCCGGCTTGCTGCTGAGCGGCGAGCTGCCGGAGCCGCACCTGGTCACTGTCGGCACCTGGCCCGATCTCGAGCGCCGGCCGGCGCGGCTCTGGACGCTCGACCTGCCGGTCACCGTGCTGTGGCTGCTGGCCCTGCCTGCGCTCCACCTCGGGGTGCCTCTGCTGCTCGTCGGCCTCGGTCGACGGCTGGTGCGGACGCGCCGGCTGCCACGTGCGCCGCGCGACGTCTTGCTGGTGGCGGCAACGGTGCTCTACGGCTACGCGGCTGTGGTTCACAGCCTCGTCGATCAGGGCGAGAACATGCGCTTCCGGATCACCGCCGAACCGTTGATCTGGCTCTTGGTGGTTCTCGTCGGGGCTGCCGTGGTCAGCTGGCTGCGCGATCTGGCCGCGTCGCCTCGGGGGCGAGTCGCGGCACGTCGGACCGGCTCCGGCGACGGCGGACGATGACCGCGAGGCCGACGAGCCCCAGCACGGTGGCGCCGCTGATCACCGACCCGTGGACGAACGAGCGCGGTCGATAGACGAGGTCGATCGTCGAGCTGCCGGCGGGCGCGCGCACGGCGACGAAGGCGAGATTGGCGCGCGCCGTCTCGAGCTCGTCGCCGCGCGCGTCGACGGCGCGCCAACCGTCCCACGCGGGCTCGGAGGTGACGATCCAGGCTTCGCGCTCGAGCTCGGCCTCGAGCCGCAGCGACGTGCCGCGCCGGATGGTCCGCACGAGCCCCTCGCCGTTCTCTTGCGGACGCGCACGATCGTCGGGTGGGCCGCCGAGCTGGATCCACGCGAGATCCGTGAAGTCGGTGGCCGCGTCGGCCTCGCGCAGCAGGCGCCGCTGTCGTGGTTCGAGCACGATGCGGCGGGGCACGAAGGCGCGCGGCAGGACGCGCGTGTTCTCGAGCAGCCGGAATCCGTCGACCTCGCGCACCGAGCGCCAGTGGGGCGGCATCTCGAGAGAGGTGCGTGCCAGCGCCCAGCGCACGTTGAGGAAGTCGAGGAAAGGGTCCTCGAGGGTGTGGACGCGGTTGTAGAAGACGTTGCGCTGGCTCGGCCACAGCGGCATCGTGCCGGCGAGCGGCAGCAGCGTCATCGGCTGATAGCCGCGCACGTCCTCGAGACCGTAGAACACGCTGATGTTGGCCGGGAAAATCCAGCCGACCGCGACGAAGCGCCACGGCACCTCGCCGCGCGGGATCGCCTCGAGCGCCGGGACCGTGGGGTAGGCGACGGCGCGCGGCAAGGTCGGATAGCGCGCGCCGGCTTCACCGGTTCGCTGCACCAAGACGAGCGCGAGCAGGACGATGATCACCGCCTGAATCGTTTCGCCGCGCTTCGGCAAGAGCAGCAGGACCAGGCACGACGCCGCGGCCGGCAGCAGCAGCCAGAGCGTCTCGCGCACCAGGAAGTCGTGGGAGAGCTCGAGCGCGCGCATGCGCGGCCACAGCATCGCGACGCCGAACGCCGCCGTCGCCAGCACTACCAGCTGGCACAGCGCGGCGCGTCGGCGGGGGCGGCGCATCCACGCCTCGGCGCCGAGCGCGGCGAGGGTCGTCAGGGCCCACAGCGCGGAGAAGACCCACCGTTTGTGGATACTCAGCTCGAAGACGGGGAGAGCGGCGAGCGCGTGCGTGACGCCCGGCGCCGAGGCGCCGGCGGCGACCCCGATCGCGGCGAATCCGAGCAACATCCAGCGTCCGCGCCACGGATGAGCGAAGAGCCCGAAGAGCGCCAGGCCGAGGAGCGACGAGCCGATGTAGGCGGTCGAGATCGGGACGAAGAACTGTGGCATCGGCCGCGCCGCCTCGCGCCAGCCCAGGCCGAAGGCGTAGGGCACGAGGTTCACCGTCGCGCGATGCACGCTTTCCGGCCACGGCACGCTGTGGTCGAGGGTGGCGAAGTTCGCGCGGCGCTGGTGGTATTGCGCCGTCTGCGGCAGAGCCTCGAGAATCGGCAGCAGGTAGAGCGCGCAGAGCAGGCCGGCCGCGAGGCCGCCGGCGACGGCCCAGCCGATGATGCGCAGGCGTGGAGCGCGCGAGACGGCGACCTCGAACAGGCCGTAGAGCGAGCCGGCGGCGACGATGTGCAGCAGGCTCTCGGGATGGCCGGCGAGGATCACCAGCGTCAGTGCGACGCAGAGGATCGCTGCGGCGTGCGGGCCCGGGTCGCGCGCCAGGCGCCGGACGGCCGTGGTGACCAGCGGGAAGACCGCGACCGCGAGCCCCATCGGCCAGCCGAGCCAGGCGATGATGAAGCCACCGAACGTCCAGCCGGCGGCGGCGATCAGTGACGGCAGCACGCGGCAGCCGAGCTCGCGCCCCCAGCAGAAGGCGCTGAGCGCGGCGAGGAAGAGGGTGAGCGCGGCGACATAGGTCGGCGCCAGGTCGACCGGAAGCGCCAGCGAGATCACGTTCACCGGGTGGTAGGGCGCCGACTGAGCCGACTGGGCCAGGGAATCGCCGCAGAGCATGAACGGATTCCACAGCGGCCAGTCGCCCTCGCCCCAGGCCCAGCGCACCGACGCCTGCCAGGGGATGATCTGGAACGGCAAGTCGCCCGACTGGCGCGATGTCAACTCGACGCCCAGATCCTCCGCCATGGAAGCGAACGGGTCGTACCGATAGAGCATGTCGATCGGCGCGTAGATCCGTCCGGTGAGCAGCGCCGGCCCGACGAAGCACAGCGGCAGCGCGAGCAGCGCCAGCGATTCGCCCATGGTGAGACGACGCACGAAGCGGTGCGCGAGGCCCAGGGCGAGGATGCCGGTGGCGGCGTAGAGCAGCGGGAGGAGGATGGTGGCCATGGAGGTCGGGCAGGGCGACTCGGTCGAGGGTCGGCGCAGGATATCAGCTAAGATCGGGCGCCCCGCACGATCGCGGCGACCTCCTGCACAGCAACCGACGGAGCGACGAGATGAGCCACGAGATCCGCACTCTGTGCGTCACCGGCGCCGGCCAGATGGGCGCGCAGATCGCGCTGCAAGCGGCGCTGCATGGACTGACCGTGCGCTTGCACGACATCGACGACGCGCAGCTGGTGCGCGCCATCGAGGGCAACCGCAAGCATCTCGATCGGCGGGTCGAGAAGGGACGTGCGACGGCCGAAGAGATCGCGGCGGCGTTGGCGCGCGTCACCACGACGAGTGACCTGGCGAAGGCCTGTGCCGACGCCGACTTCGTGCTCGAGGCGGTGGTCGAGCGGCTCGAGGTCAAGCGCCAGGTCTTCGCCGCGCTCGATCGTCACGCGCCGCCGCATGCGATTCTCGCCACCAACAGCTCGTACCTCGGCAGCTCCCAGATCGCCGACGCCACCGCGCGGCCCGAGCGAGTGCTGAACATGCACTTCTTCTACCCACCGCTGGTGATGAAGCTGGTCGAAGTCGTGCGCCACGAGCGGACGGCCGACGAGGTCGTGGACGCCACGGTGGAGCTCGCCCGGCGCCTGGGCAAGACGCCGGTGCGAGTCAACAAGGAGCTGCCGGGGTTCCTGGTGAATCGCATTCTCCGTGCGATCACCAACGAGGCCTACGCGCTGCTCGAGGCCGGCGTCGCGACGTTCGACGACATCGACCGCGCTTGCGAGCTCGGCCTCAACCATCCGATGGGGCCGTTCCGGCTGAGCGACTTCAGCGGACTCGATATCGGCTACAACGCGCGCCTCGAGATCTACGAAGCGTCGGGCGATGCAGCGGATCGGCCGCCCGAGGCGCTGGCGCTGCGCGTCGAGCGCGGCGACCTCGGACGCAAGAGCGGATGCGGCTTCTACGACTACTCGACCCAGCCGCCGACACCGACCGAGGACTGAGCGCGTGGGATCGGCATGAGCGAGCCGGCGCCGCGTCCGCTGGTGCTCGGCGCCAGCAATGTGGCTCGCGATCTCGGCGGCGTGGCGGCGGCGGCTCTCGCGGCGCTACCGTCGCCGCCCGAGGCGCTGTGGATCGCCGCCGGGCGCGGGCGCAGCTACGGGCGCGCATCGTGGTACTGGCTGCGGCGCCTGCCGTCGATCCTCGACAGCGACGTCTGGCGGCGGCTGGAGGCGCGCGGCGGCCCGACGCATCTGCTGCTGACGGATGTCGGCAACGATCTCGCGTACGGGGTCGAGCCCGAGACGGTGGCGGCCTGGATCGAGCGCTGTCTGGCACGCTGCGGCGTGGAAGCGGGAGGCTCGGTGCGCGCGACGGTCGTGTCGTTGCCGACCGCGGCGCTCGACGAGCTGCCGCTCGCCTGGCTCGATGTCGCTCGGCGCCTGCTCTTTCCGCGCTGTGGGCTCGATGCGGCGGCGCTTTTGGCGCGCGCCGGCGAGCTCGATGCACGCCTCGCCGCGCTCGCCGCGGCGCGGGGCGCCGAGCGGATCGTCCAGCCGGCGTCGTGGTTCGGGCTCGATCCTGTGCACCTGCGGGCCAGAGCCCGCGACGAGGCCTGGACCCGGATGTTGGCCTCGTGGCGCGTTTCAGCGGCACCCGAAGGTGGTGGCGATCCGCCGTCCGGCCGCTGGCGCCATCGCCGCGTCGCCGGCTGGCCGCTGCCCGAGCGCTTCGAGCTCGCCGGGGTCACCGCCGGCCGCCGCCAGCCGGCAGCGCACGTCGCCGGGGTACCGCTGGTGTTCTGCTGAGCGGGTGACGACCGGCCTCAGCGCGGCCCGCGCGCGCCGCGGGTCCGCCGCATGCTGCGGATCTCGTCGAAGGTGAGCATGGTGGCGTCGGCGCGCGGCAGGTCGACCATGAAGGTCGTTCCGCTGCCGACCTCGGTGACCACGTCGACCGTCCCGTCCATGCCCTCGACCAGGCCCTTGACGATTGACAAGCCGAGGCCCGAACCGCCCGAGGTGCGGGTCTTCGACGGGTCCGCCTGGGTGAACTGTTCGAACAGACGGGCGCGAAACTCTTCCGGGATTCCCGGTCCCTCGTCGCGCACGGCGAGCATCACCCGCTGCCCCCGGCGGCTGGCGCTGAGCTCCACGACGTCGTTCGCGGCCGAGAACTTGACCGCGTTCGACACCAGGTTGTGCAGCACCTGCATCAGACGGTCGTGGTCGCCGATCACGCGCATGCTCTTGGCGAGCGGGCGGACTTCGATCGACACCTTGCGTTCGGCGGCGACGGCGCCGAGGCTGTCGGCCGCCTCTTCGAGCAGCGTCGCGACGTCTAGCGGTTCCTTGCGGAACGTCATCTTGCGCGCCGCCAGCTTCTGCAAGTCGAGCAGATTGTTGATCAGCTTGAGTAGCCGTCCGCCATTGCGGTGGGCCACCGACACCAGCTCGGCGGCGCGCTCGGGCTGGCTGTCGAGGCGGCCGCTGTCGACCAGCGCCAGCGACGCGATGATCGAGGTCAACGGTGTGCGGAGCTCGTGGCTGACCGTCGAGATGAACTCCTGCTTCAGTCGGTCGACCGCCTTGCGTTCGGTGATGTCGCGGAAGATTCCCTGGACCGCCACCGGCAGGCCATCGACGAAGCGCCGCGTGACGACACCCTCGACCGCGATCTCACGGCCGTCCTTGGCGACGAAGACCGCCTCCTCCCGGCCGCGCGACTCGGCGGTCAGCATGTCCTGCAGCACGTCGCGCGGCTCCTCGCCTGGAGGTGGCTTGATGATGTCCCAGATCTTGAGATCGGGGACCTCGGTGTCGTCGAAGCCGAGGGTCTGCATCCAGGCGCGATTGACGAACTGGAAGCGGCCGTCGGGTGAAACGCTTTGGATCAGGTCGTGCGCGTTCTCCAGCAGATCGCGGTGTTTGGCCTCGCTCGCCGCCAGCGCCTCTTCGTCCTCGTGGCGCTGGATCGAAGCGCCGACGGTGCGCGACGCGGTGCGCAGGGACTCGAGCTCGGCGACCGACCAGCGCCGCTCGGCGTCGCGGTCCTCGAGCGCCAGCCGACCGCGAAATCCGCTCTGAACGAAGACCGGCACGATCGCCCACGAGCCGGCGTCGGGTCCGAGCGACGCGGCGAGAGCGACGTCGGTGTCGTCGAGCGAGCCGTAGATCGCTTCGCCTCGCTCCAGCGCGCTGCGCCATTCGGACGGCAGCATCGGCTGGTCGCTCGACGCCGTGCTCACCTGGTCGTCGGGCGTCTCCAGGCGCTCGTCGCCGGCTTCCGTGCACGACCAGCGGTAGCGCAGAAGCTGCTCGCCGAACACTCCGTCGGCGCTGAGCACCAGCTCGACCCGGCGCACCCGGGTCGCCCGGCCGAGGCGGGCGAGTACCTCGCCCACCCCTTCCTGCCAGCGGCTCTCGGCGAGGAAGGTCTCGGCGGCGAAGGCGACCGCTTCGAGAATGCGGTCGCGACGCTCGATCGCTTCGCGGATGCGCAGACGATCTCGAATGTCCTCGCACAAGGTGACCGTCGCGATCGGACGGCCGTCTTCGTCGTTGACGCGGTCCGACACCAGCCGCACCGGGAACGCTTCGCCGCTGCGGTGGCGATTCAGCCGCTCGCGTGCCCATGGCTCGGGCGTGGTGGTGATCGGCATCGCCCCTTCCTCGGTGTCCGCGGCGTAGATGCGCACATCCTGACCGAGCAGCTCCTCGACTTCGTAGCCGTGCATGCGTGCATCGGCCGGGTTGACGTAGAGGATCTTGCCGTCCATGTCGGTGACCGTGACTCCGAGGCTGGTCACCTCCATCGCCTTGTGCAGCATCTGGCGCAGCCGTTCGGCCTGGCGATGCAGCCGCTCTTGACTCAGCCGCTCGACTTCGGCGCGCTCGAGCTCGGCGGTGCGATGGCGGAGCGCGCGCTCGGCGTCGGCGCGCTCGGCGACGGCGACGCGCCGATCGCTCCATGCCGAGGCATCGTCGGCGGCGGCGCCGGCCGCCACCATCAGGGCGGCGAAGAGCTGGAACGCCGCGGCGAGCTCCACGACGCCCGCGGCGAGCGCGATCTGGCAGGCGATCTGCGGTGCGGTGGAGGCGATGAAGCCGGCGCCGAGCGCGTCGCGTCGGCCACGGCGCAGAGCCGGCAAGAGCACACCGCCGAAGACGAAGAAGAGAGGTGCCGCCGCCAGGTGCAGCGCCGCCGTCGGCAAGGCGACGAGCGGTGCGGCGAGCGCCGCGAGGACCAGGAGCGCCAGAGTGATCCAGGCACCGCGCGGCGCAGGAGGTCGTGGTCGCCCCGCCTGCCACCAGGTGACGGCCAGCGTGGTGGCGAAGGTCGACGCGATCAGCAGGCGGGCGATCAGCCAGGCACGTTCGGGCGTCGGCGGCATCGGGTCGGCGCCGAATCCACCTCCCAGACCGCCGCCGAGCTGAAGCCAGGCGAGGCCCCCGGTGGCCAGCATCGCGACCGGCAGCGCCACCAGGTAAGCCGCCACTTCTGAACGCCGCGCCAGGCGCCGTCGCAGCAGCGAAGCGGCGAAGATCGTGCCGTAGGTCCAGGCGGTGGTCCACGACGCGAGGCCCAGAGCGAGCGCTTCGACAGGAACCAGCAGAATTCCGCAGCAGCCGACCAGGCCGAGCACGGTGACGGCCGCCAGGCGCCGGGAGATCCCGAGAGCCCCGGCCTCTTGGCGCCAGACCGAGGTCGTGCTCTCGTCCGAGGCGTGGCCCTCGCCGGCTGCGCGCGGCGACCGCGTCATGTCATGCGTCGCTCCCGACGGTGCTGCCGGCGCGGTAGCGCGTCCAGACCGCCTGCACCTCGTCGGCCAGGCTCATCGGATCGAACGGTTTGATGATCACGTCGATGGCCCCGAGGCGGTGGTACTCCGCGACTTCGTCGAGCTGTGCGCGGGCGGTGAGGAACACGATCGGCACCTCGGCGAGCGCCGGTACCGCGGCGAACGCCTCGAGCGTATGGCGCCCGTTCATTCCCGGCATCATGTAGTCGAGCAGCACCAGCTGCGGCCGAAACGCCGGGCCGCGGACGAGTGCGTCTTCCCCCGACGCGCAGACCTCCACGTCGAGTCCGCCGAGGTCCTCGAGCGCCATGCGCGCGACGGTCTGGATGTCCAGCTCGTCTTCCACCAGCAGGACACGCTGAAGCTCCGAGGCCTCGGATGCCGAGTCGTGGAGCGGCGGGGATGTCCGTCGGACCATGATGGACGAGTCTACCAGCTCGAGTCAGGTCGCCTGCTTCCAGCTCTCGAGCTGACGCAGGAAGGCGCTGCGCACCAGCTGATGCTCGTGCTGCAATCGCAGCACCAGGTCATCGGCCCCCGACGCCGCGTCGTCGCGGGCCGCCTGCACGAGCTCGGCGCAGACCTCCGCCATGCGCATCGCACCGAGCGTGCCGCAGCTGCCCTTGAGCCCGTGTGCCGCGATCTCGAGTGCCTCGGGATCGTCACCCTCGACCGCTCCGCGAATCGCAAGAACCTTGGTTTCCGCACTGTTCAAGAAGTTGCTCACCAAGCCCGACATCACCTGGGGCCGCAGTCGATGCAAATCGGCGAGCACTTCGAGGTTGATGCCCTTCGAGTCGTCGACCGGCGGCGCACGGTCGCTCTGCAAGGCCTCGGCCTCGTCGTCCAGGCCGGCGCAGCGCAGCAGAGCGGCCTGCAGCTCTTCGGCCTGGACCGGCTTCGACACGTAGCCGTCCATGCCGGCGGCGAGGCACTTCTCGCGGTCGCCGCGCATTGCCCCGGCGGTGACGGCGATGATGCTCGGCTGCGGCTCGCCGCGCCGCCGAATGCGACGCGTGGTTTCGAGCCCGTCGAGCTCCGGCATCTGGACGTCCATCAAGACGACATCGTAGGACTGGCGGTCGAGCGCATCGAGAACCTCGAGGCCATTGGCCGCGAGGTCGGCGCGATACCCCATGCGCTCGAGGAACATGCGCGCGACCTTCTGATTCACGACGCTGTCGTCGGCGATCAAGATGCGCAGCGGCAGGCGTCGCGCCAGGCGCTCGTCGATGCGGCGCGACGGCCGATCGATCAGCTCGCTCACCGGCGCCGCCTCGGCCGCTGTGGTGTGCATGTTGAAGTAGAAGGTCGAGCCGAGGCCGACCTCGCTCTCGGCCCAGAGCCGTCCGCCCATCAACTCGGTGAGATGCTTCGAGATGGCGAGGCCGAGGCCGGTGCCGCCGAACTTGCGCGTGGTCGACGGGTCGCCCTGGGAGAACGACTCGAAAATGCGGTCGATACGGTCGTCGGGAATGCCGACACCGGTATCGCGCACCGAGAAGTCGAGGCGATAGCGCATCGGGCCAATGCGCTCGGCGGCGACGCGCACCTCGACCTCCCCGGCATCGGTGAACTTCACCGAGTTCCCGAGCAGATTGACCAGCACCTGGCGCAGCCGAGTGACGTCGCCGACCACCGTCTCGGGGCAGCCCTCGCTGAAGCTGCTCCACAGTCGCAGGCCCTTCTCGGCGGCGCGCGCGGCCACCAGGTCGAGGCTGCCGGCAACGCATTCGCGAAGGTCGAAGGGCTGATTCTCGAGCTCGAGCTTGCCCGACTCGACCTTCGAGAAGTCGAGGATGTCGTTGATCAGCGTGAGCAAGGTGTCGCCGCTCGAGCGGATCGTCTCCACGAAGTCGCGCTGGCGCTCGTCGAGCGGTGTCTCGAGCATCAGGCCGGTCATACCGATGATGCCGTTCATCGGCGTGCGGATCTCGTGGCTCATGTTGGCCAGGAACTCGCTCTTCTCGCGGCTCGCCTGCTCGGCGGTCTCTTTCGCCGCGCGCAGGTCGCGCTCGATGCGATCGTGCAGAGTGTTGTCGCGAATCACTCCCAGCAGACGGACGATCTCACCGTTCTGCAGCAGCGGCTTGAGCACCATCTCGGCACTGCGGTCGTCGCCGCTGCGGGTGCGCAGCCGGAGTCGAAACGTCTCGGTGGTGCCACCGAGGAGGACTTGGTGGATCGACGCGATGGCGACCGAACGATCCTCGCGCAGGCTCAACGAAGTGAACGGTTTGCCGATCCACTCGGAGCGCGGCCAGCCGGTGAGGGTTTCGAAGGCCGGGTTGAGCCACAGGAACGAGCCGTCGCGGACTGCCAGCGTGAAGAGTGTCTCGGGCACCTCGTCGAGCAGGCTCAGGGCGTGGCCCGCCGAGCTCGACCGGGGCCGGTCGGCGAGCTCGCCGGCCATCGTCTTGCTCTGGTGTAGCTCCTGCTCGAGGCGGTAGCGCGTTTGGTAGGCCTCGGTATAGACGCCGCCCACCCGATCGAGAAAGCTCTGCCACGCCTCGGCCGAGGGCGGCTCATCGGGCCGAAGGGAAAGCTGCTCGAGCTGTCGCCTCAAGAGTGGATGGCGCACGGCGCTCCTGGACCGGCGGGGATCGAAATGCGGAACGAACGATGGAAATCACCGACCACCGCCCCTGGGGCCGCGGTCGGTGCATCGCTCGATCGTATCGCGCCGAGCGGTCAGGCGACGGCCTGGTTGCTCGCTCCCGCGCCCGGGTCGAGACTCTGCAGCGCCATTCGTGTGACTTGCTCCACGACATGGTCTCGCTGTGGGTGTCGCTCCGCGTCGAACCACCGGACGACGCCTTCGGCGAGCGAGCAGAGAGCGCCGGCGGCGACGCTCGGATCGAGCGTGCGGTGGCCACTCTCTGCAAGCATGGAGGCTGCCGTATCGCGCAGCGCGTCGCGATACTGCATGTAGCGCTCTTCGATCGTCCGCCGATGCTCCGGGCTCAGGCCCTCGAGCTCGTCGGCCAGCACCACCATCGCGTTGGTCTCGTCGAGCACGAGCTTGAGGTGCGCCGACAGCATGTGGGCGAGGCGCTGTGACGGCTCGGAGATCTTCTGCGCCGGGGCCAGCACGCGCCGATCGAGCTCTTCGAGCGCGAAGCACATGATCGCGTAGAGCAGGGCTTCCTTGCCCTTGATGTAGTAGTAGAGGCCGCCCTTGGTGAGGTCGACGGCCTTTGCGATATCGCCCATCGAGGTCGCGTCGAAGCCCTTGTCGCGAATGATGTGCGCCGCCTCGCGATAGATGTCGATCGCGCGTTCGTCGTCGTTCAGAGTCGGTGGCTTGGGAAAGCTTGGCATGGCACTCTCGCCTTGCTCGGGCATGCCAATCCCGAGCGCGCAGGCTGGTCGTGAAACTCACGGCCGCGCGATGCGTCGGGGGCTTGCGATCGGCTGGCATCGCCGACGGACATCGCAGGGCATCCAGGAAATGAGCCAGACAGATTGATGGTCTACCAACCGTCCGGTTGGCTGATGTTGGCCCGATTCGCCGTCGATGTCAAGCAAATCGCTCGTGATGCAAAAGACAGAGCGACGAGGCCACTGTCCGGGCGAATGTCGACTGGATGGCGAGGTGAGAGACCAGGTCTGCCTCTCGGCGTTTCGGGGCGCCGTCGACTAGGCGACCGCCGACAGCGGAGCGCCGTGCTCGAGCATGTGGAGCAGCTCGGGGCTGACGCCCTCGGGGAGAGCGCCGAGTGCCACGTCGCCCCAGCGCAGCACGGTGGCGGCGCAGCTCGACACGCTGCCGACGCTGTAGAGCACCACCGTCTGGCCGCGGTGGATGCCGTTCCAATGGGCCGCATGCAGCAGGTTCAGGCCGGGAAGGCATGGGCCGACGTTGGCATAGAGCGGATAGACGCTGAGAGTCTTCGCCGGGTCGATGCCCAGGCTGCGCGCGCAGAATCGCGCATACCAGGCGAGCGGGGTGTTGAAGACGAAATGGTCGACTTCGTCGAGTGCGATGCCCGCGGCGTCGAGCGCGCCGTTGACGCAGGTGCCGAGATAGCGCTCCGACGTTTCGCGCAGCAGCCGCGCGGCATGGCGACTGGTGCGCATGCGCAGGCCGAGCGCACCGCCGGCCTCGGCCTCGAGGTGGTACGCCACCGCCTCGCAGGTGTCGGCGGTGTGCGCGACGTGGGTGGCGAGGACGCCGGCCCCGGGGGTGGCGGCGACCAGCATCGCGGTGGCGGCGTCGCCGATTCCCCAGGCGATCGGGTCGTCCTCGCGCGTCGCCCGTGAATAGGTGCACGACGTGACGACGAGCATGCGGCGGAACTGGCCGCCGGCGACCAGGGAGGCGGCGGTTTGGAGCGCCACGACGGTGCTGGAGCAGGCCGACTCGAGGTTCCATGCGGCGCCGCGCAGGCCGAGTTCGCGCGCCAGGAAGGCGGCGCCGCCGATGCCGTGGCTATCGGGCAGGAAGGACGTGCAGATCAGGCCGTCGACGTCGTCGATCGAGAGCTCGGCCGCCGCCAGCGCGTCGCGCGCCGCCGCCGCCTCCAGCGTCAGCGCGCTCTGCTCGGGACCGAGCACGCGCCGCTGCCGGGCGCCGCGGAACGGGTCGTCGAGATACGGCTCCATCTCGAGGTCGAAGGCGCCGGGCGCGGTCGGGCGATGGAGCGGGCGCTTCCACATCCAGATGCGCTGCTCGGCCTGGGCGACCAGGCTCGGATGGTGGCGACGCCAGTGGTCGTTGTCGAGAATGCATTCGGGGACGGCGATGGCGACGGCTTCGAGGCCGGCGGAGAGCGAAGGCGACATGGAGGAGTCCTCGGTCGATGGCGCGGGCCGATGGCAGGTCAGGTCAAGAGAAATGGGCCTCGGTGACTCGGAGCGCGTCGGGTCAGGGCTCGTCCTTCTGCCAGCCGGCGACGTGCTTCGATCCGCCCTGCTGAATCAGGCTCTCGAAGCGCTGCAGCAACGGCGACGGCTCGCTGGCGTCGATCTGGACGTCGAGCACGACCGGACCGTCCGCGGCCATCGCGGCATCGAGCGCGGCGTCCAGCTCGTCCTCGCAGGTGACGCGCTGGCCCTGCGCCCCGACCGACCGGGCGAGCGCCGCGAAGTCGACGCGTGGAATGTCGATCTCGTCGCCGCTCAGGCCGAGCGCGGCATGACCATCGCGACACATGCCGTAGCCGGCGTCGTTGAGCACGACCCACACCGCGGGCACGCCGTATTGCACCGCGGTCGAGAGCTCGGAGTTCATCAGCATCGAGCCGTCGCCGGTGATCGCCACCGCTTTGCCGCCCCGACCGATGGCGGCGCCGACGACGCCGGTCGCGGCGTGGCCCATCGAGCCGAAGAGGGTCGAGACGCGGTATCGGCCGGGGGTGTCGAAGCGCAGGTAGTGGTTGCACCAGGCGAACGAGTTGCCGCACTCGGCGATTACCAGTGCGTCGGTGGCGCGGATCACGCGTCGCTGGACGGCGCTCATCAGCACCCGCGGGCGCACCGGAGTGCGTCCACGGATCGGCAGCGGCACGGGCTGCGGGCAGGGCTCGAACTCGTCGGCGCCGCGGCGGGCGACCACGGGGCGGGCGCTGAAGCGCGTCAGCAGGTCGTCGAGGAAGGCACGAATCTCGGCGTGGACGGCGTGGGTGGGAACGTCGGGAAAGGCCGCGCCGGGCACCGTGGGGTCGATGTCGACGTGGACGAAGCCCTCCGCCGGCACCATGTCGCGATTCCAGAACGACGTCGCCTCGCCCAGCCGGCTGCCGAGCACGAGGACGCGTCGTGGACGCACGCGCAGCATGTAGTCGGTCACTGTGTCGTGGCCGCCGAGTCCGGTGACGCCGAGGTACTGCGGGTGGCCTTCGGGCATCACTCCTTTGGCGCGAGGCGAGCAGAAGACCTTCGCGCCGCTGACTTCGGCCAGGCGCCGGACTTGCTCGGCCGCGCCGGTGGCGCCGAAGCCGGCCCAGATGGCGAACGGCTCGGCGGCGAGCAGGGCGGCGATCTCGTCGAGCTCGTCTCGTGTCGGCGTCGGACAGGCGGCGCGGAAGAGGCGGCGCGCTTCGGGCGCATCGACGCGCGCCGACTGGATCGCCATCGGCATGCAGACGTGGGCCACGAACCGTCCGGGGCGCTCGAAGCCCTGGGCGAGCCGCCGCGCCACTTGCGGTAGCTCGGCCGTGCTCTCGAGGCGGATGGCGTAGTCGAAGATCGTGCTCTCCCCGTAGAGCGCGTCCTGCGGCATGGTGTAGGAGCTGGTCTCCTGGGTCGCCCAGCGTCCACGCTGGGGACTGCTGGTGGAGCCCGAGATCAGCACGACCTTGGCGCCGTCCCAGCGTGCCGCGCTCATTCCGGTGAGAGCGTTGAGCAGGCCCGGGCCCGTGGTGGCGAAGACGGCCGTCGGGCGTCCACTAGCGAAGTGGCACTCGGTGGCGGCGAACGCGGCTCCCGACTCGTGGCGGAAATGGCGCAGCGCGATGCGGCTCTCGGCGAACGCGTCGAAGAGCAGCGCGATCGCTCCGCCGCTGACCCCGAACGCCTCGTCGATGCCGGCGCGCTCGAGAATGCCGACCAGGGCTGCGACCGCCGAGACTTCCGGACGGGTCTCGGTGCGCCGTTCCGGTTCCGGTGCATCGAGCGACTCGACCGGAAGGTCGGCTTCGATCGGATCCGGAACGATGTCGAGGCCGCGGATCGCGGCTCGACTCTGTCGCTTGTCGGCCAGCTTGAGCATGTCGTCTACCTCATCACGAGAGCATCAGGGGACTGCCACGAACCGGGTTGCCGAGACGGCAGATCGCGCTCGGGCCAAGCGCTGGTCAGTGTCGTGGCGGGACGATCAACTGAACGGTCGGTAGAATACCATTTCGATTCGAGTTGTCAACAGGCTAATTTCAACATTTCGACCGAGCGTTCGGTCCAGGCGCACGAAGTGACATCGCCCGATCGGCCGGTGTTTTCGGCGCGTTCGAGGGTGGAGTGAGGACTCGGCGAAGCGTAATGGCGCAAGATGACATCTCACCTTGCGATCTCTGACCAAAGCCCTGGGACTTTCATCCAAGGACGGTTTCTGGGGCCTCGAAAGGCTACCGAAAGAGTCTTCGCCGAACCTTTGACCTGGTCATCGCCAGCGGAGACAATCGGCGCATGTCTTCTTCGCCGCAGACACCCGACG
Organism: Acidobacteriota bacterium; assembly: GCA_039194425.1. GTDB lineage: Bacteria > Acidobacteriota > Thermoanaerobaculia > Multivoradales > J023 > JAUIJL01. Next base: position 160,559 of record JBCCVZ010000004.1, on the reverse strand, counting down.
ACGCGCTGCCCACGCTGCAGGAGGCGGGCGACGTCGAGCGCCTGGCTGCTGCCGTGTACGGTCGAGTGCCGCGTGACACCGGAGTCGTCCAGGTCGCCGCCGCCTGGCTGCGCCGCCCCGATCGGCTGGCGCTGCTGCGGACCGCGGCGGGCGCTCCGCGCGCCGCCTTCGACACGTTCGCGCTCGGCCTCGCGCGCGCCCGCGCCGACGCCATCCTGACGACGGGCGAGATCGTGCGCCACGAGCCGGAGCTCCGTCACGGCCTCGATGCTCTCGAGGTTCCCGGCTGGCGCCTCGGTGCCGCGCTCGAATCCTGGCGCCGAGAGACGCTGGGCAAGGCGGGGCCGCCGTTGACTCTGGTGCTGAGCTCGGGGCGCGACCTCGATCTCGATCATCCACTCTTCAGCGGGCCGTCGCGCACGCTGGTCTTCACCGACCGCGATGGCGTCTGGCGTCTCGAGAGTGCGGCGATGGATCGCGGCATCGAGGTGGTCGCCCATCCGGCACCCGGCCCGCGCTCCGCGGTGGAATTCCTGCGCACCGCCTTCGGCGCCGCGACGGTACTGATCGAGGCCGGCTCGTCGACCTCGCGCCCGCTCTACGACGAGCCGCCAGTGATCGACGAGCTCTTGCTCTCGATCGATCGCACCGAGTCGCTCGATCCGCGCTGGCGAGGGCCCGCCTTCCTCGACTTGCAGACACTCAACGCGTACTTCGACGCGTCGACTCGGCCGTACCGCGTCGCCGGCGACGACGGGCCGTGGGAGCTCCTACGCTTCGTCCGTCGATTCTGACGCACGATCCGGAGCGGAGGCGCCTGCCACCTCGGCCGACGGCGTCTCGGGCAGCCACTGGCGGAGGATCTCGGCCAGCTCTTCGCGCCGGAAGGGCTTCGCGATGTACTCGTTCATTCCCGCGGCGAGGCAGCGCTCGCGGTCGCCCTTCATCGCGTGCGCCGTCACCGCGACGACCGGCAGTGTCCATCCGGCCTCGCGCAGCCGACGCGTCGTCTCGTAGCCGTCGAGCTCGGGCATCTGGCAGTCCATCAACACCAGGTCGTAGGGCGCCTGGTCGATCACGCGCAGGACCTCGAGGCCGTTGTCGACCGCGTCGGCGCGGTAGCCGAGCGCCTCGATCTGTCCGAGCGCGACGATCTGATTCACCTGGTTGTCCTCGGCGAGGAGCAGGCGATAGTTCTCCGGTGTGCCGTCGTAGAGCTGGTGGTCGGTGCGTTCGGCGACCACGCCGCGCGGCACCTGGCGCTGGGCCGGCAGCAGCGGTACCGAGAACCAGAATGTCGAGCCGTGGCCGAGGTGGCTCTCGAAGCCGAGGTCGCCCTGCATGAGCTCGACCAGGCGTTGGCAGATGGCGAGGCCGAGGCCGGTTCCGCCGTAGCGTCGGCTGGTCGAGTTGTCCGCCTGAGTGAACGGCTCGAAGAGTTGATCCTGGACTGCCGGCGGGATGCCGATTCCGCTGTCCTGCACGGTGAAGCGGATCCGGACGCCGCTGGTGTCGAGGCTCTCGTGGGTGACCCGCACCTCGATGCCGCCGCGGTCGGTGAACTTGATCGCGTTCGACACCAGGTTGATCAGCACCTGGCGCAGTCGATTGACGTCGCCGACGAGTCGCTGCGGGAACTCCGACGTGACGTCGACCTCGAGCGACAGGCCACGCGCCGCGGCGCGTGGGCTCAGCGGCTGAATCGCCGCGTCGACCAGCGTGTGCAGGTCGAACGTGTCGGTGTCGAGCGTCATCTTGCCGGCTTCGATCTTGGAGAAGTCGAGAATGTCGTCGATCAACCGCAGCAGGCCCTCGGCCGAGCTCTTGAGGATCTGCAAGTGACTCTGCTGTGTTTCGGTGAGCGCGGCGTCGAGCATCAGGTCGCTCATGCCGAGGATGGCGTTCATCGGCGTGCGAATCTCGTGGCTCATGTTGGCCAGGAAGAGGCTCTTCGCTTCGCTGGCCGCTTCCGCCGCTTCCTTGGCCTTTTCGAGCTCGGTCGCCCGCCGACGCTCCAGTGCCGTGGTGATCAGCTCGGCGACGAAACGTACCAGCGTGCGCTTTTCGTCGTCGCTGTCGGCGAGGGAGCGGTTGCGAGCGACGAACGAGAGGTAGCCGATCACCGTGCCGCGCAGCGCCACCGGAGTCACCAACATCGACCCGATGCCTTCGGCTTCGAAGATCGCGCGCTCGGCGTGAGCCTCGGCGGGCAGCTGGTCGAGGTCGGCCACGACAAAGGTCTCGCCGAGGTCGACATGGCGCTTGAACCACGGATAGCGCGCGCGGTCGATCTCGCGCAGCTCGTTCTTTCGGGAGGCGATGCCGGCCCGGCGCCACTCGTGGCTGCACGACTCCCGCGCGCCGTCGTCCGACAGCAGGAAGAGCTGCGCTCGCGCGCAGTCGACGAACTCTCCGACCCGGCGCAGGGATTCGTGGACATGCTGATCGAACTCGCTGTCCGGCAGGCCGACGAACTGCGACGAGATCGAGGTCATCAGAGTCTCGAACTCGATGCGATAGCGCAGCGACTCCTCGGCCCGCTTCTGCCGCGTGACGTCGATGTACATCGCCCGCGTGCCGCACAGGCGACCCTCCGAGTCGTAGTCGGGGACGGCGCGCAGCAAGGTAGTGACCCGGCGACCGTCGGCGGCGATGAACTCGCGCTCTTCGTCGTTGAACTCGCCGCGCAGGGCGCGCTGATAGCCGCCGAGGAGAAGCTCGCGCTGCGACTGCTCCGAGTAGAAGCTGGTCAGGGGCCTGCCGACCACTTCGGCCTGCGAGTAGCCGAGGGTGTCGAGAAAGAGGCGATTGCAGGCCGTGATCAGGGCGATGCCGTTGCGCACCTCGGTGATCAAGTACATTACCGGCGCTTCTTCGAAGAGCTCGCGGTAGCGGCGTGCCTCGCCGACAAGATCCGGCTCGTCCCGGTCCGTCGTGTCGTGGTCAGTCGTCACGCCATTCGACCGTCGGTTGCAGCGGCCGTGGCTCGCGCGCCTCCCCCTGTTGCTTGCCGGCGAACGCCGCACGGAGCTCGAGATAGCTGTCGTCGAGTGAGGCGCTCTGCGGCGCCGGCTCGAGCTCGAGGATCCGGGTCAGCTCGAGCGCCAGCTCGGCCGCCGTCGGTCGCTGCTCCGGTTGCTTGGACAAAGCGCGCAGGACCAGCTCTTCGAGCGCCCGCGGCAGATTCGGCACGTAGGCCCGTAGCGGCCCCGGGCGTTCGACGACGTGCATGCGAATCAGCTTGAAGAAGTTGCCGTCGGCGTGGTGGAACGGAGTCCGGCCGGTGAGCATCTCGTAGAGCGTGACCGCCAGGCTGTACACGTCGGCCTTGCCGTCGTAGGGCTCGTTGGTGAAGCGCTCGGGAGCCATGTACGCCGGGGTCCCGATGCTCGAGCCCTCGACCGTCAGCCGCTGGGCGATCTCGGTCTCACCGACCAGCTTGGCGATGCCGAAGTCGAGCACCTTCACGAGCTCGCCCCGGCGCCCGTGGTGCAAGAAGACGTTGTGGGGCTTGATGTCGCGGTGAATGATCCCGAGCGCGTGCGCCTCGGTGAGGACGTCGCACACCGGCAGGATGATCTGCGCGGCGCGCACCGGGCTGAGCGGGCCCTCGTTCTCGAGCAGGGCCTCGAGGCTGCGCCCGCGCAAGAGCTCCATCACCAGGAAGGCGATGTCCTTGTCGGTGACGTCGAAATCGAGCACCGCCACGGCATTCGTGTGCTGCAGCCTGGACAGCGAGATGCCCTCTTGGCGGAAGCGGGCGAGCGACGTTTCGTCGCCGAAGCCGGCGCGCAGGATCTTGACCGCGACCGCGCGCTGCAGCCCGAGGTGGGTCGCCTTGTAGACGCTGCCGAAGTTGCCCTTGCCGATCAGCGTGTCGAGCCGGTAGCGGCCACGCAGGGTGACGCCGGGGCCGATCTCGCCACTACTCGTCGACTCGTCGCTGCGCGGACCGCGGCTGCGCAGCTGGGCGCGGATGCGCGCCAGGGTGATGCGGGTGTCGAGCGGTTTGGTGACGTAGTCGTTGGCGCCGAGATTGAAGGCCTTGACGACATCGTCGCTCTGATCCTTGGCGGTCGCCATGATCACCGGCAGCTGGCGAGAGTCGTGGCGCTCGCGCATCGTCTCGAGCACCTGCAGCCCGGTCATTCCGGGCATCACGATGTCGAGCAAGACCAGATCGACATCCTCGGTGTCGACCAGATTCAGGGCGGATTGGCCGTCGAGGGCCGAAAGAACCCGGTATCCGGCGTCCTCGAGCACCGAGCGCCAGACTTCTTGATTGATGTCGCTGTCGTCCACCAACAAGATGGAGAAAGCTTGGTCCGCCATAACTCTCGCAGGATGATCTCGTCGTACTGTGCGGTCGCTGTCGACCGGAGTCCGAACCGATGGGGGCGCTGAACGACCTGATCGTTACCGGAGAATACATCATCCCCGGCGACGAAACGTAGTCATTGCTCCTTGGTTCGCTGGATCGGCGTCATGGTCTCAGGGATCGTCGTCGATCCATCGCTCGAGTACGGTGGCGAGTTGGGAGATGCGAAATGGCTTGGCCAGGTAGTCGTCCATACCGGCCGCGAGGCACTCTTCCCGGTCGCCCTTCATGGCATGAGCGGTCACGGCGATGATGCGTGTCCTCCTCCGGCTGTCTTCGTCGGCCTCGCGGTGGCGGATGCGCCGTGTCGTTTCGTAGCCGTCGAGGTCGGGCATCTGGCAATCCATCAGCACGATGTCGTAGCTCGTCTCGTCGAGCGCGGCCAGAACCTCGGTGCCGCTCTCGACGGCATCGGCTTCGTAGCCGAGCGATTCGAGCTGGCCCAGCGCGACCATGCGATTGATCGGATGGTCCTCGGCGACCAAGATGCGGGCCGACGTCTGGGGCAGCCGGCGGCTCTTGAGCTCGCGGCGAAACTCTTCGGGAAGCTCGAAGGTCGACGAGTCTTCGACCCACGGCGCGCTCGACGTCTCGACCGGGATCTCGAACCAGAAGAGCGAGCCCCGACCCCGCTCGGTCGAGGCGCCGATCTGCCCTCCGAGAAGCTCGACCAGGCCCTTGCTGATCGCCAGGCCGAGGCCGGCGCCGCCGTGGCTGCGGGTGGTCGAGTTGTCGCCCTGGCGGAAGGCATCGAAGATGTGCGCCTCGATCTCTTCGTCGAAGCCGATGCCGGTGTCTTCGACCTCGATGCGCAGCAGGCGCCGAGCGTGAGCCTCGAGGCGGACATCGTCGCGTAGGCCGATCGGCCGGGTGGCGACCGATGCTGCGTCGGCGGGCGCGTCGGTGTCGGACCCGGAGTCACTGGACCCGGAGCCGCTGGAGGCGGAGTCGCTGGAGACCGAGTCGCTGGAGACCGAGTCGCTGGACGCGGAGTCGCCGGACGGGGAGCCGTTCGTCAGGGGCTCGAGGGAACCGCGGACCACGACGCCGCCCTCGTCAGTGAACTTCACCGCGTTGGAGATGAGGTTGATCAAGACCTGGCGTAGACGCGCGGCGTCGGTGTGGAGGCGGGGCGGCAGGTCTTCGGCCAGTGTGACGCTGAGGTCGATGCCGCGCGAGGTGGCCCGTGGGCCGAGCAGCTCCACGACCTCGCGCAGGAGCTTGTCGAGCGAGAACTCGACCGCCTCGAAACGCAGCGCTCCCGACTCGATGCGCGAGAAGTCGAGGACGTCGTCGATCACTCGCAGCAACGACGAGGCCGACGACGAGATGGTCGTCAGGTAGTCGCGCTGAGCGCGGTCGAGGTCGGTCTGCTGCAAGAGATCGATGACGCCGATGATGCCGTTCATCGGCGTTCGGATCTCGTGGCTCATGTTGGCCAGGAAGAGGCTCTTGGCGCGGCTCGCCTGCTCGGCGGCTTCCTTCGCCCGCTCCAGGTCGCGCGTCCGTTCTTCGATCCGCTCTTGCAGGGTCTCGGCGAGCCGCCGGAGCTCGCGATCCCGCGCGTGCACCCGTCGGCGCATGTTTTCGTAGGCCACCGAGAGCAGGCCGAGCTCGTCGGTGCCTTCGTCGACGATGGTGCGCGAGAGATCGCCTTGGGAGATCTTCTCGCTCGCCTCGACCAGGCGGTAGAGGCGCCGCGACCAGGTGCTGACCATCGGCAAGATGACGAACATCGTGAGTGCCAGCAGCAGGCCGGTGTTGCGGAGCGCGACCCAGGTCAGGGAGCGAACGGCGGTGTCGACCGGCTCTCGCGACAGGCCGACCAGCGCGATTCCGCCGCCGGTCGTCGGCGCCTGGGCCAAGAACACATCGAGCTGCGCGGCGAGCGCCTCGAGCACCGGACTGCGGCCCTCGCCGGCCGCGGCGATGAAATCGATCTCGGGAAGGCCCTGGAGGGTGCGCTGCCACAGCGCCTCGTCGCGCGCGAAGACACCGCGTGGAGCCCCTGTGGGCGCGAGCAGCGCGGCGAAGAGGACGGTGTCCTCACTGGCGATCACGGCCAGATCGTGCTCGATCGGCTGGGTCGCGTCGCGATCGATCGCACGGTCGTGCGCGAGCTCGGCGGCGAGGTGGTCGGCCAGGCGCTGCTGTGCGCTGCTGGTCAGGTGTTCGACTCTGAGCAGGCTCGGAATCGCGATCGCCGCGGCGCAGGCGAGCACGAGCACGACCAGCGCCAACACCGTCTTGACGTGCAGGCCGGGACGGCGCCGCCGAGTCATGGGATGGGCATCAGTCCGCTCGGCTCAAGCGCTCGTGCAGCGCCGCGCGCGACGCGGCGAAGCAACGCTCGAGCGCGGCGAGCACCCGCGGACCGTCGGCGAGAGATTGGGCGCGCCCCATCGACTCGATCTCCGCGGCCAGCGCCGCGGCGCGGGCGACCCCGAGGGATCGATAGCCGCCTTTCAGGCTGTGGGCGGTGGCGGCCACCGCGTCGGCGTCGCCGGCCTCGAGCGCTCGCCGCAGATCGTCGAATGCGTCTGGGCCCTGCGACTCGAAAATCTCGACCAGTCGTCGCAGCAAACCCCCACCCTGGCGCGCATCGAGCGATTCGAGCTCGCCGAGTTGGGCATCGTCGAGCAGCGGGAGCTCGACGGCGTCTCGATGGGAGTCGTCCCGAGTCATTGTGCGATACGGAGAGGCGCGACAGTTTGGGAGGCCACGTCTAGGGGGCCGCGGTCACTGGGCGAAGGCGACCGGGCCAATGCGCCCACGAGGAGGGGTCCCTCGACGATACCTCAAAAGTCTCGGGATCGAGGGGCCGATGTGCAGATTGCGAGATCTCGGTGGCATCGTCGATAGGCATCGTCGACAGCCATGCGGAGGAATCGGCGAGGTCGATCCAAATGGAGGGAGCGGCGTGAGGCTTGCGCCCCACGCCATTCCTCTCGATCTCCTCCCGTCGAGATCCACGCTTCTAACTTAAGCAAACCCGGTGCCAGAGATCTGGACACGGCCATCCACCTGCGATCGGCCTTCGCGCGCCCTCAGCGGTCGGTCGACGGGTCCGGGAGGAGCCGTTCGCCGGACGGCCGACGGGCATCGGTGCCGAAAAAACGTGGCGCCGATGCCCGCGGGTGACGAAATCTGTCGCTCCGCCTTCGCGGCTGGCGACAGGAAGGCGAAGTCCGCCTCAGGGAACCATGCTGCTCCAGGCGGAGAGAGTCCCCGACTCGAACCCGTCGCTGAAGATCACCAGCCCGGGGTCGTTGAGCAGGTAGAGGACGCCGCCGTCATGGTCCGAGGCGCGCAGCGGCAGCTCGTCCGGAGCGGTCATCGCGTCGCAGCTGTCGAGCAGGATGCGCGGGCTGTCGGCGTTGCCGCGCGCGAACTCGAAGCCGGTGACCAGGAAGCGCGCAGCCTCGCTGCTCAGCGCATGGTCGAGGATCTGGGAGGTGCCGTCGAAGATGAACGAGTAACGCTCGTTGGTCGGCACACCGAGCACCTCATTGCGCAGCGGCGGATCGGTGATCGTCGGCTCCGAGAGCAGGTTCTGCGCCGGGTCGACCTCGCCCTGGATCTGGCCGAGCACGTCGACGTATCCGTCGGTGAACTCGAAGCCGTTGAAGTCGCCGACCACGAAGAGCGGCACGGTGGGCGAGTTGGTCTGGAAGGTCTGGACCATCTGCGCCACCGACTGCGCCTGCTCGAGGCGCTTCTGCCGCACGCGCTGGGACGACGGGTCGGCGTCACAGGTCTCGCCCGGATCGTCGACGCCGCCGAGCGAGCGCTGGTGGAGCACCAGCACGGCGAGCTGCAGACCGGTCGGGTTGTAGGTCGCCTCGAGCATCAGCGGCGGCCGGTCGTGCAGCAGGCTCCCGTCGCACGACAGGGTCTCGGCGGCGCCCATCTGGGTCACCGCGTCGATGGTGAAGTCGTTCGACACCAGGTAGCCGACGTCGATGCCGCCGACGTCGTTGCCGTCGATCAGCTCGGCCTGGTAGCTCGGTCCGCCGGCGGTGAGGATGTCGGCCGCCAGGTCCTGCAGGACGTTCAAGTTGTCGACTTCCTGGACCGCGAGGATGTCCGGGTACTGCATCGACTGATCGATGTAGGCGACGAACTTCGACCGCCGGCAGTCGTACTCGGCGGTCGACACGACCGTGTCGTCGACTCCCGGATCATCGACATCGTCGAAGAAGCGGAAGAAGTTCAACGTGCCGATCGAGATCTCGTCGGCGCTCGCGGCGCGCACCGGGCCGACCGGCAGCGGCTGGGTCATCGGCGACACCGTGAGGGTCGCCGGCCAAAGCTCGTAGTCGCCGAACTCGAAGCCGATGCCGCCCGTTGCGCTGAAGGTCGAACCGGCGCTGATCAGGTCGTTGGGTAGCCCGAGCTTGTCTGGGTCGAGCTCGAAGATCTCGGGATTGCCGTCCCATGTCGGGATCGAGCCACCGAGGCCCGGGAACTCGACACCCGGCTCGCGGAACGTACGCTCGCTCTTGGCGACGATGGCGATCTCGGCGTTCGGATCGCTGCCGAAGCTCAGATTGCCCTGGACCACCGTGCCGCCGACGATCGTCACCAGCATGCCTTCGAAGCACTCGAGGTCGCCCGTCGGGCAGCTCGGCATCGTCGGGTCGGGAGACGGCGTGAAGGTGTCGAAGACCACCGGTGCCGGCAGCGGTGAGGTGCCGCCGGTGGTGATCGAGGTCGTTTCGTTGATCTCGGTGAAGTCGAAGAACTCGACCACGGTGCCGTTGACGTCGACCAGGTCGCCGACCGCGACGGCAGGGGGCGTCTCGGTGAAGACGTAGATGCCGTTCGAGGTCGCCGGATCGCCGTCGTCGCGCGCCGTCGGGGTCTGCATGAAGAAGCCCTCGGGGCCGACGGCGGTCACTACGTTGGACTCGGTGGCGACGACGGTGCCGTCGAAGCTCGAGGCCGCGCCCGATCCCTGGATCGTGAAGATCTCGACCGGGTCGTCGTTGAGGATGGTGCCGTCGCCCACCGGATCGATCGGGTCGACCAGCGCTGGCGTGACGTTGCTCACCTCGACGGTGAAGGTCTCGTTCTGCTCGCTCGCGACGTCGCCGTTCACCTCGACGGTGAAGACGTACTCGGTGCCGCCGGCGGCGATCGTTTGCGCGAGCAGGGTCTGCGCCGCGTAGTCGCTGTCGGCCACGGTGGCGGTGCCGTCGACGGTGGTGATGTCGAAGGTCACGCCGCCGGCGGGGGCCGGCTGCGACAGCGTGACGGTGAAGACGAAGTTGGTCGTGCCGGCGTCGCCCTCGGCCAGCTCGACGTCGTCGATCGTCAGGGCGATGCCGTCGAGCGTGCCGGAGTTCGGCGTCGGCGCGGCGACGCCCCAGGTGTTCGACAGATCCTCGGAGGTCTCGTCGTCGGCGTCGACGCCGTTGCCGCCGGTGTCGGTCTCGGTGCCCTCGGTGACGTCAACGCGCACGAAGGCGTTGCCGAAACCGTGGCTGCCGGCCGCCAGCACGTCCTGCGACGCGATCGCGGTGTCGTCGAGATACGTGGTGGGGAGGCCGTCGGCGTCGGGACCGTCGACCCCGACGCCGGTCTTGTCGACGGCCTCGTCCTTGTCACCCCAGACCGCGTAGTCGAGATCACCGACCAGGTCGCTGACGCCGTTCCAGTGGTAGAGGATCACCACCTCACCGCTGTTGGTCAGTCCGCCCTGGTTGTTGATCGAGCCGGCGAGCGCCTCGCGCATGTCGGGCGTCGCGTCGGGTGCGCCGTCGTCCTCGTAGAGCTCGTACGTCGGGTTCTCGGAGAATTCCGCGAAGAAATCTGTTGAGCCGGCCATCGAGATCGTCTGGTACTCGCCCGGCGCGATCGTCGCGCCGTCGGGGAAGCGGGCGTGGAAATCGCTGAAGCCGCCTCCGCCCGCGCCCGAGCCGGTGACGATGTTGTAGTAGAAGCTCGAGCCGCCGGCGAACGTTGCGTCCGTGAGGTAGACGTCCGAGAGATCGATCGTTGCGTTGGTCGGATTGAAGATCTCGATGTACTCCGAGGCGGTCGGCTCGACGACGATTTCCGACAGCAGCAGGCGTGCGACCAGTGCGTCGCACTGTGGGTCGGCCGCGGTGTTGTCGGTCCAGGTGGCGCTCACGTCCTCCGAGGTCTCGTCGTGGCCGGTGAGGCCGTTGCCGCCGGTCAGGGTCTCGTTGCCTTCCGTGAAGTCAGTGCGGACATAGGCATCGCCGCCCGAATGGGCGCCGCTGGAGACCACGTCCTGCGAGCCGGTCGCGGTGTCGGCGAGGTAGGTCGAGGTGGCCATGTCGCCGTCGGGGCCGTCGATCGCGACGCCGGTCTTGTCTACGGCTTCGGCTCGGTCGCCCCACAGCAGGTAGTCGAGATCTTGCACCAGGTCGGACTGGCCGTCCCAGGTGTAGAGGATGACCACCTCGCCGCTGTTGGTCAGTCCGCCCTGGTTGTTGATCGAGCCGGGCAGCGCCTCGCGCATGTCGGGCACACCGTCAGCGGCCATTCCGTCCTCGTAGAGCTCGTAGGTCGGCAGCTCGCCGTACGCGGTGAAGTAGTCGTCGGACCCCGCGATGGCGATGCACTGGCTTTCTCCCGGTGCGATGGAGGCGCCGTCGGGAAAGCGCGCGTGGAAGTCGCCGAATCCGCCGCCGCCGGCGGCCGTGCCGGTGACGATGTTGAAGTACAAGGCGGCCGGGTCGCCGTTGAACGTCGCGTCCGTCACGTAGACGTCGCTGAGGTCGATGTAGCGATCGGTGGGGTTGGTGATCTCGATCAGCTCACCGCCGGTCGGTGTCACCACGACCTGCGAAAGGAGCAGGGTCGGGGCACCGCCCGCGCCAGCGAGGGCGGGGCCGGCGAGCAGCGAGGCGAGACAGAGCAAGCTGAGGACGATCGGCAGACGGATCGGACGCGGGCGCATGAAGTCTCCTTGGTGGTAGCGCGGGGGGTCGCCGCCTGTCGCGTCGACAGGCGCGGAGGGACTCGAACGCGGACGAGTGAGGCGTGGAGGTAGCGGTCGCGGTTTGCGAGCAAAGGCTCGGCTAGCCGACGGATCGACGAGACCCGATCGACGGAAGCGGCGTGTGAAGATGCGGTGAAACCTCGGTGTGGATCCGGGGTGTGGACCATATGATAGCGGCTCTGATGAAATCGTCTCCTGCTCGGCCCACTCCGCCCGGATCTTCCCGCCGCCTGCTCGGCCTTGCGCTCCTCGTCTTGGCCCTCGCGGCGGTCGCGCTCGCGGTCCTGCTCGCGCGCGCGCCGAGCGAGCAAGACGCTGCCGACGGTCCTCGCGCCGTGTCGCGGCAGGCGCGTTCGCTGCTCGTCGTCACGGTCGACACGACACGCGCCGACCGCCTCGGCGTCTACGGAGGTGACGTCGAGACCCCCGTGATCGATCGTCTCGGTGCCCAAGGCGTCGTGTTCGAGCAGGCGAGCGCGGTGGCGCCGATCACCTTGGTCGCCCACACCAGTATCTTCACTGGTCTCTATCCGCCGCAGCACGGGGTGCGCAACAACGGGCTGCACTTCGTCGGCGACGAGACCCGGACGCTGGCCGAGACGTTGCGCGACGCCGGCTGGCGCACCGGCGCATTCGTGTCGGCCGCAGTGCTCGAGACTCGCTACGGGCTCGACCAGGGCTTCGAGGTCTACGACGACGACCTCTCGGCCGGACGTGAACGCCATCCGCGCATGGTGCCCGATCGCCCGGCCGAGGCGACGGTCGCGTCGGCGCGCGCATGGCTCGACGAAGTCGGCACGGACGAGCGATTCTTCGCCTGGGTCCACCTCTATGATCCGCATGCGCCGTACTCGCCGCCGCCGCCCTACCGCGACACCTACCGCGAGCGCCTCTACGACGGCGAGATCGCGTCGATGGACGCACAGATCGGCCACCTGCTCGAGCATCCGAGGCTGCGCGGCGAAGACGAGCTCGCGGTCGTCGTGCTCGGCGATCACGGGGAGTCGCTCGGCGAGCACGGTGAGCAGACGCACGCCATCCTCGCCTACGAGGCCACGCTGCACGTGCCCTTCGTGCTGCACGTGCGCCCGGGGCCGACGGGCGTGCGCGTGGCGGCGCCGGTGAGCCAGGTCGACCTGGTGCCGACGCTGCACGAGCTTCTCGGCCTCGATGCCGCGCCGCCCTCGGAGTCGCTCGGACGCAGCCTGTTGCCGCTCATCGAGTCGCCACATGCGCCCCATCCCGCGCTGCCGATCTACGCCGAGACGTACCTGCCGTACTACACCTACGGCTGGGCCAAGCTGCGCACGCTGCGCCGCGGCGCCATGAAATACATCGACGCGCCGCGTCCCGAGCTTTACGACCTCGGCCGCGACCCGCGCGAGCTCACCGATTTGCATGCCGAACGGCCGCACGCTGCCCACGACCTGCGCCGCGATCTCGACGAGCTGCTCGCCGTGGCCGGCGATTCGGAGCGCGAAGCGTCGCTCGACCTCGACTCCGAGTCGGTGGCCAAGCTGCGCAGTCTCGGCTATCTGGCGGTCGGCAGCCGGCCGGCACCGGCCGACGGCGAGCGCACCGACCCGAAGGACGCGATCGACCTGCACGTCGGCCTCGAGCGGGCGCGCACCCTGCTGCGCGATCGTCTGGTCGAGCCGGCGCAGCGCCAGCTACGCATGGTGCTCGAGCGCGATCCGAACAATCTCGCCGCCCTCGTCGATCTCGCGTCGGCGCTGGAGCTCGGGGGTGAGGTCGACGAGGCGGTGCGCGTCGTCGAGCGGGCGCTGTCGATCGAGCCCGATCAGCCCAACCTGCACCTGCAGCTCGCCGGCCTCGAGGCGCGGCGCGGTGCCCCGGAGCGTGCGATCGATCTCGCCGACCTGGCGCTCGAGCTGCAGCCACGCTTGGTCGAGGCGCAGCTGCAGAAAGTGGTCTTCCTGCTCCAGGCGCGGCGTGCCGACGCGGCGCGCGCGCTGCTCGAAAGCATCCTGCGCGGCGACCCAGGGCAGCCGCGTGCGCTCGCTCTCGCCGCCCGTCACATCGACGCCGCCGACGGAAATCTCGAGGCCGCCGAGACGCGTCTGCTCGCGGCGCTCGGTCACGACCCACACCTGATCCTCGGTTGGCGCCTGCTCGGCGAGGTGCGCGAACGCCGCGGCGACGTCGCCGGTGCCGCGTCGGCCTACCGGGACGGGCTCGAGCGTCGGCCCGACGATCCACAGCTACATCAACGGCTGGGTTTATTGCTGGCACGCGCCGGCGCCGCCGCGGCCTCGCCGGCTCGTTCTCCACCGCCTGACGCCCGGGCGGCGACCGACGGTGGACGAGGAAACGTCGGTACCGACGCCGCCATGCATCTCCGCGAGGCGATCCGTCTCAGCCCTACGTTCCGCCCCGAGCTCCACGTCGCCCTCGGCGGCTGGCTCGCCGAGCACGGCCGGCTCGAGGCCGCCGAGGCCGAGTACGCCAAGGTGCTCGAGCGCGATCCGGGCCACCCCGGTGCCCGCAACAACCGCGCCATCGCGCTCTACCGCACCGGCCGCGCCGACGAGGCCCGCCGGCTGCTCGAAGAGCTGGTCGCCGAGCACCCGCGCCACGCCGACGCGCACAACAACCTCGCCGCCCTCGCCGTCGAACGTGGCGACTGGTCCGACGCCGCGCGCCACGCCCGCGCCGCCCTGGCGCTCGACGACTCCCAGGCCGAAGGCTGGAACAACCTCGGCGTCGCGCTCGACGAGCTCGGCCGCCGCGGCGAGGCCGAAGACGCCTATCGCCGCGCCCTCGAGCGCGACCCGTCGTACTGGCGCGCTCGCTTCAACCTCGCCGTCGTCCTCGCCCAGAGCGATCCGCGGGCCGCCGTCGACGAGCTCGAGGCGGTCCTCGCGCAGGTGCCGAACTTCCCCGAAGCCCACCTCCACCTCGCTCGCCTCTTCGCCGGCCCGCTCGACGATCCGGCCCGCGCCCGCCGCCACGACAACGCATTCCTCCGCGTCGCTCCGCCGAACCATCCAGCCCGCGCCGAGGCCCGCAAGCGCGCCGCGGAGGCCGTGCCGTAGCCCGTCCAGAATCGCTCTTGGGGCTCGCTCCGCGTCGCCGGGGCTCCGCGTCGCCAGCCCCAAGCTCTACGGGGTGACCCCTTCGGGGTCGCGGACCGGCGAGATCGGTTGGGGTTCCCGGCCCTGAAGGGGCCGTTGCGTAGAGCCTGGGGCTGGCCTCGAGACGCGGAGCGTCGCGGGCGAGCCCCAGGTGGTGGCGTGTCTCAGAAGAGCTCGAGGCGCCAGAGATCGTGGATGTGGACGATGCCCTGGAGGCGGCGCTCGGTGTCGCAGACGAAGAGCGACGTGATGCGCTTCTCCTCGAGGCGGCGGAGAGCGGCGGGGGCGAGCTCCGACGGGTCCATGGTTTGTGGGTCGGCGGTCATCACCTGCTCGACCGTGCGCTCGAGGATCGCGTCGGTGCCGGAGGCGAGGAGGCGGCGGAGGTCGCCGTCGGAAATGCAGCCGGCGAGGCGGTTCTGGTCGTCGACGACGGCGGTGATGCCGAGGCCCTTGCCCGACATCTCGACGATTGCCTGGCGCAGGTCGGCGCCGAGGCGGACCGACGGCAGGGTGTCGCCGCCGTGCATCAGCTCGCGGACCGGCAAGAGGCGCTTGCCGAGTCGGCCGCCGGGGTGCAGGCGGGCGAAGTCCTCGGTGGAGAAACCCCGCGCTTCGACCAGGGCCATGGCCAGGGCGTCGCCGAGCGCCAGCGTGGCCGAGGTCGACGCTGTCGGGGCGAGGTTGAGCGGGCAGGCTTCCTGATCGATCTCTGTGCGCAGGTGAATGTCGGCGTGGCGCGCCAGCGGGCTTTTGGCGTTGCCGGTCATCACCACGATCGGCACGTCGAGACGCTGGACGATCTCGACCAGGCGCAGGAGCTCTTCGGTGGTGCCCGAGTACGACGCGGCGAGCACGACGTCGCCCGCGACGATCATGCCGAGGTCGCCGTGGATCGCTTCCGCCGGGTGCAGGAAGAGCGACGGCGTGCCGGTGGACGCCATGGTGGCGGCGATCTTCTTCAGCACCAGGCCGCTTTTTCCCATGCCGGTGCAAACGACGCGCCCTTTGCAGGCGACCAGCAGCTCGACGGCGCGGTCGAAGCTCTCGTCGAGCTGGTCGAGCAATCCGCGAACGGCGTCGGCCTCGGTCTCGATCACCGCGCGGGCGACCTCGCGCGGCGCGCGCGGTGTGCTCATGCGCGGACGGCCTCGACCGCGCCGACCTGGACAGCGCGCAGCGCCGGCAGCACCGCGCGGCGCACCGCGAGCAGCGACTCGAGGAGCTGCAACGCGCGCCCGGGCGGCAGCTGCGTCGTCGAGTCCGAGAGCGCGTTCTCCGGGTCGGGGTGGACCTCGAGGAAGACGCCGTCGGCGCCGGCAGCGACCGCGGCGCGGGCGAGCGGCTCGGCGAAACGGCGGGCGCCGCCGGTCTCGACGCCGCCGCCGGGCAGCTGCAGCGAGTGGGTGACGTCGAAGACGACCGGGATGCCGTCCGATTGCAGCGCGGCGAAGGCGCGCATGTCGACGACGAGGTTGTTGTAGCCGAAGGAGTAGCCGCGCTCGGTGACGAAGACGCGCTCGTTGCCGGTGGCGCGCGCCTTGTCGACCGCCTTGCGCATGTCGTCGGGTGCCAGGAACTGGCCTTTCTTGATGTTGACCGCGCGCCCGGTGCGGGCGGCGGCCTCGATCAGGTCGGTCTGCCGACACAGGAAGGCGGGGATCTGCAGCACGTCGACTGTCTCCGCGACCGTCTGGCACTGCGCCGGTTCGTGCACGTCGGTGAGGGTCGGCAGGCCGGTGGTCGCCTTCGCGTCGGCGAGCGCCGCCAGCGCGCGCTCGAGGCCGATGCCGCGGAAGCTCGAGCCCGAGGAGCGGTTAGCCTTGTCGAACGACGCCTTGAGCAACGCCGGCTGGCCGAGCGCTTCGACGATCGCGGCGACCTCTTCGGCCGCCTCGAGCAGGCCGTCCTCGCTCTCGACGGCGCACGGGCCGAGGATCAGCGGCAGCAGAGTCGTCGCGCCGCCCGAGGGCAGACCGCCGAGCATAACGCCGTCGGCGATCTCGATCGGCGCCACGCGGTGGCGCACGCCCTCCTCGGGCGCCTGGACGTTCGGCGTCGGCGTCGGCGGCGAATCCGCGGTCGATGCGCCCACGATCAGACCACCAGCTCGACGGCCGGTGTGTCGCGGCGCTGGCGCTGCCGCTCCTCGGAGCCCTGACGGCGGCGGCGCTCCTCGAGCGCGGCGGCGATGAACGAGACGAAGAGCGGATGCGGCTCGGTCGGCCTGCTCTTGTACTCGGGATGGAACTGGCTGCCGATGAACCACGGATGCTCGGGCAGCTCCACCATCTCGACGAACTTGCCGTCGGGGCTCATGCCGGCGACGCGCAGGCCGGCGCCCGTGAGCTGCGGCAGGTACTTCTGGTTGACCTCGAAGCGGTGGCGATGGCGCTCGGAGATCTCGTCGGCACCGTAGATCTTGCGCGCCTTCGAGCCCTCGGCGAGGCGACACGGGTAGGCGCCGAGGCGCATGGTGCCGCCGAGATTCTCGACGCCGAGCAGGTCGCGCAGCTTGTAGATCACCGGGTCGGGAGTCTCGGGCACGAACTCGGTCGACGCGGCGTGCTCGATGCCGCACACGTGGCGCGCGTACTCGACCACCATCATCTGCATACCCCAGCAGATGCCGAAGCACGGAACCTTCTGCTCGCGGGCATAGCGGATGGCGGCGATCTTACCCTCCGAGCCGCGCTTGCCGAAGCCGATCGGCACCACGATGCCGTCGACCTTGGTGATGTCGGACGGCCAGTTGCCGCCCTCGATGTCCTCGGCCGAGATGTAGACGATCTCGGTCTTGGCGTCGTTGGCGATGCCGCCGTGAATCAACGCCTCGTTGAGGCTCTTGTAGGCGTCGGGCAGCTCGACGTACTTGCCGACAATGCCGATCGTCACCTGGTGGCTCGGGTTCTTCGCCCGACGCACCAGGGCCTCCCACTGAGACATGTCGCGGTCATAGTGCGGCAGGTTGAGCAGGTCGAGGAGCTTCTCGTCGAGGCCGTCGCGGTAGAAGTTGAGCGGCACCTCGTAGATCGACTCGACGTCGCGCGCCTCGATCACCTGATCGGCGTCGACATTGCAGAAGAGTGCGATCTTGGCGCGCACGTCCTCGGGCAGCGGCCGGCCGACCCGGCAGATGAGAATGTCGGGGCTGATGCCGATGGCGCGCAGCTCGCGGACGGCATGCTGGGTCGGCTTGGTCTTCAGCTCGTCGGCGGCGGCCAGGTAGGGCACCAGCGTGACGTGGACGTCGATCGCGTTCTTGCGACCGAGCTCGCGCCGGAACTGGCGAATCGCCTCGAGGAAGGGCAGGGACTCGATGTCGCCGACGGTGCCACCGATCTCGACGATGACGACGTCGTGGCCGTCGGCCAGGCGGCGCATCGCTTCCTTGATCTCGTCGGTGATGTGCGGGATCACCTGCACCGTCTTGCCCAGGTAGTCGCCGCGCCGCTCCTTGTTGATCACCGCCTCGTAGATCTTGCCGGTGGTGTAGTTGTGGCGCTTGCTCGTGGTGGTGTGGGTGAAGCGCTCGTAGTGACCGAGATCGAGGTCGGTCTCGGCGCCGTCGTCGGTCACGTAGACCTCGCCGTGCTGGTACGGCGACATGGTGCCGGGGTCGACGTTGACGTACGGGTCGAGCTTCATCAGCGTGACCTCGAAGCCGCGCGACTCGAGCAGGAGTCCAATCGACGCCGCCGCTACGCCCTTGCCGAGGGACGAGACGACGCCGCCGGTGACGAAGATGTACTTGGTTCCCATGGGGTCTCGTTCCTCAGGCTGAGTCCGCGCGCGCCAACCGTTCGGCGACGCGTTCCAGGTCATCAGGGGTGTCGACACCGGGGGCGGCGGGGCGCGCGAGGCGCAGGACCCGGATGCCGATGCCGTTCTCGAGCGCGCGCAGCTGCTCGAGCGATTCGAGGCGTTCGAGCGGCGTCGGCTCGAGCGCGGCGAGGCGCAGAAGAATGTCGCGGCGGTAGGAGTAGACGCCGACGTGCTGCAGGGGGCCACGTGCGGTCGGGCTCGAGGAGCCGTCATCGGCTGCCGGCCAGCCGTCGCGCGCATGGGGAATCGGTGCACGGCTGAAGTAGAGCGCGTCGCCGGCGAGGTCGCAGACTACTTTCACCGTGCTCGGGCGCTCGTGCTCCGAGCGGTCGAGCGGAGCCGCCAGGGTCGCCATCGCGAGCTGCGGATCGTCGACCAAGGCGCGCGCGACCCGCGCCAGCGCCGACGGGTCGACCAGCGGCTCGTCGCCCTGCACGTTGACGATCACGTGGGCGTCGCTCCAGGCGCGGGCGGCGTGAGCGATGCGGTCGGTGCCCGAAGCGCAGTCGGCCGGAGTCATCTCGACGTGGCCGCCAAACGCCTCGACGGCGTCGGCGATGCGTTGGTCGTCGGTGAGCACCACGACGCGCTCGAAAACTCCCGCTTCCTCGGCCCGCCGCACGACATGCTCGATCATCGGGCGCCCCGCGATCTCGAGCAGCGGCTTGCCGGGCAGCCGAGTCGACGCGTAGCGCGCCGGCACTGCGGCGACCACGCCGGGAAGAGGGCGTGCGCGCTCGGACGCACGATGATCAGTGCCTGAAGGCATGGCGGGCGATGCTCTGGTTCGAGGCGGAAGGAGGGAGCGGGCTGGCGGGGCCGGCGACCGCGACGGGTACCGGGAGGAGAGCCTACAGCGCCCGCCGAGCATGGTCAAACGCCTCGCGGAGCCGCTCGAGCGTCGGCCGATGGCGTGGTCTCTCCGCGAGAGGGTGCGCGGGTGGCGCTTCGAGATTGGTACTTTGGTACATTGGTGTATAGTTGAGCGGCGAACGAAGCCGCGCAACCTGAACGACCCCGCACGGAGGCAGCACCATGACCACTTCGACTCAGCCCAGGCCCAGGCCCCGGACCAAGAACCCGGGGCCGTCGCGGCTGCTCGCTCCTCGTCGAGCGCGATCACTCGATTCGGTGAGCCTCGAGCTCCTCGATGGGCTGGACGCCGTGACCCTCGATCCCACGACCTTTGATCACCGCGCTCACGTCCGCGTCGCCTGGGCGGCGCTACGCGACGGCCCGAGCCTCGACGCGGCGAGCGCGCGCGTCGAACGTGGGTTGCAGGCGCTGGCGACCGGCGCCGGCGCGCCCGACAAGTACGACGCCGAGCTCACGCGCACCTGGATGCGTCGGGTCGACGAGGCGTTGGGTCGCTGCTCGTCATCTTCATGGGACGAGTTCGCGAGGGTCAACCCGGATCTCTTCGCGGCGCCGGGCCAAGGCTAGCTGACCGGGACACGACGCGATGCGAAGAGATGCCGTTGCCTGGCCGTACTCGACGGATGCGCTGCCCGAAATGCCCCGACATCGACCTCGTGCGTGCGCGTCTCGACGGTGCTCCGCATCGCCTGCGCCACGTCCCGTCCGTCTGTCCACGCTGCGACGGGCTGTGGGTCCACCTCGACACCATCACCTCGCTCGTCGAGCTCGGTGACCAAGGGGTAGCCGGCCCGGTCGATCGCGTGATGTCTCCAAGGACTGAAGGCGGCGCGGATTCGCGCACCGGCCTCTGCCCTGAGGGCCACGGCTTGCTCACTCGCGCGCCGGTGCCGGGCGTCGTGCCCGACAGCCCATCGTTCTGGCTCGAGCGCTGCGCGACCTGCGACGGTGTCTTCTTCGACACCGGTGAGTGGCATGCGTTGGCTCGTCGGCGGCTGCTCGGCGACCTGCGGCTGCTGTGGAACGAGAGCTGGCGGCGTGACCGCCGGCGCGAGCGGGCGCACGACGTCGAACGGCGTTGGCTCGAGGAGACCCTCGGTTCGGACCTCCTCACCCGCCTCAACGCCCTCGGTGCGGAGCTGCGCGAGCACCCGAGTCGCTCCGCCGCTCTGGCGCACCTCGGCCGCGTCGCAGGCGTGCGTGATTGAGGGCTCAAACGACCCTGCGCACGATGCATGCTAGGGTCGGTCTATGGTGTACCGAGGACGAGTGCAGAATGGGAGAGTCGTGCTCGACTCCGGTGCGAGTCTGCCGGAAGGAGCTGAGGTGCGCGTCGCTCAGGTGCGCCCAGGGCTCTCGGAGCCGGTCGACGACGCGCTCGAGAAGCTGGTCTTCCTCTACAAGGTCCATCGGGGGATCGAGCAAGCCGACGCAGGGAGCCTGGTGTCGCACGCCGAGGCGAAGGCACGACTGGCCGAGTGGCTCGATTGATCCGTGGCGCGCCTGCGCTGGTCTCCACAGGCACTGGAAGACCTCGAGGCGATTTGTCGGTTTATTGCGACTGACTCACCGCAGACTGCGCGGCGCGTCGGCCAACGGCTGTTTGCCGCAGTCGATCGCCTCGAGCGCTTTCCGCTGTCGGGGCGAGTCGTTCCAGAGCTCTCAGACGACGCGATTCGAGAGGTGCGGTGGAAACGCTATCGCATCGTCTACCGAGTGCGAACCCCCGAGACCGTCGAGGTTCTGACCGTCTTTCACGGCGCTCGGATGATCGATCTCCAGGCCTTGCTCATCGGCCGGTAGAACGGTCTGCGTCGTTCTCGGTACGTTCGGCGAGGAAGCGATCGATCGGCGGTCGCTGCAGGTGGTGGTCGGTGGCCTGCTGATAGGCGCGGGCGACGGCGAGGAGCTCGTTTTCGCCGAACAAGCGACCCGTGAAGGTGATGCTGGTCGGTGTTCCGTCATCGCGGAAGCCGTTGGGTACGACGACCGCCGGGTGACCGGTGAGGTTGGTGAGCAGCAGATTGTCGGCACCGAAGCTCGGACAGACGAAGACATCGATCGTCGTCATCAGCTCCGCCATCCGCTCCATGAAGAGGGTGCGGACGCGGTTCGCCTGCAAGTACTCGACCGCCGGGATGAAGCGTGCGTGACGGAAGACGTTGGGCCATGCTTGGCGCCCCTGGCGGACCAGCTCGTCGTCGCGCCCGGAGCGGCTGAACGCGTCGAAAGCGGCGGCGGCCTCGGCCGACAGGATCAGCCCCAGGGGGTCGATCGGTAGCGCGTCGGGCCCCCGCGTCGGCAGCTCAATCTCGACCAGGTCGAGGCCGAGATACTCGAGTGTCTCGAGCACCGCGAGGTCGTGGGCCCGCCAGGTGGTGTCCTCGCGCTCCTCGTCGAAGGCCGTGCGCACGACGCCGACGCGCAGCCGGGTCGGATCGAGATCGCGGCGCCAGCGGAAGGTGTCCGGCCGCACCGAGCGATCGTGCCCGTCGGGTCCATGGATCGCCTCGAGCACCAGCGCGCAGTCGTCGACGGTGCGGGCGATCGGTCCGAGCTTGTCCATCGACCACGACAGGGCCATCGCGCCGTGGCGGCTGACGTGGCCGAAGCTCGGCCGCAGGCCGGTGCAGCCGGTGCGCGTGCACGGCGAGACGATCGATCCCCAGGTCTCGCTGCCGAGAGCGAAGCCAACCAGGCCGGCGGCGACCGCGGCGGCCGATCCTGCGGACGAGCCCGAAGAGCCCTGCTCCGGATTCCACGGGTTGCGCGTCGTGCCGTCGAACCAGACGTCGCCCCACGCCAGGGCTCCGAGAGTGAGCTTGGCGACCAGCGGCGCGCCGGCGTCGGTGAGGCGCGCGACCGCGGTGGCGTCCGTGTCGAGCTGCTGCGTGCGGAACGGAGTGGCGCCCCAGGTGGTGGTGTAGCCACGGGCCGCGAGCAGGTCCTTGGCGCCCCACGGCACGCCGTGGAGGGGCGACGTGGCGTCGCCGTCACGCAGCGCACGGTCGGCGCGCTCGGCCTCGTCGAGCGCGCGCTCCTTGGTGCGGGTGACGACGCATTCGAGCAGTGGATCGTAGGTCGCCAGGCGCTCGAGGTAAAGCTGGGTGAGCTCCACGGAGGTGCGCCGACCGGCGCGCAGCTCGGCCGCCAGCTGATGGGCCGGTGCGAAGGCGAGTGCCGACGGATCATCGTCCGCGAGCGCGCTGGACGTCGCGTCCGGCGAGTCGGGGCGCCTAGGCTCGTCGCCGGCACGATCGGGGCCCTGCGGAGTCCGCGGTGGCTCGTCGAGCGGTGAGAACACCAGCGCCGGTGCGAGCGCGTTCGGCAGGTCGACGCCGCGCAGCACCTCGTAGTCGTCGCGCGCGTCGGTCAGGTCCTCGCGCATCAGCTCGCGCTCGGATTCGGTCATGTCGAGACCGAGCAGGCCCTCGGTGTCGCGCGTGTCGAGGTCGGTCGGCGAGTTCTCGGCGGAATCGCCGCAGGTCGATCCGGCGCCGGCGGCCAGGCCAGCGGCGGCGAGGCCAGCGAGAACGTGGCGTCGAGTCGGTCGTCGGTCGGTCATCGTGGTCTCCTCGGGGGGCGGGGCGCGCGCAGTCTACCCGCCCGCCGATCGCTCCAAGGTAACCGCCACGTGGACGGAGGCAAAGCGAAGGCGAAGTGCACTCGCCCCGTTGGAGTGTGCTCGTCCCATCGAGACCGTCGCGTGGATGCCAACGACCGGAGCCAGCCCATGCACCGACCCAGCCGCCGATTCGATCGTCCGTTCTCCGTTGCCGCGGCGCTGGTCGCGCTCGGCGTCGCCGGGCTGCTCGTCGCGCCGAGCATGCCGCGACTCGTTGCCGACACGGTCGGCGAGAGCTCGGACCCCGCCGTCTCGGACGACACGGTGCGCGGCGATTCAACGCAACCGGTCGTGCTCGAGCTGTTCACCTCGCAGGGCTGCTCGAGCTGTCCGCCCGCCGACCGCCTGCTCTCGGAGCTCGCGCCGCGCGCCGACGTGATCGCGCTCGCGTTTCACGTCGACTACTGGAACCGCCTCGGCTGGCGCGACCCGTTCTCGGATGCCGCCTGGTCGGATCGCCAGCGAGCCTATGCGCGTCGCCTCGACAGCAACGTCTACACGCCGCAGCTGGTAGTCGACGGTCGCGCCCACGCCGTCGGCTCGGATCGTGACGGCGTCCTCGGGTTGATCGAACGCGCTGCGCGACGCCCTCGGCTGGTCGATGTCGAGCTCGCGCTGCGGCCGGCGGCGGGCGCCGTCGAAGTCACCGTCACCGCCGCAGTCGACGACGCCGCGCCCCGTCCGCTCATGCTCCTCGGTGCCCTGATCGAAGACGGCCGGGTCACCGAGGTGGCGAGGGGTGAGAATCGCGGACGCACGCTACGCGACGACCGCGTCGTGCGCAGCCTCGAGACGCTGGCTCGCCTCGACGCGCCCGGCGTCACCACCCGACGCTGGCGACTCGCCGCGTCGACCCTCGAGACGCTCGCCGAGGGAGCCGGCACCCGGCGCGTGGCCGTCGTGGCGCAGCATGTCGACGACCTGGTGATCCACGGTGCCGACGCCGCCGAGCTACCAGTGCTCACCCACTGAGTCGTCGGCGGCGACGGGGGACGCCTGGCCTTCTGGGGACGGCTCAGGGCGAGCTTCAGACGACGGTCTGCGGTTTTTTCGCGCCTGAGGTAGGATCGGAGCGCCCCCTCTGGCTAGATTCATCATGGCGATTCAAGACCGCGGCTCACAACCTCTCCAGCCTCCGCTCGAAGCAAAGCTCGAGCGTACATTCCAAAGCTTCGACATCTTCGTCGACGAGTTCCGTGCGCGGACCTCGCTCGGCGGTATGTTCGTGGCGACGCCCAAACCGCGTCCGGTCGGGACCGAGATCCGTTTCAAGCTCACTCTCGACGATGGCTACCGCCTGCTGCGCGGCATCGGCGAAGTCGCCTGGGTGCGGCCCAAGGCACACGGTGAGGATCCGGCGGGCATGGGGATCCGCTTCCTGGCGCTCGACGAGGGCAGCCGTACCCTGGTCCTCAAGATGCTGGAAGAGCAGGTGAAGGCGGGAGGGCAGCCGTTCGAGATCGACAAGATGCCGCCCGGCGCCCACGACGAGTCGCCCGATCACGGTCAGCAGCTGACCCTCGGCGATCTGGCCGAGGCGCCGCCCGCGGCTGGTGCCGACGGCGACGCCACTCGCCTGGTGGTGCCCGGCGTCGGAGACGGTGTCGGCTTCGACGCGCCGTGGGGCGAGCACTTGCCGGAGCTGCCGAACGAGCTGGTCGACGAGGAGGGAGCGCCGATCGACTCTCCGCCGGTCGTTGCCGGCGACACGGCGATCGCTCTCGGGCCCCCGGCGGTCGATCCCGACCTCGCCGACCCCGAGCTCGACGAAACCGATTTCGGCTTCACGCCGTCGACCGACCGGGACACCGCCGTGAGCGGACCGTCGTTCGCGGACGTGACCGCGGTGGACGAAGATGAAGAGCCGACCGTGATCACCCGGCGGGCCGAGGTGCCGACTCAGGCGGTGGAACCTGCCGCGCCTCCGGTGCTCTCGGTCGACGGCCGGACGAGCGTGAAGGCCGGCGACGCCGACCGGCCGCCGATCGCGTACCCGGACGCCTTCGGGTCGGAAGATCCGACTCTGGTCTCGGCCGGCCCGGTCGACACTCCGTACGCTCCCGAGGGAGGGTTCGAGCTCGCACCGGTGGTCGACGACGGAACGGACGGCGGCGAGGCCGCCAATCCCTTCGCGGTCGACGAGTACGGTGTCGACGAGCTCGGAGTCGACGGTCTCAGAGCCAACAGTCTCGGAGTCGACAGTCTCGAAGTCGACAGTCTCGGCGGTGAAGAGTTTGGTGAGGACAGCGAAATCTCGTTCGCTCAGCGCGATCAGCCGTCGTCGCTCGTCGTCCCTCCAGAGGCAACGCCGGCGGCCGAGGGCCTCGAGCCGCCCAGCTCACCGGACACCGCACCGCCTGCGGTCGATCTCGCGCCCGGCGGTGTCGTCGACCCGTCGCTGGACGATCTGGCGGCGCCACCGCCGCTGGCCGCCAGCCCGTTCGACACGGCCGCGATGGAGCAAACCGACGCCGCCACGGAGACCGCGCCGGTCGCGACGCCCACGCCAATGGCACCCGCTGCACCCGCTGCTCCCGCTGCACCCGCGGCGCCGCCCCCTGATCTCTTCGACACACCGGCAGCGGCCGCCGACGAGGCCGGCGAGACCCCACGCCGAGGCGTCTTCGCCGGCGGGTGGTCGGACGACGAGCCCGTCGCCGAGCCCTCGGCGAACCTTGCGCCAGCGATGCCGGTGGAGAGCGTCGCCACCGAGACGGAGTACGACTACGACGATCTCGAATCACCGAAGCGCGGTGTCCGAGGCTCTCTCGGACTTCTCGCCGCGCTCGTGCTCGTCGTGGCGCTGCTCGCGGCCGGCTTCGTGTTCCGCGACACTCTGGCGGGCCTGATCGGCCTCGGCGGCGATGCGCCGGTGGTCGCGTCGGGCGGACCGCCGCCGGCGGGCTCACCGTCGGCTCCCGGACCGTCGGCTTCGGGACAAGCTCCAGCACCGGCAGATGGCGCCACGGAGGCCCTCGTCGGCGGTGCCGATCCCACAGAAGGCCTCGCCGCCGAGGAGGGCCTGGCTGAGGACAGTCCGGCGCAAGGCGGGCTTTCTGGAAGTCCGCAGACCGCGGCCGACCAGGCCGCGAGCGCAGCCGCCGTCCTCGACGTGCCGGAGCCGATCGAAGTCGGCGTTCCGGCCGACGACGCGTCGGAGCGCCGGACGCAGACCGCGGTGCCCCCGCCGCCGCGTCCTCGAGCCACGCCACCCGCCGTTCCTGCGCGTGCGGCGAGCACCCGAGGCGCACGCGCCACGAGCATTCGCGGCATCACCTGGAATACTGTCACCGGTGGCACGCGCGTCGTGCTCGACCTCGACGGCGACCTGCCGGCGAGCCAGATCGAGCACGACATTGCGGCTTGGGCGCCTGATCGAGAAATCCTCAAGCTGCGCGGGCTCTCTGGATTCGAGCGGGACGCGGTTCGCGTGGGAAGCGCCGAGCTCGCGGCCATCCGGGTCGGGCTGCATGCTGGACCCGAGGTGCACGTGGTGTTCGACTTCGCCGGCGCCGGCATGCGGGTCGCCGAGCTGAAGGACGAAGGCTCGCGCATCCAGCTGCTGATCACCGGGCCGTAGCGGCCGCCCCGCCTCGGTTCGGAGCTGGCTCGACGAGGGAATCGGGGCTCGACCAGCGGGGCTCGACGGGAGAGCCGGCCTCGACGAAGAGCCGTCGTCGAGTGGGCCCAGAGGCCTCGCGGTCGCCAGGCTGACGAGGGTCGGTTCGTCTGAAGACCCTCAGGTGGGTCGAGAGCACAGTCTCTTGACAGGCTCGATCGAGCGCCTCTAGAATGGCGGTAATGAGGCGTAAGATTACCGTTCCACCCCTGCCGATCCGACTTTTCGTGGCTGCACCTGCTGCTCGACCCGCGTCGCGTGCAGAGGACCGTCCTCACCGCGGCGCTCGATCTCTCCGCGCGGTGCAGAACGTTCTCTGTCTGAAAGTGTCTGTTTCTCTTCGAACGGTGTCGGGGACCGGGCCTTGCGCGCGCGGCCCTTGGGTGAGGCAACTTCCGTTTCATCGAGCTAGAGGGCGTAACGCGTTGAAAAAGAAGCCTTTGTGCTCATGCGACAGGGGGATCGGTAGGTTGGATTGCAGGGTCGTCGTGAGTCCGGGCTTCCGAGTGAGAAAATCTGAAGAAGAGAACTTTCTCGAGAGGGGAGAGACTTCTTTCAAAAAGAGGACTCTCGGAGAGGTCACTTCAGATTTCGGAGTCTTCCCTTGAAAATAAAAAACTTGTCAACTGATGGATAATTCATACAATTCTCGCACGATGAACAAGGTCGAGAGAGAAGTGGATCGGATCCTGACGCTGCTGCGGAACAAGATCCGAGAACAAGGGTACACCCAGCTCGATGTGCAAGCCGAGCTCGGATGGGGGCGTAGCTACATCAGCCAACTGTTGACGAAGCAGAAGGCGCTGCGGGTGGAGCAGGTGTTGTTGATCCTCGACGTCATCGGCGTACAGCCCGCCGATTTCTACTCGGAGCTCTACCGCTATCCGGCGCCCGAGCCGTACGCGCCGGCACAGCCGGGGCAGGCGCCGTTCAACGACTCGGAGATCCACGACGTCGTCCGTCCGCCGGTGTCGAAGGATTTCACCGAGGCGCGGCGGCTGCTCCACGGACTGGTCCAACTGCTGCTCGAGAAGGGCGTCGTGACCGACGAGGAGCTGACCGAGGCCGTGGCGTCGATCCCGGTCGACGCCTGACGACGCGGCCGGGTCGGCGACGAGATCGCGCGATCGTCCGCTTCCGGCGCGACCGCGCCTCAGGGCATCGGTTGGAACCGCTCGAGCATCGCGGCGCGCAGCTCGAGGGCCAGCTGCTTGCGATCGTCGGCGCGGACCGGCTCATCGCCGAAGCGCAGCACGGCTTCCAGCCAGGGCAGGCGCATCAGGCGTGGGTAGTGCGGCGCCAAGGCTTCGTCGCCCCACCAGCAGACCGCGCGCGAGGGAGGGGGCTCGCCGTCCGGCGTGCGGTACTCGATCGTCGCCCAGTGCACCGGCAGTCCCTTCTCGACGGCGAACTGGAGGAGGGACGGTTTGAACGGCAGCAGAGAATCGCCGCGGCCGCTCGTCCCCTCGGGAAAGAGCACGACGTTGAGCCCGCGAGCCATCGCTGCATCGACCTGCTCGAGCACGCGGAGGAGGTCGCGTTTGCGCGAGCGGTCGATGTAGACAGTGTCCGCCGCCGTCATCACGGTGCCCGCGACCGGCCAGGTGCGCAGCTCGGCTTTGCCGACGAAGGCCGCGTCGACGCAGCTGGCGACGAGCGGGATGTCGAGATAGCTGACATGGTTGGTGACCAGGAAGCAAGGGCCAGCGGGCGGTGTCCCTTCGACGTGCACGCGCGCGGCGAATGAGCGCATCAGGCGTCGTCCCCACCAGCGCATCGCGCGATTGCGCAGGCGCACGGCGAAGCGTGGCGCGACCGGTCGCAGCACGTGACCGAGGAGGGTGAAGCCGAAGCCGATCAGCGTGTAGCCGACGACGCGCAGCGTGCGCCAGGCGGAACGGAAGAGGAGCAGCGGGTTCATGAGACGAGCACCTCGGAGATCACCTCGAGCGGCGGATTGTCAGTCGAGACGCGGAACCTACCATGCCGAGGTGCGGCATGGTGGCGAGAGCCTCAAACGCCCTCGGGCTCGGGGATTCGGTCGTTGGCAGGTCGGTCGTTCACGCCGCGCGATGCCGCAGCATGACGTAGAGATTGCTCGCCCCGTTCGGGCCGTCGTCGTGGAAGCGTTCGACCTCGTCGAGCTCGCTCGCAGCCACCAGCCGGTCGACCTCGGCGTCGTCGGCGAAATGGCAGTAGCGCGGCGGCCCGTCGTCGCCGGCCCAGCCGAGCAGGTGGTCGCCGGCTTCGAGACGTGCCGGGTCGGGGAGCGCGTCGCGGACCGTCTCCCAAGATAAAACTTTGGCGGCGAAGCCGGGCGCGCGGTCGGCCCGCCAGACGGTGGCCGCGAGCAAGCCGCCGGGGGCCAGCCGTCGGCCAAGGCGGCGGAGGAGCGCGCCGCGTTCTGCTTCGCCGGGGACATGGTGGAGTACGCCCATCAGAGCGACGAGATCGAACCCACGTCCGCCCTCGGCGGGTTCGCCGAGCCCCTCGAGCGCGCGTTCGAGGTCATGCTCGTCCAGCAGATCGGCCTGTGCCAGGCGCCAGCGGCTCGGCGGACCGCAGGCCGTGCCGAGCGCGTGCCGCGCATGCTCGAGTAGTCCGACGCCGGCGTCGAGGCCGACGTAGTCGACGCCTGGCGGCCACGACGCGGCCAGGAAAGTGCCCAAGCGTGCGTTGCCGCACCCGGCGTCGAGCACCCGCAGGCGACCGGGCGGCAGCAGCTCGAGGAGGCGCCGCCAGCCTGGCCAGGGATGCCGGCGCGTGCCGGAGAAGCTGTCGGCCCGCTGGTCGTAGAAGCGCCCGACGAGGCGGCGCAGGTGCTGGCGGGTGTCGCGGTCCATGCCCGATGCTAGCTCGCCTCCGGTGCTAGGATCCGTGCGCCCGTGGCCCGTTCCTACCTCTCCTTCGACCCGCGCGAGCATGCCGAGCGGCTGGTGCCGTTGATCGAGGATCTGCGCGTCGCCGGTCCGCTCGACTCGCGCGCCTACCAGCGGTTGATCAATCGCCACCCGCGGCCCGACGGCGGGCCGTACTCGAAGCGCGAGATTCTTGGCGCGGTGCGTGCCTTCGCCGACGAGCGCGGCTGGAACGATCGGCGCGAGCTGGTGGCTCGTTTGCGCACCAAGCCGGTGCGTACGATCTCGGGCGTTGCGCCGGTGACGGTACTCACCAAGCCGTTTCCCTGTCCGGGCCGCTGCGTTTTCTGCCCGAGCGACGTGCGCCAGCCGAAGAGCTACCTGTCGCGCGAACCGGGCGCGCAGCGGGCGGCGCAGCACCGCTTCGACCCCTATCGGCAGACGCTCGCCCGTCTGCTGGCGCTCGACGGGAACGGCCACCCGGTCGACAAGGTCGAGCTGCTGGTGCTCGGCGGCACCTGGTCGTCCTACCCACTGCCCTACCAGATCTGGTTCGTCACTCGCTGCTTCGACGCGATGAACGACTTCGCGGCGCTGCGCACGGCGGCGCTCGAGGCGGCACGGACCGCGCTCGACCCGAGGGGCCGGGAGGGCTTGGCCGAGCTCGACTTCGCGGCGATGCCGGAGATCGACGGCGCCGTGGTCGAGCCCGACACCGCGGGGTACAACCACGTGGTCGGCGAGTTTCTGCGCCGCACGCACGACGGTGCGCTGCTCGCCGACGACGAGACGGCGACCTGGGAGCGCCTCGAGGAGACACAGCGTGCGAACGAGTCGGCCGCCGCGCGCTGCGTCGGGCTGGTGCTCGAAACGCGGCCCGACCACGTCGACCCGGCCGAGGTCCTTCGCCTGCGTCGGCTCGGCGCCACCAAGGTGCAGCTCGGCGTGCAGAGCCTCGACGACGCGGTGCTGCGCGCCAATCGCCGCGGTCACGACGTCGCCGCGAGCCGCCGCGCCGTCTCGTGGCTGCGGCGTGCCGGCTTCAAGCTGCATCTGCACTGGATGCCCAACCTCCACGGCTCGAGCCCGGAGCGTGACGTCGAGGACTTCGCCCGCCTCTTCGACGATCCGGCGTTGCGCCCGGACGAGCTCAAGATCTACCCGTGCAGCCTGATCGAAAGCGCCGAGCTGATGCAGGTCTACCGCGCCGGGCAGTGGCGACCCTATACGCACGACGAGCTCCTCGGAGTGCTCGTCGACTGCCTGCCGCAGGTGCCGGCCTGGTGCCGGGTCACGCGCGTGATTCGCGACATTCCGGGCGACGACATCCTGGTCGGCAACCAGCAGACCAACTTTCGCGAGGTGGTCGAGCGACGGCTGGACGAGCTCGGGCGCCGCAGTCGCGACATTCGGGCGCGCGAGGTGCGCGCTCGCAGCGTCGCTCCGGAGTCGCTTCGCCTCGAGGTGTTGTTCTACGAGAGCAGCATCGGCCGCGAGCTCTTCCTGCAGATGGTCGACGCCGAGCAGCGCCTCGCTGGCTTCGCACGCCTGACGCTGCCGACGCCTGTTCCGGCCCGCGGCGACGAGACGCTGCCCGCCGGCCTGGACGAGATTCGTGGCAGCGCGCTGCTGCGCGAGGTCCACGTTTACGGCGGCGTCGTGGCGCTCGGGGGTCGGCGCGACGGGGCGGCGCAGCATGCCGGTCTCGGTCGTCGCCTGGTCGCCGCGGCCGCGGAGCATGCCTTCGCCGCCGGGGCGCCCGATCTGGCGGTGATCTCGGCGGTCGGAACGCGCGCGTATTATCGGCGCCTCGGCTTCGTCGATGGCTCGCTCTATCAACACCTCGCCCTCGGGAACCTCGCCGCGGCGCGGCGTGCGATACTCGGCCGCGAGGCGATCACCGTCGACTCGATCCCTCGGACTGTGTGAGGAGTAGCCTGTGCGCAGACTCGGTATTTTTGGATGGGGCCTCGTGGCGCCCCGCTCGCCCGACGTCGACAGCTTCGCCCGCAATCTCGCGCGCGGCGACAGCTGGCTCGAGCCCTTCGACGGCTTCGGCCCCGACAACTTCCTCGTCGGCAAGCCCGCCTTCGAGTTCGAGGTCTATCGCGACTGGGTCGTCGAGCGCTTCAAGCCCAATCGCTTCTCGCAGCTCGAGAGCAAGATGGGCCGTCCGGTGCAGTACGCCATCGGCAGCTTCATCCAGGCCCTGGGCCAGAACCCTGGAATCGAGCAGGTGCTGCAAGAGCTCGGGACGCGCACACACATCTATGTCGGCACCGGTCTCGGCGACCTCGAGGTGCAGTACGAGCAGTCTCTGGCGCTGTACCGCGCCCAGCGCCACTGGAATCGATTCTGGGCCAACGCCGAGCGCAACAGCGCCCGCCGGGCATACGAGGCCGACGACCGGACGCTGCCCGAAGACGAGCGCGGCGGCGCGCCGCCGGTGCTCGCCGACGAGATTCCACGCTCGCCCCACGGTGCGCACGAAGACGAGCGCGATGCGATCGAAGACGTCTGGTGGCAGTACTGGACCGAGCGCTGCCCCGAGCTGCGTGCGTACCTCGCCGAGCAGCGGGAGATCGAATCGATGGCGGTCGAGGGTGATGTCGAGTCCGGCAAGCTCTCGCTGCTCAAGGAGAAGCAGCGCCGGCTGCGCCGCCTGCAGCGCAAATGGGGCGCGCCCGAGCCGCCCTGGCAGGCGGTGTCGTCGAACCTGCTGTGGAACATCGACAACATTCCCGCTGCGCAGATCTCGATGCTCGGCCGTCTCACCGGCGCGACGGTGGCGGTGGGCGCCGCCTGCTCGACCTTCGGCGTGGCGCTCAAGATGGGCATGGACGCCATTCGCCGCGACGAAGCCGACGCGGCGGTGATCGGTGCCACCGACCCGGCGCCGCATCCCCTGGTCGTCGGCGGCTTCTACAACGCGCGCGTCATCTCGGCCGACGGTCGCCTGTCGAAGCCGCTCACAGAGCTGCGCGGCACGCATGTCGCCGGCGGCTCGGTGATCTGGATCGTCGCCGACCTCGACGCGTTCCGCGCCCGCGGATTCCGCGCGCTCGGCATGGAGCCGCTGGCGGTCGGCGTCACCTCCGACGCCGACCACATCATCACGCCGTCGAAGGAGGGGCCGTCCGAGTCGATGCGGCTGGCGCTCGAAGGAGCCGCCGCCGAGCCCGGGGAAATCGTCTCCTGGGACCTTCATGCAACGGCCACGCCCGGCGATTTCAACGAGGTCGAGATGGTGCGCGAGCAGCTGCCCGAGTCGGTCTTGGTGAGCGCGCGCAAGGGCACCTTCGGGCACGGGATGTCGGCCGGAGGTGGCTGGGAGCTCACGGCGCAGTACCTCGGCTACGAGCGAGGCGCGTTGTACCCGACGCCGCTCGACGAGGGCGAGCTCAACGAGCAGATCGCCGAAGTGCACGATCGCTTCGTGTTCGACTCTGGCTGTGAGCCGCCGCGCGGCGTGGTCGGCAAGCTGTCGATGGGCGTCGGCGGCATCAACGCCTGTGTCGTGTCGCGGCCGCTCGATGGGCCGGGCGCCGGCGCGGGCGGCGACGACCGCGATTGACGGCCGATGAGCGCGGGCGCCGAGCGGATTCTGCGGCTCTCGGCCGACACGGCGCGGTCGCTCGTCGCCACTGCCGCGCTCGAAGAGGTCGACCGCGGCGGCCTGCTGCTGCCGCTCGACGCGCGTCGTCGGGCGACCCGTGAGGCGCTCGACGAGGCCTTCGGCGGCGCCGACGCGGCCGCGCTCGAGCGGGCCGTAGAGCGCCCCGAGGCGTGGCTGCCGGCGCGCGCGCGCCGGCTCGAGGCTCCGACCGTGGAGGTGCTCGGACGCGCCGGCGGTGTGCTCGGTCGCGTCGATCCGCTCGCCGGCTGGGCGCCCCTGATCTTGGTCGTGGCTCTGGTCGGCGGCCTGGCGACCAACGCGCTCGGCCCGCAACGCGCGATCAACGTGCTCGCGGTGCCCCTGCTGGCGCTGGTGGCGTGGAATCTCGTCGTCGTCGCGCTCGGCCTGGTTCGCGGCCTGCTGCCGCCGGCCTGGGGTGGGCTCGACCCGGCGCGCCGACCGCGCCTGCTCGGCGTGCTCGACACGCGGCTGCGTCGCTGGGTGCTGCGGCGCGCCGTCCGGAACGATCCGACCGTCGACTCGGCTGGCACTTCGAGCGATCCTCCGAGCGGCTCTCCGAACCACACTCAGGACCACGAGATGGCGGCGCGACGGCGCGAAGTCCTCACCCTCTTCCTGCGTCGTTGGGGCACCGTGGCGATGCCGCTCCACGCAGCGCGCCTGCGGCGCTTGTTGCATCTCGGTGCGCTCGTCACGGTGCTCGGGGTGGTTGTCGGAATGTATGCCCGCGGCCTGCTCTTCGAGTACCGGGCGACCTGGGAGAGCACCTTCCTCGGTGGCGCCGCGGTCGATCGTCTGCTCGGCGTCGTGCTCGGGCCGGCGGCGGTACTGGCGGGCGTCGAGGTGCCGTCGGCGGCGGCGATCCAAAGCCCGGCCGACGGACCAGCGGCCCCGTGGATCCATCTCTGGGCGCTCACTGCCGCGCTCTTCGTCGGCCTGCCGCGCGGCCTGCTGACCGTGGTCGAGCAGCTGCGCGCCGCGCGCCGATGCCGGCGTCTGCCGGTGCCGGTGACCGAAGGCGCGCTGCGCCGCCTGCTCACCGGCGCCGCCAGCGCCGAGCATGCGGCGCGCGTTCTGCCCTACAGCTATCGGCCGGTCGATCGCGCGGTGCGCCACCTGAAGACCGCGCTGCTCGATCTGCTCGGACCGCGAGCGAGGCTGCGCGTCGCCGAGCCGGCGTCCTACGGCGACCCGGCGCCGGAGCCATCGCCCGGGGATCTGCGCGTGGTGCTCTTCGGCCTGGCGCAGACGCCCGAGGCCGAGGTCCATGGTGAGCTGCTGGCGGCGCTGCGTCGCGACCTGCCCGACGGCCAGGGCCTGCTCGTGGTGATCGATGAGGCGCCGTACCGCCGTCGCCTCGAGGGGCGCCTCGGCGCCGACGCCGACG
Source organism: Acidobacteriota bacterium (assembly GCA_039194425.1). Taxonomy (GTDB): domain Bacteria; phylum Acidobacteriota; class Thermoanaerobaculia; order Multivoradales; family J023; genus JAUIJL01. Next base: position 126,286 of record JBCCVZ010000004.1, on the reverse strand, counting down.
AGCGCCTCGCCGCGCGCCGCCGCGCCTGGAGCCGCGTCGTCGCAGACGTCGAGCTGGCGCCGGTCTTCCTCGATCTCGAGCATGGTGTCGACGACGCCGCGCTCGACCGCCTCGCCGCCGCCGTCTGGCCGCGCGGCGCGGGCGGCCTGGTGTGGGCGCCGAGCCCATGACGAGACCTCCTGGGACCGAGGACGCATTCCCGGGCGCCGCCGCCGAGCGCATCACGCTCAGCCTGGTGTCGCACACCAACGTCGGCAAGACCACGCTGGCTCGCACGCTGCTGCGCCGCGATGTCGGCGAGGTGCTCGACCAGGCGCACGTCACCGAGGAGGCCGAGCGCTTCGTCTTGGTGACCGCTGGCTACGAGCCCGCCGTGTTGCACGAGGTCGTGTTGGACGAGCGCGCGCAGGACGACACGACGCGGGACGACCCGGCTCCGGACGATCCTGCGTCGAGCGACGCCGAAAGGTCACCACGACAGGCCGAGCTCGTGCTCTGGGACACCCCTGGGTTCGGTGATTCGGCGCGCCTCTTGCGCCGCCTGCGCACCGAAGAGTCGCCGGTGCTCTGGTTCCTGCAGCAAACCTGGGACCGCCTCGTCGATCGGCCGTTCTGGTCGAGCCAGCGCGCGACGCTCAACGTGCGCCAAGAGGCCGACGTGGTGCTCTACCTGGTCAACGCGGCGGAGGAACCCGAAGATGCCGGCTACGTCGACCTCGAGCTCGAGCTGCTCGACTGGCTCGGCGTGCCGGTACTGCTCCTGCTCAACCAGACCGGAGAGCTCGGCGAGCGGCCCGAGCTGCTGCGCGAAGCGAGGGAGCGCTGGCGCCGGCACTGTGAGCGCTTCGGCGTCGTTCATGGCGTGCTGCCGCTCGACGCCTTCTCGCGCGCCTGGGTGCAGGAGAGCCGGCTGCTCGAAGAGGTCGAGGCGCTCCTACCGGAGGCGCGCCGGCCGGCGATGGCGGCGCTGCGCGCGGCCTGGGACGCGCGCAACCTCGAGGTCTTCGAGCGTGCCGTCGACGCCATGGCCGACTACCTGGTGCGCAGCGGGCGCGACCGCGAGACGCTGCCTTCGAAGCGGCCGTCGACCGAGGAGAAGCAGCGCGCGATGGAGGAGTTGGTGCGGCGCCTCGGCCGCTCGACGCAGGAGCTAATGACGACGCTGCTCGCCGTCCATCAGCTCGAAGGCGAGGCCGCCGCCGCCATCGATCGTCAGCTCGATGCCTTCGCCGTCGAGGGGGAGGACCGCCTCGACCCGGAGCGCGGCGCGCTGCTCGGCGGCATCGTCTCGGGTGCGGTCGGCGGGCTCGCCGCCGACCTGCTGTCGGGCGGCCTCACCTTCGGCGGCGGCATGCTCGCCGGCGCCATCCTCGGCGCGCTCGGCGGCGCCGGCCTGGCGCGCGGCGTCCAGCTGGTGCGCGGCGACCGCCTGCCCGAGGTCGGCTGGACGGCGCCGTTCCTCGATCGCCTCTTCGAGCAGACCCTGCTGCGCTACCTCGCCGTCGCCCATTTCGGTCGCGGGCGCGGCGAGTTCCGCGGTGACGACACCTCCGAGCGCTGGCGCGACCTGCTGGTTTCGACTCTGCGCCCGGGCCGCGAGCAGCGCCTCGAGCTGTGGCGCGACCTGGTCGATCCGCGGCGCTACGCCGACCGCGAGCTGCTCCACACGACGGTCGACCGCGCCGCCCGCCGTCTCCTCGCCACCGCCTACCCCGACTCCGCCACGCTCCTCGGCATTCCGCCCTCGTCCGACACCCACGCGATGGTCGACTGACGCCTGGCATCTGCCGTGAGGTGATCGACTGGCTCGCAGCCAGTGGTACGCTTTCGGCATGACTGCAACGACTGGATCCAACGGCGCCGCGGAGGGATCGGCGGCGCAGAACATCGTGGTGCTGGCCGGTGACGGTGTCGGTCGGGACGTCACCGCCGAGGCAGTGAAGGTGCTCGAGGCGGCGATGGATCGCTTCGGGCTGGCGCTCGCGCTCGAGCACCTGCCGTGGAGTGCCGACCATTACCTCGAGACCGGCGAGACGCTGCCCGAGGGGGCGCTCGATCGCTTTCGCGACGAGGTGTCGGCGATCTTCATCGGTGCGTTCGGCGACCCGCGGGTGCCGGACATGAAGCATGCTGCCGACATCCTGCTCGGCATCCGCTTCGGGCTCGACCTTTTCGTCAACTTCCGCCCGGTGAAGCTCTACCACGAGCGGCTCTGCCCGCTGAAGGGCAAGACGCCGGCCGACGTCGACTTCGTCGTTTTCCGCGAGAACACCGAAGGGGCCTACGTTGGCGTCGGCGGCAACTTCAAGCGCGGCACGGCCGACGAGGTGGCGGTGCAGGAAGAGCTGCACACGCGCAAAGGCGTCGAGCGCATTCTGCGGGCCGCCTTCGACTACGCGCGCACCTCCGGCCGCGGCAAGGTGTGCATGAGCGACAAGTCGAACGTGATGCGCTATGGCCACGACCTTTGGCAGCGTGCCTTCGCCGAGGTCGCCGAGGACTACCCGGAGATCGAGACCGAGCACCTCTACGTCGACGCTTTGACCATGCAGATGGTGCGCGCGCCCGAGCGCTTCGAGGTGATCGTCACCAACAACATGTTCGGCGACATCATCACCGATCTCGGCGCCGCGCTGCAGGGCGGACTCGGCGTCGCCGGCTCGGCCAACGTGTCGCCCGGTCAGGTCTCGATGTTCGAGCCGGTGCACGGCTCGGCGCCGAAGTATGCCGGCACCGGCAAGGCGAATCCGGTCGGCGCGGTGCTCTCGACGGCCCTGATGCTCGAGCACCTCGGGCACACCGAGGCGGCGGCGGCGGTCGAGGCGGCGGTCGCGTCGTCGCTCGCGGACGGACCGTCGACTCCCGACGTCGGCGGTACGGCGAGCACGTCCGAAGTCGGTGACCATCTCGCTGCCGCGGTGCGCGCGGCGCCCGTCGGCTAGACTGAGCGGGTCGGCTACACTGATCTGGGGCGGGCCGGTCGGTGCGCCTCTCGTCTCCTTCTTCTTCTCATCGTTCGATCGCATCGGATCGGCGGCGTCGCCGCCACGGAGCCGTCATGTCGGAATCCACCACGCATGCTTCCTCGACCCATGCTTCCTCGACCCGTGCTTCCGAGACCCCGTCAGAGCCGGACCTGATCCACGACTGGAACGGCAGCCCGCAGATCGATCCGGCGAAGCGTCGCATCGAGCTCGACGACGAGACCCTGCGCGACGGCCTGCAGTCGCCGTCGGTGCGCACGCCGTCGATCGAGACCAAGCTCGAGCTGCTGCACATGATGGACGATCTCGGCATCGACGGTGCCGACATCGGCCTGCCGGCCGCCGGCCGCCATGTGTTCGACGACGTGCTGCGCATCGCGCGCGAGATCGTCGATCAGAAGCTCTCGATCGTGCCCAACGCCGCGGCGCGCACCGTGGTCTCGGACATCGAGCCGATTGTCGAGCTGTCGCAGCGGGCCGGCATCGCGATCGAGGTCGCCGCCTTCATCGGCTCGAGCCCGATCCGCCAGTACGCCGAGGCCTGGACGGTGGATCGACTGGTCCAGCTCACCCACGACGCCGTGTCGTACGCGACCGAGAACGGCCTGCCGGTGATGTACGTCACCGAGGATACGACGCGCGCCAAGCCCGAAGACCTGCGCCGCCTCTACACGGCGGCGATCGAGGCCGGCGCGCGGCGTGTCTGCGTCGCCGACACGGTCGGCCATGCGACGCCGCGCGGCGCGGCGGCGGTGGTGCGTTTCGTCCAGTCGGTGGCGCAGGCCACGGGCGAGGACGTGAAGGTCGACTGGCACGGTCACCGCGACCGCGGCCTGTCCGTCGCCAACGCGCTGGCCGCGGCGGTCGCCGGCGCCGATCGACTTCATGGTACGTGCCTCGGGGTCGGCGAGCGCGTCGGTAACACGCCGATGGATCTGCTGCTGGTCAACCTGCAGCTCCTGGGCTGGAGCGCGCGCGACCTCGGCCGGCTGGCCGAGTACTGCACCGCGGTGCACGAGGCGACCGGCGTCCCGTTTCCGGACAACTATCCGGTGCTCGGCCGCGACGCCTTCCGCACTGGCACCGGGGTGCACGCGGCGGCGATCATCAAGGCGCGGCAGAAGGGCGACGACTGGCTCGCCGACCGCGTCTACTCCGCCGTGCCGGCGTCGATGGTCGGCTGTCGCCAGATCATCGAGATCGGTCCGATGTGCGGCGTGTCGAACGTCATCGCCTGGCTCGAGGACCACGACATCCAGCCCGAAGAGTCGCTCGTGCAGACCATCTTCCAGAACGCGAAGCAGTCGAAGACGGTGCTGAGCGAGAGCGAAGTCCGAGCGATCTGTCGTCGCCACGGCGCGCAGCCGGTCGCCTGAGCCGATGGCGCGCATCCGGTCGCCGCGGGCGCCCGGGGCGCCGGATGCACCCTGGCGGCGCGAGCTCGACCTGTGGCTCGATGCGCTCACCGTCGAGCGCGGCCTGTCGCGTCACACGGTCGCCGCCTACCGTCGCGACGTGCAGCGCCTGGGCGAAGACCTCGACGACGCCGGGATCGATCCGCTGCGCGCCGATGCGCCGGCGCTGCAGCAGCACCTGCGTGGCCTGCGCCAGGGTGGCTTGGCGGCGCGCTCGGTGGCGCGTGCGCTGGCGTCGATCCGCGGCTTCTACGGCCACCTGGTCGAGGCGCGGCTGCGCGCCGACGACCCGGCCAAGCATCTGGTCGCACCGAAACCGACGCGTCCGCTGCCCAAGGTGTTGAGCGAAGAGCAGGTCGACGCGTTACTGGCGGCGCCCGATCTCACCGAAGATCTCGGCCTGCGCGACAAGGCGATGATCGAGCTGCTCTACGCCACCGGCCTGCGGGTCAGCGAGCTGGTCGGCTGCACGCTGGCGCAGCTGCGCCTCGAGCAGGGCTTCCTGGTCGCGTTTGGCAAGGGATCGAAGGAGCGCATCGTGCCCGTCGGAGAGCGCGCTGAAGAGTGGCTCGGCGAGTACCTGCGGCGCGTCCGCCCCGAGCGCGTGCGCGGACGCCACCAGGTCGTGTTCGTCAATCACCGGGGCGGTCCCTTGACGCGACAGGGTTTCTGGAAGATCCTGAAAGGCTACGGCCACGCGGTCGGAATTCGCGAGCTGTCGCCGCATGTTCTTCGTCACAGCTTCGCCAGCCACCTGCTGGAGCACGGCGCCGACCTCCGCATCGTCCAAACTCTGCTCGGCCACGCCGACATCTCGACCACGCAGATCTACACGCACATTCACCAACATCGTCTCCATGAGCTCTACGATCGCTTCCATCCGCGCGCCTGAGCAGGGCATGCCGCGAGCCGGGCGAGCCTCTATGCGGCGGGTTCCGGTGGTGCAGGTCAGGGTGCTGCTGGCTAGGGCCCTGCTGGCCTCGGCGCTGCTGGTCGCGATGCTCGGTGCAACGCCGGTGCAGGCCGAGCTGGTCGTGCTGACGACGGGCGACTTCTTGCATGCCGAGACAGTGCGCGTCGACGGCGAGTCGGTGCGCCTGGTGCTGCCGTCGGGTGGGCTGCTCGTGGTGCCGCTCGGACGCGTCGAGCGAGTGCTCGACGACGAGGTCGCGGATCGGCGCGACGAGCCGCCGCCGGTGCCGCGATTCTCGCTCCGCTGGGACGCCGCGGTCGACGAGCCGCCGGTGCCCGCCGTGCCCTACGGCGAGTTGATGCATGCGGCGGCGCGTCGCCACGGCCTCAATCCGCGCCTGGTGGAGGCGGTGGCGCGCGCCGAATCGGCCTTCCGCGCCGACGCGGTGTCGCCGAAAGGCGCGCGCGGGCTGATGCAGCTGATGCCGGCGACGGCGCGTCGTTTCGGCCTCGAGCCGGACCAGGCGTTCGAGCCGGCGTCGGCCCTCGACGCCGGTGCGCGCTACCTGCGCTGGCTCGCCGACCGTTTCGCGGACGACCTGCCGCGGGTGCTCGCCGCGTACAACGCCGGGGAGGGGACGGTGGATCGCTACGGCGGCGTGCCGCCCTACCGCGAAACGCGCGAGTACGTGCGCCGGATCGTGGCTCATCTCGGCCTCGAGGCGACGGTCGCCGAGCGCTCGCGCTGAGCGCGGCGGGGTCTGCCGGCGGTGCCCGCCGATCGGGTATGATCCAGCCCCATGAGCAAAGCGGACGGCGCGCCGACGATGATCATCCCGGCCGGCACGGAGATTCAGATCGACGTGCACGGCCAGCTCAGTGTGCGGACGCCGGGCAACCTGGTGATCCAGAACTCCGGCCACTACGGCGAGATCGAGTCGGTCCAGGGATCGATCCGCATCGAATCGGGAGCCGAGGTCGAAGCCGTGTCGGTGCGCTGCGCCGAGACGTGCTACGTCCAGGGCAGCCTGACCTCGTGGCGGGTCAAGGCGCGCTCCATCCAGCTCGAGGAGAAGGCCCAGGCGCGCATCGTGCTGCAGGAGACCGAGGGCCTCGAGATCGGCAAGAACGCGAAGATGATCGGCAACTTCGGCTCCGAGAAGGAGCTCTTTCTGCTCTTCTCGCGCTTCGCACAGCAGCTGCGCTCGTTGCCGTTCTACTTCGAGCGCAAGGATGCCGAGATTCCGCCGCAGCTGGAGCCACCGATCAGTGACCCGTCGGCGACTGACGCGTTGCCGCCGCCGGCACCGCCAACGCCCGCGCCGGCGGCGGGCAACGATCTGCCCGACCAGCTCTTCTTCGCGCTCGTGCTGCTCGAGCGGGAGGCGCGCAACGAGGCTTACGGCTCGACCTCGTCCCGCGTGATCGAGGAGTTGGTGAGCCTGCTGCGGGCGCGCGAGCTGGAAACCCTGCGCCACACCTTCCGCACCCTCTTCGAGCGCATCGTCGAGCCGAACGACGACTTGCTGCGAGCGCGCGAGCTGATCGAGACGTACTTCACCGGCGCTTCCGCCGAGCCGGCCTCGGCCTGACGCCGCGCGCTCGATGGGGAAGAAAGCCAAGCAGCGCCGCGGCGGCCGGCGGGGAAGTGAGCGCGCGCGGAGCTCGCGGGTCGACTTGACCCTTCTCGGCCTGTGGTTGCTCGTGCTGCTGACGCCCCTGGTGGTTCTGCCCGGCCTGTCCGACAGTTTCCGCCTGCCGAAGCAGGCAGTCGGCGAGCTGCTGGCGCTGGTGTCGATCCTATGCCTGGGGCTGCGCCTCGGGCGGCGACGGCGAGTCGAGGTGCGGCGTCTGCTGCGCGCACCGGCGCTGCAGGCCGCCCTGCCGCTGCTCCTCGTCGCGACAGCCGGTCTGCTGTGGACCGAGCATGCCGGCCTGGTGGCGTCGCGCCTGCCGTCACTGTGGATCGGCGCCGCCGCGCTGGTGGCGTGGAGCCTGGCGACGACGGTGCGTGAGCGCTGGCTGCTGCTGGTCGCGACGCTGGTGCCCGCGACGCTGCTCGCGCTCGTCGGCATTGCGCAGTTCCACCGCCTCTACCTGCCGTTCGCCTTCGCCGATCCGGTCACCGAGCGTCTCGCGGTCACGTCGTTCGCCGGCGGCGCCTTCGATCTCGCAGCTTACCTGGCGCTGCCGATCCTGTTCGCGCAGGCGCTGATTCCGCGGGTGCACGGAGCTCGGCGCTGGCTGTTGATCCTCGCGCTGGTGCTCTTGGTCTACTGTTTGTTCGCCACCCAGACGCTCACCGCCCTCGTCGCGGTGGTCGCCGGCAGCGCCGTTCTCTGGCTGCCGCGCGGACTCGCGCGCTTCGGCTGGGCGCGCAGCGCTGCGGCTGCCCTGGGCCTGGTGGTCGTGGTCGGGGGCGGCGTGATGGCGGTGGAGCCGCTGCGCGAACGGGTGGTGGAGAAGACGACGAGCCTGCGCACGGGCGACTTCGATCGTCTGCTCACCGGCCGACCCGACGGCTGGCGTGCGGCGCTCCACATGGCCGGCGAGAATCCGCTCACCGGCGTCGGCCACGGCTCCTTTCGCGCCGAGTTCGGTGCCGCGCGCCTGGCGCTGCGTGCGCAGGGCGTCACCTTCTTCCGTGGTCAGCAGAATCCGTTCTTCGTCAATGCCCACAGCGAGCCGCTCGAGGTCGCCGCCGAGCTCGGCCTCCCCGGCCTGGCGGCGTTCGTCTGGATTGTCTGGCTGGTGGGGCGGGCTTTGATCGGGCGCCGCGCCGGCGCCGAAGCTTCGACCGGTGAGCCGGTCGCCGAGCCCGGCGCCGCGGACTCGGACGCAGCGTCCGCCCCGGTGGGCTCGTTCGGCGCCGTGTTCGACGACCCCGGATGGCGGCTGCGCGTGTCGCGCGCCGCCTGGCTCGCGATCGTGATCATGGCCTGCTTCGACTTTCCCTTCCACCTCGCGCTGCTGGCGTTCCCCTGGCTGCTGTTGACCGCCGATACCTTGGCGGCGCCGCCGCGAAATGACGACGCGGTGGAGGAGCCGGCGTGAGCCGCGCGCGGCCCGGCGACCGGGCGCCCGGCACTGGGACGCGTGGAGACCTCGCGCGCCGCGATCGCTTCACGCTGCCGGGCAAGGTGGCGGCGGTGCTCGTCGTGGTGGCCACCTTGATGCTGCTGGTCGTGCGCTTCGGCGCGCTGCGCGACCGCCTCGGCGCCAGCCGGCTGGTCGCCGTCGCCGAGGGTTTGACCGCGGCGACCGCGACGCGTGGCGATCGCCTGTCGCGGCAGGTGCTCGAGACCAACTTGCTGCGCCTGCGCCGCGCCGCCGAGCTCGATCCCTACGAGGTGACGGTGCCGATCGCACTCGGTGGCCAGTACGTGCTGCTCGGTCGGCCCGAAGCCGCGGAGCGGGCGTACCTTTCGGCCGTGGAGATCGAAGACCGGGCCGAGATCTGGGCCAACCTGGTGCAGGTGTACCGCGGCCAGGGCGAGGTCGAGAAGGCGATGGGCGCGGCGCAGCGGGCGGTGGCCCTCGACGGCGGCTTCGGGCGCTACTTCTCGGATCTGCAGCGCCGGCGACGAGCCCGCGGCGAGACGACCGTCGCCAGCCCGATGATTTTCGTCGACTCGTTCGAGTCGGGAACGCTCGACGCCTGGACGGTGTCGGGCACGTCCGGCTCCGACGATCCGTCCGCTGTTTCGTCCGATCAGGAGAGATGAGATGACCACCCCTTCGGCCGATCCGCCGCCGGCGGCCGCGGAACGCCTCGGCCGTGCGCTCACGGCGCGCAGCGCGCGCGTCGGCATCATCGGCCTGGGCTACGTCGGCTTGCCGCTCGGCCTGGCGTTCGCCGAGGCCGGTTTTCCGGTGCTCGGCTTCGACATCGACGCGCGCAAAGTCGAGGCGTTGACCGCCGGCCGCAGCTACATCGACCACCTCGGTGCCGAGCGCGTGGCGCGCCAGGTCGAGGCCGGGGGCTTCGAGGCGACCTGCGACTTCGATCGACTCGGTGAGGCCGACGCGATCCTGATCTGCGTGCCGACGCCGCTCGGCGCGCACCGCGAACCGAACCTGAGCTATGTCGAAGCGACGGCGCGTCAGATCGCTCCGCGCCTGCGGTCGGGGCACCTGGTGATTCTCGAGTCGACGACATATCCCGGCACGACCGACGAGCTGCTGCGCCCTCTGCTCGAGGCCGAGGCGGCGCCGCGTGGACTCACCTTCGGCCGCGAGATCTTCCTCGCCTTCTCGCCGGAGCGCGAAGACCCGGGCAATCCGAGCTTCGGCACGACCCAGATTCCGAAGGTGGTCGGCGGTCTCGACCCGGTATCGGGCGACCTCGCCGAGCAGCTCTATGCCGGCGTCATCGATCAGGTGGTGCGCGTCTCGTCGCCGCGGGTGGCGGAGGCGTCGAAGCTCACCGAGAACATCTTCCGGGCGGTGAACATCGCGCTGGTCAACGAGCTCAAGACGGTCTACGACGCGATGGGGATCGACGTCTGGGAAGTGCTCGACGCCGCCGCCACCAAGCCGTTCGGCTTCATGCGCTTCACGCCGGGGCCGGGCTGGGGCGGGCACTGCATTCCCGTCGACCCGTTCTACCTCACCTGGAAGGCGACCGAGTACGGGCGCCGCGCCCGCTTCATCGAGCTTGCCGGTGAAGTCAACGTCGAGATGCCGCGCTGGGTCCTCGGCAAGCTGCAGACTGCGCTCAACGACGCCGGCAAGCCGCTGCGCGGCAGCAAGATCCTGGTCGTCGGCCTGGCCTACAAGCGTGACATCGCGGATCCGCGCGAGAGCCCGGCGTTCGAGATTCTCGACCTGCTCCTGGAGCACGGCGCCGACGTGTCGTACCACGATCCGCACATTCCCGAGGCGCCGGCGATGCGCACCTGGCCCGATCTGCCGCCGCTTCGGTCGGTGCCGCTCGACGAGTCGGTCGTGGTGGCGCAGGACGCGGTGGTGATCGTCACCGACCATTCGTCGGTCGACTATGCCGCGCTCGCCCGCAGTGCTCGCCTGGTGGTCGACACCCGCGGCATGTACCGCGACGGTGGCGACAACATCGTGCGCGCCTGACGGGTCTACACGGCAGACGGTCTCCAGAGCAGACGGTCTCCAGGCCAGACGACGTCTGCGACTTCGACGGCGCCCTGGGCTCGGCCGCCGGTGGTAAACTGCTGAGCGGTCCCGGATCGTCTCGTGCTCTTCTTCTGATGCAAGCCTCTATGCAGCCATTCGTCCTCCTGCACCCGCTCGTCGGTTCCGGGAGGCCCTGATGCGCGACGAGGCAGGAAGCGTGCTATCGTCGACGAGCCCGCATCGCCGGTGGCGCTTCCGGCCGCCGCCGCTGCGCCCGCTGCTCGTTCTGTGCGGCGACGCGGTGATCGCCGTGCTCAGCCTGGTCGCGGCCTACCACCTGCGGTTCGACGACCCCTCGCCGTATTACGGTGATCTGCCGCTGCTCGCCGCCACCCTGGTGGTCGCCCGCATCGCGGTCAACGCGCGGCTGCGTCTGCACTACTGGTCGTTCAAGTTCTCCAACCTGCGCGACGGAGCGCGCATCGGCGTCGCCGGCCTCAGCGGCTCGGCGGCCTTCGTCGCGCTCGGCTACTTCGTGCTGCGCGATCATGTGGCGCTGCCGCCGCGCGGCGTCTTCGTGCTCGAGCTGCTCCTGTCGTGCGCCGCGATGGCGGCGATCCGCTTCGGCCCACGCCTCGCGTTCACCTATCGTGCCGATCTGTGGCCCCGTCGCCGCCGTGGCGTCGTGCGCACACTGATCGTCGGCGCCGGGGCCAGCGGCGAGATGCTGTTGCGCGATCTGCAGCGTGGCGGCCACGATCCGCAGCGCCGCGACACGCTGCATGTCGTCGGCTTCGTCGACGACGATCGTCACAAGTGGGGACACATCGTCGGCGGCAAGCCGGTCCTCGGTGCGCTCGACGAGCTGCCGCGCCTGGCCGCGCGGCACCATGTCGAGCTCGTCGTGCTGGCCATCGCCCGCCTGCCGTCGAGGCGACTGCGCGCGCTTCTGAGCCTTCCGTTCCATCGGCCGATGCGCTTCAAGATGCTGCCGACCGGCTACGGCCAGCTGCAAGATCGCGACATTGCCGCCGCGCTGCGCGACGTTTCCGAGGCCGATCTCTTGGTGCGCGAGGTGTTGACCTTCGACCATCGGGGAGCCGCGCCGTCGGTCGACCCCGAGCGCCAGCTGCTGGTCGCCGGCGCCGCCGGCTCGATCGGCCGCGAGGTGTGCCGTCAGCTGCTCGAGCTCGGGGCACGCCGCCTGGTGATGCTCGACATCGACGAAAACGGCCTCTACGTGCTGAAGCGGCGCTTCGATCGCGAGTATCCGGACCGCGACATCGTCGCCGAGGTCGCCGACCTGCGCGAGCCGCGTCGCCTGGCGCGGCTCATGGTTCGCTACCGGCCGCGCGACATCTTCCACGCCGCGGCGCGCAAGCATGTGCCGCTGATGGAGGCGGCGCCCTGTGAGGCGGTGAAGACCAACGTCATCGGTACGCTGCACCTGGCGCGCGTCGCGTCGAACTACGGCGCCGAACGCTTCGTCTACACCTCGACCGACAAGGCCGTGGCGCCGACCAGCGTCATGGGGGCGACCAAGAAGATCGGCGAGATGCTGATGCGCGCCCTGGACCGGGAGGCGGGTGAGCACGGTGTCCGCTTCATCGTCGTGCGCTTTGGCAACGTCCTCGATTCGGCGGGCTCGGTGGTGCCGCTCTTCCGCGAGCAGATCGCCGCCGGTGGGCCGGTGACGATCACCCACCCGGAGATCCAGCGCTACTTCATGACCATCTCGGAGGCTGTCGGCCTGGTGCTGCGCGCCGCGTACGGAGATCACGGGCGCTTGTGTGTGCTCGAGATGGGAGAGCCGCTGCGCATCGTCGACCTGGCGCGCCAGATGATCACGATGGCCGGCCTGGTGCCCGACGTCGACGTCCGACTCGAGTACACCGGCCTGCGGCCGGGCGAGAAACTCTTCGAGGAGCTGATGGCGGCCGACGAATCGGTGGCGGAGCAGATCGACGAGAAGATTCGCATCGTGCGGGCGCCTCCTCCTCCCGACGATCTTTTCGATCACGTCGAAGAGTTGGCGCGTCGTGCCGACGGCGAGGACGATGCCGCGGTGGTCGAGCTGCTGCGCCGGCTGGTGCCGGATTTCCGGCCCGTCGAACGCCGGGCGGCATCGCTCGAGCCCCTCGCCGAATCCGCCGCGGTGACTGCGCTCGACCCGGAGCATGCCGTGGAGCCGGTCGGCTGACGCCGCCGACCGCTCACCATGGAGATTCTCTGGGTGGCGACCAAGCCGCCGTGGCCGCCGATCGACGGCGGTCGCCTGGTCGCCCTCGCCACGCTGCGCGCGCTCGCCGAACGGGGCCATCGTCTGCGCCTGGTGGCACCGCGCGACGTGCTCGACCGTGCCGACGACGAGGCGGAGGAGCAGCTGTCGGCCGTTTGTGAGCCGCTGCTGGTGCCGGCGCCGCCCCGTGCGCGTCTCGTCGACGTCGCGCGTGCGCAGCTGCAGCGCCGGCCGCTGTCGCTGGTGCGTCACGAGCGCGCCGCGGTGACCGCCGGAGTAGCGACCGCGCTGGCCTCGAGGCGTCCCGACGTGGTGCACGCCGAGCAGCTCCAGGCGCTGGCGGCGACGGAGCCGGCGCGGGCTCTCGGGGTGCCGCGCGTGTTGCGCGCCCAGAACGTCGAGAGCGACCTGTGGCGCGGTCTCGCGGCGCGTCGCCGGCCGCCGCTCGATCTGTTGTTGCGCCTCGAGGCGTCGCGCCTGGCACGGGCCGAAGGCGAGGCGGTCGACCGGGTCGACGCGACGGTGACCTTGACGGCCGACGACGCCGCCCGTCTGCGTCGGCTTGTGTCGGCGGTCGGCGCGGCCGATGCCGCGATCGACACGGTGCCGGCACCGTTCGACGCACAGCTCGAGCCCGGTCCGCCGCTCGCCGGCGACCCGGCCGTGGTCGTCTTCGGCAGCGCCGGCTGGCCGCCGAATCTCGACGGGGCGCGCTTTTTCGTCGAGCGGGTGTGGCCGTTGGTGCGCCGCCGCGCGCCCGCCGCGCGGCTCCACCTCTTCGGATTCGGCGCGCTCGGAGCGCGGCTCTCCGGAGTCGAGCGGCATCCAGCGCCGGCCGATGCCTCGACCGCGCTCGCCCGCGACAGCCTGCTCGCGGTACCGCTCTTCATCGGCTCCGGGATCCGCATGAAGATCCTCGAGGCCTGGGCGCGCGGCGTGCCCGTGGTCGCCACTTCGACCGCCGCGGCCGGCCTGGTGGCGCCACCCAGCGACGACCCGGCGGTCCTGATCGCCGACCGGCCGGAAGACTTCGCCGCGGCGCTGATCGAGGCGCATCGTCCCGAGCGCCGTGCGCCGCTGGTGACGGCCGGGCGCGCCGCGCTCGAGGCGCATTCAGCGCAGCGGGTGGCTGCCGCTCTGGAGGAGATCTACCGCGGCGCCGTGGCCGGAGCGGCCCGGACGCCCTCGCTTGTCGCCCCCTAGACGCCCGAGTAGACTGCTCCTCCTGTCATCGTCCGCCCTTCGGAGCCGCTCATGCCGTCCCGCGCCTCGCCTCCCGAATCTGCCGCGCCCGACATCAACGCGCTCGATCCTGCCCCGGTCGCTGGGCGCTACGACGCTGTCGTGATCGGCGGCGCGTTCTCCGGCGCCGCGGCCGCGCTGCTGCTCAAGCGACGGCTGCCGGAGGCGACGATTCTGGTGGTCGAGCGCGGCGAGCGCTTCGAGCGCAAGGTCGGCGAGGCGACGGTCGAGGTTTCGGGCGCGTTTCTGCAGCGCGAGCTCGGTCTCGCCGAGCACCTCTCCCGCGAGCATTTGCCCAAGCACGGCCTGCGCTACTGGCTCCACGCCGACGCCGACGACTCGCTCGGTGCCATGACCGAGATCGGTCCGGCGAGCCTGCCCGACCTGCCGAGTTTTCAGCTCGATCGCTCGGTGCTCGACGAGCACCTGCTGGCGCGGGCACACGCCGAGGGCGTCGAGGTGCGGCGGCCGACGAAGGTGGTGTCGGTGGACCTCGCCTGGCCGCGCAGCCGCGTCGTGCTGGAAGACCAGACGGTCGAGGCGCGCTGGGTGCTCGACGCTTCTGGTCGGCAGGCGTTCCTCGCGCGCCGGCTGAAGCTCCAAGAGCCGATCGAGGGCGCACAGACCACCGGTGCGCTATGGGCGCGTTGGAGCGGCGCCGCCGACCTCGACCGGATTGAAGTCGAGGACGGTTCGGGCCGCCGTGCACCGCTGCCGCGCGTCGCCGCCTCTCGGCGCCTGGCGACCAACCACTTTTGCGGCTACGGCTGGTGGTGTTGGGTGATTCCGCTGGCGCGCGGTGGCACCAGCATCGGTCTGGTCTACGACAAGGACCTCTTCGAGCCGCCCGGCGAAGGCTCGCTGCGCGCGCGCTACGAGCGCTTCGTACGCACGGCTCCCGGGCTGCGCGAGCTGGTCGCCGAGGCGACGATCGAAACTCTCGAGGAGGCGGGTGTCGACGACTTCATGGCGCTCTCCCGCCTGCCGTATACGACGCGGCGCTACGCCGACCGCGGCTGGGCACTGCTCGGCGACGCCGCGTCGTTCATCGACCCGTTCTACAGCCCCGGCCTCGACCATGCCGCGATGACGATCAGCGCCACGGTTCGGCTCGTCGCGGGCGATCTCGACGGCAGCCTCGATGCGGCGGCGCTCGAGGCCGCGCTCGGGGAGCACGATCGATCGTTCCGCCGCTCCATCCGGCGCTGGCGCGACGCGATCTACCACGGCAAGTACGAGCTCTTCGGTGATGCCGATCTCACGCACTGCGCCTTCTTGATCGATACCGCGCTCTACTATCTCGGTGTCGTGACGCCGGTCTATTCCGACCGCGAAGCGATGGCCAATCCACCCTTCGGCATCGCCCTGCCGCAGGCGACCGTGGCCTATCGCGTGGCGCGGGCGCTCAATCGGCGCCTTCTGGATTTGGCTCGTTTTCGCCGGCGGGCGGGCCTCTACGGGCGCGCCAACCGCGGCGCGCGGCGCTACTCGCCGGCGTTTCGCGGCGGCCCGACCGGCGCCCTGGGGCCGCTGCGCGTCGGCCTCGGGCTGCTCCTGCGGCTGGAGCTCGAGCGGCTGGTGCACGGGCTGCGGCCCGGGTTGTGGCGCGGCCGCAGGGCGCGGGACCTGGCGCCCGCGTCGATCGACGGCGCCTCGACCTGACGTCCGATCGGCCGTGCCCCCGCGCGCCGGACTCGGCCGCGCGCGCCCCGTCGAAGTCACTTCGAGCACGGTCGAGTGGGATCGGTTCTCTTGCAGAGAAAACCTTCACGCCGTGACGTTCGTAATGCAAGTCGTCACAGAGCCCTGGCAAACTCTGAAGACACCGGCGAGATTGCTCCGAGCGTTCGTCGCCGCACGAGAATCCTCAGACCACCCCCTAAACGTCGAGCAAGTATGCTAAACTGAAGCGATGACGTCACATGATGCATATGCGCAGATCCGGCAGGCTCTGAAGCGAGAGCTGCACCGGCATCGCGGCCATATTCGAGAGATCGAAGCCGGCCTGTCGCGCAGTGAGGGATACCTGAGCAAAGTCTGCCGAGGCGACATTTCCATGCCGCTCGAGGTTCTCCTGAAGTCTCTCGAGCTGCTCGACGCCGATCCGGCGAGCTTTTTCGGTCATGCGCTCGCCGCGAAAGTCGACCCGGCGGACTTCTTGCGCGAAGCGGCCGAAGCGGCACGCGGCGACCGCGCGGCCGACGATCTTCTCGCCGCCGCGCACGACGCCGCCAGTGCGCTCGCGTCGCCTGCCGCGATGGCGGACGACACGATGCTCCCCGGCGAGCCGACCACGGCCGATCGAGACCTGGCGCGTCAGCTCGCGGAGTGCTCTTTGGCCGAGAGTCGCCGTCGTTTGCGTGCCACGCGAAAATACCGGACGGTCGGCTTCACACAAGCGTGTCTGGCCGATCTCTCCGCGCGCCGTGCCCGCGAGCCGCTCGCGGTCGCCAAGATCGCCGCGACGATCGCCTCCGACCTGGTTCCGGCGCTCGACGCATCGCCCGAGGTGCGCCTCGTCCTGATCGTCCGCGCCGCCATCGAGTACGCCTCCGCGCGTCGCATGGTCCAGGATCACGCCGGTGCTGCGGCCGTCGTGCGCCCGCTGGTGATGCTGGCGCGGCGCCACGGCATGCGCAGGCTCTGCGGTGAGCTCTGGCGTCTCGGCGCGCGGATCTTGCTGCATCGCAACCAGCCGCAGCGTGCGCTCGAGCTCTTCGATCAGGCGGTTTTGTGCTTTGCCGACTTCGGGCTCAGTCTCGATCTCGTCTCTCTGCAGATCGATCGCGCGATCCTGTTCGAGCGGTGCGGAGACCTTGACTCCACCGAGCGCTGTCTGGAGGTCGCGCTGCGCGATCTCGACCACCTGTCGGCTCTCGGTCTCGCCCGCCCCGACGCGATGCGGCTGGCCCAGGTTAGTGCCCATTCCATGTCGGCCGAGCTCGCCATTCAGCAGAAGAAGCTCGACCGAGCGCTCGAGCACGCCCAGGCCGCCGCCGAAGGGCTGGCGGAGTCGGGCGGCGTGCGCTGGGCGCAGGCCCAGTGGAAGATCGCCGAGATCGCGATGGCCGACGAACGCTACGGCCACGAAGTCGAGACGCGGCTTGAGACGGCGCGCGATGAGTTCGCGGCCATCGGCGACAGCAACGCGATTCTGGTCGTCCTAGACCTGACCCGGCTGAAGCTGAAGCAAGGCCGCGTCGCCGAGGCGGTGGAGGATGCACGCGGTATGGCGGCCTTCCTGTCGCAGCGGCGCGGTGAGCCGGTGCTCGACGACGCGCTCGCGGGCTTCGTGCGCACGGCGCTCGAGGGCGAGCTCACCCTCCGCTTCGTCGATTCGTTCCGCGCCTCGTTCGCGCAGGCGCTTCACAAGGCCCGATCCGCGACCCGTTCCGGCGGGTCTCGATGAGTCGCGGCGTTCTCGCCGAAGCGAGTCGCCGCGGCTCTTGCGCTGTCACCGCGATGGGTGAGCGCTGCGGGCTTCAGTTCGGCTCGATGGTGGAGCCGAACTCGTCGTCCGGGTCGTCGTCGTCAACCAGCGACAGGACGAAGTCGATGACTTGCTCGACGATCGAGGGCTCGTCGACTTTCTCGTCCGCGGCGAAGGCGACAGGTGCGACGAAGGCGAGCACGGCGATCAGCAAGGCACACGAAGTCTTACGAAGCATTGGAACCACTCCTTTTGGCGCGGGGTGCATGCTGAGAGGGAGCATTCCCCGCGATCCCCAATGGACTGCCCGATCAGGGCAGCGGATGTGACGACCGGACCGACACGGTCGATCCGGCTCCGAGGTGTCGCCTGGTCCCGAAAAAAGAGCCGTGAAGCTCCTAATGAATCACCCCGTCGGGTAGCCGGGCGCTCTCGGAATCGTCAGTATTCCAGACTCGCGACAGAATTACTATAGGTAGACCGGAAAGGTAGACCGGAAACGGCGAGGCCAGGCGACGGGACCAGCAGATACCGCGTGCAGCGAAAACCTTCCTCACAGGCCCTGTTCAGGCTGCTAAACGTCCGGTATCTTCGACACCTGGGCAGAGGGCGAGCCTCCGCGGGCAGGGTCCTGTGCTCGCGGGGTCGCTCAAACTCAACCTTTTTATCGCTTCGTCATTTTTCATTGCTCGAGCGGAATCTGCCTCGACAAATAAACTTTCTGTGACGCATAAGGCTTCGAGCTCGTTCGGTGGAATCAATCGGTCGCGTCGCTCCAGTCGAGCCAGTCGGCGACGATCGCTTCCAGGTTATCGACCTCTCGTTCCGAGATGCAGCGCCCGCGCACCGAGATTCCCGCCTGGTGCACCGTCTCGGAATCTCCCGACACGAGTGGGTGCCACCAGTGCAGATCTCGGCCTCGGGCGACGAGACGGTAGGCGCAGGTCTCGGGCAGCCAGGGCAGGGTCCGCGCCAGGTGGGGCGTGAGACGAAGGCAGGTCGGGACGTTGCGCTGGCGGTTGGCGTAGTCGAGACAGCGGCACGACTCGAGGTCGAGGTAGGCACACGTGACGTCGGTGTCGACGATGTCGGCGCGGCCACGGGGGGCTTCAATCTCGAGCTTGACGCGACAGCAGTTGCCGCAGCCGTCGCACAGCGACTCCCACTCCTCGTCGCTCATCTGGTCGAGGGTCTTGCGGCGCCAGAACGGCTCCTCGACGTCGGGCGTGGGCTGGCCCGCGCCGAGGCTCATCGAGCGGCGGCCGGACGCTCGGCGACCACGACGTACTGCAGCGGCAGGCTCTCGTCGAGCTGGCTGGCGTCGAACCCGCCGGCGACCAGCTCCTCGATCACCTGCTCCGGCGGCAGCCGATGCGCGGGAGGCGGCCCCTGCGGACTCTCGCGCGTGTAGTCGACGACCAGCACCCGTCCCTCGGGGCGGAGCGCGCGCAGCAGCGCGGCGGCGTAGCGGGGGCGGTCGCCGAGATGATGCCAGGTGTTGACGATCAGGATGCCGTCGACCGATTCGGGCTCGAGGCCCGGGTCGTCGTAGCCGATCTGGCGGACCTCGACCTGGGCCCATCCAGCCTGCGCCGCGCGCTCGCGCATGTGCTCCACCAGCGTCTCCTCCGGCTCGAGCGCGAGGACCCGACCGCCGGCGCCAACCGCGCGGCTCAGCGGTCCGAGGAAATAGCCGGTGCCGGCGCCAAGATCGGCGACGATCGCGCCGGGGACGGCGCCGAGCATCTTGGCGACCTCGTCGGGTTTCTGCCAGTCGTCGCGTGACGGATCGTCGAAGCGGGCCGACCAACGGGCGACATCGCTGAAGTCGTGGCGCAGGCCGTCCGTGTGCTGGCCGTGCTCGGCGTGCTGGCCGTGCTCGGAGTGCTTGTCGTGCCCTGCGTGCTCGTCTTGGGCACGTGCCGTCCCAGCCGTCGGACCCAGAGCGATCAGCACCAGGGCCATCGCCACCGGGGCGATCGTCAGAGTCACCTGGAGACTCCGCGCTCGGAGTGAGGGGCGCGGCGCCGCGGAATGGAGAGGGTCGGCGGTCATGGTCGTCTCCCGATCTGTGCTCGTTTCTCGTCCTGTCGCCGTCCGAGCTTGGCACGTTCGAGCGCCGGCGTGAAGAACGGGCCGAAGAAGCCGCCGTGAAGAAAAATCGAGACAAGGGGTTGCATCTTCGGATCGATGTATGTCAATATACAAACACTGCCTCGACGGATGCTCTTTTCGGAGCAACCGCTCCCACCTTGAGCATCCCACGTGAGCAGGTCCTCCTCTCCGAACCCCTCTGATCTTGGGCCGATCAGAGGGCGTTTTTTTTGCCCACGAGTCGCCTCGTCGGTCGAGAGGCCGGTCGAACGCGGTCAGTCGTCGCGATAGCCGGCGCGCGTGCGCAGCGTGACGCCACGGCGCAGGCTGCGGACCTCGACTTCGTGCCAGGACCCGTCGCCGCGGTCGTGGCTGGGGTAGAAGCCGAGCACGTATTGATCCCGTAGCTCGGCGAGCACGGCGGCGAAGGCGTCGCCGGCACGATCGGTATCGCCAAGGTCGACGATCCGACCGCCGGTCGCGAGCACCGTGCGCTCCAGCAGCTCGAGCTCCTCGGCATGCTCTTCGGCCCCGCGCCACATCGAGTAGAAACGCTGGCTGGCATCGGGCGCACCCCCCAGTCTCAGCCAGTAGATCAGGGCGCGGCTGCGGCTCGCCGCCCTCCGCACCTGCTCCATCGACAAGATCGACGAAACGTCGACGCCGTCGCTGAGCAGAATCAGAACGCGCCGGCCCTGCCGCTCTTCCAGCTCGTGCAGCGCGGTGTAGAGATGATCGTTGAGCGCCGTCGCACCGCCGGCTCGGGCCGCGCCGAGGCCGGTGGTGAGTACCTCGCCGAAGCCGGTGAACGGCGACGCGTGGAGCATGCGGTCGGCGAAGAGCACCAGTTTGGCCTCGTCGAGCTCGGCCATCGCGTCGACGAAAGCGCGGGCACCATCGGTCGCGGCACGCAGGCGAGGGCCGCGCATGCTCTCGCTCGCATCGACCAGGACGATCGCGGTCATCGGAACCTCGCCGCGCTCGAAGGTGACGAGACGCTGCGGTACGCCGTCGTCGAGCACGATCAGCTCGTCGCGCCTCAGGTCGTCGACTCGACGCCCGTCGCGCTCGGCGGTGACGTAGAGCTGCTGCAGGGCGGCGTCGACGGCTTCGTCGACGCGGATCGCCGGGCTCACCAGCAGGGCCTCGCCGCGTCCGCCGTCGTGGGCCGTGGCGAGCGCCTCGAGGCGGTGGCTGGTGTTGCCGTCGCCGAGGTCGTGGTCGATCCGAAAGGGCGGTCGGTCGACGCGGTCGACGAAGAGGCCGTCGACGAAGAACTCGACCGAGGCGATCGCATCGATCGGCGCGCCGCGCACTTCGACTTCGATTTCGACGGCGCCAAAGAGCGGAACACCAACGGGCGGGGAAACGAACGAGACCGCCAGCTCGTCGGCGCCGCGCGCTGCGCCGCTTGTGGCCAGGAGAAGGGCGAGGAGCGCACAGAGGGTAGGCCATCGAGTCACCGCGGGCTCCCCGTGATGTCGGACGGTCTGCCTTCGAGCGTCCAGGTCGGTGGCTCCGAGCTTTGGGGCAGCTGGTCGAGGCATTCACCGAGCACCGCACGCCGGGCGCTCGCGGCGGCGAGCAGACGCCGCCGCTCGGCGGCCAGCGGCTGGACCGGCAGCTCGACGATCTGGCCGCGTGCGGTGAGGCCCGGCGCGGGCCGGAGACCTGCGAGGACGGAGCGCGCGGCAGCGACGTCACCCGCCGCCTCGAGCGCCCAGGCGAGGGCGACGCGCAGGCTCGGGTCCTCGGGGTGGCGCGTCAGGGCCGCGCGCGCGCGAGTCGCCGCATCCCGCGGTCGTCCGGCCTCGAGCTCGAGGCGCACCAGCTCTTGCGCCGCCAGGGCGCCGACCCAGTCGGCGCGGCCACGCTCGCTCTCGGAGATCGCGCTGGCGACCGCGGCCGAGGCGGCCTCGAGTGCCTCGCGGGCCAGCTCGGTGTCCCCGAGGCGACGCGCCACCAGGCCACGCCGCAGCTGCGCCTCAGGATGGTCGGGGTGCGACGCGAGGAGGTCGTCGAAGTGCTCGAGCGCGGTGTCGAATCGCTGGTCGCGCGCCTCGAGAGCGCCGAGCACGAGGCGTAGCGCCGGGTCGTCCGGCGCCAGCAACAGCGCGCGCCGCAACAGGTCGGCGGCGATTCCGGCCGCGCCGTGACGCAGCGGCCGCAGCGCCAGAACACCGAGAAGCCGGCCGGCTTCGGCGCGCTCGGCGCCGCCTTCGGCGACCCACAGCTCGCTGAGCGTGGCGGCTCGCTCGAGCGCCAGGCGGGCGAGCAGGTGCTGGCGCGCCGCGAGATGCGCGCGGCCGGTGGCGGCGACCAGCAGCAGGGCCGGCAGCATCGCGTCGGGCCGGCCGTCGCGTCCGGCATGGACCGCCAGCTCGCGGAACGCGGCGGTCTGCGCCGCGGCGATCGGCTCGAGCGCGTCGCCGCCGTGCTGTTCGTAGGCCTGGCGTTCGTGCTTCAGCCAGGCGGCGGTGGCGGGAGCGAAGCCGTCGGAGACCAGGGTTGCGAACGCTTCGCGCTGTGCGCGATAGAGCGCCACCATCAGCTCGCGCTGCTCGCGCCGACGGAGCGAGTCGGCCACCGGTGGTGCCGACGGGATGATCGCCCGGGGCTCGGCGTCGCTGCGGATCGCGTCGCGCCAGTCGGTGACCGTCGTCTCGGGCTCGACCACGGCGAGCTCGAGCGCCGGGCCGGCGGCGGCTTCCTCGGTATTGCCCTCGCGATCGACGAGGCGCAGGCGCCAGAGACCTGGCTCGAGCTCGAACGGGAGGTCGACGTGAGTCCGCCCCTCGGCATCGCGGCGCGGTTCGAGCCTGTGGGGCGCGGTGCCCAGCGCTTCGAGCCGCAGGAAGGAGTCGCCCGTGCCCGAGTCGGTGTCGACGATGAACGAGCTGCCGGCGACGGCCACCGCGCGGCTCGTCGGCAAGTCTCCGTCGAGGCTCCACGGTGGTGCCAGAGACGGCCGACGGTCCTCGGGGTAGACCACCGGCCACGACGGGCCGACGAGCAGCGGCGCCGGTGAGGCGCGCGGCTCGAAGCGATCGCTGCGCAGGCCGAACGACTCCTCGACGCGCAGCAGGGCACGGACGTTGACGGGTTGGGACGATACCGCCAGCGGTACCAGGAGGCGCAGGCCGGGCGGGGCTGCCGCGTCGGCGAAGGTGTCGAGCGGTGTCGACAGGGTGACCGCGTCGACGACCTCGAGATCGTCGCGCAGGGCATAGACGAAGAGGTCGAGACGGGGTGGTTCGCCGTACCTTCCGTCGGCTGCGGCGCTCACCAGTTCGCGCAGCCGGCGGCCGTCGACCTCGACCTGCGCCACGAGAGTCGAGGCTGCCGCAGCGGAGGAGCCGGAAGCAGGCGCGTCGCCGGGCTCGAGAGCGGCGCCGCTGAGCACGAGGAGGGCCATCGGCACCGAGCCACCGTCCTCGCCGCCGACCAGCAGCGCTGCCTCGCGCATGGTCAGCTCGATCGTCGACGCACCGTGCGGTCGGGCGGGTGCGACCGGGGCGGTCTCGATCGGTGTCGCCGCGAGAGCAGCGGTCGCGAGCAGTGTCGTCGCGAGCAGTGTCGTCGCGAGCAGTGTCATCGCGGGCCGGGTCGCCGCCGTGTGGTGCGTCAAGGCACCCCTCCCTGCGGCGGGACAGGCTCGTCGAGTGGGATCGGCGCGACGACTTCGAGCGGCTCCGGTTCGACGCGGGCGACGACCGAGCCGAAGCGTCCGCCGAAGTCGTCGCGTACGCTGATCGCGACCCGATCGCCTCCGGGCGGCAGGACGACGTCGAGATGGAGCTCGGCGCGTCGGCCGAGAGAAGTGAGCAACTCGTGGTTGGGAATCCGCACAGGCACACTCGCGCGTTCGACCCGTCCGGCGCCGGCGGACAACGAGCCGGCGGTGGCGAATAGGGTCAGCTGGCCGGTGTGCACCCGGCCTTCCGGACGCAAGGCGAGGCCTCCGAGCGGCACTCGGATCGTGGTCTTCAGCGCGCCGACCGACGGCGTGTGCGGAATCACGTCGATGCCCTCAAAGAGCGGCGTGTCGGCCCGCGCCGGCGCCGGTCCGAGCTCGCCGAGCAGCAGAGTCGACAATGTGCGCCGCATCGCGTGGTGATCCGGAGTGTCGCCGGACACCACGAGGCGATGGCGCACGCGTGCACGCCGCGGCGCCGCGCCGCGCCGGAGCTCGACCCGGACACGCGTCGCCTCGCTCCGAGCGAGCTCCCCGAGGCCGAGGTGGTAGGTGGCCCGCAGATCGCTGGCCACGCGCGCCAGCGGATCGTCGCCGGCGCGCCGTCCGCCGAGAGTTCGCCCGCCGGTCTCCTCGGCCAGCAGGCGCAGGCCTCGGCTCGCGGGATCGCCGCGGCGTGCGTCGCTGGCGAGACGTCGCGCTTCCTTCGACGCTCCGGCGGCGAGTCGGTCGCTTTCGTCGGTGCGCAGGGCGGCGGCGGGTAGCGTGTGGACTGTGACTCCCGCCGCTGCCGCACGCTGCGCCAGTGGCTCGAACAGCGCCTCGTCACCGAGCGCACGGCCCGCGACCCCAAGGTCGGCGAACACGCCGCGCTGCTCTTCGACCCGGTTCGATCCGCCGGGCGGCGCGGCGACGCGGCCGCCGGTCGCGAGGCGTCGAAGTTCGGCCAGGTCGACCGCGACCTCGGTCGGCAGGCGACCTCCGATATACACCATCACGGTGTCTCCCGGCAGGCCGCCGACACCCTGGATCAACGCGGCGAGCTGCCGGCACAGGCGCTCGACGGCGAGCTCGGCCTCGGCACGGAAGCCGTCGAGCAAGGTCGTCATCTCCCGGTTGACGCGCGCCGCCCGCAGTTCGGCCTGGCGGCTTTGCTCGGTGCGCACCGTGTTGCGCCGCAGCTCGCGCTCGATCGAGACTCGCTCGCGTTCGAAGCGAAGCCCGGTCACGCCTTCGTCGAGCTGCCCGAGCGCGTCGAGCACGGCATCGTGCGAGGCGCCGAAGCGCACTGGAATCTCGAGGCGCGGGCCCGGAACGGCGAGCAGCAAGCGGTCGTCGGGCTCGAGCGTGGCGAGGAAACGCTCGACGCCGTGGCGCACTCCGTAGAGATCACCGGGGAGCATGAACGTTGGATCGACCACGAGCAGGAGGGTCGACGCCGAGGCTCGACCGGTGGCGAGCAGACGGGGGGCGTGCTCGTCGCCGCCGACCTCCACCACGAAGTCGTCGGCGCTCAGGCCGGCGATCGGGGTGCCGTCGGGCGCGTCGACCCAGACGCGGAGTGTCGTGCCCGACGCCGGCACGGCGAGGCTCGACCACGCGGCGGCGAGGACGGCAAAGACGAGCAGAAGCGGCGCCGGGCTCGAGGATCGTCGGGCCGTGGCGCGTGCTGAGCGGATCGGGATCAGCATCAGTGACGGTCTCACACAGTGAATGGCAACGATCAAAGCTACCAGGTCGACAGCGCCGACGTTGCCACGCGCGGGCCGGCCAGTCACAATCGAGGGACCAATGCATTTGATGTACACCCCCGTCGCGTTCGTCGATCCCCCGCCCACCGACTCGGAGTGGGCCCACTGCGTCGAGATTCGGCGCGAGGTCTTCTGCCGCGGCCAGAACTGCCCCGAAGACGAAGAGTTCGATGGGCTCGACCGCGCGGCGCGGCACCTTCTCCTCCGCGTCGACGGTGTTCCGGCCGCCACGGCGCGCTGGCGGCTGGTCGAGTCTGACGGGTTGGACTGGGCCAAGCTCGAGCGTTTCGCGGTGCTCGAGCAGTTTCGCGGCCTGGGCCTCGGCCGGCACCTGGTGGCCGAGAGCGTCGCCCAGGCCCTGGCCGCCGGATGCGAGCGCATGGTGCTCCACGCACAGGCCCACCTCTGCGACTTTTACGCCGGCTTTGGTTTTCGCGCCGTCGGTCCCGCGTTCGAGGAGGCCGGCATCCCTCATCGGCGGATGATCGCCGACGCCGCGTCCGCCCGCGCCGCCGCGGACCGCTCGGGACCCGATCCGTCGCCATGACGACCGGCGCGCGCTCGGGGGGGGATCCGCCGGACGGCGAGCCGACTCGGGTTCTGCGGTCCGAGGGCTCCGGGACCGAGGCGCCGAAGGTTTCGATTCGGTACGGATTCGCCGCGGAAGAGATCCTGGCCGGACGCTTCCGCGTCGTGCGTCGGCTGGGAGCCGGCGGCATGGGCGAGGTCTACGAAGCGGAGGATCTCGAGCTGCGCGAGCGGGTCGCGGTCAAGGTGGTGCGGCACGACCTGGCGGGAGACCCGATGATCGCGGCGCGCTTCCGGCGCGAGGTGCAGCTCGCCCGGCAGGTGACGCATCCGTCGGTGTGCCGCATCTACGATGTCTTCCACCACGGAACGCCCGGCGGGCGCGAGCTGTTGCTGAGCATGCAGCTTCTGGTCGGTGAGACCCTCAGCGCGCGCCTCGTGCAGGACGGGCCGCTGGCGCTCGAGGAGGTCGAGCCGCTGGCACGGCAGATCGCGTCGGCGCTGGCCGCGGCGCATCGTCGCGGCGTGGTCCATCGCGACCTGAAGGCGTCGAACGTGATGCTGGTGGACGAGGGGGGCGGCACGACGCGCGCGGTGCTCACCGACTTCGGTCTGGCGCGCTCGGTCGAGTCGGCCGAGCGCAACCTGACGGGCGGCGGCGACCTGGTCGGCTCGCTGAAGACGATGGCGCCCGAGCAGCTCGAAGGCGGCGCGGTGACACCGGCGACCGACGTCTACGCCTTTGGCCTCCTGCTCTTCCGGATGCTCTGCGGACGGCGGCTCTTCGAAGGACCGAGCGGCAGCGATGCCCTGACCATGGTCTACCGGCGGCTGCACGACGAGGTGCCGTCCCTCGGCGAGTCGGCGGCGGTGCCGCCGGCCGTCGACCGCCTGGTGCGGCGCTGCCTGGCCCGAGCGCCGGAAGATCGCTTCGCCGACGGCGCCGCGCTCGAGGCGGCGGTCGACGCGGCTTTCTCCGACAGTGAACGGGTGCCCGAAGCGTGGATCGACGGCGCCGACGCGTCGCGGAGTCGCACCGCGCGGGGTCGATGGACGTGGCTCGTTGGACTCGCCGGCCTCGGGCTCGCGGCGGCGGCGTGGTGGACGGCGCAACAGGGCAGCGGCCGCGGTGGGCTCGAGGGTCCGAGTCTCGAGACGGCCGGTTCCCAGGAGGCCACGGTGCCGCGGTCCGCGGTGGCACGTCCGTCGGTCGCGGTGGTGGCGGTGCGCCGCCTTTCGCCACGCACGGACGACGACTGGCTCGAGGTTGCACTGCCGGAGATGCTGAGCGCCGAGGTGGCGGCGGGCGCTGCCCTGCGCGTGCTGCCGCAAGACCAGGTGGCGTTGATGCGTCGCGAGCTCGGTCTCGACGGAGTCGAGCTCGACGCCGAGCAACGCCGACGCGTCCGTCGCTATCTCGGGGCGGACGCGTTGGTCTGGGGCTCGTCGACGGCGGTCGGGGCGGGGCAGGAGGCGCTGCTGCGGCTCGATCTGAAGGCCGAGGTGCCGAAGACCGAGGTACCTGGCACCCGAGAGGAGCGATCTCAGGCTCCTTCGGCCGACGCCGAGCAGTCCGCGCCGGCGTCCGATGCGCCCGGCGCTTCCGAGATCGAGATCGCCTTCGTCACCGCCGAGGGACGGACTGACGAGCTCTTCGACATCGTGCGCGATGCTGGCGAAAGGCTGCGGCGAGTGCTCGGCGCGGCTCCGCTGGGCGATGACGCGCGCCGCGCGCTGGCGGCGGAGACGCCGAGCAGCCCGCGCGCTGCGGCGCTCTACGCTCGCGGCCTCGATGCACTGCGGCGTGGTGATGCGCCGGCGGCACGCGACGCGCTGCTGCAGGTGCTCGAGCTCGAGCCCGACCTCTCGGTCGCTCACGGCGCTCTCGCCGAGGCCTGGGGCGCGCTCGGCCGCGACGACGACGCGCTCGCCGCCGCCCGGCGCGCGTTCGAGAATGCCGGGCCCGGGCGCGAGCAGGTGCTGGCGGCCGAGGCGCGGCTGCGACGCGCCGAGGCCGACTGGAGTGAGGCGGAGGCGATCTTCGCCACCCTGTTCCGCCTGCGGCCCGACGACCTCGATGCCGGTCTGGCGCTCGCCGAGGTGCAGGTCGACGGCGGGCGTGGCCAGGCGG
This sequence comes from Acidobacteriota bacterium, assembly GCA_039194425.1. Classification (GTDB taxonomy): domain Bacteria; phylum Acidobacteriota; class Thermoanaerobaculia; order Multivoradales; family J023; genus JAUIJL01. The sequence goes on along the minus strand of JBCCVZ010000004.1, from coordinate 98,778 downwards.
CGCTGGAGACGGTGGCGGCGCTGCGCGCGCTTCCGACGGGCGAGGATCCGCGCATCGACCTGGTCGCGGCCGCGGCCTTTGGCGCCCTGTCGCAGCACGACGAGCAGAGCCGCGCTGCCGACGCCGCGATCACGGCGGCGCGCCGCCTCGGGACGCGCAGCCTGGAGGCGAGGGGCCTCCTCGAACGCTCGGAGGCGCTGCGCGTGCACGAGCGCTGGGACGATGCGGTCGCCGCGGTGCGCGCCGCGCAGGCGATCTACGACGAAACGGGCTCGCGGCGCGGTGTGGCGCAGACGCTCAACGAGCTCGGTGTCCTGTGGTGGCGGCGCGACGAGCTCGAGCAGGCTGCCGCGGCCTTCGAGTCGGCGGCCGAGATCACATCCGAGCTGGGCGACCGCCGAGGCGCGATGCGCGCGCGTGGTAACGCCGCGATGGTGCTCGACACCCGCGGCGACCGTGAGCGCGCGCATGCGCTTTACGAGGAGGTGCTGGAGGAGGCACGCGCTCTCGGCGACACCAAGAGCGCTTCGGCCCTGCTGGTCAACCTCGGCATCGTCGAGCGGGCCGCTGGCGCGCTCGACGCGGCGCAACAGCGCTTCGAGCAGGCGCTCGAGCTGAAACGGGGCATCGGCGATCGGGGCGGCGTGTCGCGGGTGCACGGCTACCTCGGTCGCATCGCCCTCGACCGAGGTCGCGGTGACGCGGCGCTCGAGCACCTGGCGCGCTCGGCCGAGCTGGCGGCCGAGATCGGTGATCGACGCGGCGAAGCGTTCGCCCTGCACTTCACGACCATCGCTCAGCTGCGCCTGGCGCCTCCGGCCGCGGCCCTCGAAGCGGCCGAGCGTGCGGCGTCGGCGGCGCGCGACATCGAGTCGCCGCGTTTGATCGCCGGAGGCCTCCAGCTGGTGGCGCAGGCGCAGTACGGCCTCGACCAGCTCGCCGCAGCGCGCGCCACGCTCGACGAGGCGGGCCGCGTGGCGACTGAGAGCGGTGCCGCCACCGAGCTGGCGACGGTGCAGGCGACGCGGGCCGCGGTGGAGCTCGATGCCGGCGACGCGCGGCGGGCCATCGAGCTCGTCGAGCAGGCTCTGGCCGCCACCGAGGAGCCTCGCCCCCGCGCCGAGCTGTTGGCGCTGCGCGCCCGCGCGGAGCACGACGTCGGCGCCGAGGACGCGGAGCGAGCGACCCTCGAAGAGCTCGACGCGCTGCTCGAGGGTGACCACGCCCGTGCGCTCGCGACGAGCCGGGCGCGCATCGTCCGTGCGCGGCTGCGGGGCGACGTCGAGACCCTCGAGCGCCTGGCCGCCGAGGCGGCGGCGCGTGGCGAGCACGAGGCAGCGCTCCGTGCACGGATCGACGCGGCACGGCTGCGCGAGGAGCCCGCGACGGTGCAGGCGCTCGCCGAACGCGCCGACGAGGCCGGGTTCGTGCTCTTGGCGCGCCTCGCGCGCGGCGGAGCCGATCGATGATCGGTGAGCTCGCATGCCTCGCCGCGGCGCTGTGCTGGGCTCTGGCCGTCGCCTGGTTCCGGGCGCCGATCGAGCGCTACGGGTCCTGGGCGGTAAACCTGGCGAAGAACGTGCTGGCGGCGGTGCTGCTCGGAGCGACTGCCGCCGCTGCCGGGCAGCTCGGCGTGCTGGCGCAGGCGCCCGCGCTCTCGATCGGTCTGGTGGCGGCCTCGGGCGTCGCCGGCCTGACGATCGGTGACACCGCGCTCTTCGCCGCCGTCGGTCGGCTCGGGGTGCATCGCACGCTCCTGCTGCAGACGCTCGGGCCGGTGTTCGCTGCCGTGCTCGCCCACTGGGCGCTCGGCGAGACCCTGAGCCCGCGCATGCTCGGTGGTGGACTGCTCGTGCTCGCGGGGGTCGCCGTGGTCGTCTGGACGCCGCGAGTGGACAGTGGCGGTGACGGAGCCGTTGACGGCAGCGTCGATCTCGCTCGCTGGGACCTCGTTGGAATCGCCCTCGGAGTCCTCGCCGCGTTCGGCCAGGGCTCCGGAGTCGTGCTCGCCAAGCGCGGCATGGACGATTTGCCGGTGTTGCTCGCCAGCTTCGTTCGCCTGGGGGCGGCAGTGCTCGGCATCGTGGTGGTGCTGGCGGTGGCCGGCCGCTTGCGGCGCGCGTCGGTCACGCTGACCTCGGCGCCCGCGCTCGGTCGCCTCCTCGGCCCGACGCTGCTCGGCACCTACCTGGCGTTCCTGCTGATGATGGCCGGCGTCGCCTGGGCGCCAGCGTCGGTCGCGGCGGTGTTGCTCGCGGTCTCGCCCGTGTTCAGCCTCTGCCTCGAGGCCTGGATGGGTGTGGCGCCGATCACCTGGCGCTCGGCGCTCGGCACCGCGACCGCGATCGCCGGGGTCGCGGTGCTCACGGTCGCCTGACGCCCTCACGACGCGGCAGGCGCATTGTTTCGTCGCCGATGACGGGTTCGGGGATCCCGATTGCGTCTCGAGGGTGAAGACCGCCCTGCGCTCCCACCTCGGAAGGCCTTTCGCGGCCCGCACACGGAGACCGAACATGCGTCCAACGTCGACCGACACGCTTCGCCCTCGTCCTCTGGCCGAATCTCGCCCTCGGCCTCGTCTCGTAGGCTCAGAGCTCGCCGAGCTCTGGGCCCGGCGACCGCACGGCCTTGCCGCTTGCTCGGTCGCCATCGCTTCCGCCGTCGCTGACGCCGCGGCCCTCGCGATCGGCTCGGTCGCCGTCGGTGGTCTGGTCGTCGGTGGTCTGGTCGTCGGAGGTCTCGCTGTCGGTGGCCTCGCCGTCGCCTCGCCGGCAGGGGCGGCCGAGATTCCGGTCGCCGCGCCGGCGACCGTCGACCCCAGTTTCACCGACGCCCGTGACGTCGTCCTCCTCGACTGGGATCGAGACGGCGATCTCGACGTCTTGGCCGCCTCGTCGACCACCAGCGGCGTCCGCCTCTGGCGCAATCAGCCGCCGAGCTGGATCGAGCGGACGTTCTCGATCGGCACGGGGCCCTTCAACTCGCTGGCGACCGGCGATCTCGACGGCGACGGCAGCGTCGACTTCGCCTACTCGCGCGGCGACGGCAGCGGCAACTTCGATCGCATCGGCGTCGTCCTCAACCGCACCTCGACCTTCTTGGTGACGGTCGACAGCACCACGGTGGTCAACCCCAAAGCCGTCGCGGTCGGCGATGTCGATGCGGACGGTGACCTCGATCTCGTGTCGGGAGGCTGGGACGGTACAGTGCGCTGGCACGAGAACGTCGACGGCGACGGCGAAACCTGGACGACGCGGTCCGTTGTCGCCGGCTTCGCTGCAGTCAACGACCTGACGCTTCACGACATCGATCTCGATGGTGACCTCGATGTCGTCGCGGTCGGATTCAACCGCGTCGGCTGGATCGAGAACCGCCTCGACATCATGGCCTCCTGGCTCTCCCATGAGGTGGAGGACGACGTCGACGCGGCCTGGTCTGTGGCGGTCGGCGACGTCGACGGCGACGGTGCGAGCGAGATCGTCGTTGGCGCGATCAACCTCAATCCGCTTCTGGCGATCTGGAATCGACCCGCCGTGCTCACCGACCCGTGGCAGCGCACCACGGTGCAGTCGGTCGACCGGACGGCCGACGTCGAGCTCGGCGACATCGACCAGGACGGCGATCTCGACCTCGTCACCACGCGCTGGGACGGTGACCTACGCTACTGGCAGAACGTCGGCAACGGCTTCATCGAGCAGCCCCTCGGCGGCGACTACAACGTTCTTCACAGCGTCGCGATCGGCGATCTCGACGGCGACGGCGACAGCGACTTCGCGCTCGCCGGTGGCGGCAGCGACGTGATCGACCGACTCGAGACTCTCACCATTCGCAGCACCACGAGCTACGAACGCTTGGGTTCAACAAACCTCGCCGTACCGAGCTCGAGCTCCGCGGACCCGGTGCACGGCGCATCGGCGCTGCCGCTGGCCTACGACCTGATCGACTTCGACCGCGACGGCGATCTCGATCTGATCGGCTACGACGACGATCAACGCCTGCGCTGGCGCGACACGCCGGGCGCGGCGCCGGTGCTGCTGCAGGCGACCAGCGCGGGGCTCAACGACTCGCGGGCCTTCGATCTCGCCGACGTCGACGGCGACGGCGACCAGGACGTCGTCCTCGGGCTCGACCAGGGGTTCGAATGGCTCGGCAATCTCGGCGTCGGCTCGCAGTTCTCGCGCAACACCATCAACAGCTCGAACAGCATCGACGACTTCGAGCAGGTCGATTGGAATCGCGATGGCCGCCCCGACTTCGTCGCCTACGACACATTCACCGAGGAGATCGGCTATTTCAGGAATCCTGGCACGAGCAGCCTCTTTCCTCGCGCAACCGTCGACTCGACGATCTCGCTCTACGAGCACATGACCACCGGAGACCTGGACGGGGACGGCAAGAAAGAGCTCATCGTCGCCTCGGACGGCCAGGTGCGCACCTATGAGCACATCGCCGACATCGCCTACATTCAGACCGTGATCGCCGCGAGCTCGGCGACCCGGGTGCTCGCCGCCGACTTCGACGGCGACGGCGACCTCGACCTGTGCGGCTACGAGCCGGGTGCCGGTCTGAGCAGCCTGGTCTACTGGGAGAACGACGGCAGCGGCGTCACCTGGGCGCAGACGCGCAAGAGCTTTCCGAACGGCATGCGGACTCTCGCTGCGCGCGACCTGGATCTCGACGGGGATCTCGATGTGATCGGCGCCAGCTCCGCCGGCTGGGCGGTCGCGTTCGGCGGCACCGATTCGGATGGATGGCCGGGGCAATTCGTCGACCTTCCGGCCAGCTCGTCGTTGATGGCGCTCGGAGACCTCGACCGCGACGGCTATCTCGACGGTGTCGGTCTCGACGATGCGCCGGAGCTCTTCGAAGTGCGCACGCTCCACGGTCAGTTCACGGTCGCACCCGAGTCCGCGCCGGGGCCGCCGAGCGGCGACGAGGGAACAGCCGTGAATCTCTTCGAGCTGCGCGTCGACCACCTGGGACGCGTCGGCGATCAGGCCGTCGAGCTCGGCGCCGTACAGTTCGGCGTGCGCAAAGACGGTGTACCGCTCGATGCGGCCCAGATGGCGCGGCTCTTCGACCGCGTGCTCTTGCTGCGAGTCGATGGCGGCCCACCGCGCGAGCTCGCCGTGGTCGAGGCCCCGGCCCAGGCGAGCCCGCTGACCTTGACGGTCACCGCGGTCGGCGAAGCCCAGATCGCCGCGCCGCTCATGGTCGGTCAGTCTTCGGCCGCGCTCGTTCGCGTGGTCGGCGAGTTGGGCTTCGACGCGGGCGATGTCGGCACCTTCGAGGTCTTCCTCGACGGCTCGCCGACCGAGGTGACGGCGCAGGACGAGGTCGGTATTCCGCTCGAGGCCCTGCCGTGGCAGGGCGCGAGCTTCGCGATCGACGTGCTCGAGGCGGGTCTCTTCGCCGACGGGTTCGAGTCGGGAAACCTCTCCGCCTGGTCGGGCTCAACTCCCTGAGGCTGCCTCGGGCGGCGGGGCGTCGTCGTGTGGCTCCTGGACACCGCGAAGCGGAGTGTCGTCGGCCGCGTCGTCGGCCAGGCGTCGCGCGAGCTTCGTCTCGTGTCGGCTCTCGACGGGTACCGCGAGCTCCGGCGCGGTGAGCATCCAGGCGGTCCAGCCCGGGTGCTCGAGTGCCCCGTCGAGCGACCGGCCGGCCGCGTCGGTCTGGCCGCGTGCGGCGTGCCAGTGAGCGCGCAGCACCTGCGCAGCGGCGGCGTCCAGGGCGCAGGGCACGTCGCTTTCGCAGGCGGCGGTCTCCAGCGCCTGCTCGGCGAGCCGGTCGGCGGCCTCGGTGTCGCCGCGGTCGTGTGCGGCGAGCGCCTCGAGCAGCAGGAAGCGCGCCACCTCGTCGACTTGGTCGAGCTCGGCTGCCAGGGCATGACCGCGGCGCGCCGCGTCGGCGGCCTCGTTCGCGCGGCCGAGTCGGCGCAGCGCGACCGCGCGTAGGCGCAGCCACGGCAGGCGCTCGCGGCGGAGTCGGTCCTCCGAGCCCTCGGGCAGCTCGCGGAACGCCGCGTCGAGGTGTTCGAGCGCAGCTGCAGGGTCGCTGTCGACGAGCGCCACCTCGGCGAGGGCGCCGTGGTGTCTGCCGGCATGGACCGGGTCGGCGTCGGCGACGGCGTCGTGGATCTCGAGGCCCTCGCCGAAGGCCGCGCGGGCCTCGGCCCGCCGGGCCAGCGCGAGCTGGGCGCGGCCCAGGCTGTGCAGGTGATCGGCCAGCATCGGGTGCCGCGGTGGCAACGCGCTGCGGCTGTTGGCCACCGACTCGGTCGCGGCGCGCAGCGCGAGCGTGTGCCGGCCGAGGTGGCCCGCCATGGTCGACGTGTTGGACAGCAGACCGCCGAAGTGTGGATGGTCGGGAGGCAACAGGCGGTCGAGCAGGTGGAGCGCACGGAGCGACGCCGCCAGCGCCGCCTCGTGGTCGTCCGCTCGCGCGTAGACGGTCGCGAGGTTGGCGAGAGTGGCCGCGGAATTGATCGAGGGCCCTGTGGCGAGCGTCTCGGCGACCTCCAGGCTGCGCTCGAGGGCGTGCGACGCCTCGCCGAGCCGCTGCTGGCGCGAAAGCACAATACCCAGCCCGTTCAGCGCGCCGCCGAGAGCCATGCTCGGCCCCTCGCCGTCGAGCAACGTCACGGCGCGGCGGAGCAGCTCTTCGGCGCGCTCGAGCTCGCCGCGGTCGCGATAGAGGCCGCTGAGGTGGGTGAGCGTGGCGGCCTCGCGCGCCGGGTCGGGGGCTGCCTGCCGCCGTAGCTCTGCGGCACGCTCGAGCAGCGGCTCGGCGCTGGCATAGTCGCCGAGCGACCACCGGGCCTCGCCGAGTGTCTCGAGCAGACGCGCCTGCACCTGCGGCTCGTCGTCCAGGGTGTCGACCCGCTCGACGCCGCGTGCCAGCAGATCCTCCAAGGTCGGTGTCGCTGCCACGCGCTGCCGCGGATCGGACGCCTTGAACAGGTCGACCAGGAAGTCACTCACCTCTTCGCTGGTGCGCAGCGCGGCCAGCGCGTCGGCGCGCGCCTCGAGCGCCTGCTGCTCGGAGCGGCGCGCCTCGGCGCGACCCAGGGTCGCGGCGATCAGGCCGACGACGAGAGACAGGACGGCGAGCGTCGCGAGGGCGGTCGCGGCGCGGTGGCGACGCAAGAACTTGCCAGCCTGGTACGACCACTGCGGCGGTGCCGCCGCGACCGGCTCGTCGCGCAGGAAGCGGCGCAGATCGTTGGCCAGCGCCGCCACCGAGTCATAGCGCCGCTCGCGGTCCTTGGCCAGCGCTTTGAGCACGATCGCATCGAGGTCGCGCCGAGCCCAACGGCCGTGCACGGAGCCGCGCAGCCGGGGGCTCGGCCGGGACACGTCGTCTTCGCGAATGCGCCGGCAGATCTCGTCGAACGGGAGCTCGCGCAAGGTAGCGGACGGCAGCGGAAGCTCGCCGACGAGCAGCTTGTAGAGCACCAGGCCGAGCGAGTAGACATCCGAGCGGGTGTCGACGTCGAGAGTTCCGAGAGTCGCCTGCTCCGGGCTCATGTACTCGGGGGTGCCGAGCAGCTCGCCGAAGCGAGTGGCGGCGGTCGCGCCGGCGTGCACGGGTTCGGCGCGCGGCTCGCCGAGGACCTTGGCGATGCCGAAGTCGATCACTTTGGGGGTCGCGGCGCCGTCGTCGCCCTGCCGGACGAGGAGATTCGACGGCTTGAGATCGCGGTGGACGACCCCCTTGCGATGCGCATGCTGGACAGCGTCGCAGAGCGGCAGCAGGAGCTCGATGCGCTGCTCGATGTCGAGCTGCCGCGCGTCGGCCCAGCGATCGATCGGCAGGCCGTCGACCAGCTCCATGGCGAACCATGGTCTTCCATCCTCTGTCGACCCGGCGTCGAGCATGCGGGCGATGTGAGGATGTTCCATTGCCGCCAGGGACCGTCGCTCGGCCTCGAAGCGGCCGAGGACGTGGCGCGAGTCGAGGCCCGCGTGCAGAACCTTGAGAGCGACTCGTCGGTCGACGGTTTCGATCTGCTCGGCCTCGTAGACGCGGCCCATGCCGCCCTGGCCGAGGAGCCGGAGCAGCCGATACGGGCCGATCTGGCGGCCGACGGGCGACGCGTCGCTCGGCGCGACGGCGGGCGATTCCGCCGTGGCGGCACCGAACGCGTCGGCGAGCTGGTCGAGCGCCTGCTCGCGGCGGTCGAGCGACGGCGAGACGTCGTGGACGCCGAGCTCCTCGAGCGCCCGGTGCAGCGCGGCATCCTCGGCGCGAATCGCCGCCAGCCGCCGCATGCGCTCGGCGTGCGGCAGATCGACGAGCTCGTGGAAGAGCTCCTGGAGGCGCTCGAAGGTTCGGCGCTCGGTGCTCATCGCGGCGCTGCGGATCCGTCCGGGGCGCCGTCGGCCGGATCGGCGGGGCGCAGGCGACTGGCCAGCCAGCGGCGCGCGAAGCGCCAGTCGCGCTCGACGCTCGAGGCCGAGACCCCCAGGATCTCGGCGATCTGGTCGGTGGTCGCCCCCCAGTAGACGCGCAGACGGACGACCTCGGCCGGGCGCGGCGCCAGCTCGGCCAGCTCCGCCAGCGCCGGCGGCATGCGTTCGACATCGATCGTCTCGCGGCTGCCGAGGCCGGAGAGCGTCACCCGGACGAGATCGCCGCCGCGTCGCTGGGCCCGCCGGCGGCGGAGGTAGTCGAGCATGGCGCGGTCGATGATCCGCCCGGCATAGGCGAAGAGGTGGCGCCGGTTCTCGAAGGCGTGGGTCGCCTCGAGGAGCTTGAGCAAAGCGTCATGCGCGAGTACCCGCGGCTCGAGTGTGAGACCGTCGAGCGAGCCACGATTGGAGCGCGCCATGGCGCGATCGGCGATCTGCTCGAGGCGCTCGACAACGGCCTCGGCGAGGCGGTCTTCGGCACCATCCGCGCCTTCGGCAAGCTCGGCAAGGAGGCGTGTAATCGGCTGGTCGTCCGTGTCTGACGCGGCGGCTCCTGCCATGGGCGGCAATATACACCCGCGATCCGGCGCACCCGCGCTCCGATTCCTCTCGACCTCCGGCCACGCCCGCTGTCGCCGCGTCGCGTTATCATCGAGTGCAAAGCTGTCCAGTCAGAGCATTGTCGGTTCTCGAGCGCGAGGGCGCAGCCTGTCCGGACGGCGTGCGGACCAGAACTCAGGACACAGTCAGGAGAGAGTGGAGATGAGCAAGAGGATCTACGTCGGGAATCTTCCCTTTAGCGCCACGGACGACGAGGTACGCGAGGTCTTCGAGGCGTACGGTGAGGTGACTTCGGTGAGCCTGATCGGCGACCGCGAAACCGGGCGCCCGCGCGGCTTCGGCTTCGTCGAGATGGCCGACGGGGCCCAGGCAGACGAGGCGATCGAGGCGCTCGACGGGACTAACATGGGCGGTCGCAACCTCAAGATCAGCGAGGCACGTCCGCGGCCCACGGGCGGTGGCGGCGGCGGTGGTGGCTACCGCGGTGGCGGCGGCTACGGCGGCGGCGGAGGCGGCGGCTGGTGATGCGTCGGCACGGCGCCGCGCGCTCGCGCGCCGCGCCGTGCGCCGCTCCGCGGGGTCAGTCGGTCGATGGCTCCGCCAGCGTCTCCGCGGGCGCGTCGTCGACCGGACGCGAGAGCCAGCGGAAGAGCGCGAGCGCGATGACTACGCTGATCAGCAGGCAGAGCCACGGCGAGAGGCCGTAGGCGGCCGGGATCGCCCCGCAGACGATCGCCAGCAGCCCGCAACCGAGCGCGTAGGGCAGCTGAGTGCGAACATGCGCCACGTGGTCGCAGCCCGAGGCCATGCTCGACAGGATCGTGGTGTCGGAGATCGGCGAGCAGTGGTCGCCCCAGACAGCTCCGGTGAGCACCGAGGCGATGCTGCCGAGGAGCACCGCCATGTACGGCCCGTCGCCGACCTGCCAGCCCGCTTCGAGTGCCAGGGTGTGTGCGATCGGGATGATCAACGGCTCGAGGATGCCCATTGTGCCCCAGGAGCTGCCGGTGGCGAACGCGGTGGCGGCGGCGAGCACGAAGGTGATCGCCGGCAGCAGCTCGGGCGCCACCGCCTGGCGGGTGACTCCGACCAGGAAGTCGGCGGTGCCGAGGTCGTCGCAGACCGCCGACAGCGACCAGGCGAGCGTCAGCACCAGCAGCGCCAGGAACATCGCCTTCATGCCGGCGACCGCGCCGGCGATCGCGTCGGCGACGCTGAGGATGCGCTGGCCGATCGACAGCGTGAGCGCGGTCAGCAGGCCGGCGAGGCTGGCCCAGAGCAGCGCGTGGTAGCTGTTGGCGTTGGCCAGGACATCGCGCAGCCACGTGCCGCCCGCGGCCTCGGCCTCAAGTCCGGCCGCGCCGGTGCGCCAGAGGCCGAGCACGGTGACCACGACCACGACGGCGATCGGTAGCAGGGCGTTGAGCGCGCGCTTCGGCGCCTCGGCCGGCGGCTCGACCTCGGCCGAACCGTACTCGGCGATCGGCCGTGCGCCCTCGCCGAGCACGCGGCCGGTGCTGCGGGCGCGGGTCTCGGCGCGCCACATGGCGCCGAGGTCACGCCGGCTCAGGGCGACGGTGAGCACCAGCACGAGCGCGAGGAACGGGTAGAAGCGATACGGGATCGACGACAGGAACGCGCTGTAGGCGTCGAAGGGCAGCTCAAGGCGCTCGAACGCGTCGCCGATCAGGCCGATCTCGAAGCCGACCCAGGTGGAGATCGGAAACAGGCAGACCACGGGTGCGGCGGTCGAATCGACGACGTAGGCGAGCTTTTCGCGGCTGATGCGCAGGCGGTCGGTGATCGGCCGCATGGTCGGACCGACGATCAGCGTGTTGGCGTAGTCGTCGAAGAACACCGACACACCCATCGCCCAGGTCGCGACCTGGCCGCGGCGCGCCGACGTCGCCCACGGCCGCAGGCGCTCGACGATGCCGTGGGTGCCGCCGTTCTTGGTGATCACGCCCACCATGCCGCCGAGCAGCGTGGTGAAGATCAGGATCGAGGCGTGGTCCGCGTCGGCGAGCGCCGGCACGATGTAAGTGTCGATGCTGCGGCCGAAGGCGGCGAAGCCGTCGTAGCTGTTGACGATCAGGGCGCCGCTGAAGACGCCCAAAAAGAGCGCGATCAGGACGTCGCGCACCGCCAGGGCGAGCAGGATGGCGAGAATCGGCGGCAGGACCGACAGAATGCCGTAGGCTGACGCTCCGTCGACCGGCTCCACGAGTCAGCTCGCCTTCGCCGATTTCGCGCGTTTGGGCTCCTCAGCCGTGTCGTCGTTCTCGGCCGTCGGGAGAGGTGGCATGCCCATCTCGGCGCGGAGCTTGGTCTCGAGCTCGTCGGCGAGCTCGGGATTCTCGCGCAGGAAGCGCTTGGCGTTCTCGCGCCCCTGGCCGAGGCGGACGTCGCCGTAGGCGTACCAGGAGCCACTCTTGATGACGAACTTGTGATCGACGCCGAGGTCGACCAGCTCGCCGCTGCGCGAGATGCCTTCGTTGTAGTCGATGTCGAACTCCGCCTGGCGGAAAGGCGCGGCGGTCTTGTTCTTCACCACCTTGATCTTGGACCGGCTGCCGACCACCTGGTCGCCATCCTTGAGCGAGGCGATGCGGCGGATGTCGATGCGCACGGAGGAGTAGAACTTGAGCGCGCGTCCGCCGGTGGTGGTTTCGGGGCTGCCGAACATGACGCCGATCTTCTCGCGGATCTGGTTGATGAACACCAGGGTGGTGCGCGACTTGGCGACGATCGAGGTGAGCTTGCGCAGGGCCTGCGACATCAGCCGCGCCTGCAGGCCGACGTGCGAGTCGCCCATCTCGCCCTCGAGCTCGGCGCGCGGCACCAGCGCGGCCACCGAGTCGATGACGACGATGTCGCAGGCGTTTGAGCGCACCAGCACCTCGGCGATCTCGAGCGCTTGCTCGCCGCTGTCGGGCTGCGAGACGAGCAGCTCGTCGATCGAGACGCCGATCTTCTGCGCGTACTCGGCGTCGAGCGCGTGCTCGGCGTCGATGAAGGCCGCGGTGCCGCCTCCCCGCTGCGCCTGGGCGACCACGGACAGGGCGAGCGTCGTCTTGCCCGACGATTCGGGGCCGTAGACCTCGACTACGCGGCCGCGCGGAAAGCCGCCGATGCCGATCGCCGCGTCGACCGCCAGCGAGCCGGTGGGGATCGAGGCGATGCCCAAGGTTTCCTGGGCACCGAGCCGCATGATGGCCCCTTTGCCGAATTGACGCTCGATCTGGCCGACGGCGCTGTCGAGCGCTTTCGACTTGTCGGTCGTGGCGGTGGACGATTTGGCCATGGCTGCGGGCTCCTTTGCTGCGGAATGAACCGCCGGGATCGAACCGGTATAGTCGGGGCTCTTCGACAGCCCGACCTTAGACCACGCCCGAGGGGCAGTCAAGAGGCGTAAGTCCGGCCTGCCGGCGGCCCGAGGAAGGCACATCCTTGACCACGCTCAGCGTCGTCGTTCCCGCCTACAACGAAGCCCGAACCGTTGAAACTCTGCTCCGCCGCGTCGCCGAGGCGCCGCTGCCGGAGGGGGTCGATCTCGAGATCGTCGTCGTCGACGACGGGTCCACTGACGGCACCCGTGAGCTGCTCGGCCAGCTCGAAGCGGCCGCCGATCCACCCTTCCGCCTGGTGCTGCACGAGCACAATCGCGGCAAGGGCGCTGCTCTGCGGACCGGCTTCGCGCAGGCGCGCGGCGATCTCGTGGTGGTGCAGGACGCCGACCTCGAGTACGACCCGACCGACTATCCCGTGCTGCTGCAGCCGATTCTCGACGGCAAGGCCGACGTTGTCTACGGCTCGCGTTTTCTCGGTGGGCCGCACCGCGTGCTGTTCTTCTGGCACTACGTCGGAAACCGCGTGCTGACCACGCTGTCGAACATGCTGACAGACCTCAATCTGTCGGACATGGAGACCTGCTACAAGCTGTTCCGAACCGAGCTGATCCACGGCATGGACCTGCGCTCCGATCGCTTCGGCATCGAGCCCGAGCTGACGGCCAAGGTGGCGAAGGCCAAGGCGCGGGTCTACGAGGTGCCGATCTCGTACCACGGCCGGACCTATGCCGAGGGCAAGAAGATCGGCTGGAAAGACGGCGTCGCGGCGATCTGGGCGATCCTTCGCTATAATCTCGGGCCTTGATTCTCGCGTCCCCGCCTCGACTCGCCGCAGTCCCTGCGGGATTTTCGAACGTCGTCTGTCGTCTTCGCGACGACCTGGAGTTCGCCGTGTCTTCGAGCCGATCGTCCGTCGCTCTTTTCGCCCTCCTCCTCTTGGTCGTGACCCTCGTCGCCTGCGGGCCGACAGATCCTGTCGCCAAGGTGATCCAAGAGCGCAACCAGAACTACACCGTCGAGCTCACCGGCTGGTTCCCGAAGAAGGTCGACGTGCTCGACGCGATGGTCGATGCTGCCAGCGACGCCACGGCCGACGCCGCCGAAGGAATCGAGGACGCCGCCGCTGACGTGGCCGACGCAGTGGCCGAGGGGGATGCCGACGCGGTGGGCGACGCGCTGGCTGAAGGGGCCGACGCGCTCGCCGCGGGCGCTGAGGAGATTGGCGAGGCAGTCACCGGGCCGACTACCGAGACCATCGTCTTCGATGTCGCGGTGATCTACCAGGGACGCAATCCGCTGCCTGGCGTCACCGTCGAGGTCGCGCACGTCGACTCGACGCAGACTGAGAAGGAAACCTGGCTCGAGTACCTCGAGACCGGCGAGATGCGCACCGGCGAGAGCCGGCAGACGAGCTTCGAGATCGCCGACGTCGAGCTGGTGGAAGGCGACGCGTTCAGCGTCACGCTGCTGCAGGCGGTGCCGGCCGAGGACTATGCCGAGTATCCGGAGATTGTCGCCGCGCAGCCGTAAGATGACACCGCGAGGACGCGGAAACGCGCGACGCACGAGCCAATCCAACGCGGTTCGCCGTGCGAACCACCTGCCGTGACGATGCAGACGATCGACTCCCCGATGACTCTCCCCGCCGCCGTGGACGGTCAGGCCATCCAGCGCCTCGAGCGGCGCGTCCACCAGGTTGTTCGCGGCAAAGAAGATGTCGTACGCCTGGCCGTGGTCGCACTGCTCGCTGGCGGCCACATCCTGATCGAGGACGTGCCGGGCGTTGGTAAGACGACGCTCGCGCGCACTCTGGCGCGCGGCCTCGGCCTCGACTTTCAGCGCATTCAGTTCACCAGCGACCTGCTGCCGTCCGACATCATCGGTGTATCGGTCTATCGTCAGCAGTCGCAGGACTTCGAGTTCGTGCGCGGGCCGCTCTTCGCCAACGTCGTGCTCGCCGACGAGATCAACCGCGCGTCGCCCAAGACCCAGTCGGCGCTACTCGAGGCGATGAGCGAGCGCAAAGTCTCGGTGGAGCGGCTGCGTCTCGAACTGCCCCTGCCGTTCTTGGTGTTGGCGACACAGAATCCGCTCGAGCACATGGGCACCTTTCCCCTGCCCGAGTCGCAGCTCGATCGCTTTCTGATGTCGCTGTCGATGGGCTATCCGCCGCGCGACGCCGAGAAGCGTCTGCTGCTCGACGGAGGCGTCGATCACCTGGTCTCGGAGGTCGAGCCGGCGCTGAGCCGCGACGAGCTCGTGGCGCTGCAAGAGCATGCCCGGCGGGTGACGGTGACCGAGCGCCTGGTCGACTACATCCTCGACCTCGCCGAGCGCACGCGGTCGAGCGCCGAGTTCGAGCTGCCAGTGTCGACCCGTGGCGTGCAGGGTCTGTTCCGGGCGGCTCAGGCGCTGGCGCTGTGTGAAGGGCGCGACTACGCGATCCCCGACGACGTGCAGCGCCTCGCGGGGCCGGTTCTCGGTCATCGCGTGACTCTGCGCCGCGGCCACGGCGGGCTCGACGCGACCCGCGCCGCGATCGCGGACATCCTCGCCTCGACTCCGGTGCCGCTCTGAGGCGGGCGGTGGACCGCGCGCGGCGAGCACGGTCCGACGGCCTGCGGCTGACCCGCGTCGGTCTCGGCTTCCTGGTCGCGCTCGGGGTCGTCGTCATCGCGGCCGTCAACACCGGCAACAACGGCCTTTACCTCGTGGCGGCCACGATGGCCGCGGTGATGATCGTGTGCCAGGTCGCCGCGTCGCGCAACGTGCGGGGCGTCGACGTCGAGCTCGACGCCTCGGGCGAGCTCTTCGCCAAGAGCCCGGCGCGCCTGCGCGCCAGCGTGCGGCACCTCGGGGGTTTCTTGCCGCGTCGCCTGCTGGTGCTGTCGGTCGATGCCGGTGAAGTCGAGGCCTCGGCGCCCGTGCGCCGCGCCGCGCCGCCGCTGCTGGTGCCGCGCCTGGACCTCGACGCGACGCTGGAGGGCACGGTCGAGATGATGCCGCGCCGCCGCGGGCGCTGGAAGCTCCGTCACGTCCACGTGCGCAGTCTTTTTCCCTTCGGCCTCTTTCGCAAGGGTGTGCGTCTGCCGGTCGACGTCGAGCTGCTGGTCTATCCCGAGGTCTTCGGGCCCTCGGCGTCGCATGCCGCGCGCGCCGGACGCTGGGGCGACGAGGCGACGCGCCGGCGCGGCGCCGGGCACGAGCTGCACGCGCTGCGCGACTATCGCCCGGGCGACGATCCGCGCGCCATCCACTGGAAGCAGACCGCGCGGCATCGCCGCTTGATCTTGCAAGAGCGCGAGGTCGAGGAGAGCCGGCGCCTGATGATCGTGTTCGACAACGCGGTCGGCACGCTCGACTCCGCGGCGGACGAGGAGCGCTTCGAGCGCCTGGTGAGCGAAGCGGCCACCACGGCGCTCGACTATCTCGACGCGGGCTACGAGGTGGCGTTGGTGACGCGCTCGGCGCGCCTCGACTACTCCGCTGGCCGCGTCCAGCGGCGCGCGGTGCTCGAGCTGCTGGCTCTGGTCGAGTCGGAGCCGGTGACCTCGGCGCCGCTGCTCGAGCGGGATCCGCCGTCGGCGCATCTGCGGCTGGCGATGGACGTGGCGATGGATCGGACGACTGCTGCCCGTCCAACCGGTTTGGTGGCCTGATCGTGGCGCTGCGCAACGCCGACGAGAAGCGCCTGGCGCTCGCATGGCTGGCCCTCGGCGCGCCGCTGCCGCTGCCGCTCAACGACGTGCTCGAGTGGCCGGCGCTGATCGTCTACTGCCTGCTGGTCGTGCGCTTGATCCAGCGCACGCAGGACGGCGCGACCCAGTGGCTCGAGAACCGTCATCTCAACGGTCTCGGTCTGCTCTACCTGCCGATCTTCGCGGTCGACATTCATCTCGGCATGAGCATCGGCCGACCGCTCAAGCCGCTGCTGCACCTGGTGCTTTTCGTGACCCTGGCCAAGCTCTGGTCGATGCGGCGCGAGCGCGACAAGTGGCAGGCGTTCGTCGCGATCTTCGTCATCTTCCTGGCCGCGATGGCGACCAGCACCCATCTCACCGTCACTCTCTACCTGGTGGCGGGCATTGCCGGCGGACTGTGGCTGCTCGGGCGCTTCGCGCAGCTGCACGTGGCCGCGGTGGTCGAGCAGACCACGCGCGCCGAGGTGCCGACGGTCGATCCGACGGCGACCGGTTCGCCGACCGGGGCACGCCGACGTCGGCTCGGCTGGGCCGGCGTGCTCACCGCCTTCACTCTGCTCGTCGCCATCCCGCTCTTCGCCACCATGCCGCGCCTGCGCGAGCCGTTCATCATGGGCCGCGGACAGGGGCTGCTCGGTGCCGGTCGCGCCACCGGCTTCAGCGACTCGGTGGACCTGAACCTCACCAGCGCTGTGCGCGACAACCCGGCGGTGGCGCTGCGCATCGAGACCGAGGCGCCGCTCGGGAGCGCCGGATTCCTGCGTCTCAAGGGCGGTGGATACGCGATCTATCGCGACGGTCGCTGGCTGCGCGAGGGTGAAGAGTCGGTGCTGCCCTCGCCGCGGGCGCGATTCACACTCCCCGGCGGCGCGGCGGCCGAGGCGCTGCAGACCTTGCGGATCTACCAGGAGCCGATGGACGTCCGCTCCCTGCTCTTGCCGACGCAGTCGATCCGGGTCGCGATGGAGCAGCCGACGGTGCGCGTGCTCGGGCTCGATCCGGGCGGGGTGCTCAACCTACCCGGGCTGCCGCCGCGGCGGACGATCGTGTTCGAGGCCGAGCTCGGACGCGACGAGCTCCTGCTCTCAGAGCCGCCGACGGGCGACGCCGTGCTCGACACGGCGGGGGTGACACCGCAGATCGCCGAGCTGGCGGCGGAGGTGATGGGGACGGGGGACGATGCGACACGGATTCGTCGCCTCGAGCGGCACCTGCTCAACCAGTACGACTACACGCTCGACTTCGTCGGCCGCTCGGCGCTGAATCCGATCGAAGACTTTCTCTTCACCTATCGCAGCGGGCACTGTGAGTACTTCGCCACCGCGATGGTGCTGATGCTGCGCGCCGAGGGCATTCCGGCGCGCTTTGTCACCGGCTTCCTCGGCGCCGAGCAGAATCGCCTCGAGGGCTTCTACGTGGTGCGTCAGCGCAACGCGCACGCCTGGGTCGAGGCATGGACCGACGACGGCGGCTGGCGGGTCTACGATCCGACCCCGCCGGAGGGGCGCCCGGGCGCACGCGCCGACTCGCTGCGTCTCCTGGCGCAGCAGCTCTGGGATTTCATCGCCTTCCGCTGGGACCGCTATGTGCTCACGTACGGCGCCGAGGATCAGCGCGGCATCTTCGAGCGCCTCGGCGCCAGTCTGCGCGCGCTCTGGGAGGCGCTGCGCGGCGCCGACGAGGACGAGGCGCCGCGCGAGGAGCCGGTTCGGGCGGTCGCCGAGGGGCAGACCGTGCTCGAGCAGGCGGCGCCGCGCCCGCCCTGGCAGCGTCCGTGGGTGCGCTACGGCGGCCTGGCCCTGGTGATCGCCTTCCTGGTCACCACCTGGCTGCTGCTGCGCCGGCGGCCGCCGACGGCGGAGTCGGCCTACGTCGACCTGCGCGCGGCGCTGGCCGCGGCGGGGGCCGAGGTCGACGATGCGACGCCGCCGCTGGTCCTGCGTCGGCGGGGTGTCGCGGCGGTGCCGCGGGCGGCGCCGGCGATCGGCCGCATCGTCGATCTCTACGTCGCCCACGCCTTCGCCGCGCGTCCGCCGTCGCGGCGCGCGCTGGCGGCGCTGCGAGACGATCTCGAGACGGTGCGCCGCGCGGTCATGGCGCAGGTGCGGGCCGAGCGGCGTGCCCGGCGAACCCTGCGTCGGGCGGCCTGAAGCGGGCTCAGGCGCGGCCTTCGGAGTCTTCGGGGGCGTCGTGCGCGCGCGCCTCGCGCTCAAGCAGCGCCCGCTTGCGCTCGCGACCGTACGCGTAGCCGCCGACGTCGCCGTCGGCGCGCGTGACGCGGTGGCAGGGGATCAACACCGCGACCGCGTTCTTGCCGCAGGCGCTGCCGACGGCGCGGGTCGCGCGCGGGCTGCCGGCGCGCGCCGCGAGCGCTGCATAGCTCACGGTCTCGCCGGGCGGGACCTTCGTCAGCTCGCGCCACACCGCTTCCTGGAAGGCGGTGCCGCGCACGTCGAGCGGCAGGTCGTGCGAGCGCTCCGGATGCTCGACGCTCTCGACCGCACGCGCGACGAGCCGCTGCAGATCGTCGCCGCCGGGCTCGAGCCGGGCCTTCGGGAAGCGACGGCGCAGGGCGTCCTCGTCTTCGTCGAAGGCGAGTCGGCAGATGCCGATCGCGGTGGCGGCGACCAGGATCTGACCGAGGCTGGTTGGGGCCGTCGCCCAGCGGATCGTCTGTCCGGCGCCGCCCGCGCGCCAGGCGGAGGGCGTCATGCCGAGGCGCCGGCCGCTGTCCTCGTAGAACCGCGAGGGAGCGGAGAAGCCGGCGGCGTAGACCGCGTCGGTGACGCGCGCCTCGTCGGCGAGCGCCTGTTCGGCCCGCCGAGCGCGCAGCGCGCGGGCGTAGGCGGCGGGCGTCACTCCGAGCTCGCGTCGGAAGATGCGCTGGAGGTGATGCGGCGAGTAGTCGGCGGCGGCGGCGAGCTCGGCGAGCCGAGGCGGCTCGTCGGCAGCCTCGATGCGCGCCACCGTGGCGGCGACGGCGGCCCGGTCGCGCGCCACGCCGTCGGGCCGGCAGCGCTTGCACGGCCGCAGCCCGGCGGACCGCGCGGCGGCGCCGTCGGCGAAGAAGCGCACGTTCTCGCGCTTCGGGTGGCGCGCGGCGCACGACGGCCGGCAGTAGATGCCGGTGGTGAGGACGCCGGTGACGAAACGACCGTCGAAGGAGCGATCGCGGGCGAGGACGGCGCGCCAGGCGTCATCGTCGCTCGGTCTCTCGGTCGACACCGTCTGGGTCGACACCGTCTGGGTCGACACCGTCTCGGTCGATACCGTCTTCGACGAGTCGAGGGCGCCCGGGGGCGAGGAGGAGGTTGACATGCTCATCGTGTCCATCATGCCTCGACTCTAGACCTCTGGGTCGCCCGTGTCGTCCCGAAACGTGCGCTCAAAGTGAGTCGGGTGGCTTTCGAGCCTCGGTCAGCGAGGTGCCGCGAGGCTCGTTGCGCGCGACCAGGCGCTCACCCGGTCGACGAGCTCGCGGCGCAGCGCCGGCCGCTCGTCGGGGCGATGGCCGAGCATGCAGGCGAAGACCAGGGGCGGACCGCCGCCGCGCGACTCGAGGATGCCGGCGAGCGTGAGCGTGTGGCGCAGGGTGCCGGTCTTGGCGCGGGTGCCTGCGGGCAGTGCCGGCCAGGTGGCGAGCGTGCCCTGCCCGGGACGCGCGAGCGCGCCGACGAGGCGCGGCCCCCACGGCTGATGCCGTGCCCAGTCGAGCAGGTCGACGACCGCGCGCGGCGTGATCAAGTTGTAGGGCGAGAGGCCCGACGCGTCGTCGAGCACGAAGGCCTCCGGCGCGATGCCGACGACCTTGACCAGGAACTGCTCGACGATCTCGAGCCCGGCGTCGGGGCGACCGTCATCGCGGACGGCGGCGGCGAGGCGTAAGAGCAGCATCTCGGCGAGCCAGTTCTCGCTGTCGGTGAGGATCGGCGCCAGCAGATCGCCGAGCGGCGAAGACTCGAGGCTGGCGACGAGCTCGCCTCGACCTCCGCCGGTGCGCACGACGACCTCGCCGTCGAAGGTCACACCGCGCCGAGCCAGGGCTTCGCGCAGCGCATCGCCGGCGAAGAGCGCGCCGTCTGCGACCGCTAGCTGCAGGCGATAGGACGGCTCGCTGATCGGATACTCGCCGCGCAGGACGATCGTGCGCGAGCCCCACACCGGCAGGGCCTCGACGCTGCCGCGCTCGTGCAGCGTCGCCGGCGCGGTGAGCATGCGGTTGTCGATCACGAGGTGCTCGAAGTCGCCGCGGCGCAGGGGCCGGATCACCGCGGGGCCGCCGACGCGCGGGCCGGGAGCGATCTCGACCGCGACCGCGTTGTCGTCGACGGCGAGTGCCGAGGTCGCGGCGCCGTAGCCGAACGAGATCTCGGAGGTCGCCCGGCTGGCCGGCGCCGGGCGTCCGCGGAACGGTCCGGGATCGATCACCAGGTCGCCCGTCAGGTGGCCGATGCCGCGCGCCGCGACCTGGGCGGCGAGGCGGTCGAGGGCCGCGTCGGCACCGCCGAAGCGTGCGCTCCAGGTCGGGTCGGCGGCCGCCGCCACGACCAGATCGTCGCCGCTGCGCCACAGCCGAGTGGTGACGCGGTGTTCGGGTCCGAGATGGTGCAGGGAGGCGGCGACGACGAAGAGCTTCGCCACCGAGGCGGGGGTGAGCCGCAGATCGGCGCCGTCGGTGGCGACGACACGGTCGCCGCGGCGGGCATGGCAGCCGCGCAGGCCGTCGGCCGCCGGCAAGCTGGTGGCCGTGAGCGCTAGGGCGAGCGCGCAGGCCGTCACGCGCCGCCGGCCGGGGCGGGGCGATCGGCGGACCGAGGTCATTCGATCGTGAGGCGCGGCAGGAGCTCGTTGATCGCCCGGGCGCTCTGCATGACGTAGAAGTGGACCGACGGCACGCCGCGATCGATCAGCTCCTGGGCCTGCCGACGGCTCCACTCGACGCCGATCTGGAGCACCTCGTCGCCTTGGGCACGCTCGACCTCGTCGGCGAGCGCGGCTGGAATCTCGCAGTGGAAGGTGCGCGGGATCGAACGCAGGTGGCGCTTGCGAGTGATCACCTTGAGGCCGGGGATGATCGGCACCTCGATGCCCTCGGCGCGGCACAGGTCGACGAAGTGGAAGAAGTGCTCGTTGTTGAAGAACATCTGGGTGACGATGTAGTCGGCGCCAGAGTCGACCTTCTTCTTGACCCAGCGGACGTCGGCCTCGAGGTTGGGCGCCTCGTAGTGCTTCTCGGGATAGCCGCCGGCGCCGACACAGAAATCGGAGGGGTCGGCGTCGAGCAGATCCTCGAGGTACTGGCCGCGATTCATCGCCGCGATCTGCGCGACCAGTTGGCAGGAGTCTTCATTTCTCGTCCGGCCGCGGTCGAGCTTCTTCTTGTAGCCGGAGTCTCCGCGTACAGCGAGCACGTTGTCGATGCCGAGGTAGCGCAGCTCGATGAGGAAGTCCTCGGTCTCCTGGCGCGTGAACCCGCTGCAGAGCACGTGCGGGACGGCGTCGATCTGGTACTTGTTCTGGATCAGCGCACAGACGCCGAGCGTGCCGGGCCGCTTGCGCTTGACCTTCTGCTGGATGCCGTCGGGGGTCTCTTCATAGACGACCTCGGCGGCGTGACTGGTGATGTCGATGAACGGCGGCCGGTGGCGCGCCAGCTCTTCGATGAGCTTCAGCAGACCGCGGACGTCGCCGCCGCGCAGCGGCGGAATGATCTCGAAGCTGATCAACGGGCCGGACGCCCGTTCGAGGTGCTCGGTGACTTTCATGAGGGCGACCGATCGGTTGGGCAGGCGACGGGAGGATGAGCTCGTCGGACGAGGGGCCGTCGGAGAGGGGGGAGCGAGCGACGGATGGCGATACTATCGTGTCCAAGGATGACAGTCGATGCGCAGCAGACGCCGTCCGCGACCCCGTCGGACCTCGACGCCTCGCACCCCGAGTCCGGGCACCACGAGGCTCGGCGCCCGGGAGGGCTGCGCTTCGCCCTCGTCGGCCTGTGCCTCGTCGCCACGGTCGCGGCCGCCCTGCAGATCGGTCGTTGGCACGGGCATCGGAGTCAGCTGCTGCAGCTGCTCGACGACGCGGGAGTCGCCGCGGCGCATCCGACGACCGCCGAGCGGCTGCGTCGAGAGCATCAGCGGAGCGAAGCCTCGTTGATCACGTCGCGGTCGCTCGTCTACCGCGTCCTCTCGCTGCATGCGGTCCAGGCGTCGGACGAAGCGCGCCGCCGCGCCGTGGAGCGGCTCGGTCCGGCGCGCGAGCTGGCGCGCAGCGTGCTCCGGCAGCGCCCCGGCGACTGGCAGGCGGCGATGCTGCTCGGCACCTCGACCTATCTCGAGCATGCGCTGGCCCGCGATCGACGCCTGATCACCGAGGCTGACGCGTGGCGTGTGCCGTTGGCGAAAGCGGTGCGCGACGGCCGCGGGCATCCCGAGCCGCGGCGCCTTCTGGCCACGGCGTACCTGGAAAGTTGGGGGTCGCTCTCGGTGTCCCGTCGGCAGGAGGCGCGCGAGCTCTTGGCCCAGGTCTTCGACGACGACCTGCGGGCCTTCGAGGCCTTGCTGCCGGCCTGGCTGGCGGTGGCGCCATCGTTCGACGAGGCGCAGGCGATCGTGCCGGACCGTCCGGCGGCGTGGCGCAGCCTCGAGCGGGAGCTGGCGTCCCGCGGCGACTGGCGCGCCCTGCGCATAGCCCACGACGGCTATCTCACCGCGCTCCAGTCGACGCTGGAGGACGACCTCGCCGAGGCACGCGAACGGCTGCGGCTGGGTGACTACTTCCGCAGCCGCTCGATGTTCCTGCGGGTGGTGGTGGCGGCGCCGCCGTCGATGCGTTTTCTGCCGCTGGTGGAGGAGGCGCTGGAGCTCTACCCGCCGGGCCTGCACGGCATGAGCCGCACCGAGTCGCTGCGCAGCTGGCTGGATTGGGTTCTGGAGCTCGACGCGGTGGGCGTCGAGTCGATGGCGCCGCGCGCGCTCGGCCACCTGCTCGACGCGCTCGGCGATCTCGAGCCGCCGGATGCGGCGCGGGCGGCGATGGTCGCCGGCGACCTCTACCAGGCCGAGCGCTTCGAGCGCTTGTCGGACAGCCTGCAGCTGGCGCAGTGGGCGCCGTACTTGACCGTCAAGGCCCGCAACCTGGTGGCGCGGGGCAAGGTGACCGAAGCCGCGCGCATGCTCGACACGGTGCCGACCTTCGCGCGTGGCGAGCTGAGTTACGCCGTGGCGGCGGTCGAGGTGGCGCAGGCGAGCGGCAATCTGGCCGGTGCGGCGAGCGCGCGACAGCGCCTCGAGGAGATGGCGGCGCGGCGCTGGAGTCCCGCCGCGTGGCGCTGGGCGCGCGGTCGGCCGGTGCTGGAGCTGCTGCCGGCAGAGTCGGTGGACGGACTGGTAGTGGAGCTGCCCGTGGTGCCGGTGCGAGGCGCGGTGGTCGACGTGCGCTGGGACGGAGCAAGCCTCGGGCTGGTGACGGTGCGTCGCGGCACGCCGCTGCGTCTGAGCCTGGCGGTCGACGCCTCGCCGCACCTGCTCGAGCTGCGCAGCGTCGCCGGCGGCGAGGTGACGCCGGGAGAAGTGCGTCTCGCGCCGCGGTGAGCCGCTCGCTCGGTCGCTCGGGAGACCGAAGGGCTGACCGGGCGCGTCGGCTCAGCGATCGATCGCGCTCGGGCGGGCGACGGGCACGGGACGGACGTCGGCGTCGCGCGGCAGCATGTGGGTCCGGCGCTCGGCCGCGGGGCGGGGCTGCAGGGTCGGTGTGCCCAGCGCCAGCCCGCAGACGAGCAGGAGAGCCAGGCTGTTCGCCGGCATGGTGAGGCCGAAATCGACGCAGGAGTGGAAGAAGGCCGCGGCCAGGGCGCCCCATGCGGCGAGCGCGGCGGTGCGATCTTCGGAGCGCCGACCGCGGCGCAGCACGAGCCACAGCCGACGCATCGTCAGCCAGGCCGCCAGCACCAGGCACGGGACGAGCACCAGGCCGCCAGTAGCGAGCGTTTCGAGGACGTCGCTGTGCGCATGCGTCCAGGTCCCGGGCAGCGTCGCGGGCTGGACGCGGGGAAAGGCGGCCTCGAAGGCGCCGAGGCCGACGCCGACCACCGGCGAGCTCGCCCACAGCTCGATCGTGGCGGGCCAGGCGGCAAGGCGGGCGTTCCAGGTCAGCTCGTAGGTCGACGTCTCGAACCAGCGCGCGAAGCCCTGGCGCCAGCCGATCAGCCCGACGGTGCCGAGACCGACCGCGAGAGAGACGAGCGTCACCGACGCCATTTGCCAGCGCCGATGTCGCAGGGCCAGCACCAGGCCCTGCGTGGCGAGCGCCGCGACCGCGGCGAGCAGGCCCGCGCGCGAGCCGGTGAAGGCGATGCCGGCGAAGAGCAGGGCGACCAACAGCAGCGGCGCGGTCGGCAGCATGAGCCGCCGCTCGATCGGCATGCCGCCGTGGCGCGCCTTGCGCAGCGCCCACCAGCTCCAGGCGGTGGCACAGGTGAGAGCCAACGCCAGGTGGAGAGCGAGATGGTCCGGGTTGACGAACGTGCCGCGCAGGCGGCTCGGGTCGCCGGGAACGTCGAGACCCCAGATCACAGGGTCGCGGCGCAGCCAGGCGCCGGCGCCGAAGAGAACCTGGAACGAGGCCCCGGCCGAAAGGGCCCACAGCGCGAGACGGCGCAGGCCGCGAAAACGACCGAGAAGGCCGCCCAGCGCCAGCGCCGCGGCGCCCGCGAGCCAGAGCAGGAACGCGGTTCGGCTCGCTTCGGGCGCCAGCGACACGGGCATCCATCCGGTGTCGGCGCCGAGCAGACCTTGCGCTTCGGTCCATGCGCGCGCCGTCGCCGGCGCCAGCAGCCCGACCCATGCCGCGGGCCAGGGCATGCTCTGCACGAGTCCCCAGAATGCCGCCGCGGCGAGCAGGAACGCCGGACGGGCCACCGGCCGCAGCGCGTCGTGTGGCGCGGCCGTGAGCGCTAGCGCCAGGCCTAGGAAGAGCGCCATTTCGGTCAGCGCGCGCCAGGGCATGCCGACGGCGCCCCAGGCGAGCGCCGGCAGGACGAGCACGAGAAGCAGCAGCAGACCCGAGGCGACGATCGCGAGTCGCGTCTGTCGTAGAATCGCGGCTTGATCCGTCAGCCAGAGCCGTAGTCGGCCGCGCCCGCGCGCCAGCGCTCCGCGCCGCCTCCTCCGATGCCCGCGCGATGCAGGAGACCCGATGCTCGTTCGCTCTTCCCCCGCTCGATTCACGTCCTCTCCGTGGGCGGCTGCCTGCTGCAGCGCTCTGCTGATCTTGGTGGCCCTGCCGATCGATGCGCAGTATAGCGTCGGCGCCCCGTCGACGATCTCGGCCCGCGGCGAGATCCCAGAGCGCGAAGACCTCGAGGACCAGTGGGAGGAAGCACGCTGGAACCTGGGCGCGCTGCGGGTCCAGCCGTGGATCGGCATCGACCAGGTCGGATTCGTCACCGACCAGGACCTCGAAGGTCTCGAGGTGCCGGACGATGCGGCGGAGGAGCGCGAGACCACCGACTTCACCGCCACGGTCGGCGCCGGCGTGCGCGGCTACGCGCGCCTGGGACGCGACGTGATGCTCGCCGCCCACGTGCTGCCCGAGTACGTGTGGTGGCGCGAGGCCGACGAGCGGAGCGGCCTCGCCGGACGCTACGGCGCGGGGCTCTTCGGCCATTGGAATCGCCTCCACGCCGGCCTGTCGCACCGTCTCGAGGAGCGCCAGGGCTTCTACAACTCCGAGGTGTTGGTCTTGACGCGCCTGCGCGAGCAGGCCAGCCGCGGTGAGGTCGAGATCGAGGTGTTTCGCGACCTCTGGCTCTTCGGCGCGGTCGAAGAGCGATCGTTCGAAGAGACCGGCGACGTGGAGGAGATCTTCCGCGCGCTCGACCGCGACGAGTCGGTGCTCGAGGCCGGGGTGCGTCTGCTCTCGCGGCGCGGCCTGTCGCTGGCCGTCGGCGTCCGCGAGCAGGAGACCGAGTTCGACGACACCGCGCGCCCGTTGTCGAACGACGAGAGCGCGCTCTTCCTCACCGGCACGCTCGAAGGCCAGCGCGTCGACCTCGCGTTCCATCTCACCGCGCGCGAGCTCGAGGCGACGTCGGGCTCTCTGTTGGGCACGATCGACGAAACCACGGGCAGCCTGCAGGTGACCTTCCACGCGCGCGAACGCGCCGACCTCTTCGTGCTCGCCGACCGCACGCTCGACTACTCGATCGATCCGCTCGCCTCTACCTTTCTCGAGGATCGCTTCGGCGCCGGCGTCTCGGCGCGCTTCGGGCGCACCCGCCTCCAGCTTTTCGCGGCGCAGGGCGAGGTCGAAGTCACCGGGCTGACCACCGGCGGCGTCGCGCGGGACGACGAGTTCACCGAGGTCGCCGCCGACTTTCAGGTCGAGCTGCGACGCCTCGCGACGGTCGGAGTCAACGCCTCCTGGCGCGACTATGAGTCCGAAGATTCTCGATTCACTCGAGACGTCGCGCGCGTCGGTTTGACGATTCGACTCGGCGAGATCCTGGACCGGCTGCGGCTCGGAGAGTCGAGCTCGCGCTGGTGACCGACGTCTCTTGCGCCCACCGGGTTGAGCCAGCCGGCGTCGGCTCGGCCGGCGGGCGATCGTGGTAGCCTCGCCGTGTGAAGAGGACCACCGTCCGCTCATCCACCGCCTGTTTCAGCTGGCTGGCCCTTCTCGTGATCGCGCTTTGCGCGTCCGCGGAGGCTGCGCGTGCTCAGAGCGCCGAGCGCACCTACCGGATCGGGCCGCGGGACCAGGTGCAGGTCCGGGTCGAAGAGTTGCCCGACCTCGCCGCGGAGCGCGTCGTCGGTGAGGACGGAACGCTAGTCCTCGACGTCGTCGGCAGCGTGATGGCCCAGGGGCTGACCGAAACGGAGCTCGCCGAGACTCTACGCCAGCGCTTGCTGCGCCAAGGACTGCGCAAGGCGACGGTGTCCGTGTCCGTCTCCCAGTATCGCTCCCGTCCGGTGGCCGTGATGGGCGCCGTCGCCGAGCCGGGTAACCACTTCGTTCCAGGGCGCTCGAGCCTGCTCGAAGTTCTGCTCTCGGTCGGTGGTCTGACGCCCGAGCACGGCGACACCATCTTCGTCCGGCGCCGCGCCGACAACGGCCTCTCGGCGCGCGTCGAGATCGACGTCCGTGAGCTGGTCGACGTCGGCGAGCCGCACGTCAACATCCCGATCTTCGCCGGCGACATGATCAACGTGCCGCGCGCGCGGGAGATCACAGTCCATTTCCTCGGCGAAGTAGCGCAGGCCGGCAGCTTCGCCTACCGCGCCAACGAACGCCCGACCCTGCTGACCGCGATCGCTCGCGCGGGCGGCCTCACCGAGGCGGCATCGAAGAAGATCACCATCCAGCGCACCGACGCCGACGGAACGCGGCGCGAGCTCGTCGCCGATTTCCGTCGCCTGCTGGCGGGTAAGGATGCCGACATCCCCTTGCTCGACGGCGACCTGGTGGTCGTGCGGGAGTCGTTCTTCTGATGGCGCGGCGTGGCGAAGGACTCGAGGGGTTCGGTGCCTTTCCCGGCCAGGGTGGTCCGGGGCCGGCGGCGGCTGTGCGCGGCATGCGCGAGCCGGAGGTCGACGAGTCGATCGACCTGGCGAAGTACCTCGGCTCGCTGCGTCGCCGCTGGCCGCTGCTGCTGATCTGCTGCATCGTCTTCGGTTCGTTCGCCTTCATCCGCTACTCGTTGACCGAGAAGGAGTACCGCTCCACGGTCACCATCCAGATCGAGCGCAAGCGCCTCTCGTTGCTCGCCCTGGGCCAGGCGGGCTGGCTCGAAGACTGGTGGAACCTCGAGTACTACCCGACCCAGTACCGCCTGCTGCGCAGCCGCGGCATGGCCGAGCGCGTGGTACTCAACCTGCGGTTGCACGAGGACCCGAGCTTCAATCCGCGGGCCGCGTCGCTCACCGGCGGCGAGCTCGAGGGCCTCGAGTCGGGCACCGAGCTGGCGCGGCTCGGGGATCGGGTGCGCCAGAACCTGAGCGTGACGCCGATCAAGGATACGCAGCTGGTCGAGCTCGCCTACGTCTCGACCTCACCGGAGCTGTCGGCGCGCATCGCCAACGGCTACGCCGAGGTTTTCATCGAATGGGGCATCGAGAACCGGACCTCGACGGTGGGCCAGGCGTCGACCTTCCTCAACGCGCAGATCGACGCGCTGCGCGCCGAGCTCGAAGAAAAGCAGAAACAGCTCAACGCATTCGCCAACGCCAGCGACTACTCCCTGGATCCGGCGGGCGAGGCGCTGGTCGAGCGCCGCGCGACGCTCGAGAAGCAGTACAACAGCGCCATCGCCGAACGCATCTCGAAGGAGGCCGCGTACCGCGAGATTGTCGACCTGTCGGAAGAGACCGTCGCCAACACGATGTCCGGTGGCCGTGTCGGTGAGCTCAAGAGCGAGATTTTCGGGCTCGAGAGCGAGTATCGCTCCAAGCTCGATACCTACACCCCGGAATGGCCGGAGATGGTGGCTCTGAGCGATCAGATCGACGAGAAGCGAACGCAGCTGGCGCAGCTGGTGCGCGAAACCTACCGCGAGGCGAAAGACCGCGCCTTCGCCGAATTCCAGAAGGCGCGCCGCGAGGAGCAGACGCTCGCCGCCGAGCTCGGTCGGCTGGCCGCCGACGCGCGCAACCAGAACGAGGAGGCGCTCGAGTACGCCAACCTCGCGACCTACATCGACACGCGTCGCGATCTGCTCTCCGAGCTGGTCAAGCGCCAGTCGGAGACCGAGGTCGCATCGCGCGTGCAGACCTCGCGCAGCGAGTCCAACGTCCGCATCGTCGACCGCGCCGTCGTGCCGTCGGGACCTTTCCGGCCGTCGCTCCAGGGCGATCTGTCGAAGGCGCTGGTTCTCGGGCTGATGCTCGGCGTCGGCTTCGTGTTCGTGCTCGAGTTCTTCGATCGTACGGTAAAGACGCCGGAGGAGCTCGAAGCCCTCTTCGGCCTGCCGGTGCTCGCCGTGATTCCCGACATCAACGAGCGGGGCGGCTACGGCCGCCGCGGCGCGCGTGGCTACAGCTACAACTACGGCTACAGCTATGGCCACAGCGAGGCGCGTGGCGTCCAGGATCCAAAGCGCAAGGCCGACGAGCCGAACATCGAGCTGCTGCCGCACCAGGCGCCGCGGACCGCGGTGAGCGAGGCTTACCGCTCGCTGCGCACCGCGCTGATGCTCTCCACCGCCGACGATCTCCAGGTGATCGCGCTGACCTCGGCCGAGCCAGGCGAGGGCAAGACGGCGACCACGACCAACCTGGCGGTGGTGATGGCACAGCTCGGCCGCCGCGTGCTGATCATCGACGGCGACCTCCGCCGGCCGCGCATGCACAAGGTCTTCGGCGTCTCGAACCGCCACGGCCTGGTGACCTTCCTCACCTCGCACGTCGAGCTCGGTGGCCTGCTGCACGAAAGCCAGGTGCCCAACCTCTTCGTCTGCACCGCGGGACCGATTCCGCCCAACCCGTCCGAGCTTCTGGCGTCGGAACGCATGCGCGAGCTGGTGCAGTCGGTGCGCAAGAGCTTCGACATCGTGCTCATCGATACGCCGCCGACCCTGCCGGTGGCCGATGCGGTGATCCTCGGCACCCTGGCCGACGGGGTCGTCGTCTGCAGCCGCGCTGGCGTGCTGCTGCGCGAGGACGCCAAGCTGTGCCGCGAGCGCCTGCGCTACGCCGAGGTGCGGCTGATCGGCACTGTGCTCAATCGCTATCGTTCGACGCCCGGCCGGTACACCAAGAAGTACCGGTACTACGGCGTCTATGAAGAGCCACGGACGAATCGGTCGTCGGCGGCCTAGGCCGCAGGTCTCGTCCCGACGTCTCGGTCGGCGACCGTCCGTGATCGACCTCTCGTGATCGACTTCCCGTGATCGACATTCACAGCCACATCGTGCCCGGCGTCGATGACGGCGCCGCCGACCTCGCGGAGGCGGTGCGCATGTGTCGGGCGGCGGCGGCCGATGGCTGCCGGGCGATCGTGGCGACGCCGCACCAGCGCCACCCGCAGTTTTGGAACGGCGAGCGCGCGCTGCTCGAGCACCGCTTCGAGGTGCTGTGCCGGTCGGTCGGCGACGGGGTCGCTCTCTCTCTCGGAGCCGAGATCCACGCCGACCGCGACTGCCTCGAAGCGATCGACCGTCTCCCGGGCGGCGACCTGCTGCCGCTCGCGGGTTCGCGCTACCTGCTGCTCGAGCTGCCGTTCCACGAGGCCGGCCTCGATCCCGTCGAGCTGGTGTACGAGACGCGGGTCGCCGGCTGGTGGCCGATCTTGGCGCATCCGGAGCGCATCGACTGGCTGGCGAACGACCCGGCGTTGCTCGACGAGTTGGTGGCTCATGGCGCGCTTCTCCAGCTGACCGCGATGAGCATCACCGGCGAGCTCGGTGCTCAGCTCGCTGCCGTCTCCGCCCGCATGCTCGACGACGGATTGGTCTTCTGTATCGCCAGCGACATGCACGATGCCCGCCTGCGCCGACCCGGGCTCGCCGCGGCGCGCGCCGTCGTCGCACGCAGCTGGGGCGAGGCGGCGGCGACGCACCTGGTGGAGACTCATCCCGCGGCGGTGCTCGCCGATCGCGAGCCGCCTCAGCATCAACCCGCGCCCGACGCGATCCGCGAGCCGGCCGGCGGTCCGAGTGGCCTGCGCCGCATGCTCTCGAGGCTCGGACGCGGTCGGGAAGGAGCCAATCGACGATGAGGCACGCACTGAAACCGGGGGTACGCCCGACCTCCCGGCGGTCGGCCGCGGTCGGCCTGATGGGGATCGCGCTGGTGACGGTCTCGATGCTGTCGGCGATCTCGGCGCAGGCCGCCGTCGACCCGTTCTACCAACGTCTCTATGAAGACGGTGTGCGCTATGCCGAGCGTGGCGACCTGGACGGTGCGGTCGAGCTGCTGCAGCTCGCCTGCTTCGGCATGCTTGAAGATCCTCCGCGCCTCGGAGCATGCCTCGTCCACCTGGCGCTGGTGCTCGACGGCCTCGACGATTCGGAGCGATTTCT
Organism: Acidobacteriota bacterium; assembly: GCA_039194425.1. Lineage (GTDB taxonomy): Bacteria > Acidobacteriota > Thermoanaerobaculia > Multivoradales > J023 > JAUIJL01. The sequence goes on along the minus strand of JBCCVZ010000004.1, from coordinate 67,739 downwards.
CGGCGTGATCGACCGGCTGGTGGAGGCCGAGCGCCTGGCCGACGCCTGGTCGAGTCTGTCGCTCGACGAGGCGACGCGAGCGCGCCTCGAGGCGGCGATGGTTCGCCGCGTGCCGGACGATCGCCTCGCCGGGCTCGCGGGTTTCGCCGGCGTCGTGCTCGGTCAACGCGCCGACGAGGTGCGCGCGCTGCCCCTCGACGAGCGCCGCCGAGTGCTCGACCGCGAGCTGGCGCTGGCCCCCGAGAGCCTGGTGTGGCGCCAGCTGTGGGCCGAGCTTGAGCTCGAGAGCGGCCAGAACGAGGCCGCGGTGCGAGCCGCCGAGGCGGTGTTGAGAGCACGCCCGGACCATGCCGAAGCGCGCTGCGTGCGCGGACGGGCGCTCTCGGCGCGCGAGTCGTGCGGCGCCACCGTCCTCGACGACCTCGCGCTTTGCCCGGACCCGGTCGGCGCGGTGCCCCGGCTCCGCTGCCTGATCGTGCGCCGCGACTGGTCGCGCGCCGAGACCCTGCTCGAGTCGTTGCCCGCGGCGCAGCGCGAGTCGGAGGCGGTGCGTGCGCTCGACCGGCGCCTGCGCCGCGAGCGCCGCACCGCGCCGAGCGCCCCGGTCACCGACGCCCTCCAGGAGCCCTCGACCCCGGGCATCGACGTGCCGTCCGCCGACTCGACGTCCGGCGACTCTTCGTCCGGCGGCTCGTCCAGCGCCGCGGGCGACGTCGAGATCGACGCCGCCTGGTCGGCTCTCGAGAGCGGTCGCAGCGACGAGTTCGTGGACCACTACCAGGCGCTGGTGCCGATCGCCGAACGCCGCGTCCGCTCCGCCGATGCGCAGCTGGTCACCGCCCTGCTCGCGTTCTCGCTCGAGCGCTGGGACGACGCGGTCACCTACTTCGAGCGCGCCGAAAGGCTGGGCATCGACCGCGCCGACACACTGTTTCGATATGCTGTGGCCCTCTTCCAGGTCGGTCGGCGCGAGCAGGCGAACGAGATCCTCGATCGCTGCCTGCCGCAGATTCGGCCGTCCCCGTACGTGAAATTCTGGTCGCAACGGATCCGCGAGTCGGCGGGCTAGCCGTGCTCTGTGAGACTTCGTTTGCGGTGTTGGTGCGTTCTTCGCTAAACTCTCGCGAAGACTGGCTTTTCGCATCATTGAAGGAGACTGTCATGTGCCTGTCTTGCCCATCCCATCGCGACGCGCATTCCGCCGCCCGGTCGGAGTCCGACTCGGCGCGGGCTCGGTTCGGTGTCTCGCTGGTCGCGTTCGCTGCGCTCGGCTTGGTGCTGTTCGCTTCGAGCGTTGCCGCGCAGACGGTGACCACCGACGCTGTCGAGTGCCTGCCGATCGGTGAGAACGCTGTCGGCTGGGCGAGCATCGATGCGATGCCGGCCGATGCCGAGGTCCGGCTCTACTTCCGCCGCATGCACGACACGGTCGAGGATCTCTACTGGGTGCGCATGCAGCCGGCGGGCGAGGGGCGCTATTGGGGAATCTTCCCGCAGGCCGAAGACCATGCGCTGGAGGTCCGCGAGCTCGAAGAAGCGCGTGCCGAAGCGCAGCGCGAGGTCGCCTGGGCCCAGTGGTGGCGCGAGAAGGACGCATCGGACCACCGCGATCCGAACTCCGACCTCGACCAGGATCTGATTCGCGAGCGCGCGAGCCAGGGCAAGCAGGTAGAGCGTGACTGGCTCGGCGAGATGGACGATCGCGAGTTCCAGGAATGGCTCGAAACGCTCGAGAACGAGCCGACCGAGTACTACACCGCGGTGAACGACTTCCAGGGCAACGAGCTGGCTCGCTCTCCCACCCGCGTGGCGCCGGTGAGCGACAACTGCCGCGTCGACCTGTCGGAAGAAGAGCGCGGTGTGGCCGAAAACATGATCGTCGGCGAGACCGCCTACTGGCAGCGCGGAGAGCAGGTCTTCCACTGGCTGTGCGACGGCATCATCGCGCGCGTTGACCCGAACGGCGTGCGTCGCGGCGACGAGATCTGCCGTGCCTGCGTGATCGCCTGGTGGAAGCGTCCGGGAATCCTGGTGCCGGCGGCCGTCGGTGCGGGGGTGGTGACCGGTGTGATCCTGGTCGACGACGACTCGCCGGCCCCGGTGTCGCCGTCCGAGCCCTGAGCGCCGCCTGACGCCGGATCGTCGCCCGTGGGCGCTCCGGCCCGTGGCTCGCCGTGGACCGCGCGCCGCATGCCGCGACATCGCGAGAGCTCGCCCTAATGCAAACTGTCATCGAGCCACGCCAGGGTCTGCGCTGGATCGACTGGCGGGAGCTCGTCCGCTACCGCGATCTCTTCGTCTTCCTGGTGCTGCGGGACATCAAGGTCCTCTACAAGCAGACGGCCCTCGGCTTCGGCTGGGCGATCATCCGTCCCGTCTTCAGCATGATCGTGTTCTCGATCGTCTTCGGCGGGCTGGCCGGGGTGCCGAGCGACGGGGTGCCGTATCCGCTCTTCTCGTTCGCCGCGCTCGTGCCCTGGACCTACTTCTCGACGGCGCTCACCAAGTCGACTGGCAGCATGGTGCAGAACGTGAACATGGTCACCAAGGTGTACTTCCCGCGGCTGCTGATCCCGCTGACGCCGGTGTTCGCCGGCCTGGTCGACTTCGCGATCGCCTTGGTCCTGCTCGGTGTGTTGATGGCCTTCTATGGAGTCGCGCCGACCGCCGGCCTGCTCGCCGTGCCGCTGCTCGTCGCCCTGATGATTTTCTGCGCCTCGGGACTCGGACTCTGGCTCTCGGCGCTGGCGCTGCAGTACCGCGACGTCAATCACGCGATGCCTTTTCTCGTCCAGCTTTTGATCTACGCCGCGCCGGTCGTGTGGCCGACCTCGCTGATCGTCGCCCGTTTCCCCGAGCACGGTGAGCTGATCCGCTGGATCTACGGCCTCTACCCGATGGCCGGCGTGATCGAGGGTTTCCGGTCGGCGCTGCTCGGTACGGTCGCCATGCCGTGGGATCTGATCCTCGCCGGGCTCGTGAGCTCGACGTTGCTTTTCGTCGGCGGCTTGCTCTTCTTCCGCCGCAGCGAGCGGGTCTTCGCCGATGTCGCCTGAGCCGGCGCTGCGCGTCGAGGGGCTCGGCAAGCGCTACCGCGTCGGCCGGCGCGAGCAGCGTCACGACACGCTGGTCGGGGCGGTGCTCGCCGCGCTGCGGGCGCCGGTGGCGAACCTGCGCACGCTGCGGCGGCTGTCGCGCTTCGACGACGACGGCCTCGAGGACGACGTGCTCTGGGCGTTGCACGACATCTCCTTCGAGGTCGAGCAGGGCGAGGTGATCGGCGTGATCGGCCACAACGGAGCCGGCAAGTCGACCCTCCTGAAGCTCCTTTCGCGCATCACAGAGCCGAGCGCTGGCCGCGCCGTGATCGAGGGCCGCGTCGCCAGCCTGCTCGAGGTCGGCACCGGCTTCCACCCGGAGCTCACGGGGCGCGAGAACATCTATCTCAACGGCAGCGTGCTCGGCATGACCCGCGCCGAGATCGAGGCCAAGTTCGACCAGATCGTCGCTTTCGCCGAGGTCGAGCGCTTCGTCGACACGCCGGTGAAGCGCTACTCCTCGGGCATGAAGGTGCGCCTGGCCTTCGCCGTCGCGGCACATCTCGAGCCCGAGATCCTGCTCGTCGACGAGGTGCTGGCGGTGGGAGATCTGCGCTTCCAGCAAAAGAGCCTCGGCAAGATGAACGAGGTATCCCGGCACGGCCGCACGGTGCTCTTCGTGTCGCACCACATGGGCGCGATCTCGACGCTCTGCCCGCGCTGCATCTGGCTGCACCGTGGGCGCCTGCGCCTCGACGGCCCGACCGACCAGGTGATCGCCGCCTATGTGCGCGAGGGCTCGCAGCTCGGCGGCGCGCGGCTCTTCGATGACGAGCCGCTCGCGCAGACGGACGAGCTAGTGATCCGCGGCCTGAGCCTGCGCGGTGCCGACGGTACGTCGAGCGGCTCGATCGATGTGCGGCGTCCGTTCGGCATTGAGATCGAGTACGAGGTGCTGCGACCGATGACGCACTGCCGCATCGGGGTCTTCGTGCAGACGCACAGCGGCACCATCGTGTTCGACTCGTACGACGCCGACCACGAAGAGTACTTCGGTCCGCGTGTGCCGGGGCGCTATGTGAGCCGCGCCGAGGTGCCGGGAGACTTCCTGATGCCCGGCGGCTACGCGCTGACGATCAACGCCGACATCACGGGCGTCAAGCGCCTGATCCGGCTGGAGAACGCGCTGCTCTTCGAGGTCTACGACACCGGCGCCGTCGGCACCGAGATCGGCGGCCGGCGTCGCGGCGTCGTGCTGCCGAAGCTCGACTGGCGGGTGCGCCCGCTCGATGCCGGGAGCGGCGGGTGAGCGCGGCCCAGTGGGTTCGGCTCGGTGGACGGCTGGCGCAGCTCCGGCCGTGGACGAATCGGCCCGCGGACTGGGATCGGCGCTGGTCGTCGTCCGACGTCGCCATCGCTCTCGAGCTGGCGCGCGACGGTCGCCTCGGTCCCTGGCAGTCGATGGCCGCGCACCTGCCGCCGGGCGGTCGGGTGCTCGAGGCGGGCTGTAGCTACGGCGCGGTGGTGGTCGCGCTCTGCGCCCAGGGATTCGAGGCCGAGGGGGTCGACTTCGCCGACGACACGATCGCCCGGGCGCTCGCGGTCGATCCGTCGCTGCCGCTCTCTGTCGGCGACGTGACGGCCCTCGACGTGGCCGATGGTCACTACGACGGCTATGTCTCGATCGGCGTCGCGGAGCACGACCCCGAGGGACCGGACGCGATCCTGCGTGAGGCCCGGCGGGTGCTGCGGCCGGGAGGTGTCGCCTTGATCTCGGTGCCGCAGCTCACGAGGCGGCGACAGGCGCGGCGACGCCGGGCCGACGAGGTCGCGCTGGCGGACGTCGCCGACCGCTTCTACCAGTACTACTTCACCGCCGACGAGTTCGAGGCGTGCCTCCGGCGCCATGCTCTCGAGCCGTTCGCGCGCCATCCGTACGGCGTCTACGCCGGGCTGACGCGCGACATCGGCTGGATCGACCGCGCGATGAACAGCCGGTGGCTTCCGCAGGCCGGCCGCGCGTGGGCGGACGAGCTCTGCCGCCGCGCGCCGCGTCGGTTGGTGGGCGGCTGGGCACACATGTTGATGCTCGCGGCGCGCGCGGTGTGACTCCGGCGGTGTCGACGCGGCGCGGCTCGGCTGGGCACCACACGCTGGGCGTCGCCCTGTTGGCGATGTTCGTCCAAGGCGCCTTCCTGGCGCTCGCGCCCGACGGCTGGTTGCGCAACGAGTCGGCCGACTATCGCTCGTTCTACGAGCCGGTGGCGCGCGCGTTGCTCGACGGCGGGCCGCTGGTCGACCCCGAAGGACAGCCGGCGGTGCGCTACCCGATCGGGTTCCCGGCGCTGTTGGCGGTGGTCTTCGGGGTCGGTCGCATTGTCGGCGAGGGGCTGGCGCTACAGCTCTTCACGCTCGCCTGCGTCGGCGCGACGGCCGCTCTGGTCCATCGTCTGGCGCTGCGCTTCTGCGGTGGCCGGCGCGACGCGGCGCTGTTCGGCGCGCTCGCCTGGTGTGGCTACCCGCCCTACCTGTGGCTGGCGAAGCAGCCGAACAGCGAGCTTCCGTTCTTGGTGCTGGTGCTCGGCGCCGGGCTGCTGTGGTGGCGTCTGCCGACGGCGTCGCCGAGGCTCGGCGCGGCCGTGGCCTGCGGCGCGCTCTGCGGCGCGGCGGCGCTGGTGCGGCCAGCCGCCATTCTGCTCGCGGTTCCGCTCGCCGTGGTCCTGGTCGTTGCGCAGTGGGGTGAAGAGTGGGGTGGAGCACGACGTCGCGCCGTCCTGCTCGCCGGTGCGCTCCTCGCCGCGCAGCTGGCGGTGATGGCGCCGTGGCTGCTCTGGACCCACGACGCCACCGGCCGCTGGATGCCGCTGTCGAGCGGTGGACGGCTCAGCCTGCTCGACGGGCTCACCGTGTCGGCCAAAGAAGAGCGCGACGGACCCTGGGTGCCGCCGCGGGTCGATGCCTTGATGCACGCCGTCGCCGCCGAGCGACGCAGCGTGCGCGGTCCGGTCGATGCGGTCGGCTTCCTGTGGGCGCGCGACGCCGTCGGCACGGTGCAGCTGGTCGCGGTCAAGGCCGTGCGCTCCTGGTACGCCACCGATTCGCTGCGCTTCGAGCGCTGGCTGGCGCTGCTCCAGGCGCCGATTCTGGCGCTGGCGGCGCTCGGGCTGTGGCGCGGGTGGCGCGACCCGCCGCGGCGGACGGCGGTTCTCGTGGTCGTGGCCCTGAGTCTGTACTTCTGGGCGCTCACGGTCGTCGTGCTGTCGATCTTGCGCTACATGATGCCGGCGATGGCGCTGCTCATGGCGCCGCTCGGGCTGGTGCTCGCCGAGGCCTCGATGGTCCTGCGTGCGCGGCTGCGTGGAGCGCGGGCGTGACGCGATGTAAGGAGTCCGAGGTGTCGACAGACGTCGTGTCGACGGCGCGTAGGCAGCGTCGCCGCTGGCTCCGTCGCACCGCGCGGCGGCTGCTCGCGCGTGGTTTGCGCGGCCGGATGGGCGACCGACTGTGGCGCGACGATTTGGCGAACTTCACCGCGCTGGCTCTCGATCGACGCGCCGCGCACGGTCACTGCCCGCTGTGCGGCTGGCGCGGTGTCTTCCTGCGCCACGCGGGCCGCGGGCGGCAGATCTGCCTCGTCTGCGGCAGCCGGGCTCGGCACCGCGCGCTCGCCGTCGCGGTCGAGGGCCACGACCTCTGGAGCGACGAGCCCTCGGACGGCGCAGGCCGCGGCCTGCACGCCGCGCCCGAACCGTGCCTGCGCGGCCTGCTCGACGCCCGCTGCGGGCGCTGGCTCCGCGGCGATCTGCGCGCCCGTCCCGGCGACGGACACGCCGTCGGCTTCAATCTCTGTCGCCTGCCCTTCGCCGACGACACCTTCGATCGCCTGGTCGCCAACCACGTGCTCGAGCACATCGTCGACGACGAGGCCGCGCTGCGCGAGATGTACCGTGTCCTGCGTCCGGGCGGGCTGGCGATCCTGATGGTGCCGGTGGTCGCCGCGCGCACCGAGGACTACGGCTTTGTCGCCCCAGCGCGCAACGAGCATGCGCGCGACTGTGGCCCGGACTATGTCGAGCGCTATCGGGCCGTCGGCTTCGAGGTCGAGGTCGTGACCAGCGACCGCCTGCCGGACGCCGACGCGATGGCTCTGCTGAGCTATGATCGCGGCCATCCCACGGTGCATCATGTGCCTTTCTGCAGGAAACCACACCGTCGGTCGTCGGACCGTCGGATCGGTCGCTGAGAGTTTCGCCGTGTCGCTTCGCTATCGTCTTTTCGCAGTTCTCGAGGCCCGCCTGCCGGCGTCGTGGCAGCGCTGGCTCGGGGGCTCGAGCCTGCTGCGCCCGCTGCGCGACCGATTCCTCCGCCCGGGTGGGCGCGCGGCGCTGCATCGCGGACCGATCGAGTTCGAAGGCCACCGCTTCCTCTTCTCGGCGCCGTTTCGCGTCTTCCGCCGCGCCGCCCGCCGCGGCGTCGAAGCGCGCCTCAGCCGCCTCGTGCTGGCGCGCGGCCGGGCCGGCGGCGTGATGATGGATGTGGGTGCGAACTGCGGCTTTCTGACCTTGATGATGGCCTTCGCCGGCGCTCCGGACGGCCGCGTCGTGTCGATCGAGCCCACGCCGGAGGCGCTCGAGGCGCTGCGCCGCAATGTCGACGACAACGGTTTGTGCGCGCGGGTGACGGTCGTGGCGGCGCGTGCCGGGGCGCATGAGGACGACGCCGTGCGCACCGACGGCAGGCAGGTCACCGTCGACGGCTTGATGGACGAGCTCGCCGAGCGCGCCGCCGAGGAGGCCGAAGATGCCCCGCGGCTCGACCTGCTCAAGGTCGATGTCGACGGCGGCGACCTCGACGTGCTGCGCGGCGCCGCCGAGACGCTGCGCCGCGATCGGCCGATCGTCCTCGTGGAGCTCGAGCGCGACGCGCGCGCGATTCACGACTTCCTCGTCGACTGCGGCTATCGCGATCTGCGCGACATGGAGCTCGCGCCGGTCGACGCGTCGCGCGGCGCCTGGCCGCCCAACCTCATCGCCCTTCCGGACGCTGGGCATTCGGACGCTGCGACCGCCTGATGTGCGGCCTGTGCGGTGTCGTCGCGCCGCGGCCCGGCCTGCTCGACGACGAGCCGGCGCGGTCCTCCCTGGCGGCGATGGTCGCGAGCCTCGAGCGCCGCGGTCCGGACGACGCCGGGCAGTGGATCGACGCCGCGCGCCGCGTCGCGCTCGGTTTCCGTCGGCTCTCGATCCTCGATGTCTCGCCGGCCGGGCACCAGCCGATGGTGTCGTCCTCGGGGCGCTCGGTGCTCGTCTTCAACGGCGAGATCTACAACTTCCGTGAGCTGCGCGCCGCGCTCGCGGGGCGCGGCGTCTCGTTTCGTTCGAGCGGCGACGCCGAGGTGCTGCTCGAGGCGCTCGAGGCCTGGGGCCTCGGCGCGCTCGAGCGCCTGGTCGGCATGTTCGCCTTGGCCTGGTACGACCTCGAGGCGCGGCGCCTGACGCTGGCGCGCGATCCCTTCGGCATCAAGCCGCTCTGGCTCTTCGAGCCGCCCGCCGGCGGCCTCGCCTTCGCCTCGCAGCTCGACAGCCTGTGGCACACGCCCTGGGCGACGCCGGGCTCTGTGCGTCCCGAGGTACTGCGCCTCTACCTGGAGTACTCGTATCTACCGGCGCCCCACGGACCGGTCGAGGGCACGCGGCAGCTCGAGCCCGGGACGTGGCTGCAGGTCGACGCCGACGGACCGCGGCGCGAGGGACGCTTCTGGTCGCCGCCGGAGCCCGGCAGCGCGACGATCACCGAGGCCGACGCGGCGCTCGAGCTTCTCGACGAGCGCTTCGAGGCGGCCGTCGCCCGCCACCGCGTGGCCGACGTGCCGCTCGGCGTCTTCCTCTCGGGCGGCGTCGACTCTCCGCTGGTCGCGGCGGCGGCGCGCGCGCAGACCGGGTCGCCGCTCGACGCGTTCACGCTCGGCAATCCGGGCTGGGGCCAGGACGAGAGCGCCGCCGCCGCGCGCCACGCCGAGGCCCTCGACCTGCGCCATCACCTCCTGCGGCTCGACGGCTCGCGCGCCGAGCTGGAGGAGGCGATCGATGACGTGCAGGCGGCGCAGCACGAACCGTTCGCCGATTTCTCGATGCTGCCGACGCTGCTGCTCAGCCGCTTCGCCCGTCGGCGGATCACCGTCGCGCTCGCCGGCGACGGAGCCGACGAGGTCTTCTTCGGCTACGAGCGCCCGCGCTCCCTGCTGCGCGATGGACACCTCTTCCGTTGGCCCTGGCCCGTGCGCGTGGCGCTCTACGCGCTCGGCCGTCACTCTCTCGGCGACCGGCGGCTGGCGCCCCGACGCTCGGACGTGATCGTCCACCGCGACCCCGGCGCCTACTACCGCGCGGTGAACCGCCGTTTCGCTCTGGCCGATCTGCGGCGGGTCGCGCCCGGCCTCGGCCGGCGGTCGGCGGCCTTCGAGCTGGCACAGGACGGGGCGCGGTCGACGCGCGGCGCGGCGCGCCGGCTCGCCGAGCTGTCGCGCCGCGCCGAGATGGCCGGTCAGCTCCAGCGCTGCCTGAAGAAGGTCGACATGGCGTCGATGCACTACGGGCTCGAAGTGCGCGTGCCGTTTCTCGATCGAGAGCTGGTCGAGGCCGCCTTCACCATCGACCCGCTGCTCCACCTGCGTGCCGAGGGCCGGCGCGGATTCGGCCGCAAGGAGCTGTTGCGCCGGCTGCTCGAGCGCCGTCTGGGGGAGCCGCGACGTGAGGGCCGCAAGCTCGGCTTTTCGATTCCCCTCGGCGACCTGCTGCGCGGGCCGCTGCGCCGCCGCGTCGAGGAGACCCTCTTCGACGCGCCGCTAGAGCCGCGGGGGGCCTTCGATCGCGCCGGAGTCGAGGTGTTTTGGAGCGAGCATCTGCGCGCCGAGGCCGACCACAAGTGGGCGCTGTGGGGGCTGCTCTCGCTGCAGTGGTGGCTGCGCCGCGTCGGGTCGGCACGGCGCGGCATCGTCGCGGGGGCTTCGTGAGTCGACCGCTGCGCCTGCTGTTCACGATTCCGAACCTGGTGACGGCCGGCTCCGGCCGCGCGCTCTACGAAGTCGCCCGCCGCCTCGATCGGACTCTGGTCGAGCCGGCGGTGTGCGTCGCCTGGCGCGGCGAGGGGGTGCTCGACGGCCCGGAGAGAGCCCTCGAGCGACTCTTCGTCGACGCCGGACTGCCGGTCGTCGTGGCGCCGACCACGGTCGCCGCGCGCCCGCTGCGGAGCCTGCCCGGCCGCGTGCGCTCCGCGGCCCGCGCGGTGGGCGCGGCGACCCGCGACCTGGCGCCGGGGGGATTCGACCTCTGGCATTCCTACCACTACCTCGACGACTACACCGAGCCGCTGGTCGCGCGCGCGGCCGGCGCGCGCTGGGTGTACACGAAGAAGAACATGAGCTGGAACCGGCGGTCCTGGTGGCTGCGCTCGCTGCTGGCGCACGCCATCGCGGCCCAGAACCGCGACATGCTCGAGCGTTTCTTCGTCCGCCCGCCGCTGCGCGCCAAGACGACGCTGCTGCCGCGCGGCGTCGACACGGAGCGCTTCCGTCCGCCGATGCCGGCAGAGCGCGCCGCCGCGCGCGCCGCGTACGGCGCCGACGACGCGGCGCTGCTGATCGGCTGTGTCGCGCAGCTGGTGGCGGTAAAGGGGCACGAGGGGCTCCTCGACGCCTTCGCGCGCCTCGCCGCGCGAGTTCCGTCTTCGCGTCTGTTGCTCGCCGGCGGTCCGCTCGACGGCGACGTCGCGCTGCGCCTGCGGGAGCGGATCGAGGCGCTGGCGCTGAGCGAGCGGGTGCGCCTGCTCGGCCGCGTCGACGACGTGCCGCGCCTGCTCCGTGCGCTCGACGTCTTCGTGCTGCCGACGCGGGCGGCCGGGCGCATGGAGGGCTGCCCGGTCGCGCTGCTCGAGGCGATGGCGTCGGGCGTCGCCTCGATCGGCACCGAGGTCGCCGGCTCGCGCGACGTGCTGTGCGCCGACGCCGCTGGAGCTGCCGAGGTCGCCGAATCGCCCGGCCTCCTGGTGCCGCCCGACGATCCGGCGGCGCTGGCGGGGGCGCTCGAGACGCTGCTGACCGATCGCGCGCGGCGCCTGGAGCTGGGCGCGGCGGCGCGGCGCGCGGCCGAGGTGCGGTATCCGATCGCCCGCGAGGTCGAGCGGCACGAACAGTTCTACCGCCGCATCGCGGCCGGGTCGTGACTCTCGGATGGGGGCTATGATCTTGCAGGCGGTGAGCATACGGACGGTGATTGAGCAGACGATGATGAACCTGACGAGGACTGATTCGACGAGACTCGTGCGGACGGGGATCGACCGCCCGTGACCCACCCGGCCGACACGGAGCAGCCCACGGCGCGGCCGCGGATCTCGGTGGTGATGGCGACGCACCGCCGGCCAAGCGCGCTGGAGCGGGCGCTGACGGCGCTCGCCGCACAGCAGCTCGACGATCCGGCCGCGCTCGAGATCCTGGTCGTCGATGACGCCTCGGGCGACGAAACGCCGGCCGTGTTGGAGCGCTGGGCGGCGCGCGAGCCGCTCCTGCGCTGGTGGAGCCTCGAGCGCAACGTTGGCGCCGCGGCGGCGCGCAACCGGGCGCTCGATGAAGCGCGCGGACGCTACGTGGCGATCGCGGACGACGACGACGTGTCGCTCGCGCAGCGCCTCGGGCGGCAGGCGGCACTGCTCGATGCGCGGCCCGAGGTCGGCCTCGTCGCCGCGCCGGTGCGCTGGGTCGACGTCGACGGCACCGAGCTGGCCGTGTTTCCCGGGATTCTCGCGCGCGGTGAGCTGCCGGCGTCGCCCGAGGCGGTCTTCCGCGTGCTCTACCTCGACGGCAACAAGCTGCCGAATCCGGCGCTGATGTGGCGTGCGGCGCTCGGCGCGCGCTACCCGGAGGACTTGCGCACGGGCGAGGACTGGCTGCTGGTGCTCGAACTGTTGGCCCGGGGCGTCGGCGTCGCGGCTCTCGACGAGCCGCTGGTGCGCATGCAGCGGGGCGCCGAGCACGAAAGCCTGATGCGCGACAAGGCGTCGGCCTTCCGCGACCAGCGCGAGGTGCTGGCTCGGATCCGCGCGCTCGATCCACCCGCGGCGCGCGGCCTCCACCGGCGCGCACGGTCCCGTCAGCTGGCGCGCGAGGCCCGTTGGTGGACCGGCTGGCGGGGACTCGTCCTGGCACTGCGGGCTGCCCTCGCGGCACCGGACGACGCCTACGTCCGCCAGGCGCTGCTCTGGCTCGTCGGCCGGATTCCGCGCAAGCTCGGGCGCGTGCTCTCGCCCGGCCGGGGGAGTGCGTGACGTCGTCGACCGACGGCTGGGCGGGCGACTGGCTGCTGCGCTTCGACGGGGACGCCAGCGCCGCGAGCGCGCCGCCGCGCGCCGGCCGCACCGACGCGCCGTGGCGCCTCGTGGCGCGCTTCGACGTCGGCTCGTCGTCGGGACCGCGGACGAGCACGCTGTGGTGCCAGGCACCTCGGCGAGCGACAGAGGACGGCGCGCCCGGCTGGATCGGTGCACCGTGGCGCAAGGTCTCGCGGCGTCCCGCCGCGGACGCTCGCGGTGCCGGGTCCTCGAGCGGTGTTTCCGAAGACAGCGTTTCCGAAGACCGTGCCTGGCTCTTCGGTGAAGTCCAACGGCGCGGCGGAGCGACTCTCGACGAGACCGTGCGGCGCGCGGTCTGGGGTGACGGCGCCGTGGACGGAGACGGCGCTGGACCGGCGGCGCTCGCCGGTCGCTTCACGCTCCTCGTCGTGCGCGCGGGATCCGGCGGCGCGCGGCCGACCTTCGAGCTGTGGACCGACCGATTCGGCGGCCTCCACGCCTACCGCACCGACGGCGCCGTCGGCTCCTCGTTCCACGCCGTCGCCGCGCGGGCGCCGTCGCCGGCGCTCGACTGGGCCGGCATCACGTCGTTCTGTGCCCTCGGCTTCTTCCTCGGCGCACGCACGCACCTCGAGGCCGTGTCGATCGTGCGCCCGGCGCACCGCCTCGTCTTCGATGCCGACGGTCGGCTGCTCGCCGCCGAGCGCACGTGGGCCTGGCGGGAGGGCCCGACGATCCACCGCCTCGACGACGCCGTCGCGGCCTACGACGCGGCACTGCGCGCCGTGCTCGGCGAGCAGGTCACGGATCCTCTCGGCGAGGCGGTGGGGGCGCCGCGGGTCGCGGTGCCGATCTCCGGCGGGCTCGACTCACGCTCGACGGTCGCCGTCTTGCCCGGGTCGGGGCCTGGGTCGGCCTCGAGCCGACTGTGGAGCTACTCGTACGGCTGGAGCGCGCGCTCGATCGAGACCCGCATCGCGCGCCGCATCGCGCGTCGCCGCAGTCTGCCGTTCACCGAACGGGTGCTCGAGCCGACGACTTTCGATCACCTCGACGCGATCGCCGGCGCGACCGAGGGCTTCTCGGATCTCTTTCAGTGTCGCCAGGCCGGGATCGCCGGACTGCTCGGCGCGCGCGCCGACGTGGTGTTGGCGGCACACTGGGGCGACGTATGGCACGATGCAGCCGATGCGCGCGAGGCTCGTCTCCTCGATCTCGCCGTCGCCAAGTTCTCGAAGCGCGGACGCGGCGAGCTCCTGGCGCGGCTGTGCGCGGCGCCGCTCGGCGACGAGCCCGCGACCGTCGTGCGCACCTTGCTCGGCGACGAGCTGGCGCGGATCGACTCGTGCGACGATCCGTCGCTGCGCTTCAAGGCGCTCAAGACCGAGCAGTGGTCGTTCCGCTGGACCCTGTCGAGCCTGCGTGCCTACCAGCTTGGTGCTCTGCCGCGCCTGCCGTTCTACGATCCGCGCCTGGCCGACGTCTTTCTCGCGCTGCCGGCCGCGCTGGTGCGCGGCCGTCGCCTGCAGATCGAGCACCTGAAGCGCCATGCGCCCGACCTGGCGCGCATCCGCTGGCAGCAGGCCGGGGCGAATCTCTACCTCGCGCCCTACCAGCGCGCGCTGCTGCCGAAGCGTGCGTTCGAGAAGCTCGGGCGCCTGCTCGTCGGCCATCGGCCGATCGAGCGCAACTGGGAGGTGCAGTTCGCCGGTGCCGCGGGCCGTGCCGGGCTCGATCGGCACCTGCTCGCGCCGGGCCTGCGCCTGCACGAGCACCTCGACCCGACGATCGTGCGCCGGTGGCTCGACGCGCTCGAGGCGTCGCTTCACCGCGGACGGCCCGACGCGGCGCTCGGTGCCACCGTCTCGACGGTGCTCACCCTGGCCGTGGCGCTCGAGAGGCTGCCGTGAGCGCGCGCCGGCGCTTGGCGTCCCGGGTGGTCGTCGTCGGCGCCTCGTGGCCGCTCGAAACGTTTCTGCGGCGGCTCTTCGTCGGGCTCGCGGCGAGCGGCGTCGAGCTTCTCGTGGCGGGCCGCGGCGGACCGCCCCGCGACCTGCCCGAAGGCATCGGCTGGCGACGCCTGCCGCGGCTCGACCGCATGCGTCTGCTGCGGCTCGCCGGCGTCGTCCGCGCGCTGCTCGGTGCGTGGTTTCGGGCGCCGGGCGCGACGCTGCGGCTGCTGCGCAGCGGTGGCCGGCGCCCGTCGCTCGACGAGCTCGGCCGCTGGCTGCCCCATGTCGGCCGACAGGGCGAGATGCTCTACTTCCCCTGGACCGCCGGCGCGGCGCAGCACGAGCCGCTCCTGTCTCTCGACCGGCGCCCGGTGCTCCTCTCGTGCCGCGGCGCGCAGGTGCAGATCAGCCCGTACGACCCGCGCCGGCCCGACTACGTCGCGACGCTGCGCCGGAGCTTCGCGCGCGCCACGCGCGTGCACTGTGTGAGCGAGGCGATCGCGCGCCGCGCCGCCACGCTCGGCCTCGAGCCGGACAAGGTGGAAGTGATCCGGCCGGCGGTCGACATCGATCGCTTCGCCCCGGCGGAGAGCGCTCCGCCGCCCGGTCCGCCGTGGCGCCTGGTGACTACCGGCTCGTTAATCTGGCGCAAGGGCCTCGAGGACCTCCTGGTCGCCGTCGCGCGCCTGGTCGAGGACGGCCACGACGTGCGGCTGGAGCTTCTCGGCGACGGTCCCGAGCGCCAGCGGGTGGTGTTCACGGCGCACGACCTCGGCCTGGCCGAGCGCGTCGTCCTGCGGGGCCGGGTCACGCCCGACGAGGTGGTGGCGACGCTGCGCCGCAGCCATCTCTTCGTGCTCGCCAGCCTCAGCGAGGGCATCGCCAACGCCGCGCTCGAGGCGATGGCTTGTGGTCTTGCGGTGGTGTCGACGCGGGTCGGCGGCATGGCCGAGGCGATCGAGCACGGGGTCGAGGGGCTTCTCGTGCCGGCGCGTGATCCGCGGGCGCTGGCGGAGGCCGTCGGCGCGCTGCTCGACGACCCGGCGCGCGCGCGCCGGCTGGGCGCCGCGGCGCGCCAAAGGGTCGAGCGAGCCCATCGTCTCGACGCCCAGGTCCGTGCCTTTCGCGACCTGGTCGGTGAGATCGCCTGCGTCGACGAGCCCGCCGACGCCTGCTAGGCTGCCGCGGTCGATGACGCTGTACGAGATCGCCCGTCGCCTCGCCTGGCCCGTTCTGCCCGTTCTCCATGGACGGGCGATGCGCGATCTCCAGGAGCTGGTGTACGGCCTCGGCCGAGCCGGGACGCCGCGCCTTCTCGATATCGGCGGGCGCAGCTCGCCCTACACCGTCGGCCTGCGCGCCCGCGTCACCATTCTCGACGTGCCGCGCGCGAGCGAGGTCCAGGAGAGCTTGCACCTGGGGGTCGACGCGCGGCTCGAGGAGCACCTCACGACGCGGCGTTCGAATCTCGAGGGGCTGCGGCTCGAAGACATGTGCACGACGACCCTGCCCGACGCCAGCTTCGACGGCGTCGTCGCGGTCGAGGTGATCGAGCACGTCGAGGACGACGCGACGTTCGTCGCCCAGACGGCCCGCGTGCTCGCGCCGCACGGCTGGGCTTACTTCACGACGCCGAACGGCGAGTGGGTGAAGAACGAGGCGCCGCACTACAACCCCGACCACGTGCGCCACTACACCCGCGCCGAGCTCGAGGCGCTACTGCGCACAGCCTTCGACGAGGTCGACGTGGTCTACGCCGTGCGCACCGGGCGGCATCGCTATCGCGGACTGCGCAGCTTCTCGCCGCGCCGACCGTTCGCCATGCTCAGCGCCATGGCCGCGAACGTGATCAACCACGTCGAGTCGCGCGCGGTCGACACGCAGTCGCGGCGCACGGCGCACCTGATCGCGCGCGCGCGCCGCCCGCGCCGAGGGTCGTCGTGACCGCCGACCGGCCGTCTCTCGGCCGCGTCGCGCTGGTGGTGCCGACGTTTCCCAAGCGGTCCGAGACCTTCATCGTGCGCCACCTGGCGGGGCTGCTCGAGCGCGGCGTCGACGCGCACGTCGTCTGCCGCGCCAGCCCGCGGGCGGCCTGGCGCGAGCTCTCCGCGTCGCTCGCCGTCGAGCGCTCGGCCCTGCGTCGGCGAGTCCACGTCGACTGGCCGGTCGATCGTCGCACCGTCGTGCTGCTGCCGCTGCAGCTCGGCCGCTGCGTGCTGCGCCGGCCGCTGCGCACGGCGGCGTACCTGGGCCGCGCTCTGCGTCGCCACGGCGCCGTCGGGGCGCTGCGCCGCCTCTACCTCGACGCCGAACTGCTGCTGCTCGCGCCCGACGTCGTCCACGTCGAGTTCGGCACGCTGGCGGTTGGCCGGGAGGACCTCGGCGAGCTGCTCGGCTGCCGGCTGGTCGTCAGCTTCCGCGGCTTCGACCTGAATTTCGCCGGCCTCGAGGACCCCGACTACTACGCGCACCTGTGGCCGCGGGTCGACGCGGTACACGTGCTCGGCGCCGACCTGCACCGGCGCGCGGTGGTGCGCGGGCTGCCGCCCGGCGTGCCGCGGCGCGAGGTGCCGCCGGCCGTCGACGTCGATCGCTTCGCCCGGCATCGCGTGGTGCCGGCAGACGGCGAACGTCTCGAGATCCTGAGCTGCGCCCGCCTGACCTGGAAGAAGGGGTTCGACGACGCGCTGCGGGCGGTGCGGCTCCTGGTCGACGCCGGCGTCCGCCTGCGGTATCGCATCGTGGGCGACGGCGAGCTGATCGAGGCGCTGTCCTTCACTCGCCACGCGCTCGGGCTCGACGCTGAGGTCGAGCTGCTCGGCGCGCGTCCGCCCGACGAGATTCCGTCCTTGTTCGCCTCGGCCGACGTCTTCCTCCACCTGGCGGTCTCGGAAGGCTTCTGCAACGCGGTGCTCGAGGCGCAGGCTGCGGGTGTGCCGGTGGTCGCGAGCGACGCCGACGGCCTGGCGGAGAACGTCGCCGACGGCGTCACGGGCTTCATCGTGCCGCGGCGCGACCCGCGCGCTGCCGCCGCCGCGCTCGAGCGCCTGGCGAGCGATCCGGCCCTGCGTCGGCGCCTGGGAGCCGCCGGCCGCGAGCGCGCGGCGCGGTTCACGCCCGAGCGCGAGATCGAGGGCTTCCTGGCGCTCTACCGCCTGGCGGCGGAGCGGGTCGCGGCATGAGCCGAGAGCCGAGCGCGCCGACCATCGATCTCGTGCGGGTCGGTGGCACGGCCGAGGGCGAAGCCGACTCCCGAGAGGCTGGCCGGCGAGAGGTTTGGCGCCTCGGGCGCACGGCGGACGCGGCATCGACGGTGGCGGCTCTGACTGCTGCGGTCGACGGTCTGCTCGGTGATTTTCCCGGTGATCTTCTCGGTGATCCTCCTGAGGACCGTCGCGACGGCCACCATGCGCTCGACCGGCACTTCGTCCTGCTCTGGGATCCGCGCCTCGGCCCGCCGCCGGCCGAGATCGCGCGCGCCGTTGTCGACACGCCGGGCGACGTCTGGCATGCTGGTCTGGTCCTCGGCCAGGGCGGACGCCCGCGGACGATCGACCCTGTGCATCCGACGTGGATGCTCACGGCCGATCCGTTTGTCGACCGCCCGGCGACCTCGTGGCGGCTCACGCTGCGCGCTTGCCTGGTGCGCGCGTCGGTGTGGCGGCAGCTCGGCGGGCCGCGCGCGGAGTACCGTGCGCTCGATGCGGCGGCGCTCGAGCTCGGGCACCGCTGGCTGTGGGCCGGGGCGCTCGTGCGACATCAGCCCGACCTGGTGGACGCGGCGCGGGCACGGCGCCACACGGCGCTCGAGTCGGCCGAGTCGCTGCAGCTCGAAGACGCCCTGCGCTTCGTGCTCCACCGCGCCGGTCGCCGCTGGTTGATGTGGACGGCGCTGCGGACGGTGACGACGCGCGACGCGACGCCGCGGGCCGCGTGGCGCGCGCTCCGCCCTCTGCGCGGCGAGGAGCCGACGCCGGCCTGCTCTCTGACCGCAAGCGCCGACGAGGTTAGCGACGTGGAGGCCGACGCGGCGGACGCTGCGGACGACGCGGCGCAGGAGCGCGTCACGGTCCTGGTGCCGACACTCGATCGCTACGCGTACTTGCCGCGCCTGCTCGAGGGTCTGCGGGCGCAGACCGTGGCGCCGCTCGAGATCGTCGTCGTCGACCAGACCGAGCCGTCGCGTCGGCAGGCGGCCTGGCGCGACGACTTCGCCGACCTGCCGCTGCGCGTGCTCGAGCTCGAGCGG
The DNA here is from genome assembly GCA_039194425.1 of Acidobacteriota bacterium. Taxonomy (GTDB): domain Bacteria; phylum Acidobacteriota; class Thermoanaerobaculia; order Multivoradales; family J023; genus JAUIJL01. Next base: position 49,158 of record JBCCVZ010000004.1, on the reverse strand, counting down.
GCCGGGCAGAGCACGGCGCGCAACGCCGGGCTGCAGGTCGCGCGCGGTGACGTGATCCTCTTCCTCGACGACGACGACGAGGTGCCGCCGGACCTGCTCGCCGGTCACCTCGCGGCGCTGCGGCGCGGGCGTGCCGACGTCGTCTGCGGTGTCGCCGACGAGGTCGATGCCGGTCCGCCGCCGGCCGAGTTCGCGCGTCGTCGGCCGAGCGACGTCTTTCCGACCAACAACGGCTCGGTACGGCGCGCGGCTCTCGAGCGTAGCGGCCTCTTCGACCTGGCCTTCGACCATGGCGCGCGCGCCGACGCCGAGCTCGGCCAGCGGCTCTACCGCAGCGGTGCGGTAATGAGGCTCGAGCCGTCGTTGCGCGTGCTGCACCATCGGGCACCGCGCGGCGGCCTGCGCGCGCACAAGGCGCGCCGAATCACCTACACGCGCTCGCGCCGCGAGATCTGGGCGCGGCACCTGCCGAGCGTCACCGAGATCTACCTGGCGCGGGTCCATTTCGGCGCGCGGCGTCTGCGCGAGATGCTGGTGCTACGCCTCGCCGGGACCTTCGCGCTGCGCGGCTCGATGCCTCGCCGTCTGCTCAAGATCCTTGCCGCCGGTCTGCTGCTGCCCGACAGCCTCGTGCGCATCGCAGCACGCAGGCGCCGCGCGCGGCGGCTCGAGGCGACAACGCCCCCGATCCCGAGGCTGGCCCCCGAGACCTCCGGCGAGAGGCCCGACACCTCCGACGATTCGACCTCGAGCGACCGAGCGGACGGCGGGCGCGAACGATGAGGCTGCTCGTGGTCTCGCACACACCGCACTATCGCCGCGCCGACGGCACCGTCGTCGGCTGGGGACCGACGGTGCGCGAGCTCGACCACCTGAGCCGCCTGGTCGACGAGCTGGTGCACCTCGCCGTGCTCTACGACGAACCGGCTCCGGCCTCGTCGGCGCCCTATCGCTCCGCCGTCCGCCTTGTTCCGATCGCGCCGGCCGGCGGACCGCGCCTGCGCGACAAGCTCGGCGTGCTGCGGCGCCTGCCGGCGATCTGGCGCCACCTCCAGCGCGAGGCGCCGGCGGCCGACCTGATCCACGTCCGCGCGCCGGCCCACATCGCGCTGCTGGCGATGCTCTGGCGCGGTGCCGGGCCCTGGTGGGCGGCGTCGCGTCCGTGGTGGGTCAAGTACGCCGGCAACTGGCGCCCGCTCGCCGGCATGGACCACGCCGGCTGGTTCGTGCAGCGGCTGTGGGCGACGCGCCCTCGCGGCCGCCTGGCGGTGACGGTGAACGGCACCTGGCGCACGGCGCCGCATGTCGTGCCGTTCGTCAACCCGTGCCTCGAGCGCGAGGAGCTCGCAGCGGCGCGCCGGCTGGCTGCGGCGAAGGAGCTCACGGCGCCGCTGCGCCTGCTCTACGTCGGCGCGCTCACCGCGCCGAAGGGGGCCGTGCGCGCGGTCGAGGTGCTCGCACGACTGGTCGCACGACACGGCGTCGACGCGCGCCTCGACCTGGTCGGCGACGGGCCCGCGCGGACGACGATCGAGCGGCGCGTGCGTGATCTCGGTGCCGGTCTCGACATCGATCTCGGTGAACGGGTCGCGCTCCACGGCTGGCTGCCGCGGGGCGAGGTGGCGGCGCGCTACGCGGCCGCGCACTGCCTGCTTCTGCCGAGCGCGGGGGAGGGCTGGCCGAAGGTGTTGTCGGAGGCGATGGCGGCGGGCGTCGTGCCGCTCGCTGGCGACGTCTCCGGCATCGCCGCGACGTTGCGCGACTGCGGCTGCGGCCGCGCCCTGCCGCCGCATGCGGTCGACGCCTTCGCCGATGCGCTCGCCGACTACGCCGACGAACCGGCGCTGTGGCGGCGCGAGAGCCGTGCCGCCTGCGCCGCGGCCGAGCGCTTCACCTACGACGCCTGGCTCGGCGACGTTCGCGCGCTCTGGCGCGATCGTCTCGGTGTCGACGTGGGCCTCGACATGGGCTTCGACATGGGCCTCGAGGTGGGTGTCGACGCCGCGGCACCGGAGGTGCGTCGCTGATGTGCGGTCTCGCCGGCATTCTTCGCCTCGACGGCGGCCCGCTCGAGGCGCCCGAGCGGGCGGCGAAGATGGCGTCGGCTCTCGTCCACCGCGGTCCCGACGGCGACGGCTTCTTCGCCGACGGGCCGGTCGCTCTCGCCTTTCGGCGCCTCGCCATCATCGACCTCGAGACCGGCGACCAGCCGATGGCCAACGAGGACGGCGCGGTGCGCGTCGTGTTCAACGGTGAGATCTACGACCACGCCGCGCTGCGCGCGGAGCTCGAGAGCCGCGGGCACCAATTCCGCAGTCGCGCCGACACCGAAGTGATCGTCCACGGCTGGGAGGAGTGGGGTGAGGGCGTGCTCGAACGCCTGCGCGGCATGTTCGCCCTCGCCGTGTGGGACGGGCGTGCACGGCGCCTGCTGCTGGCGCGCGATCGCTTGGGCCAGAAGCCTCTCTTCTGGGGCGTCGACGCGGCGCGCCGCGAGCTCGCCTTCGCCTCCGAGCTCGGCGCGCTGCAGCGCTGGCCCGGTCTCGAGCGACGGCTCGATCTCGACGCGCTCGACGACTACCTCACGTTCCTCTACGTGCCGCATCCGCGCAGCGCGCTCGCCGGGGCGCACCAGCTGGCGCCGGCGCACCGCCTGCTCGTCGACCTGCGCGCCACGGAGCGGGAGTCGATGCCGACGCCGCGTCGCTGGTGGTATCCGCCGGCGCCGTCCTCCGCGCCGAGCGGGCTGCACGGCTCGAGCCACCGACAGCATGCCGACGCACTGCGCGCGCGCCTCGACGAGGCGGTGCGCCTGCGCCTGCGCAGCGACGTGCCGGTGGGTGTGTTCTTGTCGAGCGGTGTCGATTCGACGATCGTCGCCGCGCTCGCCGCGCGCCACGACGACGACCTCGACGCCTTCACTCTCGGCTTCGACGATCCGCGCTTCGACGAGACCGAGGCAGCGCGCGAGACCGTCGGTCGCCTCGGTCTGCACCATCACGTCGAGAGTCTCGACGCCGGCTCCTTCGCCGCCGACGAGCTGCCCGCGCTGGTCGAGCGCATGGACCAGCCGTTCGGCGACTCGTCGTTCTTGCCCACCTACTGGCTATCGCGCCTGGCGCGCCGTCGCGTCACGGTGGCGCTCTCGGGCGACGGCGGCGACGAGCTGTTTTGCGGCTACGCGCGCTATCGCAACTTCCACCTGCTGTGTCGCCTCGGCCGCCTGCCGGACGCATACTTGGCTCTCGGTGCACGCGGCGCCGCCGGCCTCGCCCGCCTGCTGCGCCCGCTGGCGGGCGACGACGGTCTCGGCGTGCTCGCCGGTGGCCTCGCCGAGCGCGCACGCCAGGTAGCGAAGGCGACCTCACTCGCCGCCCTGCCCGAGAGCCGCCGCATCTTGGCGCTGCTCACCTACTTCGACCACGCCGACAAGGAGCGTCTGCTGCGCCCCGACGTGCGGGCCCGCGTCACCGGCACGAGCCTCGAGACACTCGAGGCGCAGCTGGCCGCCGCCGACGATATCGCGGCGCATGCCGCCGACGGCCGTCCACTCGAGCCGCTCGAGCGCTTCCTGCTGCGCGATCTCGCCACCAGCTTCGTCGACGACGCCCTGGTCAAGGTCGACCGCGCGTCGATGGCCTGCTCGCTCGAAGTGCGCTCGCCACTGCTCGACCACCACGTCGTCGAGCTGGCGCTGTCGATGCCGGCGGTGGAGAAGCTGGCCGCGCGCGGTGGCCGCTCGAAGGCGGTGCTCAAGCGCGCTGCGGCCGACCTGGTGCCGCCTCGCGAGGCCGAGCGGCCGAAGCGTGGTTTCGAAGTGCCCTTCGCGCGCTGGTTCCAGCGCCCCGACTGGCGCGCCCTGCTGGTCGACGCGCTCTCCGAGGAGCGCCTGCGGCGCCAGGGGATCTTCGAGCCGTCGGCGGTGCTCGACCTGCGTGACCGGCTGCTCGACGACCCGGAGGCGCGGCGCCAGCCGCTCAGCGCGTACCAGCTGCGCCACCGCGTGTGGGCGCTGCTGGTCTTCCAGATCTGGGCCGAGCGGCGGCTCGGGGCGGCGGGATGAGCGCGGAGTACCACCCTCGGCTATGCTTCGTCGGCCCTCATCTCGGGGTTCATCCCGGATGGGTGACGACGCAGAGCGAGATCCTGGCGCGGCTCTTCGCCGACGCCGGCTACAGCGTGCGCGCGACGTCGAGCCTCCGCTCGCCGCTGCTGCGGCCGCTCGCTATGGCGGCGCGTCTGGCGGCCTGGCGACGCTCGATCGACCTCGTCGTGCTGTCAGTGTTCAGCGGCCGCGCCTTCGCCGTCGCCGACCTGGTGAGTCGCGTCGCCCGCGGTCTGGGACTGCCGCAGGTCCAGGTGCTGCGCGGTGGCGCGTTCCCGGAGCTGGTGGCGGAGCGTCCGGACTGGGCACGCGCCGTGCTCGCGCGCGCCGACGCGGTGGTCGCGCCCTCGGGCTTCCTGGCGCGCGATGCCGAGGCGCTGTCGCTCGACGAGCGGGGCGTCGAGACGACGGTGATTCCCAACGTCGTCGACCTCGGTCGCATCGACCATCGGCCGCGGCAGGCGCTGCCGCCGGCGCCCAAGCTGCTCTGGATGCGCACCTTCCACCCGATTTATCATCCGCGGCTCGCCGTCGAGGTGCTGGCGGCGCTGCGCCGCGCCGGCCTCGCGGCGACGCTCACCATGGCTGGCCAGGACAAGGGCCTCGAAGCCGCCTGCCGCGAGCGCGCCGCGGAGCTCGGTCTCGGCGACGTCGTCGCGTTTCCCGGCTTCCTCGACATCGAGGCCAAGCGCCGCGCGCTCGACGCGCACGACGTCTTCCTCAACACCAACCGCGTCGACAACACCCCGGTCACCGTGATCGAAGCATGCGCCGCGGGCCTGCCGGTGGTGGCGACGGCGGTCGGCGGATTGCCGGACCTGCTCGACGACGAGGTGAGCGGTCTCCTGGTCGCCGAAGAGGTCGACGCGATGGCCGGAGCGGTCCGGCGACTGGTCGCCGAGCCGGCGCTGGTCGCGCGCCTGTCGCGAGGCGCTCGGGCCGTCGCCGAAGAGTGCGACTGGCCGCACGTGCACGAGCGTTGGAGGGACCTCTTCGAGCGCGTCGCGGCGCGATCCGAGACGCGGCGCGCCGGCCGGGCGGGGAGTGCGTCATGACGGCGGGCGATCTCAAGCTGTCGCTCTACCATGCCGCGCCGTATCCCTTGAAATGCCTGGCCGCGAGCGCCCACGGCCTGCGTTTGCGGCGCTGGCGCTACGACGCGTCGACCGACGAGCGCGTCGACCGTGCGCTCGAGCGCGAGCGGTGGAGCGCCGAGCGCTGGCGGGCTTGGCGCGATGAGCGGCTGGCGGCGCTGCTGCAGCGGGCGGCGACTCGGGTGCCCCACTATCGGCGGCTGGTTCGAGCCGACGGTGCGGGCGACCGATTCTCGTTCGACTCCACGCGTCTGGGAGACTGGCCGCTGCTCGAGAAAGAATCCCTGCGCGCCGCGCCGCACGAGCTCCTGGCGGACGATGTCGACCCGCGGCGTCTGTATCCCGAGCACAGCAGCGGCTCGACGGGAACGCCGGTGCGCCTGTGGTGGAGCCACGACACGGTGCGCGCCTGGTACGCATACTTCGAGGCACGCTGCCGGCTCTGGTACGGCGTCTCGCGACACGACCGCTGGGCAATCCTCGGCGGCCAGCTGGTGGCGGCGCAGGCACGCGACTGGCCGCCGTTCTGGGTCTGGTCGGCGCCGCTGCGCCAGCTCTACCTGTCGACCGTGCACCTCGCGCCGCGCCACGGCGCCGACTACCTCGAGGCGCTCTTCGCCCACGAGGTACGCCACCTCTACGGCTACCCGTCGGCGCTGCATGCGCTGGCGCTGGCGGTCGCCGACGGCGTCCGCGACCCCCACGCCCTCGGCCTCGAGGTGATTGTCACCAACGCCGAACCGCTCTACGCGCACCAGCGTCGGGACATCGAGAGCGTGTTCGGCTGCCCGGTGCGTGAGACCTACGGCATGGCCGAGCTGGTGGCGGCGGCGAGCGAGTGCGCGCACGGCCGGCTCCACCTGTGGCCCGAGGTCGGCCTGGTCGAGCAGCGCGACGACGGCGAGCTGGTCGGCACCGGCCTGCTCAATACCGATCAGCCGCTGATCCGCTATCGGGTCGGCGATCGTGGCCGGCTGGCGCCGCCCGGCACCGCGTGCCCGTGCGGGCGCAGCCTGCCGATCCTCGAGCAGGTCGAGGGCCGGGTCGACGATGTCGTCGTCACCCCCGACGGTCGGCGGGTTGGCCGCCTCGACCCGGCGCTCAAGGGCGACCTGCCGGTGCGCGCCGTGCAGATCGTGCAGGAGGCGCTCGATCGACTGGTCGTCCGCGTCGTGCCGGCGTCCGGCTGGGACGCGGCGGCCGAGCGCGCGCTGGTCGACAGCCTGCGCCGACGCCTCGGTGCCGAGATGGTGATCGAAGTCGAGGAGCATGCGGCGCTCGAGCGCGGGCCGGCGGGCAAGCTGCGCGCCGTCGTCAGCCGGCTGCCGGAGGACGCACGATGACGACCACCTCGCAGGGCGACCCTCGGCCGTTGGTGAGCGTTGTGATGCCGGTGCGCAACGAGGCCGACTTCATCGCCCGCAGCCTCGGCGCGGTGCTCGCCCAGCGCTGGCCGGCCGATCGGCTCGAGGTGCTGGTGGTCGACGGTCGCTCGACCGACGGGACGCGCGAGCGGGTCGAAGCGATCGCCGCCACGACCGATGTCGCCATGCGTCTGCTCGACAATCCCGGCCGCACCGCGCCGTGCGCGCTCAACGTCGGCATCGCGGCGGCGCGCGGCGACATCATCGTGCGGGTCGACGGCCACTGCGAGATCGGCCCCGACTACGTGGCGCACGGCGTGCGCCACCTGCTCGAGGACGGCGCCGACGGCGTCGGCGGGCCGCTCAAGACGATTCCGCTCGATCCGTCGGACCCGGTTGCCCGCACGATCGCGGCGGCGATGAGCTCGCCCTTCGGCGTTGGCGGTTCGGCGTTCCGCGTCAGCCGCCCGGGCGACTACCTGCGCGAGGTCGACACGGTCGCCTTCCCGGCCTACACGCGCGCCGCGCTCGAGCGGGCCGGACCGTTCGACGAGGAGCTGGTGCGCAACCAGGACGACGAGTACAACGACCGGCTGCGTCGCCTCGGCGGACGCATCCTGCTCGCCGGCGACATGCCGGCGCGCTACTACGCGCGCTCGAGCTGGCGCAAGCTGGCGCGCCAGTACTTCCAGTACGGTCTGTACAAGATCCGCGTGCTGCAGAAACACCCCCGCCAGCTCTCCTGGCGCCACGGAGTGCCTGGTGTCTTCGTCGCCGCGCTGACGGTCGCTCTGCTCGTCGGTGCGACCGGCCTTCTCGGCGCGCCGCTCCTCTCCTGGGCACCGCTCGCCGCAATCGTTGGCGCCTATCTCGTGGCGATCTTGTTGGCGACCCTGTTCGAGATCCGCCGCCACGACCTCGCCGTCACGACCCGTCTGCCGCTCGCCTACGCCCTGCTGCACCTCGGCTACGGCGCCGGCACCCTCCTCGGCCTCGTCCGCTGGTGGCGCCGCTGGGGCGACCGCTCGACGCCCGGTACTTGAGCCGCATCAGCTCGGCCGCTCCGGGCGCGCCAGCTCCTCGGCGACCGGATCGTAGGTGAACTGCAGAAAGCGCCGCTGCGCGCGGTTGCGGTGCAGGACGCCGCAGTCGAGGAGCAGCTCGATCACCTTCGCCGGGCGCAGCTGGGTTTCGTGGCGCGCATCGTGGAAGGGCAGCTCGTCGGCCGCCCGCGCCAGCACGCCGCGCAGGTACTCGATGTCGACCTGGCGCGGGGTCGGCGAGTCGCGCAGGCTCTCGATGGCGGCGAGCCGACAGGCGCGCACCATGTCGTCGGGCGCCAGGTCGATGCGATCTCGGCGCAGACCCTCGAGGTAGTCGAGCACCAGAGCCTGCCACGAAGTCTGCTCGAGCGCGCCCTCGAGGGCTCGTTCGATGGCGAAGCGAAGGTATAGAGGACTGGGTGGCTCGGGGCGCTCGAGCAGAAGACCCAGCCGCTCTTCGACGCGCTCGCGCTGGCTGCCTTTCTCGTCGCCCTGCTCATGAGGCGCCGTGTACGCGGCGATGAAGGCTGAGATCTGCGCGCGGTCGAGCGGTTGGACCGCGAGGTGCTCGAAGCGCTCCCATACCGGCCCGGCCGGCGGCGCGGCGCGCGAGGTGACGACGACGAGGCGGAAGCGGTCGTCGCGCACCAGGCGGGCCAGTTGCTCGCTGGCATTGCCGACGCCGCGCTCGCTCAGCGAGTCGACGACCAGGCACAGGTGTCCCCCGGAACCAAGGGTTCGCACCATGTCCGGCGTCGGCCGGCGGCTCTCGTCGTCGAGGTGGAGCAGGCGCGCGACATGCCCGACGAGTTCGGCCCCCCAATCCTCGTCGACCAGCACCGGCACGGGCCGCTGCGACCGGGCTCGCGAATCGTCGAGGGTGGCACGACGCACCAGCGCGTAGGCGAGCGCGCTCTTGCCGGTACCGCCCGGGCCGTCGATCCAAAGGTACAGCGGGCCGCCGCGGGCGAGCGCCGGCACCGCGGCGTCGAAGAGCGTCTCGTGGCCGAGCGCGCTGAAGCGCTCGCGCTCGCGCACCGGGCGCCGCGCGGCGAAGTTCTGTTCCGCCAGCCGGTCGTGCCGCACGCGCACCCAGGCGGCGAGCGCGCGCCGGGTGCCGCCGAACAGGCGCACCAGGGTCACGACGTGGGCCAGCCACTGCCACGGCGGCAGGCGCGGGCCCACGACCTCGGGCATCGACCAGCGCGCCACGGTCTGCGGACGGACCAGCCAGGTGGCGAGCACGCCGAGGGTGATCAGGACCCAGAGCAGCGCCGGCCAGAAGGCGAGCTTGAACCACCCGAGCTGTTCGTAGCGGGCGCGGGTCCACTGCACCGCCGCGAGCAGGCGCCGCTGGGTGCGCGACCACAGCGTCGACTCGTCGAAGAGCAGCTCGCGCATGCGAGCGACGTTGATTGTCGGCACGGAGCCGCGGCTGACGAGAGCCCCGCCGTCGCCCGCGAAGGCGCGCACCTGTGCGTGCTGGTCGTCGGTCGGCGCCAGCACGCCGTCGGCAGTGATCGCCAGCCAGCCGTCCGGCGTGAGGAAGATCTGCCCCCGCGGCTCGAGCTCCGGCGACAGCACGTGCACGCGGTCGTCATCACGGATCAGAAACCAATTGCCCCAGGGTTGGTCTTCGAGCGGTGCGTAGCTCGAGCTGCTTTGGAACGGCGCGGCGGCAGGGCGGCCATCTCGATCCCAGAGTCGGACGGTCCCGTTTCGACTGCGAGAGACAAGGCGACGACTATCGGCGGTCCAGGCGACTCCGGTAATCGAGTTCGCATGCGCCTGAATCGGTGGGCTGTGTTGCTCACCGTCCTCGACGGTGCGCAGCATGATGGAGCCGTCGCTGTAGCCGGCTGCGAAGAGGTGACCGTCCGGCGCGACGGCCAGCCCACCGGCCCTCAGTGTGCGCTCCGGTGTCGTGTAGAGCAGCTCACCGTCGAGTGTCCGCGCCTGGACGATGCCGTCGAAGCCGCCGGTGAGCAGCAGAGGCCGCTTCGGAGCGAAGGCAGCGATCGACTTCCATCCTCGATGGCTGGCGAACGGTTCGGCAGGAACGGATTCCAGGTCTGAAGTCCAGAGGCGGATGGGGCTGTCAAAGAAGTCGAAATAGCCCACGGCGAGATAGTCGCCGGCCGGGGAGAACTTCAAGTCGCGAATGGACCTGTCGCTTGTCGAGGCCTGTGCGATGAGCTCGCCGTCGAGAGACCAGATCGCGAGATCGCCATGGGCTCCTCCGGTCGCGATTCGCCCTGTGGTCGGAGCGAGTGCGACGCGCTTCACCGCGGCTTCGTGTGCCTCGATGACGTCTGGCGGGAACAAGGCGTGCTCCCGATCGAGGGTCCAAAGCTGAAGGGATCCGTCCTCGTGACCGGAGGCCAGGAGCCGTGCATCGCTGGACGCCGCGATGCTCTCGAGGTCGATGTGTCGACCCCGCAGTGGCCGAGCTGCCGGGGTGATCTCGAGGCCCCAGGTTCCGATCGAGTCTCCGTCGTTGGTGAGGATGCGGGCGCCGTCGGGTGAAAGCGCGAGGTGATGGCTCCAACCCTGCTCGATTGGACGAGAGGACTCTAAGCCTTGAAGAGTCCAGCGACGGATCGAGCGATCTCCGACGGAAAGCAGATGGCCGCCGTCCGGCGTGAAGGCGACGTCGTACACTGGGCCGTCGTGGGCCGCGATCGGTGCTCCGATCGGCGCGCCGTCGAGACCCCAGAGTCGGATGGTGCCATCTTGGCTCGCCGAGGCCAGTCTGCTGCCGTCAGGCGAGAAGGTGAGGCTCTCGACCTGTCCCGTGTGGCCCCGCATCGGGGGCGCGGCGAGCTCGCCGTCGAGTGACCACCGGCGAACGACACCGTCGGCTCCGGCCGCCGCGATCGACTCTCCGTCCGGCGCGAACGCGACCGTCTCGATGCTGCCCTCGGCGCCGACGAGATCCGGTGTGCCGTGGGTTCCGTCGAGAGACCAAACGACGACCGAGCCGCTGGAGGTGCCGACGGCGAGTGCTCGGCCATCGGGTGCGTAGTCGAGGGCCCGACTGTAGCCTCGTCGGCTTCCCACACCGAGCGTGCTCAATTCGGTTCCGTCGAGCCTCCAACGGCGAACGACGGTTCCGGCGGCCGCCGCGATCGATCGACCGTCGGGTGCAAACTCGACGTCCTTGACCCACGATCCCGCGTAGATGGCGTCTGCTGCGAGCTCGCCGTCGAGCGACCAGAGGAGCAGCCAGCCGGTGATGTCTCCAGACACCACATGGTCACCGATCGGCGAGACGTCGAGATCCGTGACTCCCTGGCGGTGTCCCTCGAAGGGAGTGTCGAGCTCTCGACCGCGCAAGGTCCACAGGCGGACCAAGCCGTCCTCTGCCGCGGTCGCGAAGAAGGTGCCGTCCCCTGCCCAGCGTGCCGCGCGGATTCTGTCGGAGTGTGCGTTCAGTGGTTCGGTCAGCGCGACACCGCCCCGCGTCCATACGCGAAGCTCACCATCGGTCGAGCCCGAAGCGAAGTGCGCGCCGCTCGGAGAACGCGTGAGAGCGGAGATCGACTCGGCGTGTTCCTGAAGAACCCTTTCAGTGGATACGTTGTCGCCGTCCAGATTCCAGGCGCGAGCCACACGGTCTCGGCCCGCGGATACGAGCTGCTTGCCGTCGGGTGTGATTTCAAGGCCATTGATGGGCTCCGAGTGTGCCCGGAAGGCCGGCTGGATCGGGTCGCCGTCCCGCGACCAGAGGGCGATCGTGCCGTCTTGCCCCGCTGAGGCGAAACGGCTGCCGTCGGGGGTGAAGACGAGGCAGCCGATCCGGTATCCGTGCACGTCGGAGTGCGCCGCGATGAGCTGGCCGTCGGCACCCCAGACCCGCAGCGTGCCGTCGGCGCTACCGCTGACGATGCGCTCGCCGTCAGGCGACACGACGACGACTCTCACCTGCCTCGTATGACCGACCAACGGCCTGCCCAGCGGGTCGCCCTCGAGATCCCACACTCGCACCGTGCCGTCGAGCCCGGCGGTGGCGATGCGCTCTCCGTCGGGAAAGAACGCGGCGTCGGTGGCGCCGGCCCGGATCTCGGCGGTCTTGACCGGCGCATCGAGGTCGTCGAGATCGAAAAGGTCGATGCGTCCGCCTTCGTTGACGACGAGCAGAAGCCGCGGGTCGGTGGGGGAGAAGCGAAGCTGGATCGGGTCGAGGTCGGTCAGGCCGAGCTGCGGCACGAACGAGACCTCGCCGGCATTGACCTGCGCCACCGAGGGCCGAAGAGTCGTCGCGAGACCGACGAGGAGCAGGCAGACGGCCCAGCGTCCGCAGCGCAGGCACCACCGCTCAGGTCTCGTCCTCTGGGCGTGCACCGTCGAGACGCCGCGCGCTCGGGCCGCGTCAGCTCCCCTCGCGCGGCCAGCGCAGGGTGGCGAGGGCGAAGAGGAGGGAGATGAGGGCGATGCGCATCGACACGTGGGCCATCGACGCGAAGGTCCAGCCAGCGGTGCCGGCGACCCAGCCGCGGGTGACGGCGTTGGGGGCGCGCAGGTACGCGAGCAGGACCATCGCCAGCATCACGAGCAATGCGGCCAGGCCGAAGATTCCGTGCTCGGCGAGCAGGCGCGTGTACTCGGTGTGCGACGCGATCCGGCGCATGATCAGCTTCTTGCGTTCCTCGGCCGAGCGGCCGGCGCCGACGCCGAGCACCAGGTGGGTGCGGAAGAGGTGCAGGTCGGCGCTCGCCAGGCGGCTGCGGCCGGTGGTGTCGAGCGAGCTGTAGCGGTCGCTGAGCGAGCCCTGGGTCCACTCGTTGATGCGCGGCAGCAGGCCGGCGCCGGCGATCAACAAGAGACAGCCCGCGACCAACAATGCCCGCCGCAGGCGCGCGCTCTGCAGGTAGTGGACGCTCCAGATCACTGCGCAGACGACGAAGTTGAACACTCCGCCGCGCGAAAAGGTGAGGATCGTCGAGATCAGGAAGCCGACGGTGAAGACGAGATAGAGCAGCTGCAGCTGTCGGTCGCGCGTGTGGAAGGCCATCAGCAGCGCGAGCAGGGCGGCCAGGCCGACGACGGCGGACGTCTGGTTGGGTCCGTAGCCACCGCTGGTGGCGAAGTTCGAGTGCGCGTTGAACTGAATCCGCGCCGTCGTCAGCACGTTGAGGGTGATGAACGCGAGGGCTGTGACCATCGGCGCCATCATCGCCAGCAGCAGGCGCTCGAGGCGCAGCCAGCGACTGTCGATGCCGCTGAAGTAGAAGACCAGCAGCGCCAGCGTGACCGGGCCGGAGAGCGAGCTCGAGAGAGCCTGTCGGGTGAGGTCCGAAAAGCCGTAGGCACCAATGGTGACTGCGGCGGCTGGCGCGAGCAGGAAGAGGTAGACGACTGCCAGCGGCGCGAGCGTGCTGCGCAGCCGGAAGCGCAGGATCAGCACGATCGTCACCAGGCAGATGCTGTACTTGCCGAACTCCCAGAAGACGCGCGCCCCGGTCATGCGCCAGATCAGCTCCGAGCCGGCCAGATAAACGACGGCGTAGCTCGCCATCGCCGGCGAGCGCCGGCCGAGCGCCAGGCCGAGCGCGACGAGCAGCGCGACCAGCGCGTGGGCCGTGGCGAGCGCCTCGAAGACGAAGAGGATCGCGCCGAGCGCGGCATGGGCGCCAAGGAAGGCGAGCACCGCCGTGCGATGGCTCTGCTCGCCGCGCGCCGAGGGTAGCGCGGACAGCGAGGGCGGAAGGGCGAGGGCGCCCTGGGACGAGGTGCTCACGAGGCGATCGTATCGCGCGCCGCGGGGCGAGCTCCGGCTCAGTCCTCGAGCGGGACGAACAGCACCTGGCGGCGGTGCACCGGCACCACCCGGGCACCGTCGCAGAAGAGCTCTTCGAGCACCACCTCGACGGCGGCCAGCCGCGGCGTGCCGTTCCAGGCGCCGGGGCCGGCGGTGCTGCGGAAGTGGAACGGAGGCGCGAGCGATGCCCACCAGCCATAGAGAGCGCCGTCGCGGCCCTGCATCGAGCGCACCGACTGTTCGAGGAAGTTGCCGAAGCGGCGGGTGAGGTACGGCTGTCGCCACACGCGGGCCGACGTGGCGCGTAGCGCCGGCAGATCGTCGGCCGAGGCGCTGTCGAGCGCGCGCGTCAGGTCGAAGTCGTAGCAGGTGCCGAAGGTGTCGGCCAGCAGCGGCCGGCCGGTTGTGTAGAAGTAGCGGCTCTGCTGGAGCAGGATGTCGTAGGGCGCGAAGAGCCGTCCGTCGAGACGATGGCGCTGGCGCTCGTCGTCGATGCCGTAGATCACGAAGTGGTTGACGACGCGGCTGTCGAACCAGGCGAACGGCACGACCAGCGACCAGCTCTGGAGCGACAGCATGAGCAGCACGGCGGCGAGCGTGGTGGCGGGCCGGTAGAGACCGCGGGGCTGAGCGAAGCGCAGGATTCGCGCGCGCAAAGACTCGTGCGGCGTCGGCGCGTCGGAGCTCTCGGGATCGTCGGCGTCGGCCGTGCTCTCGGGATCGAGATCGCGCAGCGCGCCGTCGCGGTGCAGACGGCCGACGAGCCAGACGAGCGCCAGGTCGACCAGGATCCACTTCCAGAAGAAGATGCCGCTCAGAAACACGATGCCGCAGTGCAACAGCACCAGCGCCAGCAGGACGCCGTGGGTGAGGCGCCGCGACACCACCAGCAGCAGGCCGCTCGCCTCGATCACCAGCGTGACGAGATTCAGCACGCCGTCGAACGGGCGCACCATGCGAGCCAGGGCGAGCACGGTGTCGAGCTCGAGAAAGCCGGCGAACCCGATCGCGAGGTGGCTCGAGACCAGGAGGTTCGACGTGTGATTGTCGAGCAGCCAGGTCCAGGGTGTCGGCCCGGCCGACATCTTGGCCAGCGCCGCATGCCAGTAGGTGCCGCCGGCGAGGCAGAGGGCCATGAACGGGAACAACCATGGACGACGCGGCGCGCACAGCGCCTTCACCGCCAGGTAGGCGAGGAAGAGCACGAGGATGTCGAACGGCAGCCGCCGGTCGACCCAGATCCAAGACGAGCCCGGCAGCGGGTGCAGGGTCTGCGAGCTAAAGGCGAGGAGCGCGAAGGTGAGCGGCGCGACGAAGAGCGGGTGCAGCCAGACCAGCGCGCAGAGGACGACGAGCACCAGACGGTCGGCGAGGTAGGGCTGGTCGAAGTAGTGGTTGTGGCCGAAGGTCGCCACCGCCCAGGTGAGGAGGGCCGCGGGCACCAGGACCGCCAGGCGGATACGGCGCCGTGGGTCGAGCGCAGGCCATGCGATGCGGCGCCAGAAAGGTGCGAGCACCACGCAGGGGCCGAGCACCAGCGCGAGCACCGCCGGCTCGCGCAGCGCGCTCGCCAGCAGGCTCGTCGACTCGTAGGCTGATTTCGGCAGCGCGGCGTGGCCGAAGTAGGCGCGCCAGATCTGCTCGAAGAGGCCGGCGATGAGCAGCGCCTGCACCCACAGCGAGCCGAAGACGCTGCGGGCTCGAGAGCGCAGGCGCGACTCTCCGCCGTCGTCGCGCGCCGGCGTCATGGCGGCTCGGACGAGGACTCGATGCCGGCGATGACGAACGGACGCAGGTCCTGGAGCTCGAAGTAGATGCGGATCAGGATCTCGCCGAGGACACCGAGAAAGAGCGAGAGCACGGCGCCGGTGAGCAGGCTGCCGGCGAGGGCGGGAAGCGGCGTCTGGACGAAGTCGGCCTGGTAGTCGACGCCGACGAGCGACAGCCAGCCGAACTTGAAGACCACCATGGCGGAGACCACGATGCCCAGGCAGGCGGTGAAGAGGAGCGCCGCCTGACCGAAGAAGTGCATCGGCCGGGTGAAGTAGCGGCTCATGAAGAGAATCAGCACCAGGTCGAGCAGCACCTTGAAGATGCGGTCGCTGCCGTACTTGCTGTGCCCGCGCTTGCGGGGATGATGGCCGACCTCGACCTCGACCACGCGCGCCCCCTGGCGCGCCAGGTAGACGGGGATGAAGCGGTGCATCTCGCCGTAGAGGTGGATCTCCTGCAGCAGCTCGCGGCGATACGCTTTGAGCGTGCAGCCGTGATCGTGCAGGCGCACGCCGCTGATCGCGCTGATCAGGGCGTTGGCGACCCGGCTCGGCACGACGCGGCTCCAGTGGTCGAAGCGTCGGCGGCGCCAGCCGCTGACCACGTCGTAGCCGGAGTCGAGGGTTTCGACCAGGCGCGGAATGTCGGCGGGATCGTTCTGCAGGTCGGCGTCGAGTGCCACCACGACCTCGCCGTGCGCCGCTTCGAAGCCGGCGGCGAGCGCGGCCGTCTGGCCGAAGTTGCGCCGCAGGTGGATCAGGCGGGTACGGATCGGATCGTCGGCATGGCGCCGCAGCAGGCTTCGGATGCGCTCGCGCGAGGCATCGGTCGAGCGGTCGTCGACGTAGAGGATCTCGCTCGTCGTCTCGAGGGTGCGCAGGGTGTCGCGCAGGCGCGCGTCGAGCTCGTCGAGGTTGCTCTCCTCGTTGAACACCGGGATCACGATCGACACCGTGCTTGGCGCCGTTTTCAGCCCTGTTCTCGATGCAGCGCCGGCGTCGTCGCGGAGCGCTCGGAGCATCTGCGGGTCGGCATTCACCGTGTGATTCTACCGGGCGCGTGTCGCATCGCCCAGCGCCGGTCCGTCTGCCGGGTGCGCGGCGAGATCAGCCGAGCCAGCGCTCGCGCCAGAGCTCGAAGACGAGCAGCGTCCACAGCACCTTGGCGTGGTTGCGCCGGCCACGCAGGTGCTCGTTGACCAGGCGCGCGACAGTTTTCGGCTCGAGGATCGGCGAATGTTGCAGGCGCGCCGTGCCGAGGGTGTCGGCGAGCAGCTCGCGCAGCGGCGCGCGCAGCCAGGCGGCGACCGGGATGCCGAAGCCTTTCTTTGGCCGGCGCAAGATCTCCGCCGGCAGGCGACCCGCGACCGCCTCGCGCAGCACCACCTTGGAGCGACGGCCACGCCGCTTCCAGCGCAAGGGCAGGCGCGCGGTGAGCTCCACCAGCTCGGGGTCGAGAAAGGGCGCGCGCACCTCGAGCGAGCGCATCATGCTGGCGCGGTCGACCTTGTAGAGGATGTCCTCGGGCAGGTAGGTGAGGCAGTATTGGTGGCCGATGCGCTGCGCCGCATGGGGATGGCGCGACGCGGCGAAGGCCTCGCGCGCCGGCGCGAGCACCGCGTCGAAGGGCAGGCGTCGACGCAGGTCAGGGCGCACCGGATCGTCAGCGTCGCCGGGTAGGACGCTGCCGATCCATACCGGGTGGCGGTCGGCGTCGGCATGGCCGGCGCCGCGCAGGAAGCGCTCGATGATGAACTGCGGGCTGAAGTTGCGCGCGTCGACCGGCAGCCACGCTGCCGTGCGGCGTGCAGCCGCCAGCAGCGGATGCGGCAGCGGGCGGACGAGGCGCGCCGCCCAGTCGGCGTCGAAGGGTGCGTAGCCGAGCAGCAGCTCGTCGCCGCCGTCGCCGGCGAGAGCGACGGTGACGTGCTCGCGGGTGAAGGCGGCGAGCAGGTAGGTCGGCAGCAGGCTCGGGTCGCCGAACGGCTCGTCGAGCAGCGGCAGGATCCGCGGCAGCACATCGCGCAGCTCGCGGACGCGGAAGCGCTTCTCGTGGTGGCGCGTGCCCAGGTGCTCGGCGACGCGGCGCGCATGGGGCGTTTCGTCGAAGCTCTCCTCGTCGAAGCCGATGGCGAAGGTGTCGACGCTGCGCGCCGGGCGCAGGGTACACAGCGCGGCGGCGACGGCGCTCGAGTCGATGCCGCCCGAGAGGAAGACACCGAGCGGCACGTCGGACATCAGCCGACGCTCGACCGCGCGGTCGAACGTCTCGAGAAAGCGCTCGACCGCGTCGTCCGGTGCCGGCGCCTGCTCGCCGGGCAGAGTCCACCACGGCCGGATGTCGACGTCGTGCGGTGCCGCAGCCCGCCAGCGCAGCAGGTGCCCGGGGAGAAGCTTGCGGATGCCGGCGTAGGGCGTGCGCTCGCCCGGGAAGTATTCGTAGGTTAGGTAGTGGACGAGGCTCTCGTCGTCGAGCGCGGGCTCGATCGCGGGATGGGTGAGGAGCGCCTTCGGCTCCGAGGCGAAGGCCAGGCCGGCGGCCGGCCCCGCGGCGCCGAGGGGCGCCCAGTAGAGCGGTTTTTGGCCCATGCGGTCCCGCGCCAGCACGAGCTCGCGCCGCGATGCGTCCCACAGCCCGAAGGCGAACTGTCCGTTGAGCCGCGGCAGGAGCGATTCCCCCCAGGCGCGCCAGCCGTGGACCAAGACCTCGGTGTCCGAGGCGGTGCGGAACGGTGCGTCCGGCAGCTCGCGGCGCAGCGCGCGGTGGTTGTAGATCTCGCCGTTGAAGGTGACCCACACGCCATCGGTCTTGTCGCTGTCGCCGCCGAGATCGCTCATCGGCTGCGCGCCGCCGGCGAGGTCGACGATCGCCAGACGGCGGTGACCGAGGGCGACGCCGGGTGCCAGATGGTGTCCGCTGCCGTCCGGCCCGCGATGGGCGAGCGACCGGATCATCGCGTCTAGGACCCTGGCGTCGAGCGTCGCGGTGGCCTCGCGGGCCTGTTCGGGACCCGAGAACGCGCTCGCCGCGGGCGAGACGAACCCGGCGATGCCGCACATCAGCCGGTCGCCGTCGCGGGCGCGCCGTGCCGGCGGGCCCGGTGTCGATCGTTGCCCATCGCGGCGTAGGCTAACATGGCGTGTCGACCCTTCCTGCCGCCCTGTGACGACCCCTCCGCCATCGACGAACCCGCGCCCCGACGGGTTGTTCGGCCCAGTGCTGGGCCTCGGTCTGCTGGCGGCGGTGGCGCCGCTCTGGCTGGTCGACTATCTGCCGCTCGTCGACTTGCCGCAGCATGCCGCGCAGGTCGCCACCTGGCATCGGTGGGCCGAACCGCCACCGGTCGGCGGACTCGACGTCCGTGCGCTGCTCGAGATCAACCTGCGCACGCCGTACCTGCTCTCGCGCCTGCTCGCCTACGGCCTCGCGTTCCTGGTGCCGGTGCTCGACGCCTATCGCGTCTTGCTCTCGTTCACCGTCGTCGGCATTCCGCTCGCCGTCCTTCTGCTGCTGCGGCGGACCGGCGGCTCGCCCTGGTGGGCACTGGCGACGCTGCCGCTCGGCTACGGCTACGCCTTCTACTGGGGATTCATCGCCTACGGCCTGGCGGTGCCCCTCGGCCTGGTCTACCTGGCCTTCGTGCTCGACTGCGCGCGCGCTCCGTCACGGCGGCGCATGCTGGGGCTTTGGCTCGCCACGCAGCTGCTCTTCTTCGCCCACGTCTTCGTCTTTGGCTGGGCCGGGTTGATGGCGGCGGCGGTGCTCGGGCTGCACGTCTTCGCCCGGCCGGTCGATGCGTCCGGATCGGGGGCGGTCTGGGCGGCGCGTGCGCGCGGCCTGGCGACTGCCTGGGGGCCGCTGCTCGCGGCGTTGCCGCTGCCGCTCGTCTGGATCGCGGCGACGCGCAGCGCCGAGGCGCAGGTCTCGGGGCGTCTGCTCGGCGCCTGGGACATCGAGCGACTGGCACAGGCCTTCCGCTTCCTGGTCGCCGGCGAGCATGCCGACCCCACCGCCACCCTGCTCGGCCTCGCGCTCTTCGGGGTGCCGCTGGTGCTCGGCGCCCGGCCGAGCCGCCGACTCGCACGCTGGGCGCCGTGTGCGCTGTCGTTGCTGGTCTATTTGGCGGCGCCGATGGAGGCCTTCGGAACCGCCTTCATCTACCCGCGCTTCGCCGTCTTCTTGCTGCCCACCTGGCTGATGGCGCTCGAGCCGCGGCGTCCGCCGGATCGGCGCGTCGGGCTGCTCGTCGCGCTGGTGGCGGTGGCGCTCTTCGACGTCGGCATGCGCCTGCAGCGCTTCGACGACGAGGTCGGGGCCTTCGATCGGGCCGTGGCGACCATGGAGCCCGGGCGCCGCGTGCTTTACTGCGCGCTCGACCCGACCAGCCAGCACGTCGGCTCGGCGGCCTACCTGCACTTCGGCGTCTGGTACCAGGTGGAGAAGGGCGGCCTGGTCGAATTCTCGTTCGCGCATTTCTTCCCCAACCTCTTGCGCTACCAGGCCGGTGCCGAGCCACCGCTGCCCAAGGATTTCGACTGGGGTTGCTGGCGCTTCGACTACGCGGCGCACGGTGGTGCGCACTACGACTACTTCCTCGTCCGCTCGCTGCGTCACGATCCGTATGGGATCTTGTTCAGCGAGGCGCTCGACCGGGTCGAGCCGGTGGCGCAGTTCGACGGCGGCTGGTTTCTCTACCGGCAGCGTGGCTGACTCTCTGACGTCGCCTCGATCGGGTCGCCTCCACGTGGCGATGCTCTAAGATGGCAGGTCTCTGGCGACCACTCTCTGATGACAGCCCTACGATGGCAGATATGACGCGGCCGGAGGCGACGACGCGGCCGGGAGCGGTGCTCCTCGGCCTGCTTCTGGTCGGCGCTTACCTCAGCCTCTTCAACCACCTCGGCTTCCGCGCCGAGATGGGGCGCGGTTTCGTCTACGTCGGCTGGCAGGAAGCCTTCTTTTGGCTCGCCCACATGCTGCTGGCGACGCCGGGCCTGCTGCTGCTGGCGTTCGGCGTGGCGCCGTGGCTGGCGCCGCTCCCGTCGCTTTTGCGCTCGCTGCTGGCAACGCCGCGTCGGCGCGTGTTGTGCGCGGTCGGCTACGCGGCGATTCTGCTGACCTTGGCGCTGGTCGGGCGTCACCTCGTGCTCCTCGGTCTGCCGGTCACCGACGACGAGAACACGGTGCGCTTCGGCGCGCGCATGATCGCCCAGGGCGACCTACGGGTGCCGATTCCCGAGCCGACCGACGCGCTGCCGCTTCAGTTCACCTATCGCCGCGACGGCTTCATCAGCTCGTTCGACTACCCGGGCACCTTGTTTCTGGAGGCTTTCGCGCAGGCGAGCAGTCTCGGCGGCTGGGTCTTCGCCATCCTGGTGGCGCTCTCGGGGCTCTCCGTCGCGGCATCGGGCGCAGTGCTCGACGGCCGACGAGGCCTGGTCGCCGCGGCGCTGGTCTGGCTGCTCTCGCCGATGGTGTCGACGCTCTCGTTCACCGCGCATCCGCAGCTGGTGTCGCGCTCCTTCGTGGCGCTGGCGATGCTCGGCTGGCTGCTACTCGTCGACTCGCCGACGGATCCGCGTCGGGGGTCGCCGGCGCGGCGGCTGTCGCTCGGTGTCTTCACCGGTCTCGCCGCCGGGGCGGCGTTCCTCAGTCGGCCGATCGAGGCGGTGTGCCTGCTGGCGCCGGTGGCTCTGCACCTGAGCTGGCTCGCCTGGCACCGGCCGCCGCTGCGCGGGGCCTGGCTGGCGACGGCCGGGTCGTGGGGCGTCGCGGCGGCGCTCTTCGCCGCCTACAACCAGGCGATCACCGGTGTCTTCTGGCTTCAGGCGCGGTTCACGCCGCAGCTCGCGTCGGCGCTGCCCACCGATGCCGGCGCGCGCGAGCTGCTCGGCACCAACCTCGGCTTCAACGCGCTGATGCTGGTGGTGTGGCTGGCCGGCCCGCTCGGCATGCTGCTGGCGGCGGCTGGAGTCGGTGCGCGCGTGGACGAGTCCGACGCTGCCGATCGGCAGGTCTCCGGCGGCTGGATTCCGGGCTGTCTGGCGGCCGGTGTCGCGCTGCAGCTGGCGGTCGCTCTGCTGCATGCCGACACCGGCATCCACAGCGTCGGCCCGATCCACTACTCCGAGGCCGCGGTGCCGCTCACGCTGCTTCTCGTCCTCGGCCTGCGCCGCCTGCTGCGCGGCGAGCTGCCGCTGCGCCTCGCGCCGGCGACGGCGAGCGCGCTGGTTGTCGGCTGGCTGGCGGCGCAGGCGCTCTTCGTCGTCACCTACCTGCCGAGCCTGCACGACCAGGCGCGGGTGCAGCGCATGCCGTTCGAGGCGCTCGAACGCGCCGGTGTCACTCGGGCGGTCGTCGTGGCCGACGCGCCCTACCACCTGTGGGATCTGCGCCCGGACGAAATCGAGACGCGCAGCTGGGTGGTCACATACCCGGCGCCCGACCCTTACCTTCGAGATGATCTGATCTTCGTCGCGCCGACGACGCAGAGCGGTGCGCCGACTTCGGTCGAGCAGCTGCGCCGGCTCTTCCCGACGCGCGACATCGTGCGCTTGCACTATCAGTCCGAGGGGCCGCCGATCGTGGTCGAACGCCTCGACGACGCCCGAGGGGAGCCCCGATGAGTGATCGCGAGTTCTTGCCGTTCAACCGCGCGGCGCTCACCGGCCGCGAGACGCGGTACATGCTCGAGGCGGTGGCGCGCGGCCACATCTCGGGCGACGGGCCGTTCACCAAGCGCTGCCACGCCTGGTTCGAAGAGCGCCTCGGCGTCGAGAAAGCGCTGCTCACCACCTCGTGCACGCATGCGCTCGAGCTCTCGGCATTGGTGCTCGATCTGGCGCCCGGCGACGAGGTGATTGTGCCCAGCTTCACCTTCGTGTCCACGGTCAACGCCTTCGCGCTGCGCGGCGTGCGGCCGATGTTCGTCGACATCCGCCCGGACACGCTGAACCTCGACGAGAACCTGCTCGAGGCGGCGCTCACCGAGCGCACGCGCGCGATCGTGCCGGTGCACTACGCCGGTGTCGGCTGCGAGATGGACGCGATCGGCGAGCTGGCGGCGGCCCGCGGCCTGGCGGTGGTAGAAGACAACGCGCACGGCCTGCTCGGTCACTACAAAGACCGCCTGCTCGGCACCTTCGGCGACCTCGCGACCCTCAGCTTCCACGAGACCAAGAACGTGAGCTGCGGCGAGGGTGGTGCGCTGTTGATCAACCGGCCGGAGCTGCGCGAGCGCGCCGAGATCGGGCGTGAGAAGGGCACCAACCGATCCCGCTTCCTGCGCGGGCAGGTCGACAAGTACACCTGGGTCGACCTCGGCTCGAGCTACCTGCCGTCGGATCTGCTCGCCGCCTTCCTCGCTGCCCAGCTCGAGTCGATCGACCAGATCCAGGCCGACCGTGCGCGCGTCTGGCACGCCTACCGCGAACGCCTCGGGGCCTGGGCGGAGACGGTCGGCGTCGGCCTGCCGCAGGTGCCCGCGCACTGCCGGCAGGCGTACCACATGTTCTACATGATCTGCCCCGACGCGGAGAAGCGCGACGCGCTGATCGCCGGCCTGCGACGCGAAGACATCCTGGCCGTCTTTCACTACGTGCCGCTGCACTCGGCGCGCATGGGACGTACCTTCGGCTACCGGGAGGGCGACCTGCCGGTAACCGAGGACCGCAGCGCGCGCCTCGTGCGTCTGCCCTTCTTCCGCGAGCTCACCGAGGCGGACATCGATCGCGTGTGCGACGCCGTGCGCGCCGTCGCCCGCGGCTGGTGACGGCGCGGTGGGGCGTCAGACTCGCATCAGCACCGAGCCGTAGTGCAGACCGGCGCCGAGCGCGGTGAGGGCGACCAGCGAGCCCTCGGGCGCCTTGCCCTCCTGCTGTGCTTCGTGGAAGGCGAGCGGCAGGGTGGCGGAGGTGGTGTTGCCATACTTCTGAATGTTGTTGTGCACCTTCTCGGGCGGCAGGCCGAGCTGCTGACGCGCCGCCTCGTTGATGCGCAGGTTGGCCTGGTGCATCACCAAGAGGTCGAGGTCGTCGATGCCGTAGCCCTGGGAGGCGAGCACGTCGAGCGTGACCTCCGGCATCTTGGTCACCGCCAGCTTGAACACCGAGCGACCTTCCATGCGCGGGATCGTGTCGCCGCTGTCGATCATCTCGGGCGTCACCCACGGGCGGTAGGCCGAGCCGGCGCCGGGAACGAACAAGATGCCCTTGTGCTCGCCGTTGCCGAGCAGGCGCGAGGCGAGAATGCCGCGTCCGTCGTCGGTGTCGTGGGCGCGGAAGACCATCGCACCGGCGGCGTCGCCGAAGAGCACGTAGAGGTGGCGGTAGCGCGAGTTGCGCTCGAACTCCTCGGGCTCGAGCGGTCCCTCCTCCTCGCCGTGGAGAATGCGCCAGGCGCGCTCGCTGTGCGGCATCAGGGCGCTGTGGACGTCGGTGCCGACGAGCAGTACGGTGCGTGCGGTGCCGCTGCGGATCAGCATGTCGACCGTCTGCAGGCCGTAGGCGAAGCCGGCGCACTGCTGGCGCAGGTCGAGAGCGGGTAGCGGGTCGAGGCCGAGCTTGTGCTGGATCAACGTGCCGCTGCCGGGGAAGTAGTGGTCGGGCGTCATGGTGGCGCAGACCAGATAGTCGACTTCACCGGGCGCGACGCCTGCGTTCTCGAGCGCCCGCTGTGCCGCCTCGACGCCGAGGTCGGACGAGCCGGTGCCGGGCTCGACGTAGTAGCGCGTCACGATGCCGCTGCGCTCGCGCACCCAGTCGTCGTTGGTGTCGAGAATGCGAGCGAGCATGTGGTTGTCGACTTCGCGCGACGCGATCGACACGCCGGTCCCCAGGAGCAGAGCACGAGTTCGGGTCATACGGATCTACCTTACTGCCCGCCGCGGCGCGGGCGCTGTCGATGGAGTCGGGCCGATGAGCTCGGGCCGGTGCGATCGGATCGGTGGGTCGTATCGAACGGTCGACCGAGTGTCGACAGAGTCAGGGCCGGAAGAGTCAGGGCCGGATGCGACGCTGCCGCAGGCGCTGGCGCGGGTCGCGGATCGTCTGCCCGGTGTAGAGCACGACACGATCGTCTTTCTGGCGCAGAAACTGGTAGCGCTGGCGGGGCTTCTCACCGTGCAGACCGAGAACCTCGGCGTCGCGATACCACCAGGTCTCGAGGGGCGGCACGTCGATCCGCTGCGGCGTCTCGAAGGTGATCTCCTCCGGCTCGCCGAAGAGCACCAAGATCTTGCCGCGATCGGTGAGCCGGCCGGGGAAAGCGCCTTGGCTGAAGCGCTTGTCGGCCTCGACAGCGCGTGCCGCGTGGAGCTGCTCGGGAGTCTTCTGGAACGGCCTCGTGCCCTCGTTGCGAAGCGCCCAGAAGGCGGCGATGAAGGCCTCGGCCTCGATGTCGTCGATCAGCTCGAGGTACTCGTCGATCTCGTCCTCGGAGGCGATCTGCCCGACCGCGCCGGTGAGCCAGTGGGAATAGTCGATCCCGAGCAGCGGATTGAACAGCTCGGACGTGTCGTCGAGATCACGGGCCGACGCCGGCAGCATGCACAGGGCGAGCAGCAGGCAAAAGATCAGGAGGCGGGAATCGAAGATCGGCATCGAGCTCTCGATCGGTGTCTGGCGCCGGGTGGCCTTCTTCGGCAGGTCTTGCACGGCGTTCGATCTTATCTAGAATAGGCACCCTGTCCAAGCCGCTCCCCGCGGCTCTCGCCCGCCTGAACCATCCCTCCCCGCGTCGAAAGGTCACCTCATGGCTCGTCTGAGTATCGAATACTGCGTGGTTTGAAACTACCAGCCTCGTGCCGCCGGTCTGGCGGACTCGATTCAGCAGCGTTTCTCCCTGGACACCCACCTGATCAAAGGCTCTCGAGGCGCGTTCGAAGTGAAGCTCGACGGTGAGCTGATCTTCTCCAAGAACGACACCGGCCGGTTCCCAGAGCCCGACGAGGTCGAGGCCGAGCTCGAACGTCGGCTCGCCGCCTAGCCCGACGACTTCTGCACTTCGCCCGACGAAACTTCGCCCGACGATGCTCGACACCGATGCGCTGATCATCGGCGCGGGACCCTACGGTGTGGCGACGGCGCATGCGCTGCACGCCCGGGGGCTCCGCCCGTTCGTGGTGGGGGAGCCCTTCGCTCTCTGGCACCGACACACGCTCGACGGCATGCGCCTGCGGTCCGATCCGCGCATGTCGAGCATCGGGCCGTTCGATTTCCAGGACTGGCTGCGTCGGCGCGGCCTGCCCTGGGGCGCGCACGAGCGCATCCGCGTCGAGCACTTCCGCGACTACCTGCACGAGGTGGTCGACGGATTGCCCTTCCCGTTGCACAGCGGGCGCGTCGACCACCTGGCGCGGGTCGCGGAAGGCGACGAGTCGGCGCCGCCGGGCGCGCGCTTCGTCGCCACCACCGACGACGGCACCACGGTCGCGGCACGCAGCGTCGTGATCGCCACCGGTAGCGGCACTCACACTCATGTGCCCTCGTCGCTGCGTCATCTGCCGCCGGATCGTCTGCTGCACAGCTGGGACGTCGAGCGCATCCAGGTGCTCGACGACGCCCGCGTGCTGGTGGTCGGCGCCGGGCAGTCTGCGGCTGAGACCGTCGAGACGCTGGCGCCGGGCAATCGCGTCACCTGGGTGCTGCGCCATCCGGTGCTCTTTTTCCGCGAGCCGCTGCGGGCACCGACGCCGATTTTCAAGCTGTTGCTGGCCGTGTCGCCGGC
This sequence comes from Acidobacteriota bacterium, assembly GCA_039194425.1. Taxonomy (GTDB): domain Bacteria; phylum Acidobacteriota; class Thermoanaerobaculia; order Multivoradales; family J023; genus JAUIJL01. The sequence continues at coordinate 23,293 of JBCCVZ010000004.1, read as the reverse complement.
GCTCTACAAGGTGCCGCGCACCCTGCGCCGGGCGCTGCAAAGCGCGTTCTTCCGCACCACCGTGACGCCCGATCTGCGAGCGGTCTACCAGCGTGGTGATGTCGTCAAGCTCTTCGCCGACGCCGACGACCTGGCGTTGCGGCTCGACGGCGACGGACGCGGAGACCGTGGCGCGATCCACTGTGGACTCGACGAGCGACACTACGACGCCGTCGTGGCCGCCACCGGCTTCCGCTACAGCCTCGCCGGCCTGCCGTTTCTCGACTCCGCCCTGGCGCGCGAGCTCGGTGCTCTCGACGCGGTGCCTCCGCTCGACGACGATTTTCAGACGCCGGTGGCCGGCGTCTACCTCGCCGGCGGAATCGCCGAAGGTGCTTTCGGCCCGGCGCAGCGCTTTCTCCTCGGCTCGCGCTACGCCTCGCAGCGCATCGCCGGAGCGATCGCCGCCGGCTGAGCCCGCCGACCGATCGGTCGACAGAACACGTGACAGAGAGATCGTGCGCCAGACGATGCGTGTCGTAATTCGGCGCGTAAGCTGATTGGGCTCAAATACTCCTCGACACGACGAACCGACTGCGCATCGGCCTTTGGACTCGCCAATGCGCGACGATCTCGAAATCGATCGAACCGGTTTTCGGGAGGGGAACGCCGATCGAGTGGACGGCACCGCTGCTCGGTCACCCAGGCGACCCCTCCTCTTTTTTGTTTCTTTTCATTTTTTGCCTTCGCAGAGATTCTCGATCGCTGGGCGCCGCATGCGGACAGGATATGATTCGGCCACAGTCTCCCAGAGACTCACTTTTTCGCCTGAATCTCCGTCTGTCCGCCGATCGGTAGCTGCATGTCGTCCAAGCCCGACTCTGATTCCCTCCGCCAGTTTCTCCTCGCGCACTTGGACACGGTCGAGCGTCTGGTCTCGATCATCGCGCGTCGCCACAATCTCTCGGCGTCGGAACGCGAAGAGCTTCTCGGCGAGGTCAACCTCAAGCTGGTCGAGAACGACTACGAAGCGTTGCGTCGTTTCAGCGGACGCGGCTCGATCGAGTCGTATCTGGCCATGGTCATCACCAACCTGCTGCACGATGCGCGAGTCAAGAAGTGGGGCAAGTGGCGCCCGTCGGCGAAGGCGCGGCGCCTCGGCGTCGTCGCCACGCAGCTCGACATCCTGATCTCGCGCGACGGGCACCCCGTCGAGGAAGCGGTCGAGCTGCTGCGGCGCAACCACCATGTCGCCATGTCGCGCAACGAGCTGCGCGAGCTCGCCGCGCAGCTACCGCGCCACCCGTCGCGCTACTTCGCCCGTGATGTCGACTTCGATCGCATGGTCGGTCGCGACGGAGACGACACCGCGGCCGCGGCCGAGGACGAAGAGCGCGAGCGCGTGGCCGAGCGCGTCGAAGGCTCCCTCCAGCGGGCGCTCAAGGCGCTCGCCAGCGACGAGCGGTTCCTGATCCGCATGGTCTTCCGCGACGACGTCGGCGTCACTGAGGTTGCCCGTCTGCTCGGCAGCCGACGACAGCCTCTCTACCGTCGGGTTTACGGCGTGTTGAAACGTTTGCGGCGCAGCCTCGAGGAGATGGGGGTCGGGCTCACGGACGTGGTCGAGGTGGTCGGGTGGGACGGCCGCATGATCGACATCGACTTCGACGATGACGATGACGATGACGACGACGACGATTGACGGCGCGAGATGAGAGAATCACGATTCTGCGTCCGTCCCACCTGGTGATGGAGACCGCTCTGGATGTCTGTACCCTACGATGACCTCGACCGGCTCGCCGCGTTCCTCGACGGAGCGCTCGACGACGCCGAACGCGAGCGCCTGGTCGCGCGGCTGGGCGACGACGAAGTGCTCTACGAGCTCTTCGTCGAGGCGCGGGCGGCGCGCGCCGAGCTCGATGCCGCGCCTGCCGGGGTGCTGGTTCAAGGGCCGTGGGCGCAGCGGCTCTACCGCGCGCGCTGGAGCCTCGGCCTGGTGGCGGCGGCGGCCGTGGTCACGATCGTCTTCGCGCCGCGCCTGCTGGCGCCGCCTCCACCGACCATCGAGACCTTGACCGCGGGGCTGGCGGCGCGCACCGACGGGGATGCGCGAACGGACCTCTTCGTCGCGCCGTGGACCACGTTCCGCGGCGGGCAGGGCATCGTGTCGACCCTCGACCCGGGCGATGCGTTCCGTCTCGGCGTGCGCGAGGTGGCGCTGCGCGTGGCTCTCGAGACCGACGAAGTCGACGACGCCAAGGGACAGGCCGCAGCGTCGACCCAGATTCTTGATGCGGCGACTGGCTACGGGCTCTTCGCCGCGCGCTACGAAGACTTGAAGGGTAAGCTCGACGACGGCGCGCCGCCGGCGTCTCTGCTCGCCGAGCATGCGACGCTGTCCGCTCGGCTCGACGAAACGCCGTCGGGCGAGACCATCCTCTACGGTCGCTTCGTGCGCTCGGCGTGGCTGGCGGTGCGTGTCGGCGAGCTCTCGTGGTTCGACCAGCGGACCGTGCGGGCCACGCTCGATCGGCTCGAGTCGATGCCGCGCGGCGAGAGCCTGCGCACCGCTCTCGAGCCGCTCCTCGATGGCCGCGCTGACGACGACGAGCTGCTCGCGGCGCGGCGCACGCTGGAGCAGATCCTCGAAGCGAAGGGACAGCCGGAAGCGCCCGCCGATGAGCAATCATACTGAGCTGGTCGCGCGTCTGGGCGACATCCTAGAGCGCGTCGACGGCATCGAGCTGCAGGTGCCGCACGACACCGGCCTGCCGACCCTCGAGCCGCGCAAGGTGGCGCGGATCCGTGCCCTGCTCGGCGACTCCGCCGAGGTGCTCAGCCAGGTGGTCGCCGCCTTCGACACGGCCGAGGCGCCGGCCGAAGCGCCGAGCATTGAGTTGGCGCCGCGCGAGCTGGCCGACCTCGCCTTCGTCGGTCGCCTCGAGCTCGATCAGCTGCGCGAGACGCTCGAGGCCGCGGTGGCGGAGGGCAAGCCGTGGCGCGTGGTCGCCGACGCCGATCGGGCGGTGACCCGCGTGGTCCGCGCGCTGGCTCCGATCGAAGGCGCGCTGCGTCGTCGGCTCGGCCTCGAGGCGATCGAGCGCCGTTGGTTCGACCTCGATGACGCGCTCGCCAGCCGCGGCCACTACGCGGCGCTCTGGCTCGCCACCGAGCGGCGGCAGGCGTCGGTCGAGGCGGCCGACGCCGACGGAGTCACCGCGCACCTCGAAGAGCTGGCGCGCAGCATCGAAACGCTGCGCCGCGACGATCTCTACCCGTTTCTGCGTGTCGACGATCGGCTGGGCATCCGGCGCCTGCAGAAGCGCATCCTCGAGCACCTCGGCGCGGGCGACGGGGAGTCGGCCGGATCGGTGGGTGCACGCGGTGCCGGCGTCCGCCTGTGGCAAGACGCCGCGTCGTTCTTTCGCCTGCTGATGCAGATCAGTCGCCGCGAAGAGCTCCGCGAGCACGACTTGCACCTCGCGGCTCGTCTCTGTGCCGAGCTTGCCGAAGGCGCTGCGGTCCCCGATGAGCTGCCGCGCGCGCTGCACGAGCGGTTACTGCAGCTCGCCTGCCAGGACTCCGAGCTCGACGACTTGCTGGCGCGATCCGAGCCCGGGCCGACGGCCGACTACCGCGCGCCGCTGGCCCGGATTCGCGATCGCTTGCTCGGCCGCTAGCCGCTCGACGGCTGGGCCCCGCGGCGGATTGTGGAGCGTTTCGGAGTCGCAGCTGGGCTACGGTCGTGGTAAGAACATGAGGATGGGCGAGGAGACCACACGGCGTCGGACAGAACGAGCGGGTCGGGCGGGGCGAAGGCGCCGCGCGAACCTCGCGCTGGTTGCCCTCTGCCTGCTCGTCGCGACCCCGCTGCTCGGCCTGACGGCCGATTGGCGCGCCGCCTGCGCCAGCGAGTGTTGCCCGCTCGAGGGTCCGTCGTGCTGCTGCAAGCGCCCGGTGTGGCGCGGCGCAGACGGCTCGCCGTATCGCCCGCCGGCCGTCTCGCGCACCCTCGCGAAAGGCGGCATCGGCGATTGCCGCGGCCTCGGCGGGGTCCTCGTCAGCTCGCTCGAGAGCGCGCCGACACGCCTCGTCGTCGGCCGGGCGCCGGCGCCGGTCTCGGGCCCGCGCGCCGACGCGCGCACCGTCGCGCCGCGTACCGACGAGCTGCCGGCGCCGCTCCTGCCGCGCCCGCCCCCGCGCTGACTCGTCTGCCGCGTCCCGGCGTGCCGCCTCGGCGAGCCGCCGCGAAACTCCCGGACCTGGCCGCTGCAATGCGGCGTCGGGCCACCGTCGCTCGACGGTTCACCGGCCCTGGATCCGTCCCCCATCGACGCACGGCCGTTCGATGGCACCGTCTGCTCGCAGCCGCGCGATGCAACGCAGCGCGGCGTGCCGCGGATGCGTGACCGTCGTCCGGCTCGGCCCTGCGTGTGCTCACAACCACTGCCGAGGCCGTCTCGCAGACTTCCAGACGAGGTAGCTCATGGATCGCTCTGACGATCGAATCCCCTGTCCGATGCACGGGTCGACGCATCTGTCGACCCACCGTACTGCTCGCCGCCGGCGCGCCGCCCGCGCGGTCGTGCTTCCCGCGGCGCTCACCGCCAGCCTGCTGGCTGTCCCTCTCTCGCCGCTCGCCGCCCAGACCGAGCCGGTTGGCGATGACCCCTGTCGTTCCGCCGAAGCGTCGGACTCGGCGCGGGGCGACGCCCCGCCGTGTCCCGACGACGAGCCGGTCGCCACCGTCTCCGGAGAGATCATCGTCTCCGCCGGCTTCCCCACGCTCGCCACCGAGGAGCGCCTGCCGGGCGACCGGCTGGAGGCGACCGGCGCGTCCGACCTGGTCGCCGCGCTACGCGAGATGCCCGGTCTCTCGGGCGTACGGCGTGGCCCGATCAACCTCGAGCCCGCGGTGCGTGGTCTGCAGGAGGACCAGGTCGCCTCGCTGGTCGACGGCACCCGCACCTTCGCCGCCGGCCCCGGCCGCATGGACTCGAACCTCAGCCACGTCGGCCCGCACATGCTCGAGGGCGTGCAGGTGGTGAAGGGGCCGTACGCGCTCACTTGGGGAGCCGGCGCGCTCTCGGCGATCGACGCGCGCACTCGCCGCGGTGCCTTTCACGGTGACGGCCTCGAGCTCACGCCGCGCGCCGGCGTGGTGTGGAACGATGCCGGCGGTGCCAGCGGCGACGGTGTCGACGCCTGGGCCGGCGTCGACGGCGGCACGTCGCGCGTTCGCTTTGCGGTCGACCTAGGCCATCGCACCGGCGACGACTACGAGGCCGGTGACGGCTCGCTGGTGCCGGGCGATTTCCAGTCGAGCGAGGCGCGCCTGCGCCTCGGCTGGCAGGCGAGCGACGCGTTGGTGCTCGATCTCGGCCTGGCTCTCCAAGACCAGGACGACATCGACTACCCGGGTCGCCTGCTCAACGCCATTCGGTTCGACACTCGGTCGTACGTCCTCGGTGCCACCTGGAGCGGCGCCGAGCAGGTCGAGAGCGTCGAAGCGCAGCTCTACGCCAACCGCAAGGACCACCGCATGACCAACGACGGCAAGCCGACGGCGATGGACATGCCGGGTCGCGTGCCGCCCTTCGCCCTCGACGTCGATCTACCCACCGAGTCGAACACGACCGGCGGGCGTGTCCGCACCACCCTGCGCACCGACGCCGACGCCGAGTGGGTCGTCGGGGTCGACGGCTACCGCATCGAGCAGAACGCCTCGCGCACGATCGCGCGGCGGTCCGATGGCCGGGTGTTGTTCACAGACATTGTGTGGCCCGACGCGTCGATCGAAGACCTCGGAGCCTTCGCCCAGTGGACGGCGCGGCGCGGCGCGGTGCGCTACGGCGGCGCCATGCGCTTCGACGCCGTCGACGCGTCGGCAGGCGAGGTATCGCCGTTCTTCCGGCAAAACGTCGCCGGCGATCTCGACCAGAGCGAGACCCACGTCTCGGCGGCCGTCGATGCGGGCGTCGAGCTCGGTGGCGGCTGGAGTCTGCGTGCCGGTCTCGGCTCCGCCGTGCGCACCGCGACGGCCACCGAGCGCTACTCCGACCGCTTCCCGGCGACCCGTTTTCAGATCGCCGCCGAGTTTCTCGGCAACCCGGCTCTCGATCCCGAGCGCAGCATCGAGCTCGACGCCGGCCTGCGGTACGCGAGCATCGACGGGGCCTGGATCGTACGTCTCGACGGCTTCGTGCGACAGCTCGAGGACCACATCACGATCGTCGCCGACCCGTCCGTGCCGAAGCGTCTGCCGTTGAGCCCGCCGACGGTCTTTCGCTACATCAACGGCGACCGCGCCGAGACCGTCGGCGCCGAGCTGGTGGTCGACCATAGGCCGAGCGACCGCTGGTCGTGGCGTGGCGACGTCTCGTGGCTGCGCGGCGACGACGAGGAGCTCGACGAACCGCTGCTCGGGATGCAGCCACTCACTGTCCGCCTCGCCGCCCGCGTCGCCGCCCTGCGTGATCGCCTGTGGCTCGATGCTGGCGTACGCTGGACCGACGACCAGGACCGCGTCGCCGTCAGCCGCTTCGAGCAGCCGACCGAAGGCGCCACCGTGCTCTCGGCCGGCGCCGAGTGGCTGGTCTCCGACGGGCTGACGCTCGATCTCGACGTCGACAACCTGACCGACGAGAGCTACGCCGACCACCTCGACGCGCCGAACCCGTTCACCGGCCAGCGCATCCTGGCCCAGGGACGCACCCTGCGCGTCGGCCTGCGCTGGCAGGGTTGAGGACCCGCGGTCTTCGTCCTGCCGGGACGGACGAGGTGAGCCCGAGGTTTCAACCTCGGGCGGCAGGTGTGCGACGTCGCGACTCGCGGCTCGGGTCAGCACCTCCGCCAGGGATTGAAATCCCTGGCTCTCCTCGTCGGTCCCTCCGGGACCCGGAGCTCGGACCTCTTCGTCCGCCGGGACGGACGAAGTGAGCCCGAGGTTCCCCCTCGGGCGGGGTCGTCACGGTTGCCCGCTTGTTCGTGTCCGGGAGGTCGGATAACGTCGCCGCTCACGAGCGAGGAGATCGAGATGGAACGAGTGATGAGCGCGTTGGGCCTCCTGGCGCTGCTGGCGTTGGCGTATGCGTTCTCCAACAATCGCGCGGCGGTGCGGCCGCGGACGGTGGCGTGGGGTATCGGGCTGCAGCTGCTCTTCGCCGTGATCATTCTCAGCGAGGCGTCGCTGCACTCGTTCCTCGGCCTCTACGTGCTGGCGACGCTGATCGCGCTCTACGCCTTCGAGACGACGCCCGGGTCCGGCGACGAGGCCGGGACGCCCGGGGAAGGCGCCAGTGTCGGGCAGCGCCTGGTGTACGCCTCAGGCGCCGCGGTGGCGACGGCCGTGGTGGTCGCTGTCGGCTTCGGCGTCTCGATGCTCGGCCTCGGCGGCTGGCTGGTGGCGGCCGTGGCTCTGGCGGTGGCGGCGGCGGTCCACTTCGGGTGGCGCGAGACGCGCTGGATCTTCGCCGGCTTCGTCGGCCTCGGTCTCGGCGCTCTGTGGTTCCACGATGTCCCCGGACGCGCGCTCTTCAGCATGCTTTCGGACCGCGTCTCGGAGTTCCTGGCGCTGTCGAATCTCGGCGCCGAATTCATGTTCTCGAAGCTCGCCTTGTCGACGCCCGAGATGCAGGGCGGCAATGAGTTCTGGCCCGGCATCGGTTTCCAGTTCGCTTTCACCGTGCTGCCGACCATCATCTTCTTCTCGGCCTTCATGTCGGTGCTCTACTACCTCGGCGTTGTGCAGATCCTGATCGCCGCGATGGCTCGCTTCATGCACTGGAGCCTGCAGACCTCGGGCTCGGAGACCATGTCGTGCTCGGCCAACGTCTTCGTCGGCCAGACCGAGGCGCCGTTCCTGATCAAGCCGTTCCTGCAGGACATGACGCCGAGTGAGCTGCACGCGGTGATGGTCGGCGGCTTCGCCACCATCGCGGGCGGGGTGCTCGCCGGCTACATCGGCATGGGCGTGCCCGCCGGTCACTTGATCGCCGCGAGCGTGATGTCGGCCCCGGCGGCGCTGGTGATCGCCAAGCTGCTGTTTCCGGAAACCGAGGAGTCGGTGACCGCCGGCGATGTCGAGGTACCGCGCGTCGAGACCGCCGACAACGTCGTCGAGGCGGCGGCGGTCGGCACCACCGACGGTCTCAAGCTGGCGCTCAACGTCGGCGCCATGCTGATCGCTTTCATCGCCCTGATCGGCTTTCTCGACTGGGTGCTCGGTGGCGCCGACTTGTGGATCGACGGCCGTCTGCTCGCCGGCGCTCAGCTCGCCAGCGGTGAGTACGCCGGCATCTTCCCGGGCTCGATGCGCACCCTCTTCGGCACCGTCCTGGCGCCACTGGCTTTTTTGATGGGGGTGCCGTGGGTCGACGCTGCCGCGGTCGGCAATCTGCTCGGCATCAAGCTCACGGTCAACGAGTTCGTCGCCTACGGCGTGCTCTCCGAGCACCTGGCGGCGGAGGATCTGCAGCCGCGGTCGCTGATCATCGCCACCTATGCGCTCTGTGGCTTCGCCAACTTCTCGTCGATCGGCATCCAGATCGGCGGGATCGGCACCCTGGCGCCCGAGCGCCGACAGATCCTGGCGCGCATTGCGTTCCGTGCGTTGTGCGGTGGGGCCTTGGCGTCGTTCACCACCGCGACCGTGGCTGGTATGCTCCTGTAGCAATGCAGCGTCGCTCTCGGTCTCTCCTCTGTCTCCTCGCGCTCCTTCTCCTCGCCCCGCCCACGGGCGCACCTCTCGCCGCGTCGACCACGAGCACCGGCTCGGAGGTCGAGCTCGACCGCCTCAAGTCGGCGGTCAACCAACAGGTGCGCGACGCTCTCCAGGTGTCGCGCGAGCTCGGCGTCCACATCGTCGAGGTGCACAGCGGCCGCGAGGTCTACAGCTACCGTGGCGAAACCCCGCGCATCGCGGCGTCGAACACCAAGCTCGCCACTAGCGCCGCGGCGCTCAATCGGCTCGGTCCCGGCTTCTTCTTCGAGACTCCGGTGAAGCTGCGTGGCGAAACCCGCGACGGCGTACTCTTCGGCGACCTCGGCGTCGTCGGCGGTGGCGATCCGAACATCTCGGGGCGCCACTACCTCGGCGATCCGTTCGGTGCCTTCCGCGAGTGGGCGGCCGCGCTCCGCGCCCGCGGTGTGCGCCAGATCGCCGGCGAGATCGTGCTCGCCAGCGGCTTCTTCGACAAGCAGTACGTCCATCCCGATTGGCCCGAGAATCAGCTCGATCGCTGGTACGAGGCGCCGGTGGCGGCGCTCTCCTTCAACGACAACTGCGTGCTGGTGGAGGTCCGTCCCACCGGCGGCGAGCAGGCCGAGGTGGTGCTCACGCCGCAGCTGCCGCTGTTCCGCGTCGGCGGCCAGGTCGACATCACCGGTCGCTCGCGGGAGCAGTCGGTGCGCATCGGCCGGCGCACCGATGTGCGCGATCTCCGAATGCTCCGTACCTACAACGTCTACGGCCGGATCTACCAGCGCTCGGCGCCGGTCGACAAGTGGGTCACTGTGCACGACCCGATCGCCTACTTCGGCGCCGCCCTGGTGCGCGGCCTGCAGGAGGAAGGCATCGTAGTGCACGGCAAGGTGGTGGAGGCGAACCGCCTCGAGGGCGCGGACTGGCGCCCGCTGCTGGTGCACCGCAGCGACTTGTTGACCACCCTCGACGTGGTCAACAAGCGGAGTCAGAACTTCTACTCCGAGAGTGTGATCAAGCTGCTCGGCGCCCGCCACTGCGGCGAGGGTAGCTGGCCGGCCGGCACGCGGGCGGTCGGTGAGTTTCTCGACGCCGCCGGCGTCGACCGGGGCTGGTCTCTGGCCGACGGTTCGGGCATGAGCCGCGGCAACCGCTTCGCGCCGCGCCAGCTGACGCAGGTGCTGCGCTACATGTTCCGCCATCGCTGGGGCGCCGAGTTCGTCCGCACGTTGCCCTACAGCGGTGAGGCCGGTCTGTCGTGGCACGACCGGCTCGACGAGGCGCCCTACGGCGGCAACGTGCTCGCCAAGACCGGTACCCTGAACGGCGTCTCGACCCTCTCGGGTTTCGCCAAGGGCCGTTCGGGAACGCTCTACGCGTTCTCGATCCTGTGCAACCGCACCACCGCGAACTGGCGCGCCAAGCGCGCACAAGACTCGATTCTGCGGGCTTTGATCGACCACGGTTGACGCCTTCACGGTGGCGCCGGCGGCAGGCCGAAAGCCATCGATTGCAGAGTATGTGTCCAGCCGTGGCTGCGCTATGCTGGCGGCGCCACGGCGGCATGCCGTCGCCGCGCTCACGAGGACACCATGGTCGATACACCCTCCGCCACCGACTACCGCGCGCTGCTCCGGCGCGTCGACGACGTGGTTCGCCATATCGAGAACAGCGACACCTCGGGCTCCGGCGAGCTCGCGATCCCGGCGATTCTGCGCGCCATCATTTCCGAGCTCAAGGACGATCTTGGCATCTACGGTGGGCGGCTCTACGAGCGCAGCGGTGAGCACTACGTGCTGCGCGCCGTCTTTCCGGACGACGGCGATCTCGACGCGGTCCGCATCCCTCGCAACTACGAGCCGCTCGAGCTGACGCTGATGCGCGGCGTCGTCTACATGAGCGTCGACGACGACCGCGTCGACCGCGACCTCGAGGCACGCCTCGGCGTACACGAGTTCGCCGCTATCGAGGTCGGAAGCGAGCGCTACGTGCTCGGATTCAACGTCGCGCCCGGCCACCACTCGGACGATGTGGTGTCGTCGCTCGGCGTGGTCCGGCACACGCTCAACCAGAAGATCCGTGAGCAAAACCTCGAGTCGATCCTGCACCAGGCGAAGCTGATCCAGTCGTCGATCCTGCCGCGGCGCGCGCCGCACCACCCGATCTTCGACATCGCCGGCCGCACCGAGGCACTCGAAACGGTCGGTGGCGACCTGCTCGACTTCATCCCGATCCACGACAAGATCCTCGGCCTCGCGATCGCCGACGCTTCGGGGCACGGCTTCCCGGCCGCGCTGCAAGTGCGCGATGTCTACACCGGCCTGCGTATGGGTCTGGCGCGCGATCTCAAGATCGTCACCACGGTCGAGCGCCTCAACCGCATCATCCAGCGTTCGACTCTCACCAGCCGCTTCGTCTCGCTCTTCTACGGCGAGATTGAGACCAACGGTCTCTTCATCTACGTCAACGCCGGCCACCCGCCGCCCTTCCGCCTGCGCGCCGACGGCCGCGTCGACTTCCTGCGCGACGGCGGACCGATCCTCGGCCCGCTCGCCGACGCCACCTACGACCGTGGCTTTGTGCGCCTCGAGCCGGGCGATCTCCTTGTGATCTACACCGACGGCGTCACCGAGACCTTCATCGACGAAGGCAAAGAGCGCCACGAGTACGGCGTCGATCGACTCGTCGAGACCGTCCGCACGTGCCGCGGCTGCAGCTCTGCCGCCCTCGTCGACCGCATCTTCCACGCGCTCGACGAGTTCACCGGCGGCGCCCAGCGCGACGACGACCGCACCCTGATCGTCGTCCGCTACCCGGAAGAGGAGTGAGTGCCCGAGTCGACTTGGCGGTACGCGAGGTAGGCGACGAGCGGGGTGGCGAGGGTAGCGAGCAGCAAGAGGAAGGCGACAGCCGGCACGCCGACGTGGAGGTGCTCGCCGGCGATCACGTCGAGGTCCATGCGACAGGCGCCGCCCTTGGCCATGCTGTAGGCGGCGCGTCGGTCGATGTCGGTCATCAGGTTCCAGGCCAGGGCGAGGTTGCCGCCGGCGAGAAAGACGCCGCACATCGCGTAGAGCGGCCGCTCGGCCGGGCTGGCCACGGCGGCGCCGGAAAGCGCGCGGTAGAGGAAGATGGCAGCGATCGCCAGCTCCATCGCATGGCCCATCGCCGCGACGATCAGCTGGTGCAGTGACGTGAAGGCCGCGAGGCTGTAGAGCGCGACGACGACGAGGGCGAGATTGCGGCGCGCCGGCACGTCGCGCCAGGCCAGCACGCACCAGGCGAAGAGCGCGTAGAGGATGAGCAGCAGGACGGTGCTGCGTTCCTGCAAGAGCGTGACCCCGCCGCCGTAGCGAAAGTCGAACGACGGGATCGACGGGTAGCCGAAGGCCCAGCCGGCGACCGTGTGACCGAGCTCGTGCACCAAGATGCTCAGGTAGCCGAGCAGGAAGCGCAGCAGCGGCACGGCGAAGACCACCAGCGCCAATATCGTCCCCCAGGCGATCGCGCGCCGTCCCGCCGGCTCGATCGTGTCGGTGATGGTCAGACCTCGCTTTCGAGCATGAGATCAGTGCCTTGGTTCATGTGATTCTGAGAAATCTAGCAGACGTACTCAACCTTCTCGGTTTCGTCGGGTCCTGCCCACCGAGAGCGTGGTCCGAGAGTGATTCTCGTGAGCCGAGATCTCGCGTCTCTGCGCGTTCTCCAGAGCGCGTGGAGTCTCAGGTGAACGACGAGCACCGATCGACGAGGAGAGGAGGAGAGACGTGAAGAGCGAGCCGCGAGGATTCCTCGCCAAGGCCGAGGAGCGCGACGGAGTGCTGCACTGGCACCCGCTGGTCGACCACTGCATCGACGTCGCCTGCTGCGTCGCGGCGATTCTCGATGCGAGCATCTTGTGCCATCGTCTCGCTCGGCTCGGTGGGATCGCGCAGCTTGACTCGACTCAGGTCGCTCGATTATGCGTTCTCGCTCTGCTGCACGATGTCGGCAAGGTGAGTGCTGCGTTCCAGAAGGCGATCAGGATCCCATCGCGAAAGACCGGCGGTCACGTGATGCCGGTGATGGCCCTGCTCGGGGCGCGTCGCGCACCACAGCTCGGTCCCTTCCTGCAGGCGATCGAGATCCAGACGATCGGCGCCTGGTTTGGTGGTGACGAGAAGGCTCTCCGCGGCATGCTCGGGGCGACGTTTTGCCACCACGGCAAACCGTACGGTCAGAGGCTCCGGGTCGACTCGGAGCTCTGGCGAGCCACCGACGAGCACGACTGGACCGATGGTGTGCGCGAGCTGATGGCGGCGGCACGGCGTGCGTTTCCCGCGGCGTTCGAGGCAGGGGGCTCGCCGCTTCCCGGCGGCCCACCGTTTCAGCACGCATGGAACGGCGTGCTCTTGCTCGCCGACTGGCTCGGCTCGGACGACACCCGCTTCTTTCCCTACACGCGCGACGACGACGTCGCGGCCGGCCGCGACCGCATCGAGTTCGCGCGCGCGGCAGCGCAGAAGGCGGTGGCGGCCGTCGGCCTCGACGTCCGCGCCCGTCGTCCGGCGCTCGACGGCGTGTCGTTCGAGCGCCTGGTACCTGGCGCGCGGCCGTGGCCGACGCAGGAGGTTCTGGGCGCGCTCGAGCTGCCGGCGTCCGGCGGAATCACCGTGCTCGAGGCGCCGACCGGCTCGGGCAAGACCGAGGCGGCCCTGCTCTACGCCCTGCGCCTGCTCGAGGCCGGCCACGTCGACGGGCTCTACTTCGCCTTGCCGACGCGGGCCGCCGCGTCGCAGCTCCACCGGCGCGTCCAGGCGATGGTTCGCACTGTGTTCGGTGCCGAGTCGGTCAATGCGCCGCCGGTGGCGCTGGCGGTGCCGGGCTACCTGCGAGTCGACGAGGTCGAAGGTGAGCGCCTCGCGCGCTTCGACGTCCAGTGGCCGGACGAGCCGTCGTCGCTGCGCGGCTGGGCGGTCGAGCATCCGCTGCGCTACTTCGGCGCCGGGCTGGCGGTCGGCACCATCGACCAGGCGCTGCTCTCTGCGCTGCGCGTGAAGCACTCGCAGATGCGCGCCGCCGGCCTCCTGCGCCACCTGCTGGTGGTCGACGAGGTGCACGCCTCCGACGCCTACATGACGCGAATCCTCGACGAAGTGATCGCGCACCAGCGCGCCGCGGGCGGGCATGTCCTGCTCCTGTCGGCGACCCTCACCACCAGCCTCCGGCGCCGCCTGATCGCGGCCGACTCGAGCGAGCGCGAGCGGGCGCACTACGAGCCCGTGCCGGTCGACGTCGCCGCGGCGACGCCCTATCCGCTAGTCGTCCACCGGCCGTGGGACGGCGAAGCGTGTGAGATCCCGGCCGTCGCTCCGCCGCGCGGCAAGCGCGTCGAGATCGAGCTGGCGGCGATCGCCGACGCGCCGGAGAGCCTCGCCAGCCGCGCGCTCGACGCGGCGCGCGCCGGAGCCCGCGTTCTCGTGCTGCGCAACACGGTCCGCGACTGTCTGGAAACGCAGCGCGCGGTGGAGAAGGCCATCGGCTCAGGGGGCGACGACCCGCATCTGCTGCTGAGCGTGATTCACGATGATTCCAATCCGGTACCGGCCCCGCACCATGCGCGATTCGCCCGCGTCGACCGCCTGCTGCTCGACGCAGCGATCGAGCGCGACTTCGGCAAGGCCGCGAGATCGACCGCTGCGGGGAGAATCGCCGTCGCGACGCAGACCGTCGAGCAGAGCCTCGATCTCGACGCCGACCTGCTGCTCACCGACTTGTGCCCGATCGACGTCCTGCTGCAGCGTATCGGCCGGCTGCACCGTCATGAGCGTTCGCGCCCCGCCGGCTTCGAAACCGCTCGCGTCGTCGTGACGACACCGGCCGAGCGCGACCTGTCGCAGCGCGTCGGCCGCGGCGGCGAAGCGTACGGTGACCACGGCCTCGGCAGCGTCTACCCCGACCTGCGCAGCCTCGAGACCACCTGGCGCCTGCTCGACGAGCGCAACGTGGTCGAGCTGCCGCGTGACAACCGCGCGCTGGTCGAGCGCGCGCTCCATGACCAGGCGCTCGCCACCGTCGCCGACCCGCTCCAGGATGCCTGGACGCGCCATGCTCGTGCCGTGCTCGGCACGAGGCTCGCTTTCCAGCGCGTCGCGGCCGACCTGGTGAACGACTGGAGCGAGCCGTTCGGTGCCAAACGCGGAGCCTACGCGCTGCCCGACAATCGCAAGGCGCAGACGCGCCTGGGCGAAGACGACATCCTGGTGCGTTTCACCGAGCCTCCGCGCGGTCCCTTCGGCACCTCGATCGAGTCGCTGACACTGCGCAGCTTCGACTTCCCCATGGTGTCCGATGACGGGTCTATCAACAAAGAAGCGACCGAAGGTTCGACACCCTCCCTGCCCACGGCGGAGATCCTGGACGTCGAACCATTGCGCTTCCGCGTCACCGTCGGTGCGGCGGCGCGAACCTTCCTCTACGACCGTCTCGGCATCCGACCCGACGAAACGCCTTGAACCAGGAGGATTGGGCCCCTGAACGATCTACTCCACGATACGATCCTGACCCTACGCGTCGACGATGTCGACGATGCGGTCGCCCTGCCGACCTTGCTCGAGCGTTTGGTCGCCGACGACGGCCCGTCGGACCTCGAGCTGCTCGGTCTGCAGGCCCACCAGACCCATGCCGTCCACGCCTTCCTGGTGCAGCTGGCGGCGCTCGCGCTGCGCCGCGGTGGCTCCTCGCGTCGTCTAGCGCTGTCGGCCGACGAGTGGCGCAGCCTGCTCTTCGAGCTTGGCGACGCCGACGAGGAGGCCTGGCAGCTGGTCGTCGACGACTGGTCGAAGCCGGCCTTCCTGCAGCCGCCGTCGCCGGGGGGCGACCGCACGGCCTACAAGCGCGTCGAGCCGACCCCGCAGGGCATCGACGTCCTGGTGCTGGCGAAGAACCACGACATCAAGTCGGCGCGCGATCTGGCGGCGCGGCCCGAGCACTGGGTCTACACCCTGATCTCGCTGCAGACCATGGAGGGCTTCTCAGGCCGCGGCAATTACGGTATTGCGCGCATGAACAGCGGCTTCGGCAATCGCCCGTCGGTCGGCTATGCGCCCGACGCTGGCTGGCCGGCGCGTTTCCGGCGTGACCTCGACATGATCCTCGATCCGGCGGAACAGCCCGAATGGTCGAGCTTCGGCTTCGGCGACCCGCAGGCATCGGACTCCATCGAGCTGCTCTGGCTCGAGCCTTGGGACGGAGCGACCTCGATCGAGATGGCGCGCCTGCATCCATGGATGCTCGAGGTCTGTCGCCGGATGCGACTTGCGCACCGACAAGCAGGTGGCCTGGAAGCTCACCTGGCCGCGACCAAGGCGGCTCGGGTCGACGCCAAGGCTCTGTTGGGCCACCTCGGCGACCCGTGGATGCCGGTGCGTCGCGATCGCGCCGAGCTGTCGGCGCTGACCGTGGGCAACACCGGCTTCACCTACCGCCTGCTCGTCGACATTCTCTTCGGGGCGAAGTACGCGCCGTCGCGCGCGCTCGAGATTCGCGACGATGAGGCCGAGGCGCCCCTGCTCGTTGCCCAGGTGCTGGTCCGCGGCCAAGGACAGACCAACGGCTACTACAGTCGCCGCATTCCGGTCACCCCCGACGTGGTGCAGGCGCTCTCCGATCCGTCGGGCCTGGCGTTTCTCGGTGAGCTGGCGGAGGAGCGTGTCGAGCTGGTCGTGGAGGCGCAGCGCAAGGTTCTGCGACCCGCGGTCTGTGCGCTGCTCCAAGGTGGCGGCGACGACCTGAAGCTGAACGATCCGCTGGCCCATCCCTTCGTCGACCGGCTCGACGCTGAGGTCGACTCGATTTTCTTCGACCGGTTGTGGCGCGATGCGGGGCTCGACCCCGCGAAACAGGAACATGCCTGGCACTACGAAGTGTGGTCGCTCTGCCGGTCCATCTTTGAGGACGCCGTGCGCTCGGCACCGAGTCCGACGACGCGTCGCTGGCGCGCCATCGCCGCGGGCACGAGGCGCCTCGAGGGCGGAGCCCACCGGCTTTTCTGCGAAGGCTTTCGTAACGACCAGCCCCCCGAACCCACAGTGGACAGCCTGGAGGACGACGCCGCATGACCGACGACAGACCTCAATCCCCAGAATCGACCCCGGCGGATCCCGAGGCATCCTCTTCGGGCGGGCCGGCGCGCAGCGGATCTCAACGCCTTCAGACCACGATCCGCGATCTCGGGCGCCGAATCGATGCTGCGAGCGATGCCCGCTACAAGCGCCAGGCGTTTCGGGGCGGTCTCGATCGCGGCCAGGTCGCCGAGCTCAAGCGTCTCGACCCGCGCCGCGAAACGAGTGGCACCGAAGCGACCTTCTGGCGCCTGCTGGTCGACGTGCTGGAACCCGCCGGCCTGGTCGACCTGACGGGTCGAGCCGGTGATCCGATGATCGATGAGCCGGGCGAAGGCCGGGAATCGCTCGAGATTCGCCACTGGAAGGCGATCCTCTCCGGCATGGCGACCACCGCCGGGCTCAACGGCGGCCGCGTGCCCGCCGGCACCGCCATGCACCGCGCCGACATCTCCGAGGCGCGCTTCACCAAGCTGCTGCGCGCCACCGGCGACCCGCTCTTCGGCGAGCTGCGCGCGGTCGCCTCGCAGCTGCGCGCCGCAGGCAAGCCCTTCTCGTGGCTGCAGCTCGCCCAGCTGGTGCTCAGCGAGCGCCGACCGTGGGCCGACGCGGTCCGCCGCCGGCTCGCCATCGACTACTTCAACCCGCGAAAGCCAGACGACACTACGACCGACTCCGAATCCGTCACCACCTCGAGCTCCCAGGGAGGGACCTCCGCATGACCGCCCGCTTTCTCCAGATCCACACCCTGACCTCCTTCCCCGCGACCCTGCTCAACCGCGACGACGCCGGCCAGGCGAAGCGCCTGCCGTTCGGTGGCACGACCCGCACGCGCATCTCGTCGCAGTGCCTCAAGCGCCATTGGCGCACCGCCGAGCACGCCGAGGCGCTGCGCCACATCGAGCTCGACGCCGACGGCACGCTGTCGATTCGTTCGCGCGAAACCTTCGATCGGTACCTCGTCGAGCCGCTCGAGCAAGACGGCGTCCATCCCGACATCGCAGAAGCCGTAACGCAGCAGATCATGGACCAGATCCTCGGCCTCAGCGCCGCCACCAAGACCAAGCGCTCCGACCGGAAAAAGAAAGCCGAGGAGGACGGTGACGAGGCACAGGAGGCGAAGCTGACGAGCGGACAAGTCACGGTGCTCGGCCATCCCGAGGTGCGCTTCCTGCGGGAGCAGGCGCGCGCGATCATCGCCGAGAACGAGCTCGACGAGTCGTCGAAGAAGCTCGACGCGGCGGCCAAGAAGGCCGTCGCCGAGCACTTCAAGAAGGGAGCCAAGAAGAATCTCCAAGAGCTCTCGAAGGGCACCGCCATGGGGCTCGACGCGGCGATGTTCGGCCGCATGGTGACCAGCGACATCCTCGCCCGAGGCGACGCCGCGATCCACGTCGCCCACGCCTTCACCGTACACGCCGAGGACAGCGAGCCCGACTATTTCTCGGCCGTCGACGACCTGGTCGCGGAACGCGGCGATCTCGGCGCCGGGCACATCAACACCAGCGAGCTCACCAGCGGCCTCTACTACGGCTACGTCGTGGTCGACGTGCCGCTCCTCGTCTCCAACCTCACCGGCGCGGCGCGCGAGGAGTGGGAGAGTGCCGACCGTGACCTCGCCGGCGAGGTCACTCGGCGCCTGGTGCACACCATTGCCACCGTCAGCCCCGGCGCCAAGCTCGGCTCGACGGCGCCCTACGCGCGGCCGCACCTGTTGATGATCGAGGCGGACGACGCGCAGCCGCGCACGCTCGCCAACGCCTTCCTCGATCCGGTGGCGCCGTCGCGCGCGGACGGCCTGCTTGTCCACACCTTCCGGCGCCTCGCCGAGTACGTCGAGCAGATCGACGGCGCCTACGGCGGCCCCGACGCGCGGCGGCTGCTCGCCGTCGGCCCGGTGGACGAGCTCGGGGCTCTCGGCGACGGCCGAGCGTCGCTCGCCGACCTCGCCGGCTGGGCCGGAGCGCAGGTGCGGGGCGCGGCATGACGGCCGAGCCCGACATTCTGCTGCTGCGCTTCGACGCGCCGATGATGAGCTTCGGCGGCGTCACTGTCGACGATCGCCGCGTCATCGACCCGAGGCCCGGGCTGTCGCTGCTCACCGGTCTCCTCGCCAACGGCTTGGGCGTCGACCACGCCGAGCGCGATCGGCTCGGCGCGTTGCAGTCCGCCCTGCGCTTCGCGGTGCGATGCGATCGTTCCGGGCGTCTGCTGCAGGACTTTCAGACCGTCGACCTCGGACAGGACTTTCTGCAGGCCGGATGGACCACGCGTGGTGCTCCCGAGGGTCGCGGAGGCGGCACCAAGACGGGCACCCACATTCGGCTTCGGGACTACCTGGTCGACGCGGTCTACACCGTCGCCGTCACCGTCGCGCCCGGGCATGTGGCCGACGCGGACGACTCCGACCTGCCGACCGTCGACGCGCTCGAGCACGCGGTACGCCGGCCCGAGCGCCCGCTCTTTCTCGGCCGCAAGGCGTGCCTGCCGTCGCGCCCGCTCTTCGCCGGCCGGGTCCGCGCCGAGTCGGCGGTGGCCGCGCTGGTCGCGGCGCCGTGGGCCGACGAGGCGGTGCGTCGCACGGGCCGTGACGAGCTGGCGCCGGCGGTGCTCACCCTGTGGTGGAGCGCCGACGAGGCGACGCCAGGGGGCGTCACCGTCGGCCGTCGGCTGCCGGTCTGGGATCGGCGCGACTGGTGGACGCAGACTCACACGGGTCGACGCTGGATCCTCGAAGGCACGATGCCGAGGCCGCTGGCCGAGCCGAGCCCCCTCGCGTCCGATCCGTCGGCGGAATCCGTTTCGGGTGGCCTCGGCGACTTCGATTCTGTCCCCTACCTGGCCGACGAGGTCTCGGCGGAATCGATCGGCCCTGCTGGGCCAGAGCGTGCGGGAGGCAGTGATGGTTGACTCGACCACTCCGTCGATCGAAGCACTGCACATGGTGCAGATTCGTTTCAACCTGGTCGAGCTCTTGGGCAAGCGCGCCGCGCACGGTCTGCCGACGCGTGGTCGGGGCGATGTCGACGACGTGGGGTACCTCGTCCACTGCCAGCTGCGCGCCCTCTTCGGCGAGCGTACGCCGCAGCCCTTCCTGCCACGCGTCGTCGGCCGCCGAGTCGACGTCCTCGGCTATAGCGTCCACGACGCCGACGCCCTGCGCGAAGCGCTCGATTTTGCCGAGCCCCGTTGGGGAACAGCGCTCGAGATCGAATCCAGAGAAATGCCTGGCACCTCGGCGCGGCCGTGGCCGTTCGGGCGTCGCTACGGCTACACGGTGCGTGTGTGCCCGCTGGTGCGCGGCATCCGCGAGGTCGACGGCGAGACCAAGAAATGGGAGCGCGACGCCTATCAGCGCGAAGCCGAGAAGGCCGAGGCGCGGGCGAAGGCCGCCGGCCGTCCGACGGCGGAGGAGCTGCCGTCGGGACGGCGCGAAGAGGTCTACGGCGAGTGGCTCGCCGCCTCCTTCGGGCGCGTCGGAGCGGCGAGCACGGGCGCTGCGCTGGTCGGGGCGGCGCGGCTCGAGTCGTTCCGGCTTGTGCGGCTCTTGCGCCGTACGCATGCCGTGCAGCGCCAGGCACGGACGATGACCCGTCCCGACGCCACGCTCGCCGGTGAGCTCGAAGTCGTCGACGGCGACGCCTTCACGCGGTTCCTGGCGCACGGCGTCGGCCGCCACAAGGCGTTCGGCTTCGGCATGCTGCGACTGCGCCCACTCTAGGACGGCGGCCTGATGCTCGAAGGACGGCTGGGTCTCGAAGGCGCACGCGTGCCGCAGGCCGACCGCCACGGCCTGCTCTGGCTCGGCCGTGGCCAGCTCACCGTGGAGCACGGCACGCTGCGCTTCGCCACCGCCGGCTACGAGCAGCTCGACGCCGGCGACTATGCGGTTCCGTACCAGATGGTGTCGTGCTTTCTGCTCGCTCCTGGCACCAGCGTGAGCCACGATGCGCTGCGTCTGCTCGCCCGCCACGGCTGCGGCCTGGTGGCGGTGGGGGAGGGTGGCGTGCGCTTCTATGCTTCGATGCCCGCCGGGCCCGACGCGTCGGAGCGCGCGCGCAAGCAGGCGTGGGCCTGGGCCGACCCCGCCGCGCGCACCCGCATCGTGCGCCGCATGTACGCGTGGCGCCTCGGCGAGGTGCTGCCGGCCACCGATCTCGACGCGCTGCGCGGCATCGAGGGTGCGCGCGTCAAGCAGTCTTACAAGCTGGTGGCGCAGCAGTTCGGCGTGCGCTGGCGAGGCCGGCGCTACGACCGTCGTCGTCCCGAGCAGGTCGACGCGCCGAACCGCGCCATCAATCATGCGTCGAGCGCGCTGCAGGCGGCGGCGCAAGTGGCGGTGGCGGTGACCGGCGCCTTGCCGCAGCTCGGCTTCATCCACGAGAGCTCGGGCATTGCCTTCCCGCCCGACATCGCCGACCTTTTGCGCGAAGAGGTGTTGCTCCCGATCGCCTTCGGCGCCGTGCAGGAGGCGCAGCGCGACGCGCGGGGCACCGTGCCACTCGAGCGCCGCGTGCGTCGCCGCGCGGTGAGCGTGTTCCGCCGCGAGCAGGTCATCGCCCGCATGATCGACCGCATCAAGGAGTTGCTCGACGAGCTGCCGCTCGGGCCATCGGCCGGCAGGGGAGAGGCGCTTAACGCGTCGGACGACGCGGAGGGGAACGCTGGCTCGGAAGGCGATGCGGCATGACGATGACCGTCGTCGTCACGGTCAATGCGCCTGGGCGCTTTCGCGGCTTCCTCGCTTCGTGCATGTGCGAGATTGCGCCCGGTGTCTACACCGCGCCTCGCATGACGAAGGATGTGCGCGAGCGGCTCTGGGCGGTGCTCGAGAGCTGGTGGGTGGAGCGCTCGGAGGCGACGCTGGTGATGACCTGGCCCGATCGATCGATTCCTGGCGGTCAGCAGGTGCGCAGCCTCGGCGTGCCGCCGCGTGAGCTGCGCGACCACCACGGGGTTTATCTCGCGCGCCGCGAGCTCAACCCTGCGCAGAAGGAGGCGCTGGCGCGACTTGCGGGGTCGGCGGAAGAGGCGGAGGCCGCTGAACGAGTCACGGGTTCTTTGACAACTCAATCGATTGTTCCTTCGGAGGGTTCCGCGTCCCACGACGCGTCGAGCGGTGAGTCCTCGATGGGCGGGGCGACGGCTTCGGGCGGTTCGTCGGGCGACTCCTCGGCCTGAGCGGGGGATCTTGTCGGTGCTCGCCCGTCGCGCTCGCGCCGCGCTGCGTCGTCGCTTGGAGGCGCCGTGGTGTGTGCTCGACACCGAGACCACGGGCCTCGGCCCGCGCGACGAGGTGCTCGAGGTCGCCGTGGTCGACCCCGCGGGCGCGCTCTTGGTCGGCAGCCTGGTCCAGCCGCGCGCGCCGATCACGCGTGAGTCGAGCCGCGTCCACGGGCTCGGTCTCGCGTCGCTGGTCGACGCGCCGCCCTGGACCGATGTCTGGCCGTCGGTGCGTGCCGCGCTCGAAGATCGCACCCTGGTCGCGTTTCACGCCGCGTTCGACGTGCGGCTGTTGCGGCAGACGTGCGCCCGCCACGGTCAGCCCTTCGCCATCCGCCGCGTCGAATGCCTGCGCGCCTGGTCGCGTCGCATTCTCGGTCGCGATGTCCACAGCCTGGCGCATGCTGCTGCCCGGGTCGGTCTCGAGCCCCCGCGTCACCGCGCCGAGCCCGATGCCCGTCTCGCCCGCGCTCTGCTCCTGCGGTTGCTCGAGGAGGATGTGGTGTAGCGACTGGATTGCGTTGGGCAGGGAGGTGCGAGAGACTCGGAACGTGGCCTCTGGCTGCGATCACGCCTGCGGCAATCTGTCGCAGACTCTGCCCCGCGCCCGCGGGGATCGGCCCTCGTCCAGGCTGATCCGGTATGCGGATAGCTTCTCTGCCCCGCGCCCGCGGGGATCGGCCCGCTCGGCGTTCTCGGGCGATACCGGGAGCGGCCTCTGCCCCGCGCCCGCGGGGATCGGCCGAGCGGGCTTGAGAGCAGAGAATCTAGGGTCTTCTCTGCCCCGCGCCCGCGGGGATCGGCCCAGGCTCGTGAGCGCCTACCCGAGATGGTCTCGCTCTGCCCCGCGCCCGCGGGGATCGGCCGATCGGTCTGGTTGGTGCCGAAGTCGTGGTCAACTCTGCCCCGCGCCCGCGGGGATCGGCCGCCTTGTCCGCCAAGGTGCCGACTTCCGAGGATCTCTGCCCCGCGCCCGCGGGGATCGGCCCCCTTGGCTACTGAGCTCGGGAATCTGGGCGACCTCTGCCCCGCGCCCGCGGGGATCGGCCTCATCACACACCGGCAAGAGGCAGCAATCGTGCCTCTGCCCCGCGCCCGCGGGGATCGGCCTCGACCCGGTCGAGCTTCAGGCCGATCTGTTGTCTCTGCCCCGCGCCCGCGGGGATCGGCCGCCCATCCTGGACGTCGAACCTTGCCCCAGGCACTCTGCCCCGCGCCCGCGGGGATCGGCCGTCGCGTCTTGGCAAGTCGGATCTGGCCCTTGCCTCTGCCCCGCGCCCGCGGGGCT
>JBCCVZ010000003.1:0-534765 GCA_039194425.1 Acidobacteriota bacterium | reverse complement strand
GGGTGGCCAACCTTTGCCAGGCGGGAGTTGGACCCGCAGGGTTTCAGTTAGAAGGTTTCTGGTCTGTCGACTCGTCGGTCTACATCCTTCCTCCTTCTCCAGGCTTGGCCTGGCGCACGGATGCCGGCGGTCCCAGTACCGTTCGAGCACTTCGATGATCGAGCGGATCGTGGCGCCGCCCTTCCCTTCGAGCGCTCTGACCTTGAAGTGCAGATGCTGACAGGCACCAACTTGGGGCGCCCGGGACCGATATAGAGCGCAAGCACCGACACGACCTCCCCATCACCGCCCGCAGCGGGTCTCTCCCTTCAGAACCCACCCACCTGGAGGACCCGCACATGCCGTTCCACGATCTCTTCATCCACCTCGACCGCGACAACGACGGATTCGTCGTCCGCCTCGACTCCGACAGCCACGGGCGAGCCTTCGTCGAAGACAGCTTCGACTTCGACCATCGAGCGCTGCCCGACCGCCTGCGCACGATCGAAAAGCATCTGCTCAGCATGTTCAAGGGGGAGGAGGGCGGCGACTGGCGCAAGCTGGTCGAGGGAGACCTTCACGGGCTCGGCGCCGAGCTGCATCATGCGCTGACGCAGGGCGAAGTCGGCCGGCGCCTCGAGCGCGTGCTCGGCCATCTCGAGGACGACCTGGAGGCGACTCTGCGGCTGCGCATCACCACCGACCCCACCGACGGCCAGCTGCACGAGCTGGCGGCGGCGCCGTGGGAGACCCTCTACGACGAGACGCAGCACGAGGGCTACCTCGGCCAGCGCCGCCGCTTCCCCATCTCTCGCTACTTCACCGGCACCACCCCAGTGCGCTCCCTGCGCGTCGACGGACCGCTGAAGATCCTGCTCGTGCCGTCGCTGCCGGAAGGACCCACGCCGGTGGCAGCGGCGACCGAGATGCGAACGATCCGCGAGGCGCTCAAGGCTGTCGAAGGCGTCGAGGTCCACCAGGGGTCGGCGATCCTCGACGACCTGCGCGACCAGGTGCTCGACGACAGCTTCCACGTAGTCCACTTCATCGGCCACGGCGGCTTCAACGACCGGGTCGGCGAAGGCTGGGTGACCTTCGAAGACGAGGACATGCAGCCGGTCCGCTGGCCGGGCGACCTGCTCGCCAATTGGCTGCGCGACCTTCCGACGCTGCGACTCGTCGTGCTGTCGAACTGTTACGGCGCCACCCTGCCACGGCAGGCGGAGCAGAACGCGTTCTGGACCGTCGCGCCGCCGCTGATGCGCGCCAACATCCCGGCGCTGGTCGCGATGCAGTTTCCGATCTCCGACCAGGCCGCCATCGCGTTCAGCCGCCGCTTCTACGCACGCCTGGCCCAGCACGACCCAATCGACGTTGCGGTCAGCGAGGCGCGCATGGCGATCTGTTCGCTCGACCAGGAGCCGGAGACCCGCGTCCAGTGGCCGCTGCCGGCGGTGTTCATGCGCGTCGACGACGGCCGCCTGACCGTTCCCGCGGAGAGCGACGACCGCACAGGCGGATTCCGCACCGAGACCGCGACACCCGAAGCGGCCGCGGCCCGCAAAGAGACGCTGAAGATCGGCATCCGCAGCTTCGCCGAGGGCTACGGCGAGGGCCTCGAGAAACGCGTCGACCGCTTCCTGGGTCTCGACGACCTCTTCGCCGCCCGCGGCGACGGCCGTTCCTTGCGTCCGCCCCACCAGTGGAACGGAGAGCTGCTGCATCGGCTGCGCGAGTTCACCTCCGCATTCGTCACCGAACGCCGACGTCTCGAGATCGACTTCGCCGCGCACTCGAGCATCGCCTTCGCTACGGGCTGGCTCCTGGAGGCGAAGAGCGGCCTCGACCTCACCCTGGTGCAGCGTGGCCACGGCAATACCCGCGTGTACTTCAAGCAGGACGGCTCGCGCCCCGAGGGCGAGCTGTGGCACTTCGAAGAGCGCTCGATCGGCCGCGGCACCGACCTCGCCGTCGCGGTCAGCGTCTCCCGACCGGTGCTCGACGACGTCGTCGAGTATCTTGCGCGGGACACGTCGCCGGCAATCGGCCGGGTGCTGCACACCATCGTGCCCGAGACCGGACACTCGGCGATCCAGGGCGGGCTGCACGCCCTGCTGCTGGCACAGGAGCTCGACCGCGTGATCTCGCGGCGCACCGTGCCCGAGCGCCGCGGCACCGTGCACCTGCTCGGGTCGGGCCCGAACGCGTTCCTCTTCTTTCTCGGCCAGCTGTCGCGCGGATGGGGCGACACGCAGCTCTACGAGTACGCCTTCAACCAGCCGAAGAACTTCGGCGAGTACTCGCCCTCCATCCTGTTGCCGCCGCGATCCTGACACCCCCCGCTATCGAGACGTCAGCAGGGGTGCCAGCGGATCCCACGGGCCGATGAAGACGAAGGCGGCCCACTGATTCGGCGACACCCCCTGCCGATGCTGCTCGAGCTGCGCGTCGCGCAGCGACGCGGCAGGGGGACGACCGGCGAGCAGACCACGGTAGAAGCTCTCCATGAAACGCACGGTCTGCTCGCTGTCCTGCACCTCCCACAGGCTCGCCACCAGCCGGGTGGCGCCGCCGGTGAACAAGGCCTGGGCCAGGCCGACGACTCCCTCACCGCGCAGGCGTTCGCCGAGCGCTGTATCGCATGCCGAGAGCACCACCAGCTCCGCGTCGAGGTCGAGACGGCCGAGGTCGCTCGGCTGCAGCAGACCGTCGGCGGGCCGACCCTCGCGGTCGACGAGTGACAACACCAGGCCCGACTGCTCCGGAAAGCGCGGGTCGAGAAAGGCGTGGATCGCGAAGTGCAGCCAGCGGTAACCTCGGAGTGCGCCGCTCTCGATCAACTCGGCGCTGGCGTCGAACCCAAGGCGCACCAGCGGCTCGTGAGTGGCGGTCAGCGCGGCGAGACGGCGTGCTTCCTCTGCCGACGCCGGAAGGCGGGGAAAGGTCCAGGCCGTGCCGCGGCTCCGCACGTGCGGCTCGAAGCGCTCGTCGGCAGCCGAGTAGACGGGATCGGCGACGAGCGCCAGAAGTTCCGGCGCCGGCGGGCGCGCCACGATCTCTTCGCGCAGCGAAACCAGGACCGAGGCCGAAGGCAGGACGACGATCTCGTGGTCTTCGAGGAGCAGTCGGCTTCCGCCCGTGCCGCTCGGATCAGGGATCGGCAGCAGACCGAACGGCACGAGGTGAAGAGCGCCGTCTGCGAGCAGCGCCAGCCGGCCGGCGCCTAGGTCGACCTCGTCGAAGAGACGGTCTGCCAGCGCTGCGAGGTCGGCGTCCACGAGGAGCCCTGCGCCGGCCCACGGCGCGCCCCCGCTCAGCTGCTCGTGCACCGCCAGAGCGAGACGCTCGATCTCGGCGCGCGGCGAGCGCTCGATCGCCTCGATTGAACGGTGGTCGACGCGAAAGAGCCAGCTGCGCTCGGCACCGAGCACGAAGGCGAGGAGGACCGTCTCGTCGTCGAGCTTCTTCTGGATCTCTTCCAGCCGACGAGGAGAGGGTGCGGCGCGGCGCTCTCCAGCCTTTCGTAGGTGCGACTGCTCGCGGCGTGCGGACTCCCACCGCCGGCGCCGAATCTCGCCAGCGAGGGTCTCGGAGGTCGTGAGATCCCCCGCCTGCAGAGCGACGAGCCGCTGCTCGCTCAGCGATTCGAGCGAGCGATCTCGGCCCGACGGGGGACCTTCGCCCTGGGTATCCGGCAGAGTCGACAGCTCCAGCCCTTCGAGCAGCGAGCGAGCGCGCCCTGCTTCGGCGACATCGAAGGCGGCTGCCTCGGAGTCCTCCTCGTCCGCGCTCGCCAACAGATCCACCAGCTCGACATAGACTTCGTGCTGGTCGGCCAGAAACGAGCGGCGATAGACCGGCAGGTCGAGGTCTCCTCGCAGTGTCTCGGTCAGCTGGAGAGCAGACTCCAACTGCACGCGCGCGGCGTCGGCACGGCCGTCGGCACGCAGAGCACGCGCCAGCTCGAGGTGCGCCGCCAGGCGGCCGTGCTGCACATCGAGGGCCTCGAATGCCGAGCGCGCTCGGTCGAGCCGCTGGATGCCTTGCGCGTCCGACCCAAGCATCGCGAGAGCCTGCCCCGTCCGCAGATCGAGATAGGCCTCGTAGAGCGGGCCGCTCGAGTCTTCGGCGCGCGCGCGCTCAAGGTCGGCGAGCGCTGCTCGCGGCCGCCCGGCGTTCAGGAAGAACTCTGCCCGCTGCTCGAGCAGCGGGGCGAGGGGCTGACCGCCGCCCCGCTCGCGCGCAACGGCCTCGAGAGTCCCGATCGCCTCGTCGTACAGCCTCTCGGCCAGCACCTCGCGGTCCAGGTAATCGAGAGCCCAGGCCTGCGCCGCCAGCACCTGCGCCAGCGTCTCCGCATCGCCCGCCTCACGCAGCGGGGCCTCGCACGACTTCAGGATCTCGAGCCCGGCGTCGAAGCGGCCAAGCGCCAGCTCGAAGATCCCGATATTGTGCTCGATCGTCGTGAGAATCCGATCGGTCGGTCCGTCGGCCGCGAGTGCGATCTCCCGTGCCCGCAGGTAGGCCGTGAGAGCAGTCGCCGTCTCGCCGCGCATTGCGTGCCAGACTCCGCGATTGCTCCAGGCGACGGCGAGCGCCAGCGGATGCTCGACCTCTTCGGCGTGGCGCTGTGCGTCGTCGATCGACTGCCGCGCTGCGTCGAGCCGCCCCACCACCAAATGAAGATCGGCGAGGTCATTGAGCAGCGTCGCCAGCTCCCAGCTCTGCGGAACTGCCGGCTCCGCGTCGACGAAGAATCGCCGCGCCGCGCCGAGAACTTCGGCCGCCGCGCCGAGCCGCCCCTGGTCGCGATGCCAGCGTCCGAGCCGCCACCAGAGACGGGCTCGTTCGATCGCCGGCGTTGATTGCGGCAGCTCGTCGAGCGCCCGCCGCGAAAGCGCCGGTCCGTCGGCGGCCGCAGTGTCGAGGTTGGCGATCCGGCGCCGCGCGGCGAGGAGAGCGAGGCTCGCCGCAGAGGCCGGGCCGAGCTCTTCAACCTCGAGGCGCAGCTCTCCCCGGCCGCCGATGGCCTCGACCCGCAGCAGGTATCGACCCGACCTCTCGGCTCGAAAGATCAAGGTCTCCGGACCCCGAAAGCCGCTGAGGCTGTCTTCCTCCATCAGCACCTCGCCACGCGCGGTGTGCAGGATCTG
Source organism: Acidobacteriota bacterium (assembly GCA_039194425.1). Lineage (GTDB taxonomy): Bacteria > Acidobacteriota > Thermoanaerobaculia > Multivoradales > J023 > JAUIJL01. The sequence goes on along the minus strand of JBCCVZ010000003.1, from coordinate 529,633 downwards.
CTGCACCACGTCGACGCCCTGCTGCTCTGCGCGCACGCGCAGCACTTCGTCGCGCGCCAGCTCGACGGCGAAGGTGCGCGAGTCGCCGGCGACCATCTCGACAGCCGGTCGCGGCCCCTCGCCGAGGTCGGGAACCGAGTCGCCGGAGCAGCCGAGCCCGAACAGCGACGAGCCGACGAGCGCCGACGAGATCAGAACCCTCCGCAGCGGGCCGCGCTGGTGCGGATCGACGCGGCAGGGGCCATCGCGCCTCATGAAGAGGTGCGTGTCACCGTCCACCGCGCCGTGGCCACGGGCAGCGCGGAGCCATCACCGACGAAGATCTGCGCGCGATAGCCGCCGGGCGCCAGACGGTCGGCCGCGACCAGCGCCGTCAGCCGGCCGCCTGTAACCGGAATCAGTCCAGTCTGGCGATGAATCTCCCGCCCGTCGGCATCGACGACTTGGAGGCTGTAGCTCGCCGCGTCCGGCAACGTGGCCGACGAGAGCACGAGCTGCACCCACTCGGCCGCCGCGTCGAGCTCGATCGAGGCACCGCGCTCGCCCGGCTGACCGTCGTAGCGCAGGGCAATCAGCTCGACGTTGCGCAAGGGCGGCGCAGAAGATGGCCCGTCGACGAGGCGCCCCAGCGTCACGCCGAGCAGCACGCCGACCAGCAGCGACGCCGCGAGGGCGAGCCACCGCGGCGCGGACCGGCGCCGCGCTCGATGTACCATCGCCTCGCCCGCCTCCGCCTCTCCTACCTTCCTCACGCCAGACACCGCATGCGGTCGTTTCGCCTCGGCCGCCGTCGCCGCCTCCGACTCGGTCCAGTCGCCGTCCGCCTGCATGCGCTCGACGAAGCGAGCCCACTTGCGGGTGCGGGTCGCCTCGTCCCAGGCGTGGTCGGAAGAGGTCTCTGGAAAGTCGAGCACGTCGAGCAGCCGCCGGGCGAACGCCGGGTCGACCGCGGCGCGCTCCAGCAACTGCTCCCGCTCCGCCTCGGCGAGGTGCCCCTCGCGCAGGTCGAGCAACCTCTCGAACGGCGGCTCCTCACCCATCGCCCGGAGACGATCGGACATGACGAGCTCGAGGATGGTGTCGCGGCGACTCATGCTCTTCTCACTCACCCGCCGCCTTCGAGCTGCTGCGCGGTCCACCAGAGCACGATGAGCGCGCCGAGCAGAGAGGTGAAGAGCGGCCGCAGTCGGGCCCGGGCAGAGCTCAGATGCTTCTTCACCGTGTCCGGCTGCACGCCCAGCATACGCGCGATCTCGCGATAGGCAAGACCCTGGAAGCGCAGCAAGAAGCATTGCCGCATCTTGGGCGGCATCGCCTCGACCACCGCGGCGACCTGTCGCTTCTTCTCCTGGAGGGCGGCAGCCTCTTCCGGATCGGTTCGCGGATCCGTCAAGCCGGGCGGCAGCCCCCTGCCCTCGCCCTCGACCCGATCCTCGAGAATCGAATCGACCGAGTCTCGCTCGACGCGGCCGCGGAGCGTCTTCCGGCTGCGCACGTGATTCTTGTAGACGTTGTTCATGATGGTGAGGATCCAGGAATCGACCGAGGCGTCCCAGCGAAATCGCTCAATACCTCGATAGACCCGCACCATGACGTCTTGGGCCAGATCTTCTGCCGTCGAAGCGTCGACGCCGTGCCTGCGGAAGAAGCTCTCTGCGCTCTCGGCGTAGGTCTCGAAGAGCACCTGGAAGTTCTCTTCCGAGGGTTGACCTTGCTGAATCCGCCGGACCGCCGCCTGCGCGCGGCGCGAGTCTTTGCGCGTCGTCGATCGTCCCGTCGTCTCGGTCATGCGTTCCCATCCCATTCGGCCGGCACGGTGAGTCTACTTGACCCGCTGCCGCGCGACGTTCGTTGATCGTGAGGCTTTTGATCGGTTATTCGAGCGCCGCCGCAGACCACCTGCACAACAGTTTGGGCATTCTTTCGAGATTCGCCTTCCCCACCCGGCGATGCGCAGGGTCTACATAGACATCGACGCCTTGATTCCGTCCACTTGCACTGGGGCCAGGCCCCGAGGAGGCACACGATGAGCTCACCTGAGACCGAGACCGCTGAAGCGACCGACAAGACCGAAGCGACCTCGACCAAGGCAGAACCTGCCGACGGCCAGGACGGCGGAGGTCAGACGGACAAGGGAGTTCGTCAAGACGAAGGGAAGACGGTCCGCGGCCAGGACGGCGGCGGGACGACCACCAAGCCCGTCCGCTCCAGCTCCGCCACCGCCAGCGACCGCTGAGCTCGGCGAACCGGGGAGCGTCGCGGCGCGGCGCTTCCCGGCTCGGTGACGCCGCACGGCCGGGCGACCGCACAAAGAGAGTCCCACATGACCCAGGAGAGAACGTGACTCGAACAACGCCACCCCGCGAGACCTTCGAAGAGGTGCGCCAGCGACTCGATCGCGCCGTCTTCACCGCGCTCGAGAGCCAGGCCGAATCCCGAAGAGTCTCGCTGCCGGCCGGGCACACGCCCGAGACGGTGCGCGACGCGGCGCACGACGAGCGCCTGCGGCAGATCTTCGACCGGGCGCCGCTGGCGCTGCTCGGCTTCGACACGCCGGGCATCCAGTCCTACATCTTCCAGGTACAACGACAGGTCGACGTGATGGGCGGCTCATTCCTGGTCGAGGGATTCACCGACCAGGTCGACGGCTCGCTCTACACACATCTCGATGCCGCCAAGATCGATCGCCGCGCGGTGATCTTCGCCGGCGGCGGCTCGGGGCTGCTGGTCGTCCCGGCCGACGTGGCTGCCTCGACGGCCGATGCGCTGGAGAAACCGCTCTCCGAGGCGACGGCCGGCGATCTCTTCAGCGTCGCGACTTTCCTGCCGATCTGGCCCCGCGACCTGTCGTCGGAGCCGCCGCCCGAGCTCGCGCTCGGCGAGCTCGCCTCGCTCGGAGAGGGCTCGGTCGCGGCCTCGCGCTACGCCGCGACGGTCGCAGCGCTCGAGGCGCTCAAACAGAACGAGCGATCGAAGCGACTGCGCCTGGTCGAGTCGCTGCCGACCGATCGCTACATCGAGCGCTGCGACGCCTGCCAGCGCGCGAAAGGCTACGAGAGGAGCTACCCAGACGGCGAGTCCTACCGTATCTGCCCCGGGTGCGAAGCCCGGCGCGGTTTCGGCCAACACGAAAGAGGCGAAGAGCGCCAGGCGCCGAACTTCCCCGACCTGGTCGCCGGCCTGTCGAGCCGCGACCTCGCCGTGCTCTACGCCGACGGCGCCAACGTCGGCGGCGCCTTTCTCGAGATCCGCTCGATGGTCGAGCATGCAGTGCTCAGCCAGGCGGTGCGTGACGCGATGGAGGACGCCCTCCTCACCGTCGAATCAAAGCTCGACGTGTTCTTCAAGTCGCTGCCCGGCGCAGGCGCGACAGAGAACGGCAAGCGCTACCAGACGCCGGTCAAGGGCGGCGACGACCTCGTCGTCGTTCTGCCGGCGACGGCCGCGGTGGCGATCGTCGTCCCGCTGATCGAGGCCTACGAGAGGTTCTTCGACCAAGAAGTCGAGCCTCGTCTCGAAGGATGCGCGGCCAGCGAGCGCACACGGATCCGCCGCCGCCTCGGACAGTTCGGTCTCGGCTTCGGGCTGGCGATCGCCGACCACCAGTTCCCGATCCAGTTCCTGCTCGACTATGCGGGCTCCCTGCTCAAGTCGGCTAAGGCGCGCATCGACCCCGACGCGGGCATCCGCTCGGCGGTCGACTACCTCATCCTTCGCACCGGCAATCCACTGTCGCGCGATCTCGAGCAACTGCGCTCGACGCACTACCGACGGCCCTCGCTCCAGCTCACCGAGCGACCCTACTCGCTCGCGGGGTTCAAGACCCTGCTCGACGAGGTCGACGCATTGCGCCGCGTGACGCCGAGCCAGGTCCACGCCATGCGGCGCGAGCTCGACCACGGCCGAGCGCGCTCGCGCAGCCTGTGGCGCTATCAACATGCACGCGCCGAAGGCGGCCGGGGATGGGCCGCCTACCGCGAGCACCTCGGCCGCCGGCTCGATGAAGTCGACTCCCTGCTGTGGAGCAAGGGTGAAGGCGACGTCTACTCCACCCGCTATCTCGACGCCTTCGAGCTCTTCGACCACGCACCGTGGCAGCTCGAGCCCGAGGACGCCCCATCGGAGGAGCTTGCTCCATGACGCACCGATTGATCGTCGACCTCCGCGGAGGCCTGCTCCTCGGCGGCACCGCCGTCGCCGGCTTCCACGACGTGTCGCTGCGCGACGCAGAGGGCCTGCCCTACATCCCCGCGTCGAGCCTCAAGGGCGCGATCCGGCAGCAGATGATCCGCCTCGCTCCGCACCACGAGGGCGGCGCGGCGCTGGCCGAGGGGCTGCTCGGCAAGCCCGGGCATGATCCGTCGACCGAGGCGCAGCCGAGTGAGGCACAGCGCGAAGACTTCGGCGGTGGCACGACGCGGGTCTACCTCACCAATGCTGTCTTGGTCGACAAGGCGCACCGCGAGCTCTTCACCACCGGCGTCGGCTGGTCGCCGCGCACGCAGGTGTCGATCGAGCGGCGCGGCCGACGCGCGGCCGACCAGCGCCTCTTCGATCGCGAGGTGCTGGCGCCATTCCTCGACGGACTGCGCTTCGAGGCGCAGGTCGACCTGTCGCGAATGAACGAGAAAGACCTCGCGCTCTTCGCCGCGTCGGTGCGGGCGGTGTTCGCGCTCGGCGCGTCGCGCACTGCCGGCCTCGGCCGGGCCGAGATGACGCTCGAGGCGACGCTGAACGAATCTGCCGAGCCCGCTGCGGTTCGGCGTGCGTCGGTTCAGGACGATCCGCTCGACGGCGCCGACGCCGTCGACCTAGTGCTCACCGCCGTCGACCCGCTCTGCCTCGGCGACCGGATGACCGGCAACTTCATTCGCACCAAGGGCTTCATCCGCGCTTCGACCCTGCGCGGCGCGGTGATCACTGCGGCCCTCGGCCATCGCGGCGAGCGGCGGGACCTGAGCAGCGACCCGACCTTCCAGCGCCTCTTCCTCGAGGAGGAGACCTGCGTACGCTTCGGCGACGCCTGGCCGGTCGCCCTGGTGCCCGACGAAGAGCAACCAGCGTCCGACGCTCCGCAAGTCGCGCCGCGCACGATGCGGCAATGCAAGAAAGGTCACCGCGGCGACGGCTCGGCGGACCGGGACTGGCGAGAGGACACTCTGATCCGAAGCTATCTCCAGGTGCTCGCGGCCCGCCACTCGACCTTCCTCCGGCCGCCGGACGTCTGCCAGCTCTGCGGCGGGCGGCGCAGCGCGGCCAAGGGAACACTCCACGCGGTGGAAGCGAGCCGACGGGTGATGACCCGGGTGCGGATCGATCCGCGCAGCGGACGCGCCGGCGACGGCCAGCTCTTCTCGATCGAGCTGCTCGAGCGCGGCACGGTCTTCCGCGCGACGGTCACCGGGCTCGACGCCGAGGCGCGAAGCTACCTGCGCGACGCCGCGCACCAGGGACTCCGCGTCGGCCACGGGCGCGGCCAGGGCTACGGCCGCATGCGCCTCGAGCTCAGGCAGCCGTGCCGAGCCACTCCGCTGCGCCGGCGCCTGGAGGCGTTCGACCGCGCCGTGCGGCAGGAGCTCGAGACGCTCGCCGGCGGTCTCGGGATCGAGCCGAGCGCGCTCCACGCCGATCACCGCCACGTCGCGTTCACGCTGCTCAGCGCCGTGCAGCCGAGCGCCGACGCAGACACCGCCGAAGCCGCCTTCCTCGCGGCGCTGGGGCTGCGCGAGGTCGAGGCAGTGTACAGCCAGGTCCGCACCGGGCAGCGCGGCGGCTGGAACGCCATCGCCCATCGCCCGAAGTCGCTCGAGCCGACGCTTCTCGCCGGGTCGGTCCTGCTGGTGCGGACCGAGCGCACTCTCGACGATCTCGAACCCGAGCTGACGCGGCTCGAGGCGCGCGGCGCCGGCGCCGCGCGCGAAGAAGGCTTCGGCTGGCTCCGCGTCGCGGATCCGATCCACCTGCAGCCGCTCAGCGTCGAAGCCGAGCGAGCCAGCTCATCGATGGACACGACCGACGGAGAAGACGATGCAGCCTGAGACCTTGACCTGGATCGAGAAGCAAAAGCCGGAGCTTGTCCGCATGGCCGAGAAGTACCTCGAAGAGGCCAAGATTTACGAGGAGGATGTCTCGAAAAGCAAGAAGAAGAGCGAGGCGCGGAAGGACGAAGCAAAGACCGAGGACCCGTCCAAGGACCCTTGGGTCAAGAAGAGCCAGCTGCAGAACCTGCTCGGCGCGGCGCGCGCCGGTGAGCCCGTCGCCCTGCTGGTCAACTTCGTGCGCTATCAGCATGCTCGCCTGCCGGGCTGGCGTCAGAACGACGCGGCAAAGAAGCTCGAGGATGTCCTTCACGAGCAGATCCGGCCGCTGGCCGGCACGTGTCCGGCGGCGGCGAAGCAGTCGACCGAGGCCGCCCTCGAACACCGCTACGAGGTCGAGGCGGCGGTCGCGGCGCAGCTCTTCGGCTTCATCTTGCGTGAATACACCTACCGGTGTCGCCTCGAAGGGACCACACCATGAGCCTCGCCACCGGACCGACCTTCGAGACTTTCACCGTCCGCCATCGGCTGACCGGCCAGCTGCAGGCGGAAACCGCGCTGCGCGTCGGCGCCGGCTCGAGTCTCGACGCGGCGAACACCGACCAGCCGGTGATGCGCGACGGCCTCGGCCGTCCGTTCCTCCCGGGCAGCTCGCTCAAGGGAGCTCTCCGCTCGGCGCTCGAAGCGGTGATTCGCGGCCTGCCGGCCAGCTATGGTCTGAGCACCTGCGATCTCTTCAACGACTTCGACCAGCGCGATTTCGATCCGGAGCGCAACCCGTCGCAGCGCGGCCGGCCGCAGCAAATCCAGATCTGCGGAAAGCCGATGCAGCGACCGCTCGATGCCGAAGGCCGGGTCGACGCGGCGTGCGAGGTCGACGAGATCGTCGCGCGCTCGTGCACGGTCTGCAGCCTCTTCGGCTCGCCTTACCTGGCCGGCCGCGTCTTCTTCCACGATCTCCCGGCGACGCACGACCTCCTGCGGACCGAGGTGCGTGACGGTGTCGGCATCGACCGCGACCTCGGCACGGCGCGCCCCAAGATCAAGTACGACGTCGAAGTCGTGCCTCCGGGCAGCCGCTTTCGGCTCGACATCACGATGGAGAACCTCTCGAGCCAGCAGCTGGCGCTGATCGTCCAGGCCATCCGCTGGCTCGACGACGGCGAGGTCCTGCTCGGCGGCATGACCACCCGTGGCCTCGGACGCGTCTCGCTCCACGAGCTCGCGCTGCGCACGATCGAGCCGCAGGATCTCTTGCTCGATCGCAAGCCCAAGCAGTCGACCTGGGCCGCGGCGCGCGAGAACGCCGAGCGCGCGCTCGCCGCTCTCGTCGACTCCGCGGAGGCTTCGTGATGCATCGCGCACTGCTCAACCACGCCAAGCTCTCGATCGTTCTGCGGCCGCGCGGGCCACTGCTGATCAAGAGCGGTATCGAGTCGTCGGATCCTACGAGGCCGAGCATGGAGTTCGTGCGCACACGCCACGCCGAGCTCGGCGAGACGATCTACATTCCGGGAACCAGCCTCAAGGGCACGTTCCGTGCGTATGCCGAGCGCATGCTCCGAAGCTTCGGGGTGAAGATCTGTGATCTCTTCGAAGCGACAGAGCGCTGCCCCAAAGGGGCCGCCAAGGAGTCGGAGAGCACGGCAGAGACTTTCGCGCGCCACTGCGCAGCCTGCCGCACTTTCGGCTCGCTGAGGCTCGCCGGGCGGCTCAACATCTCCGACGCCTACCCCTGGGATCCCGGCGCCGACCGAGACGGTCGCCAGGCGGCGCACGAGCTCGCCAACAAGACCGAGAGCCGCAACCAGGTCGCCATCGATCGCGAAACCGGAAAGCCGGTCGACGGGTCGCTCTACGACCTCGAAGTCACGACGGCCGGAGAGTTCCACGCCCAGGTCGACCTCGGCAACTTCGAGCTCTGGCAGCTCGGCCTGCTGGCGGCGACGCTCGAAGAGCTCGACCGCGGTACGGTCGCCGTCGGCTTCGGCAAATCGCGCGGCCTCGGCCGCGTCCACGCCGAGGCGACGAGCCTGCAGGTCACGACGTCCGACCGGACGACGGGCAAGCTGGTCGGCGTCGCCGAGCTCTGCGGCCCCGAGGAGCGCGCCGCCTACGAGCTGCGCGGCGGAGAGGATGTGCTGAAGCTGCCGGCGGCCGAAGACGGCTTCTTGGAGCGGATCTCCTGGCGTGGACGATCGATCGTCGCTGCGGGCCGGCCCCTAGAAACCATCCTGAGCCACCTCGCGCGCGGGCCTCTCATGACACTGCTGCAGGCGGCCAGCGCCGAGCAGGCGCGCAATGGGATGGAGGCCGATCATGCCTAACGGGTCCGGCGGCGGGAAAACAGACTTCAAGGCTCCACCGCGCAACTACAAGGCATTGCCTGTCGCTCGAAATCCTCCACGGGGCGTTGACAAGAACCATAGCAATCTTGAGAAAGATGGGTTTACGGGAGATTTGGCGTTTCGCATCGAGACGCTGACAGCCGTGCACATCGGCACCGGTGGCTTTGCGCTCGTCGACGATTCTCGAGGCTCGGAGAGGCTGGTCAAAGACATCATGCGAAGCAACGGGCAGCCGATCATTCCGGGAAGCTCGCTGAAAGGAATGTGTCGCTATGCGTTCGAAGCGATCACTGAGAGCGGCGAACCACGAGACGCCGGTGAGTCATCGGATCGCGCGGCCTCGGTCTTCGGCAGCCTCGTTCGGCGAGGGTTCGTCTCGTTCGACGACGCGATCTCGCCCGAGAACGTACTCCTCGAGACCATTTGGGTCTCCGGTGCCTATCCTCCGGACCAAGACGTCGGACGTCGCTTCTACGGTCCCCAGCCGGAAAAGGCGAACCAGCCGCCGCGCTGCCCTGCCCTGGCAATTCCCGCCGGAGTCGACCTGGAGACGACGCTGCACGTCGAGAATCTGAAGGACTTCGAGCTCGGCTGGGTCCTTCTCGCCCTCGGCATCCAGCCCCGCTTCGATCCGAAGATCGGCGGCGCCAAGTACGACTCCTTCGGCTGGATCCGCGTTCACCTCGACAGCTGGTCACCGCGCCGCTGGCCCGAGGATCCAAAGCCGATCCGCGGAGCGCCCCTACGAGACAAAGTCGGTCGGTGGAGCCGTGCCGGGCGAGCCATGCTCTCCGGCAACGGCAGCAAAGCTCTGCGAACGATCAAGCGGCACATGCAGTCGGAGAAAGACGGAGACAAGCCGTGACACGCCACGAACGCGTCCGCCTCATGGATCACGTCAACAAACTGCGTGACCGTCTGCTCAAGGAGCCGATCGATCAGTTGTCAAGTCTTCATCGGCTACAGGGGGAGGCCAAACCCGAGCGGCTTCCACCTTCGACCCTTGGCTCGGTCGTACGTTTCCTTGCCGACCACCGCGACCGAGAGCAGTTCGAGCGGTTCCTCCAACTGCTTCCGGCGATGGACGTGTGGACGGGCCAGAACGCCAACAAACCTCGAGCCTACAACTTGGTGTTGAGCAAGATCCTGCTCGAGTGGTTGCGCGACTACCCGGACCTGACGGCGGACCAGTGCTATTACGTGCTGTGCTGGGTTCGTCGCCAGCTTCCTTCGAAAAAGCTCGAGCTGCCGCTTGGCGAGGCCACCTCTCAGATCACTGCCTCGGACCTCAAGGTCTTGCGCAGCGCCCAGAATGCTCCGCCGAGGCCGAAGACACGCATCGACTCCTCGTCGTCGTCGCCCGCACCTGGGCTCGACCTCAGCTCCACCGGCGCGTCGTCGTCCGGCGAGCTCACCGCCGTTCAGCAGGCATGGCTGAAGGCGCAAGAGAAGGCGCGAAAGAAGAAGAACAAGAAGAAGGATTCGTGATCATGCGCCCCTTCAAACGCGAGCTCCTCGCGCAAGACGTGCGCGGCCTGCTCCATCACCTGCTGGGCTCGAGCCGACTCGGCCAGATCGTCTTCACCGTGCTGACCCTGGCCGCTCTCGGCTGGTTCGCCGACAGCTGCTACGGCGTGCTCACAGCGTGGGTCGAGCACTGGGCACTCGGCAAGCCGATGCCGACGACCCAGGTCTACTCCGCGCTCTGGCTCACCGCGCCGCTCGTCGTCTTGCTCACGCTCGGTCTCATCGTGGCCCGCCGCGCCGTCCGGCGACTGGTGTTCCGCGTCCGCTCGTCGCGCGAACCACGCGGGGTGCGCGCGCTGATCCTGTTCCTGAGCGTTCCCCGAGGTCTCGACGCCGACGCCGCCGTCACAGGCTCGATTCACGACCCGGCGGTGCGCGCGCGCCTCGCCGGTCCGTGGCGGATGCTGCTCGAGGCGCTGGTCTTCCACGACGAGCGGCGGCTCGAGCATGCGATCGTCATCGAGTCGCGCGCGGCCGGCTCGAAGCCCGGAAGCCGGGAATCGCGCGACGAGTTCTTCGCCCTGCTCGATCGCCTGTGGCCGGAGCGCAGCGTGCTCGTCCGTCCGGCGTCGGACCTGGTGCCCGAGCTGGACGACGGGGTCGATTTCTTCGATCTGGGGGCCCTGGTTCAGGCGACGGACGAAGTGCTGCGTCGCCTGGTCGGCGAGACCGGCCTGCGCCGTGAGCAAGTCGTCATCGATGTGACCGGCGGCACCAAGATCGCGACCGCGGCCGGCGCCGCGGTCGCGCTGGCCGAGGGGCGGCGCTTCCAGTACGTGGCGACGCACGACTACGGCGTCACGGTCTACGACCCGACCTATGAACAGCCACTCCAGGGAGCAGCACGATGACCGCGATCCCGCAGGCCCTTCCCTCGCTGTCGCCGCCGGCAGCGGCTCTCGACACCGAGCAGGTGACCGTGCGCCTGCGGCTGACGCATCGCCGCACGTTCCCCTTCCTGCACGGCGGCGTGATCCACGGCCTGCTGTGCCGGGTCTTCGGCCACGAGCTGCCCGCGGGTCTGCTGCCCTGGGTGCCGGAGTCCGGCAGGGTCGGCTACGAGGCGGGCGACGGCTACGTCTTCGCGCTGACGGTGCCGCGGTTGGGGCACGATCTGGTGCGCGCGATCGAGCCGCGGCTGCACGAGATCGCCGCGCAGCGGTGGCGGCGGGCGGCCGGGGCGACGCTCTCGGGGAACTTCCTGGTCGAGGAGGTCGCTCCCTCCGTCGGCCACCGGGAGGTCGTCGGCGCGGCGCCGGATGGCGACGAGCTCGAGGCCTTCGCCCAGTCGACTGAGCCGGTGCGTCTTCGCTTTTTGTCGCCGCTGCGCCTCAAGCGTCCACGCGAGCTGAAGCGGGCCGGAGCCGGCTTCCTGGATCGCGAGTGCTTCCCCGCCGATCACTTCCTGCGCCGCCTCTACCAGCGCTGGCATCTCGTGCACCACGGCGCCTATCCGCAGGCGAGCGAGATTCCCGAGCCGCCGGCCGACGCGGCGGCTCGCCCCGGGCACCTGGTGTGGATCGACCTGCCGGTGGTCGGTGCGCAGGACGGCAAGCGCATGACGATCGGGGGCGTGATGGGGGATGTCGAGCTCTCGGGGCTCACGCCGCCGTGGCGACGGCTGGTGGCGTCGATGCAGCGGCTGCATGCGGGAGCGAGCACGCACTACGGCCTGGGGCGCTACGTTCTCGATGAGGGCAGTGCCTCGCTCGTCGGCGCGTCGGTCGAGGCACCGGCTCGCTCGCATCTCGAGCAGCTTGCGACTGGGCGCCACCTGGCGAGAGCCGCCGACTGCGAGGCGCGGCGTGGTCGGGCGGGGGTCGACGGAGTGACGCCGCGGGCATTCCTGGCCGGCGGCGCGGCCCGTCTCGACCACCTGGCGACCGAGCTGCGCACCGGGCGCTACTGTCCCGATCCGCTGCGCCTCGTCGACGGCCAGGCCCTGGCCACGGTTCGCGACCGCATCGTCCAGCGCGCGCTCGTCGAGCAGCTGCGCGAGCCCGCGCGCGCGCTGCGGACGCTGCGTCGGCGGGCAGGCCAGGGCGGTGAGGCGGTCACGGTCGAGGATCTGGTGGCGCTCTTGCCGATGGAGCCGGCCGTGCAGCTCTTGCGGAGCTTCGCGGAGGTGCCGGTGTACGCGAACGGTCGGCGGGGCGAGCGGGCGTGCGAGGTCGAGGTGGTGTCGCCGCTGCGGGAGCTGTTCAGAGCTCCTCCGTGAAGCAACCACCCTTCGAACTGAGATCGAATCGATCGAGAGCTGGGTCCCAGCTCGCGTTGACTGCAGCGAAGTGCCCTCCGGCCGGCGAGACGCCGGCGCTGCTATCACTCTCACCTACGAGCCTGGCACTGAAGAGCCTGCCCTTCGCGCGATCGCAGGACATGGGCAGCTCAGTGGAGACGAGCACCCGAGCCCAACCAGGACCGCCGGCATCTTGCCGGCTCCGGAGCAGCGCACGAGCAGTCCGGTTGGCTAGCCTGAAGGCACTCTCTCGGAAAGAAACCTTTCTTGATCGTGGTCATCGATTGTCCAATCGATACTCTTCAACGACGAGACGAGATTCCGAAGGCGTCCGGGGATCTCGTGACCTTCGCGGTTTCGAAACGCAGAATTTCGCGGAAGTCTTTGAAAATGAGAGGCTTGCAGGCAAGCAGTGAAAGCTTGCTCAAGCCGTGATCCCCGAAGGCACGCATAACTGCAGGCAAACAAAGGACTTATAGAATTCTGGACAGCTCGAAAATCGATCAATTTCGGCCTTCCGGAGGACGATCGAGGTTGATCCCCGGAAACGCGCCCGGAAGTCCTTGGCAGTCAGAGGCTTGCAAGGGGTAGAGTGCGATCGCGAAAGGCCGTTCAAGGCATTGCGACTTCTCTTTCCGACGGGACGAAGATCATCCCGTCCAAGCGGTGCGATCGCGAAAGGCCGTTCAAGGCATTGCGACTTTCTATCGTTGCGAGCCGTGTAGCTTCCCTGCGAATTTTGTGCGATCGCGAAAGGCCGTTCAAGGCATTGCGACTTCTGATCGAGACTGCGCAGCCCGTTCACGGTGTTGCCGAGTGCGATCGCGAAAGGCCGTTCAAGGCATTGCGACGAAAAAGTGTCTGTCGCCAGCGCGCGGCTTGCGTTACGGTGCGATCACGAATGGCCGTTCAAGGCATTGCGACTTCTGAGTGTCGAGAATCGTTACCCGGACTTCGACATTTGTCCCAGGTGCGATCGAGAAAGGCCGTTCAAGGCATTGCGACTCGAGGAAGAAATCGATGGCCTTACTCCGCGAGAACTCTGTCGGATTGTGTGCGATCGCGAAAGGCCGTTCAAGGCATTGCTCGCGGCGCGGGACTCTTCAACATCCGAGCTCTCGAACGTGGCTCGTGCGACGCTCCTGCTCGCACCCAGGCCGGCAGGATGCCGGCGGTCCCAGTACGGTTCGAGGACTCTGGTGATCGAGGCGGGAAGCGCGTCGGCTTGCCGTTGGTGCGCCGGGACCGTTCCGGGTGCCTGCGCTGAGGCGCCCGTGGTTCACCGGGCGGGCGGGCGCGGGATGATGCGGGCTGAGATCAACGCGACCCTGGGAGCAGGACACGTGACCTCCGATGCCGACCCGCTGGCCCTCGCCTCGCCGACGAACGGGAGCCGACTCGAGCCGATCTTCCGCGCGCTGCGCTTCGCCGCCGCGAAGCACAGCCTGCAGAAGCGGAAGGGACCTTCGGAGGCGCCGTACGTCAACCAGCTGATCGCCGTCGCCAGGCTCTTGGTGGTCGAGGATGTGTGCACTGTGCTCGAGGATCCTTCGACCGACCGGTCGCGCAAGCGACGGGCGCAGGCTCTCGCTTGGGTGAGGGCGGAGATCGAAAGGTTGCGCGGGGCGCATCCGGAGCTGAAAGCGTACTTTGACGAGCTGGTCGAGCGGGCGGGCTCACCGCGGGTATAGACTGGCCTTGCCTGATCGACCGCGGATCGCTTGGAGGGTTGGCCCATGGAGTTCGTCGAAGTCGCAAAGTTCGGCTCGCGCTACGAGGCAGAGACTGTCGGGCATGCGCTCGACCAGCACGGCATTCCGTTCTTCGTGCAGAGCGCTGACGTCGGGATCTTCGGTCCCGGGATGGGCGGGTGGAGTCCGGTGGGGGCGGCGCTGCGGGTACCGAAGGATCGGGTCGACGAGGTGGCGGAGTTGCTCAGCTGCGTGGTGCAGCCGCTGGCCGAGGGTGAGCTCTACGTCGCCGATGACACCGACGCGGGCGAAGGCGCCGAGGCCGAGTCGGTCGACGAGGACGACTCCGACGACGCGGAGGGCGGTCGGTGATTCGCGGCGCACCGCCCGAACCGGGTCCTCTCGACCCGCTGCGCGGCGAGCGCATCCTCCTCACCGGCGCCAGTGGCTTCATCGGCCGTCACGTGCTCGAACGGCTGCTCGAGCTGGGGGTCGAGGTGCATGCGACGACGCGGCACCGCGAGCCGCCCGAGGATCTGGCGGGGCGTGAGGGCGTGGTGTGGCATCGCTGCGATCTGGGGGACGCCGATTCCACTCTCGACACGTTGGGGGCGGCGCGTCCGCGGCGCATCTTGCACCTGGCGAGCCGGGTCTCCGGGGCGCGCGATCCGGATCTCGTGCTCGAGACCTTCCGTGACAACCTGGCGAGCACGGTCCATCTACTGGCCGGCGCGGAGCGCGCCCATTGCGCGCGCATGGTGCAGGTCGGCTCGCTCGAGGAACCGGCAGGGGCCGAGAGCTCCGAGCCGCCGTCGTCACCCTACGCGGCGGCGAAGGCGGCCGCGAGCGCCTACGCCCGCATGTACCACCGGCTGTGGAAGACCCAGGTCACCCTGGCGCGAGTGTTCATGGTCTACGGCCCCGGGCGCCAGGACGAGCGCAAGCTCGTGCCGTATGTGATCCGGAGTCTGCTCGACGGGCGCAATCCGCGGCTCTCCAGCGGCACGCGGCCGATCGACTGGGTCTACGTCGGCGACGTCGTCGAAGGCCTGCTTCGACTGCTGATCGCCGACGGGGTCACGGGCCGCACCGTCGATCTCGGGCGCGGCGAGCTGCTCACCGTGCGCGAGGTGGTCGAAGCGATCTATGCGCGTCTGCGCCCGCGCGGTACGCCGCACTTCGGCGACCTCGAAGACCGCCAGGCCGAGCAGGTGCGCAAGGCCGCGGTCGACGCGACGCGCGAGCTCCTCGACTGGGCGCCGCCGACCGAGATCGGTGAGGGCCTCGACGCCACGATCGCCTGGTTCCGCGACCATCCACGGCCCGACTGAGACTCGCCGCGGCCGGTTCCTGGCCGCGGCGTGGACCTCAGCTGAACAGCGCCTCGAGGTGCGGCAGGTCCTGGGGCTGCTCGCTCGTCGACGGCCGCCAGGCCGGGCGCAGGAAGAGCTCGAGCTCGCCCAGCTCGTCGTTCTGGACCCGGTAAATCCCTTCGGGCAGGGCGGCTCGCGCGGAGGCGCCGCGGAAGACGACGCGGAACGACTCGCGGGCCTCGGGCGCCCCATCGCCGAGATCGTTCGGGGCTTCATTCAGCTTCTCGACCTGAACGAGCTGGAGCTGGACGTCCCACTGCCCCATGTCGATCCAGAACCGCTGGTTCAGGCGGTCGAGGAAGCTTTCGCGACGCACGCCGACGACGCCGGTCTCGACGAGCTCGGACCACGCCAGCTCGTCCTCTTCGCGCGGATCTGCGTCCTTGCTCGCCTGAACGGCCTCTTCGAGAATCGAATCGAGCGGCACGTCGTCGAACTGCGGCGCGTCGCCCGCGCCCTCGGGGGTGTTGTCGGCCATGGAAGGCTCCTCAGCTGGTCGCGGAACGCGACAGGTTCAAACGAAGGTCGAAGACAAGACTCGGATCCAATCAGGTGAAGACGGCCTCGAACAGCGAGCCTTCGCCTTTCGGGTCGGGGCCCAGGCACACCAAGAAAAGATCGAGGGCGCCGATCGACTCGTTCTCGAGCCGGTAGATCGCCTGCGGCAGGGTATGCCCCTCGAGACAGCGAAAGACGACGGAGAACGGTTCGCCGTCGGCCCGCGGGGTGTCGCCGGCGAGCCCATCGATCCGGGCGATCTCGAGCTGAATGGTCGTCGGCGTCTCCTCAGGCACTGTTTCTTCAGACACAGTCTCTTCAGACACGGTCTCTTCAAACACAGTCTCTTCAGACACTGTCTCCTCAAAAGACACAGCCGAGCTCGGGACACGCAGCGTGAAGCCTGGTGCCGCGTCACGGAACACGTCGGCGTTCAGCGTGTCGAGCCGCATCGCCTCCTCCATCGCATCACTCATCGGGCCGCCACTCCATCAAATCGTACACTCCTTGCTCCTCGATCTTCTCGAATCCCAGGCGGCGGTAGAGGCGCATCGCCGGATTCTCGCGCTCCACATGGATCCGCACCAGCAGGCCGCGTCGCCGTCCCTCGGCGAGAATATCCGTCATCAAGGCACCGCCGAGGCCGCTGCCCCGGTGTTGGGGCAGCAGTGCGATGTCGATCAGCCGAATCTCGTCGTCCCGGAGGTCGACGTAGAGCCGACCGATGACCGCACCCCCCTGTTCTCCAGAGCGTTCTTCGGACTGCTCGATCAGGTCGAACGAGGCGTCAGCGAACTGCTCTTCGTAGTAGCGCGCCTGCGCGCCGAACTGGAAGCGCAGGAAGGCCTCGATCTGCGCTTCGTCCCAGCCCGTCTGGCGGACCTCGTCGAGGCGAGTCGAGGCATAGATTCGGTAGAGCACCTCTCGATCGCCTTCTGTCGCCGGGCGCAGGCGCAGCCCGCGCGCCGCGGCACTCACCAAGCGAATCGGCGGCCCCTCGGCCCCCGAGTCGGGCGCCGCCGCGGCGACGGACGGAAACTCGATGCGATCACTCACAGCGTTCGGAGTAACGGCCTGCTAACTACGGCTCGGGTAGAGCCCGACGAGCGCGATGATGAAGGTGACGACCAAGAAGGGCTGCAGGTTGTTGTGTGCCTGGCTGCCTCCGGTGCTGGGCAGCGCTTGATCCGCCATGGAGCCGAGGTTCGATGGGGTGCGGAACATGTCGTTGCCGGCACCGATGTGTCGCCCTTGGGGATTGGTCGACGCACCGTCCTCGCCGCTGGCGACCACTGTGTGCGTGTGATTGGGCATCTGCGCCTCGCTCAGCGTGACCATTTCGACGCCGCCGCGCTGACCGAGGCGACGCGAGGTGAGTCCGGGGCCCCGGCCGGGGTGCATCGGCAGGCGTCCTGCCAGGTTGGGCAGCGCCGTGGTTGTGCGACCGTCGCCGCCGTAGGTGGTGCCGATCAACGAGAAGAGAGCCGTGTTCTGGGAAATCGGCAGCAGCTGCCCGTTGCAAAATGCCCAGCCGCGCGGCGCGAAGTTGCCGGCGAAGATGCGGATTTCCGCGACAAAGGGTTCCGACATGGCGTGCTCCTCAGTTGCGCGACGGGTAGATGCCGAAGAGGGCGATGATGAAGTGGATGCACAAGAACGGCTGCAGGTTGGTGTGGCTGCGGCTGCCGCCGACGTTGGTGATCGACTGAGAATTCATGTTCTCAGGCGCCAGGTCGGGCGTATAGACATCGCCGAAGGCGGTCGGCGCCAGAGCGCGGCCCACCGGGTCGAGGTTGTTGGCCAGCTGGTTGCTGGCTTGCATCGCGTGCGTGTGCGACGGCAGCTGGTTGACCGTCAACGTGACGTTCTCCGCGCCAGCCTTGGCGCCAAGGCGCCGCGGCGACAATCCCGGGCCGCTTCCGGCGTGGATCGGAACGCGCCCACGCAGATCGGGCAAGCCGAAGGTGGTACGGCCATCCCCGCCGTAGATCGTGCCGAGGAGGCTGAACAGGGCGTCGTTCTGCGACACGGCGAGGAGCTGGCCGTCACAAAACGCCCAACCGCGCGGCGCGAAATTGCCGGCGAACATGCGAACTTCTCCGACGAAAGGCTCGGACATTGCAGCCTCCTCAATTGCGCGACGGGAAGAGGCCCCGCAGCGCGATCACGAAGTTGATGGCGAGATAGGGCATCATGTTGTCGTGCGCCTGGCCGCCGCCGACGTTGGCGACGGTGCCGGACGCCAGGGCTTGCTGCGTGCCGAACTCGCCGTAGATCGTGCCCGCGGCGCGCGAGAACACGTGACCCGTCGGCTGGTCGGACGTCGGCGGATCGTTCGTCGCCCGCAAGACGTGGTCGTGCTGCGGCATCTCGGCGCCGCTCAGCGTATGAGTCTCTTCGCCGCTCTTCTGGCCCAGCGTGTGGAATTCGCCACCGTTGCTCCGCCCGATGTGCATCGGTGCGCGCCCGCGGAGGTCGGGTAGCGCGAAGCTGGTCCGACCGTCGCCTCCGTAGGTCGTGCCGAGCAGCGAATAGAGCGACTGGTTCTGGTTGATCGGCAGAATCTGCCCGTCGCAGAACGCCCAGCCTCTGGGCGCGAAATTGAAGCCGATGATGCGGACTTCAGCCAAGAACGGCTCTGACATGCGGACCTCCTTCAAATGAACGGTGCTTCGCGGAGTGCGTCACGGACTGCGTCGCGGGCGAAGAGAGACTCGATTCGGAATGTGCTCAGGGAGGCGGCTCCGGGCACCCGGCGCCCCCGTTGTTGGTGAAGCTGCCTCCGACTGCCGCCACGTCGTTGTTGTTGCGCGGGTCGAGGAAAGCCTCGACCGCCGCGGCATTCGCCGGACTGGCACCGAGCCCCTCGATGTGGAAGGTGCCGGCGGTCTGCTCGAGCCTCGCCACCGGATTGAAGAGATTGGCGTCGGCGCCGACATTGGCCGCGTTCATGTCGAGGCAGATCGTGCCGCTGGTCGAGAACGGACCGGCGTCGAGATCGGCATTTGATGTACCTGTAGTCGACACGTCGTTGCCGCGCATGGTGAGGTTGATCCGCGAGCCATCGCGCACATCGACATCGATCGTGGAGTCGCTGCCGGTGGCGTCGCACTGGATCACGTTGTCTTCGAGCAGCAGGTTCATCGTCACGCTCGCCGCGCCG
The DNA here is from genome assembly GCA_039194425.1 of Acidobacteriota bacterium. Lineage (GTDB taxonomy): Bacteria > Acidobacteriota > Thermoanaerobaculia > Multivoradales > J023 > JAUIJL01. The sequence continues at coordinate 510,756 of JBCCVZ010000003.1, read as the reverse complement.
CGCGTCTCGAAGAACGCGCAGTCGCGCGTGCCGCCGACGTTGCGGACGGTGGTGCCGCCGATGGCGCCGGTGCCGAGGCGGTTGTTCACCACGCGCACGTTCGACGTCGACACCGGCTGGCGCATCGAGACGAAGATCGCCTCGCGGTTGCCGAGATCGTCGATGTCGTTGTCGACGATGTCGACCGCGAAGCTCGGCACGGTGCCGGACGCTTGCTCGAGGATGACGTTGATTCCGCGCCGGTGATCGATGCTGTTGGCGTCGCTGGCCGAGATGGCGTTGCCCGAGACCACGGCGTCGAAGGAACCGCCGCTCACCGCAAGACCGCTGTAGCCGACATTGACCAGGCCGCCGTTGAAGTTGCCCAGCTTGGCCAAGTTGCGCACGACGTTGTCGGTGATCGTGTAGTTGCACACCGCCGCGCCGCCGCAGCTGAAGTTCGCTACGCTGACGCCATCGATGTCGGAATCGCGGATGGTGTTCCGGGTGAAGGTGTGGTTGAGCGTGCCGGTATCGCCCGGCGCGCCGCCGAGCGAAGGCACGATCGACACCGCGTCGGCGTCGTGGGCGACGAAGGCCGAGTCCTCGATCGTCAGCGAGCTGGTATAGGCGCCCTGCAGCTCGGTGAGGAACACCACCTGGCCGCTGTCGTTGTCTTCGAACGAGCTGCGATCGACGGTCAGGCCGAAGCTTCGTGCGACATTGTTGATGCGCACCGAGCTGGTGTTCGCCTGGTCAACGTTGAGCACTCGCGTGTTGGCGATCCGGCTCGCCGTGCCCCGGATCTGGTCGAGATCGAAGGCGTCGGCGGTCGGCGTTTCGACCCGCAGGTTGGCGAACTGGAAGTCCGCCGAGTCGTTGATCGACACCGCGTCGCCGGTGGTGTTGGCGATGGTGCCGCCCGAGGCGTTCCCGCCGAGTGTGTCGCTGCCGTCGCCGAGCACGTTGAAACCGCCGCTGGTGCCGGTCGCATCGAGCACGATGCCGTTGACGGCCCCCGACGCCGAGACGCTGCGGAAGCTGACGTCGCTCGAATCGATGGTCGTCGACGCGATGCGCACGCCGACGGCGCCCGTCGCGCTGATCGTGCTCGCCGTGCCGGTGGCGCGAATCTGCCCCGCGGTCGAGACGTTGAAGCAGGTGCCGCCGGTGCAGGTGAGGTCGGCGGCCGCGTAGCGATGCTCGGAGCCCGCGGCGAGGGCGGCGAGAGTCACGCAGTCGGACGAGTTGGTGCACGTGACCGAGTCGATGTTGACGTCGGCCTCGATGCCGGTGAGGTTCACCGCCCGTGCATTCTGCGTGTCGAGACTCACCGTCGACGAGCCGCCACTCAGGGCGTTGAGGCGGCCGGAGCCGGTGGCGACCAGCCCTTGGGCGCCGTTGGTGAAGATGTCGAGGTCGGCGACGCTGGTGACATGGCCCGCGGCGTTGGCCTCGAATGTGAAGGCGTTGGCGGTCAATCGACTGCCGCCCGTGCCGAGATCGACCGGGCCGTTGAAGGCGACCGTCGACGCGCCACCGTTGGCACCGACACGAATTCCCGTCCCGCCGGTCGCGCTCAGGGCGCTGGCGGCGTCGAAGTCGACCGAGCCGACCAGGCCGGCGATCTCGACGGTACGGCCAGCCGTGGCTTGCGTCACGTCGACATTGTCGAGGTCGATGGTGGCGCCGAGCGAACTGCCCGGATCGACGATGTGGATCGCCGTGCCCGCGGGCGAGGTGATCGACACATTGTCGAGGTTGATCGTGCCGTCGCTGTCGCCCTCGATCGCCACGCCGCGGCCATCGCTCTCGAGAATCGGCGCTGAGCTCGGGGTGATGTTGACGGTTCCGTCGACGTCGACGAGCCGGATGCCCAGGCCCGAATCGGCGGCGCCTCCCGAGTCGCTGAGAGACAGACCGTTGAAGGTCGTCGTTCCGGCCGGGTAGCCGTCGACCTCGATCAAGTGTCCCGCGGAGTTGGTGATCGAGCCGCTGTAGGTGAGGTCGAGCGCGCTCGTCACGGTGTCCTGGTCGATCAAGACGGCGGAGCCCAAGGATCCGGAGATCAGGCCACCGTTGATCACCACCGAACCGGCGATGTCGTTGAGCCGAACCCCGCTGGTCGGGCTCGCCATCGAGGTGATCGACTGCAACGTCACCGCGGCGGTCATCGGATCGAGATCGAGCGCCGGGCCGGCGTTGGCGACGATCGCGCTGTTGGTGGTCGTGGTGAGGCGGAAGCCGGTGCCGGTGCCTCCGTTGAACACGCCGCTCCCGGCGACCACCACGCCCGCCTGATCGGCCTCGACGACGAGATCGTCGAAGGCCAGGTCGCCGGAGACGTTCGACAGCAGGAAGCCTCCCCCACCGACGCCGTCGCCGCTGCTGCCGATCGCCAGGTCGTTGCCGTTCACCGGGTCGAAGGCGACGGTGCTCGGGTCGGCGTCGAAGGTGACCGCGCCGAAGAAGGCGCCGTCTCCCGCGGTAGCCCCGCTGATGACATTGTCGAGCAGCGCGGTGACAGCGAGTGTCCCGGCGCCACCGCTCGTGTCTTCGACCCGCAGGCCGCGCCCTGTCGTCGAGGTGATGCCCGTGTTGGCGAGCAGCCGCACCTCGACGTCGCCGGTGCTGGTCTTCACCAGGTCGATGGCATTGTTCGTCGAAGCGAGCTGGTTGTCGCGCAACTCGACCATCGAGGTGCCGGTGGTGTGGCCGAAGTCGAGGTCGACGCCATGGACACCGGCGGCGCCGATCACGTTCTCGTCGATCAGCACGTCAGCGAGGTTGGTTCCCGCCGTCGTCACCGCGATGGCATCGTCGTCCCCCGACTGGAGGTCGAGGTGACGAATCTCGACGTTGGCGAGACCCGCGGCCGAGGCGTCGACCGTGACCGCCGCCCCGCTCGTGCGGTGGATCTGCGGCCGCGCATTGGTGTCGGCGATCTCTTCGAGCAGCAAGCCGGGCAGCAGAGTCGCGAAGTCCGCATCGTCCTCGATGCGCTGACCGAAGAGCCGCTGTCCGTCCTGCAACGCGATGCCTTCATCGAGCGGTCCATCGGTTTCGAACACGAAGATCGTATGCCCGGCGCCGGCGGCGGCCTCGGCCGCAGCCAAGGTCTGGAAGGCGTTGGTCGAGCGCCCGGTGTCCCCGGCCGCCGGGTTTTTCGGCCCGGTCGTGTCCTCGACGTACCAGATCATGTCCGAGACGGTGAACTGAATCGTCACCGGCGCCATGCCGCCGGCCTGGTCGAGCAGATTCACGACCACCGAGTCGAGGCCGGTGAAGCCGGTCGGCGGCGTGTAGACGAAGTCGCCATCGTCGTCGATCTCGAACGTGCCTCCGTTGACCGTCGCCTGCGAGCCGGCCTGGAAGATCAGATCCATCGCCGGCGAGTCGATGTCGCTCGGCGCCGCCTGGGTGAAGGCGTCGACGAGATCGACCGTCGAGGCGACGCGTTCGGGCAGGGCGAAGTCGTGATTGTCGGCGTCGGCGCTGTCGACACGCAGCAGCGTATTGCCGAGGGCCGTGTAGGCGATCGGCGAGGTGACCGACGGCGGGTCGTTGACCGGGGTCACCGTCACCGTGAAGGTCTCGACCGCGGGCAGCGCGCCGTCGGTCACCGTCAGGGTGACGGTCAGCGGACCGCCGTTCTGGTCGGCGAGCGGCGTCGCGGTGAGCGTCAGGTTCGGCTGCACGCCAGCGACGACCAGGTTCCCGTCTGGAATCAACGCCTGGTCGCTCGAGGTCACGGTGAGGCCGAGCGGCAGCGGCGAATCGACATCGTCGACGGTAAAGGCGAGGGCGCCGGTCGACGAGTCCTCGGCAATCGTCTGGTCGGCGATGACGGTGATCGTCGGCGGGTCGTTGACCGCGTTGACCGTGACGTCGAACGTCTCGGACACCGGCGTCGTCCCGTCCGTGACGGTCACCGTGATCGTCACCGGACCGCCGTTCTGATTCAGTGCCGGGGTCGCGGTGATCGTCCGGGCGGCGGCCGGTGCACCGGCGAGCACGAGATTGCCGTCGGGAATGAGGGTTTGGTCGCTCGAGCTGGCGCTAACGCCGAGCGCGCCGAGCGGAGTGTCCGGATCGCCGATGGTGAAGGCGAGCGCAGCGGTCGACATGTCTTCGTCGATCGTCTGGTCGGCGATCGGGGTGATCGTCGGCGGATCGGCGACATCGGTCACCGTCACCAGGAACATCGTCGACACCGGTGTCGTGCCGTCGGTCACGGTCACGGTCACGGTCGCCGCGCCGCTCTCCCCCGCCGCCGGTGTCGCCTGGATGGTCAGATTCGGCTGCGTCCCGCCAAGCACCAGGTTGCCGTCGGGCAACAAAGTCTGGTCGCTCGAGGTCGCCGAGACACCGAGCGGCAGCGGTGTGTCGATGTCGGCGACGGTGAACGGAAGAGCCGCGGTGGCACCGTCTTCGGCGATGACCTGGTCCGGGATCGGCGTGATCGTCGGCGGATCGTCGACCGGCGTCACGGTCACCGTGAAGGTCTCGACGACCGGGGTCGTGCCGTCGGTGACGGTGAGGGTGACCGTCACCGGCCCGCCGTTCTGGTCCGCCACCGGCGTCGCGGTGATCGTCAGGTTGGGCTGCGCGCCGCCGATGACGAGATTGCCGTCGGGAATTAGAGCCTGGTCGCTCGAAGTCGCCGAGACGCCGAGCGGCAGCGGCGTGTCGATGTCGGCGACGGTAAAGGCCAGCGGGCCGGTCGCGCCGTCCTCGGCGATCGTCTGGTCGGCGATGGCTGTCACCGTCGGCGGATCGTCGACCGGCGTCACGGTGATGTCGAACGTCTCGGTCACAGTCGTCACGCCATCCGCCACGCTGAGCGTAATCGTCACCGGTCCACCGTTCTGGTCGGGCAGCGGTGTCGCGGTGATCGTGCGGTCGGTGGCCGGATCCATGCCAGGCGGCGTGATCACGAGGTTGCCGTCGGGAATCAGCGCCTGGTCGCTCGAGGTCGCCGTGACGTCGAGCAAGTCGATCGGCGTGTCGGGGTCGCCGATCGTGAAGGCCAGCGGACCGGTCGACGCGTCCTCGGCGATCGACTGGTCGGCGATCGGCGTGATCGTCGGCAACTCGACGCCGCGCTGGACGTCGAAGCGCAGGAAAAGAGTCGAGAGGTTGCTCGACGGCGTGGCGAATCCGGCGGCCAGATCGGCGAGCGGCGGCGCGTCGGTCACCGGGTCGACGCCCGACGCCGCGGGATCGGTCCAGTCACTCGGGTCGCCATCGAGCACGATGCCGGCGCCGGCGTAGACCCCGAGGGCCAACGACGACAGGGCCAGGGCGGCGACGATCCACAGGGCCGCCGGACCGGCGCCGTGGCGATGCCGCCGCAGCGTCCACGCGGCGAGCGCAGCCAGAACCAGCGCCAGGAGCAGCAGCGAAGTTTCCGAAAGGGTCGGAATGTCGACGATCGTGCCGCAGGCGACGACGATCGGCCCACCGGTCTGAGTACCGGTCGTCGTGAGTAAGGCATCGAGGCCGCCCGCGTCGTCCGAACCGACGAAGCCGAGGCGGATCGACTGGCACGGTGCGCCGAGCGGCAGGTACGACTCGACCACATCGCTCCCGCCGATCCCGAGACCGAGGCCCACGGGCCATGGTGGCGCGATGTCGGTCACCGCCTGGCGCGGACCGAACGTGTCGGTGCCGGGGTCGATGCAGTCCTCGCGCTCGACCGCCGTCACCATGTCCATGCCGTCGGGCACGGTGGTGATGACGCGCACTTCGACACCGTCGAAGGGGCCGTCGGCGGTGATCACCGAGCAACCGGTCGAGGCGTCGTCGTCGAGGTCCAGCAGGGCCGTGTACTCGGCCGCGCCGGCAGCGCCCGCACCGAAGCAGAGACCGAGGACCAGCGCCCAGGGCAGCGCCACGGAACGACTCCGCCGGAGCGCGTCGTGGATCAAGCATCGAAGGGCGAGGGGCATCGACAATCCTCCTCCCGCGGTGCATGCGCACTGGCCGGAACCAGGGACGACGCCACTGCGGGCCGGTCTTCGCGAGGCGATCTCTTTCGCGAGGCGATTTTTAGGCCGAGAATCAAAAACGAACCGACGAGAGCTGGCGAAAACTTACCACAAATCCTGCCGTCTCACCGATCAATCAGGCGCATCTCACGAGCGCCAAACGAATGGTCTAACCCAGCCGATCACCGAGCCTTCAGCGCGGTGGATCGCAGGCCGATCGGCTACGGAGATAGTCCTCTTGGCTCTCGAGCAGCCCATGTGCGCCGTCGAAGCGCAGGCCCTCGACGCGCGCGCCGACCGCCTCCCCCTCGGCCCCCTCGTCGACGAAGCGCGTGGCCGAGAGCGCAGTGTCGCGCAAGTCGACATCGCGCAGGTCGGCGCCCGAGAAATCGGCACCTTCGAGATCGGCGCCCCGACAGTCGGCGCCGCGCAGGTCGGCGCCGCGCAGCGATGACAAGCTGAGGTTGGCGCCGCGCAGGTCGACCCCCGCCAGGTCGGCGCCGTCGAGCCGGCAGTTCTTGAGCTGTAGGCCGCGCAAATCCCGATCGTGAGGCGACCAGCCGCGGAGATCGAGGCCGAGCAAGACGGTCCTGCCACGGCGCCAGCGGTCGAACGACTCGGCGGACTTGAAGCGCTCGAGCTTCGCCGGTTCGAGCGAGCCGGTGGTGAACCGCTGATCGCCGGGCCATGGATCACCGACGTTGTGGTACGCCGAGTCGCGTTCCCAGAATCCGAGGCGATCCTCCGCCAGCAGCTCGATCCGGCGCAGCCATTTCAAGCTCTTGTAGAAGTAGCGCGACGGCGTCACCGTGCGCAGCGGCCAACCGTGCTCCGGGCTCAGCGGCGCGCCGTCGACCGAGTGCACGAGCCAGGTGTCGGCGAGCGCCAGATCGAGCGGCAGCGAGGTGTCGTGGGCACGCTCCGAGTAGGCCACGAAGCGCACGAAGCGTGCCTGTGCGCTCGGCCGCGCGGGCGCCAGCAGCTCGGCGAGCGGCAGACCCTCGATCTCGCTGCCGAGCCGGCTCCAGCCGGTGACACAGTGGATGTCGACCCTGCGGCGCGACTGCGGCAGCGCCCGCAGCGCGGCGTACGAGTAGCTGCGCGGCGCCGCGACCAGACCGTCGACCTCGAGCATCCAGCGGTCGAGATCGAGCGCCTCGGGCGGCGGCGCTTTCTCACCGACAACCGGAAACTTGCGGGTCAGGACCTGGCCCGGCGGCAGGGTGTCGGGAGCTGCCTGCGGGACCGAAGACTTCGGGTTCTCATCCATCGACACAGCCTATCCCGTCGCTCTCGCTCCAGGAACCGCGCCCGCACGGGCCTCAGGGAGCGACCGACGTCGAGAGCATGATCGTGACGTCGCGCGCCGGCGCGGGACGCGCGAAGAGGTAGCCCTGGCCGTAGTCGCAGCCGAGCGCGCACAGGCGGTCGAGCTGCTCCTGGGTCTCGATCCCTTCCGCCACCACTTCGAGACCGAGCGCATGCGCCAGCTCGATCGTCGCACGCACGATCTCGGCGTCGTCGCGCTCTTCGAGCAGAGTGCGCACGAAAGAGCGATCGATCTTCAGGCGGTCGAGCGGGAAACGCTTGAGCTGCGCCAGCGACGAGTAGCCGGTGCCGAAGTCGTCGATGTCGCAACGCACGCCGTCATCGCGCAGCCGCTCGAGGACGCGCGCCGTCGCCGCCGGGTTGTCGACGATCATGCTCTCAGTGAGCTCGAGGCGCAGGCGCTCGGGCGCCAGCCCAGACTGCTCGAGCGCCGCCTCGACCCGGTCGACCAGCTCGACCGACGCCAGCTGCGCTCCGTCGAGATTGACGCTGATCGACACGCTGTCGGGCCAGCCGGCCGCCCGACGGCACGCTTCGTCGAGCACCCGCCAGCCGATCGCCGGTGTCAGCCCGAGCTCGGCGGCGAGCGGCAGGAAGTCGGCAGGTGAAAGCAGACCGCGCTCGGGATGCAGCCAGCGCACCAACGCCTCGGCGCCGGCCGGACGGTCGGAGCGCAAATCGATCACCGGCTGGTACAGGACACGAAACTGGAGTCCGTCGTCGACGGCCTGGCGCAGGTCGGTCTCGAGTCGCAGCGTCGCCACCGCTTCCGTGTGCATCGCGCGCTCGAAGACGACATAGCTGGTACGGCCGGTCTTGGCACGCTCGGCCTTGGCCCGGAACATCGCGATGTCGGCGTCGCGAATCACCTCCTCGGCGCGTTCGGAGCCCTCGAGCACGAGCACGATGCCGAGGCTGGCGGTGGCGTAGACCTGCTCGCTGGCGACGTCGAACGGCAGGTGCAGCATGGCGCGAATGCGTCCGGCGACGACTTCGACAGCGGCCTGATTCTCGATGTCGTCGAGCAGCAGCGCGAACTCGTCGCCGCCGAGGCGCGCCACCGTGTCGCCCGGGCGCAGGCAGCGTCTCAGGCGGTCGCCGAGCGCGCGCAGCAGAGCGTCTCCGGCGACATGGCCGAGGCTGTCGTTGACGCTCTTGAAGCGATCGAGATCGAGGAAGACCACGGCGAACCCGTTTGGTGCGCGCCGGGCGCGCTCGAGCGCATTCTCGAGCCGGTCCATGAACAGCGCGCGATTCGCCAGGCCGGTGAGATCGTCGCGCAGCGCCGCGTGGCGCAGCTGATCCTCCACCCGCCGCCGCTCGGTGACGTCGCGCTGGGACCCGGCCATGCGGGTCGCGCGGCCGCCGGCGTCGCGCACGGCGAGGCCCCGGACCTGCACCCAGCGGTACGAGCCATCGCGCCCACGGATCCGGTGCTCGCTCTCGAAATGCGGCGTCAGGCCCTCGACATGGGCTTCAAGCTGAGTCCGCAGCAGCTCGATGTCGTCGGGATGGACACGCTCGACCCAGGCGTCGATGGTCGGCTCGAGATCCGCACCCGTGTAGCCGAGCGCCGCGCTCCAGCGGGTCGAGTAGTAGACCTTGCCGGTTTCCAGGTTCCAGTCCCAGAGACCGTCGTTGGCGCCTTCGGCGGCCAGCGCGTAGCGCTCCTCGCTGGCGCGCAGCGCGGCCGCCAGGCGCTGGCGCTCTCGCACCGACTCGTAGTGCCGCCGCGCGTTGTCGACCGTCGCCGAGAGCAACTCGAGGTAGCGCCCGCCGGAGTCCTTGATCAGGTAGTCCCAGGCGCCGGAGCGCAAGGCACGGACCGCCATGCGCTCGTCCCCGGCGCCGGTGATCACCACCACCGGCGTGTCGACGACGTCGGTCAGCAGGTCGAGACCGCAGCCGTCCGCCAGATCGATATCCGTCAACACGACATCGACGCTGCGCGCCAGGAGGTCGCGCGCCGCCGCCAACGACGAGGCCTCGAGCAGCATCCAGGGCAGCTGCTGGCGACGCACAGTGCGCCGCACCGCCATGCGATCGACCACGTCGTCTTCGACCAGCAGAACTCGCAGAGTCTGCCGTGCTCCGCGCCAACCACCGCCGTCGAACCATGCGCCCGCCACCGACTCGGCGGCGTCGGCGACCGGCGAGCGCTGAGCCTGTGCGGCGGAAGAAGACCGCGTCATGGCGTGCGAATCATGAGGTGGGTGTCATGGTTGGAGGAACAGGGTGCGAAGATGAAGCCTGATTCAGACCGGCAGCTCGCTGAGCGTCCAGTAGCTGTCGATCACTCGGAACACTTCGACGAACTTGCGGAAATCCACCGGCTTCACCATGTAGCCGGAAATCGCCAGGTTGAAACCCTCGACGACGTCGCGTTCGTGCGCCGACGTGGTCAAGACGACGACCGGGGTGGTCGTGAGCAACTCCTCGTCCCGCGCCGCGCGCAGCATTTCCAGACCGTTCATCCGCGGCATGTTCAAGTCGAGGAGCACCAGCGACGGTCGCGGCATCGTCGAGTCGCGCAGGATGTCCAGAGCCTCGAGACCGTCCTTCGCCACCAAGAGCGTGCAGTTGGATCCGAGCTCGCGGAGCGCACGGCGAACGGTCAGGATGTCGACCTCGTCGTCTTCGATCAAGAGCAGCGTATCGTGAGAACGCATTCGTCCGAGTCTCACTGAAACCATCCCCCTGACCCCGCGAGTCGTCCAGCGACCCGGTGGTCTCGATCCATGTCGACCGCCTCCGCGGCCGAAGAACGCAGACTCTCGAAGGACTCTCGAGGTCCGCCATGACAATGAAGTGAAGTCTGAGTCTATCGTGTCGAACCGCGCCGTGGCGAATTCGCCGGGTGTGGCCGGAGGTCGGCGGACTCCAGGGGCCAGACGACGCGAAAGCACGCCCCCTCCCCGACCTGCGAATGAACCTCGATCTCTCCGCCTTCCTCGTCGACGATCCGGCGCACCAGGGCCAAGCCGAGGCCGGTCGACTCGCCGTCGCCGCGGCCGAGCGACTGGAACATGCGAAAGATGCGCGCATGATGCTCTGGCGCGATACCCGGGCCATCGTCCTCGACTTCGACCTCGAGCGAGCCGGTGACTCGGCGGGCACGCACTTCGATCCGCCCCGGCGGCCCCTCGTGGTGACGAACGGCGTTGGTCACGAGGTTCGACAGCACTTGCTCGAAGCGGGCGCGGCGCAGCCGCACGGCCGGCAGATCGGCGTCGATCACGACTTTGAACCCCTCCGGCAGATCGAGCGCTTCGACGATCTCACGCGCGAGGCCGCCGACGTCGACTCGATCGCGCTGCTCGGGCTGGGCGACGCGCGAATACGACAAGACGCCGTTGATCATGCGATCGAGACGCTCGACGCGCGAACGCATGAGCCGGAGCTGGTTGCGGGCGTCGTCGTCGATCTTGCCGCCGAGGTCTTCTTCGAGCCACGTCGCCAGGCTGGCGATCGCACGCAGCGGCGCCTTGAGGTCGTGCGACGCCACATAGGCGAACTGGTCGAGGTCTCGGTTCGACCGCTCGAGCTCGCGCTGCCGCGCCTCGAGCTCGTCGAGCATGGCGTTGAAGCCGCGGGACAAGGCGCCGATCTCGTCGTTGCCGCGCACCGCGACACGCGGACTCATATCGCCGCCACGAGAGACCTGCGCGGTGGCGTCGGCCAGCTCCTGGATCGGCCGCGAAATGAAGCCCTGCGCGAAGTAAGCGAAGCCGAGAGCGATCAGGGCGACCAGGCCGGCGACCACGACCATGGTTTGCACATAGGCGCTCATGCGCTGCGCGATCACCGACGCCGACGAGCAGACATAGATCGTGCCGTAGCGCTCGTCCTCGATGCCGAAGATCACCGGCGCCAGCGTGTGCACAAGCCCGCCGCGAATCTCCGAGGTGGCGTCTTCGACCCGCGGCACGACGTCGGGCCGCACTGGCTGCTGCGGCGCGCGCTGCCATTCGGCGAAGACGTCGCCCTCCAAGGTGTAGACGACCACCGCCTGAATGCTCGGCAACTTGACCACCGCTTCGATCGAGATCAGCGCCTCGTCGGGCATGTCGAAGGCGAGCGGCAGCGCGGTGTAGGCCCCGGCGGAGAGCGCCAGCGCCTCGGCGTGCTCGACCAAATCGCGCTCGATCTGCTGGAGACCGAGGATGATGACGATGCCGAATGTGATCACCAACGGCGGCAGCGCCGAGCCGAGGATCACGAGGAGCAGCTTGTACTTGATCGAAAGATCGACGAATCGCACGGTGCGCGGAGCATGACACACGGCCCGACGTGGTCCAAGGATCTCGTCGCCCCTGCGCCGAAGCCCGCGGAGCCCGCGGCTCGTAAGAGGCCCGGTTGCCTCGCGCCCCGCCATCGTGCAGACTTGGCGCGTCGACGGCCAGATCGCTCGACGCCGTCGTCGCCGCGAACCCACGCCTCATCTCGTCCGAGCCGAGCTCTTCGTTGCAACTCCTCTCACTCTCCGTGTCCTCCGTGTCTCGCGCCGCGGCGCCTGTGGTTCCCCGCATCGCAGGCCGCGCCACGCGTCGCCAAGTTCCAGCATGTCTGTGCTGCGTCCTCGTCGTCGCCAGCTGGCTCGCCGTCGCACTGCCGTGCGCAGGTCAGAACGCCGCCGCCGCCCGTCTCGAGCGCGAGGCCGCACGGCTCGCCGACACCGGCGAGATCGAGCGTGCGATCGAGTCGTATCGGCTGCTGACGCAGCAGTTTCCGGACGATCGGCTGGCCCCGGGCGCGCTGCTCGCCGCCGCCCGCCTGTTGATCTCCACTGGCGAGGAACGGACGGCCGACGACCTGATCGAGTCCCTGCTGACCCGCCATCCGCGCACCGAGGAGGCCGCCGAGGCCTTCTTGCTGCGCGGCGACGCTCGCGCCGCCACGGCGCGCGGAGACGACGACTACCGCGCCGCGCGGACGCTCTTCCGCCGCGTGCCGCTGCTCTTCGGCCGCGACGAGTTCCCTGAGCTGCCGGCGCGCGCCCAGGCGCGGGTGCGCTCGGCGCGTCTCGGCCTGCAGATCGGTGATCGCGAGGGCGCCGTCGGCGAGCTGGTGGCAGCGATCGAAGACGAACCGGCGAGCGCCTGGACCGGGCGCGCGCGGCGCCTGCTCGGGCGCACCTGGCTCGAGAGCGGAGAGATCGATGCCGCGCTCGAGGTCTTGCAGAGCCTGGCCGATCAGGAGGGCGACGAGCCGTCCCTGGTCGCCGATCGACGAGCGGCCAAGAGCCTCTTGTCCTATGCCGATCGTCACATTCTGCGCCCGGGTCGCGGCCTGCCGCGCTGGCGCTCGACCGCGCGCTGGCCGGTGAGCGGCCTGGCGCTGCGCGAGCCTGAGGGCGTCGCCGCGGCCGACGACGGCCGCGTGGTCGTCGTCGACAGCGAGCTACCGCTGGTCGCGCTGCTCGATGCGAGCGGCCGGCCGCTGCAGAGCCTGGCGCTGGACGACGCGCTTCGCCCCGGCTTCGCCGGCGACACGCCCTACGTGCTCACCGACGAACGCATCGTGCTTCCCTTCGACGGCCAGAGCCTCGACTTCTTGCAGCCGGTGTCGTCGAGCCGCGAGTCGCCGCTGCGCAACTTGCGCGCCGCCGTGCGGGATGCGCGCGGCGAGTGGCTGGTGCTGGCGCGCGGCTGGCGCGGCGTCTTGGCGTTCTCGGGCCGTCGTGACGGTCGCGAGCTCCTCGGCAGCCTGCGCCCCGACCTGGTCGACATCGAGCGCGACTCGCTCGGCCGCACCTATGTGCTCGACGAGGACAGTGAGCGCGTGCTGCGAATCTCGGTCGACCGCATGGCCACCGACCCGGTGATCGCCGAAGACTGGCGGCGTCCGGTGGCCCTGGCGCTCGACATCCTCGGCACGCTCTACGTGCTGGATCGAGGCGAGCGACAGGTCTTCGTCTACTCGGCCGCCGGGCGACGAGTCGACACCATTGGGCCCGATCTCGGTGCCGGAATCGAGCTGCGCAACCCGGTCGACCTGGCGGTCGACGGTGCCGGGCGCCTGTTCATCGCCGACACCAAGCTTCCCTTCTTGGTGGTGCTCGAATGACGACACGAGCCGAGGGCCACGACCTCGGACCCGAGACGTCCGAGCCCCCTCCCGCACCGGACGAGCGCCGGCCGGTGCCACCGCGCTCCGGATCGCCGCTGCACCCGCTCGTTCTCGGCGCAGCGCTGGCGATCGGCCTCGCCGGCATCCTGGCGCTGCTGCCGCTGGGCCCGGTCTCCGCCCAAGTCGTGAGCTCGATCGAAGTGGAAGACCTCGACGAGCCGGCGCCGATCGACGAGACGGTCGACCCGACCATCGACGTCGACCGCCAGGAGATCCTGGCGCTGTACGACGACGCGGTCGCGACCTACGACAGCGACCAACGACCCTCGGCACTGCCGCTCTTCGGCCGGGTCGTCGACCTGATCGCCGCGCTCGCCCCGGCGGCCGAGGGTGTCGCGGACGACGCGAGGACGTCCGGGGATCGGAGCGCGACCGAACCGCCCGACGCGCCGCAGAGCGCTTCGGAGCCGAGCTTCGCCGACGAGAACCTGCCCGCCCGCGCGGTCGACCCGATCCGCGGCGTCGACGATGAGCTGCGTGCGCTCTGGATGCGCGCTCTCACCTACCGTGCCGAGCTTCATCGCCAGCTCGAGTTCGAGGACCTCGCGCGCCAGGACCTCGAGCGCCTGCTGCAGGTCTCGCCCGGCACGTCGCTCGACACCACGGTCGCGACGCCCGACCTCGAGAAGCTGTTCGCCGCCGTCCGCCGCGCCACCGTCGGCAGCGTGCGGTTCCTGCTCGATCCGACCGACGCGCGGGTGTTCGTCGACGGTCGGTCGATTCTCGAGCCGGTCGCCCACAGTACTGCCGCCGATGCTCTGCCGTCGGTGCTCGACGCGGTCGATCCGGCGGCGCGCGATACCGTCGATCTCCTCGCCGGCGCGCACCGCCTCGAGATCCGGCGCGCCGGCTACGACCCGGTCGTCCAGGCACTCGAGGTCGACGCCGGGCGCGAGATCACCGTCGAGCAGGTTCTCGAGCGCACCAGCCCGGTGCTGGAGGTGACGACCCGGCCGGCGGGTGCTTCCGTCACGCTGGACGGCGAGCTGCTCGGCGTGACCCAGGGGCTGACCGAGGGCTACAGCGGCGCCGCCGACACGGTCTACCGGCTCGACCAGCTGTCCGAGCCGCTGATCGCCGACGGCCTCGCCACCGGCCTGCGCATTCTCGAGGTCCGCGCGGAGGGCTATCGTCCGTATCGCGCCGAGCTGATGATCGACGAGGCGATCGACTACCGGATGCCGCCGATCGTGCTCGAGTCCGAGCGCGGCCAGCTGGTGTTCAACGACTTCCCCGCCGGCGCGACGATCCGCATCGACGGCGAGATCGTCGAGCCCGACATCCCCGGCGCGTCACGCCCGCGCGTCTCCTTGGCGCCGGGCGAGTACCTGGTCACAGTCGACGCTGGCGCCGCGCGCATGGATTCGACGCGCCTGCGCCTCGCCGACCGGCAGACGATCGAGGTCGCGGTCGCGCTGCGCCCCGGGCTGGCGTTTCTCGGCAGCCTCGGCGACGGCACCGGAGACGACCTCGACCGTGGGATCGCCCAGAATCTGCGGCGCGCATTCGACGACTCGGCGCGCTGGACCCTTCTCGACCGTGCCCCCGAGGGTGAGCCACTGCTGCGCCGGTCGGGCGTCGACGCCGACACGCTGCGCGCTCTCGAGCGACCCGGAGACGATCGCGACGCGGTCGACTGGGCGGCGGTGCAGACTGCCGTCGACCGCGAGACGCCGGGGCTGGTGTATCTGGTGGCGGTGCCGTCGACCGACCTGATCGAGTCCGGGACCGCGCTCTGGGTGTGGTCGTCGGGCCCCGGCCCGGCCCAGCCCGAGCGCCTCCCGGTGCGTCTCGAGGGACCCGATTCGTATGACCAGCTGCGCGCGCTCTTCGACCGCGATCTGCCGCTGCGCCGTCCGTGGGTCGGTGCGTTGGTCATCGACTCGGATGCGGCGGCCCACCCGGTGATCGCCGCGGTCGCCCCGTCGTCGCCCGCCGAGCTCGCTGGCCTGGCGGTCGGCGAGCAGGTTCTCGGGGTCGCCGGAGTGCCGGTCCAGACGGCGGCCCAGTTCGCCGAGCGTATCGCCGCCGCCGAGAGCGGCGAGAGTCTCGAGCTCGCGGTGCGCGGTCCGGGCACGCCGCGTGCTACCCGGCTGCAGCTCGGCACCAGCCCGTGGGTCGCCGTCACCGAGTCGAGCCGCGTCCGCGCGGTCGCCTGGGCGCGCCTGGTCCAGCTGGCCGACGAGGTCGCGGCGACCGAGCGCTGGATCGTCGAGCTCGACCAGGCACTGCTGCTGCTGCGCGCCGGCGACGCCGACGCCGCGGCCCGCCGCCTGCGCGACATCCGCGCGCCCCAGGTTTCGCACGGTCTCGGTCAGGCAACGGTCGACTACTGGCTCGGTGTCGCGCTGCCGCGAGTCGGTCCCGACTATCTCGACGCCGCCCGGGAGGCGCTCGAGCGCGCCGCCCGTGTGCCCGGCGCGCGCATGCACCATCACGACGACGCCTGGGTCGCGCCGCGGGCACGCGCCCGTCTCAGCGCGCTGGCGGCCGGTATCTTCTGAGCCGTCCGGTCCTCGTTCGAACCGTTCTTCGAGCGACCACGGCGTACGCCCGCGGCGAGCTCTCGTGGCGGACGCCGGGCGCTGGGTCTGAGCTAGACTGCGCGCCATGACTGAGCAGCTTCTCGTCTTCGCCGTTCTCGGCGCGACGCTCGTCCTCTTCATTCTCGATCGCTGGCGTTACGATCTGGTGGCGCTGATGGCCCTTTTGACCCTCGCCCTGGCCGGCATCATTCCCGGTGATGAGGTCTTCACCGGTTTCGGACACCCGGCCGTGATCACGGTGGCGGCGGTGCTGGTGGTGAGCCGTGGGCTCGCCGAAGCCGGTGTCATCGATCTCCTCGGCCAGATGCTGTCGAGCCTCGGCAAGAGTCCGGCGACGCTGGTGCTGGCGCTCACCGCGCTGGTCACCGTCTGCTCGGCGTTCATGAACAATGTCGGCGCCCTCGCCCTGCTGATGCCGCTGGCGATCAAGCTCGGCGACTCGCGCGACATCTCGCCCTCGGTGCTGTTGATGCCGCTCGCCTTCGGCTCTCTCCTCGGCGGCATGACCACCCTGATCGGCACACCGCCCAACATCATCATCGGCGCCTTTCGCGCCGAGGCCGCGGGCGAGCCGTTCGGTCTCTTCGATTTCGCGCCGGTCGGCGTCGGCATCGCGGTCGTCGGCCTCGGGTTTCTCGCGGTCGGCTGGCGGCTGATTCCGCGCCGCGTCGAACCGGGAGCTGGAGAGGCGCTGTTCGACTTCGACGCCTACACCACCGAGGTCGTGGTCGGCGAGGATTCGCCGTTCGCCGGCCAGGCGCTGATGGCCTTGACGCGCGAAACCGGCATCGAGCTGGTCGTCGCCGCCATCGCCCGCGGCCGGCGACGCATCTTCGCCCCCGACGCCGCGTTTCAGGTCGAAGCCGGAGATCGATTGGTGGTCGAAGTCGCGCCGGCCCATCTCGACGCGCTGGTCAAGGAGGCCGACCTACGACTCGCCGGCGCCAGCGCCTTTGGCGAGGGCGACGAGATCGACCCGGGACAGCTCCATCTGGTCGAGGCCGTGGTCATGCCGCGGGGCCGCCTGGCCCGCCGAACGCCGCTCGAGGTGCAGATGCGGCGCACCTACGGCCTCAATCTCCTCGCGGTCGCCCGCCAGGGTGCGCGCATTCAGCGCCAGCTCAAGAACATCCGATTCGAGCCCGGCGACGTGTTGTTGCTGCAGGCCCAGGGCGACCATCTCACGGCACCATTCGCCGAGCTCGGCCTGTTGCGCGTCTCGACGCGCGAGGTGGCGATCGCCAGCCGGCGGCGTCTGCTCATGGCGCTCGGCTTCTTCGGCCTCGCCATCGTCGCCCTCGCCCTGCGGCTGCTGCCGGCACAGGTGGCCTTCGCCGCGGCCGCCCTGGCGATGGTGCTCACCCGCATCGTGCGCCTGCGCGACGCCTACCAGGCGATCGACTGGCCGATCCTGGTCTTGCTCGGCGCCATGATCCCGGTCGGGGGAGCGCTCGAAGCCAGCGGCGGCGCGGCGACGATGGCGCATGCCTTGTCCGCGGTCGGAGGCCACCTGCCGCTGCCGATCACCCTCGCCATCGTCCTGATCGCCGCCATGGTGCTCTCCGACGTGATGAACAACGCCGCCACCGCGGTGATCATGGCGCCGATCGCGGTCGGCATCGCCACCGACCTCGGCTTCTCCTCCGACCCCTTCTTGATGGCGGTCGCCGTCGGCGCCTCGTGCGCCTTCCTCACCCCCATCGGCCACCAGTCGAACACCCTGGTGATGGGACCTGGCGGCTACCGGTTCAGCGACTACTGGCGCCTCGGCCTACCGCTCGAGATCTTGATCGTCCTGCTCGGCGTGCCGCTGATTCTCTGGGCCTGGCCGCCGTGACGTGAGACAAAGTCGGTTCGTCGGCGGCCGGCGCGTCAAGTCTCAGGTCTTGCGGGCCTTCTTGAACGAGGCCGCGAGGGACCCGAAGCCAGAGCCCGAGGTCGATTCGGAACGCTCGGCGCGATCGACGACGGCGTCGACATCGACCGCCGGGGTGCCGAGCTCGGCGTCGTCGGCCGGGGCAAGGGAAATGCGACGCTTGGCGGTGTCGACGCCGAGGACGCGCACCGCCAGTTCCTGGCCCTGCTGGAGCACTTCGCGCGGGTGATTGAGACGCCGACCGCCGCCGAGCTCCGAGATGTGAGCCAGGCCGTCGACGCCGGGCATCAGCTCGACGAAGGCACCGAAGCTCTCCAGCCGTGCAACGCGCCCTCGGACGACAGTGCCCTCGGGCCAGCGTTCGGCGAGATCGAGCCACGGATCGCGCTCGAGCGCCTTCATCGACAGCGAGACGCGCTCCTGTCCTTCGGGTGTGGTCTCGAGCCGAGTGATCCGCACGTCGACCTGCTGGCCGATGCGCAGCAGCTCCTTCGGGTGCTCGACCCGGCGGTAGGAGAGCTCCGAGACGTGGACAAGCCCCTCGAGGCCGCCGAGGTCGACGAAGGCGCCGTACGCTTCGAGCGCACTGACCGTGCCCTGGATCACCGCGCCGACCTCGAGCCCGGCCCGCACGCGCTCGGCCTGCTCGCGCCGCTCGCGCTCGAGCAGCGCGCGGCGTGAAACGACGAGATCGCGGCCGTCGGCCTTCTGCACCTCGAAGCGCAGTTTCCGGCCGAGCAGCGCCTCGGGCTCTTCGACCCGCCGCAGGTCGAGCTGCGAGAACGGGCAGAAGGCTCTCCGTGCGCCGATCTCGACCTCACCGCCGCCCTTGTTGAACGAGGTGATGGTGCCGTCGACCACGTCGCCGACCACCAGAGACGCACCGCCGCCGGTAACGCCGGCACCGACCGGTCGGAGCAGGAGGCCACCCTCCCCCGCCACCACCTCGCAGCGCACGCGATCGCCGACAGCATAGAGCAGGACGCCGTCTTCGTCCGTGAGGTCGTCGGTCCGCACGACGCCCTCGGCCTTGGCGCCGACGTCGACCAGCGCGGTCTCGAGATCGAGCGACACCACGGTCCCGGTGACGATCTGTCCGGCCTCGGGACGCTTGCGCCCGCGATCCGGTGTCCGCCCGTGCTCCAGCTGCTCCGTCTCGAAGGCGGCGAGCGCGGCCCCGAAGTCCTCGTCGACCTCCGGCACGACGTACTCGCGCCGCGGTCGCTCGGGCTCCGGGGCGGTTCGCACCAGCCGGCCGCTCGGCTTGCGGCCCGTACGCACTTCCTGCTCGCGCTCGAAGTCTTGGAGCAGGCGACCGAAGTCGCCGTCGGTTTCGTTCTGGCTCATCGCAGCTCCCCTGCGCGACCGCGGGGTCGCTCGGTTCGAGGCCGGCTGCCGAACCCGGGTCGCTCGGCGGAGACTGGCCCGTCACTCACTCCACGCCGACGTGTTCCCGGACTCGAAGCCGTCGGTGAAGATCTCGTTGATCGCGATGCGGTCGAGGCAGCCGGGATTCGATCCCGCCCGCGACGCCACGTGCGCCGCCATCCGGTCGGGCACACGCTGCGGCGCGACGCCCCAGGGATGGCCGGTGCCGAAAGACGGCGCCATGTTACTCAACCCACCGCCGAGAAGGTGACAATAGCTCATCAGCGTGCCGCATCCCGACTGCCCCGTGCACGGCAAGCTCTGCGCACCGCACCAGCAGCCGGTTTGTCCACACTGCCCGTTGTAGCACTGGTCGACCGGCGCGCTGTTGCCGCCGAGATTGGCGTAGCAATGGGTATGCGGCGAGTTGAAGTTGTGGCCGATCTCGTGCGCCACGACGACCGCATCCCACACCAGCGTCGGATTGCCAGGATTGAACGAGCCGGTGATGCCGCCCGAGTAGCCGTAGTCGCCGCCGTACTGGCCGCTCGCCGGCATCCCCGGGCAGCTGTTGCCGATGTTCTGGGTGAAGGCACCGTTGCACAGCACGCCGACCCAGGCGACGCCGCCGCCCGAGTTGTTGCCGCTCAGGAAGTGCGCGATGGTGCGGTCGACATCGGTGTTGTTCTGGTTCCAGTACTCGCCGAACTCGAAGAGCCCACAGGTCGGATTGGTCTGCTGCCAGGGGTCTGTCGAGGTCCACAGGCTCAGATCCGACACTTGCACGTCGGTGTTGACCTCGCTGTCGTAAAGCGTCGACACGAAGGCGAAGAGATCCGCGACGTAATCCGTGGCCCCCGAAGTCGAGCCACCGAACCGAGAGAGGAACGCGTTGTCGGTCTCGACGGCGACGCGTGCGGTGTAGCTCTGTCCGCCTTGGATCGACTCGAGAGCCGGCGACCCGAGCAGGGCTTCGAGCTCGAGCAGCGCTTCCTGTCTCTGCCCCGCGGGGCTCGCGCGCAGAGCGTCGGCGCCGCAGGTGAATTCGCGTCGACCGGCCTCGAGCGTGTCCTCATCGACCCGCAGCGCGCTCGGCGCACCATCGCCGGCACCGACGAGCCACCACGAGCCGCTGTCGGCAATCAACCCGCGCACCGTGCCGTCGGCGGCGATCGACAGCATCGCGCGCGAGCGCGGCGCGTTGGCCACCGCACCGCGCAGGTACGCCCGATCGCGCGGTGGCGCGGTCACCGTGTCACCGTCCGGACCGTGCACCACGATGCGCGCATCGTCGCTCCAGACGTCGAAGCGCTCGAGCGCCAGGGCCGTGGAACGGCCGTCGAGAGCGACTCCGGTGATCGAGAGCTCTTCGCCGGTCGGCGTCGCCAGCGCACGGGCCGCCAGGTCGGAGGACGC
This sequence comes from Acidobacteriota bacterium, assembly GCA_039194425.1. Taxonomy (GTDB): domain Bacteria; phylum Acidobacteriota; class Thermoanaerobaculia; order Multivoradales; family J023; genus JAUIJL01. The sequence continues at coordinate 490,123 of JBCCVZ010000003.1, read as the reverse complement.
GAGAGCCACGCTCGACGAGGCCGCGCTGAGCGGCAGCGCTGTGAGCAGGAACCATGCGAGGGCAAGGAAGAAAACAGAGCGAGAGCTGGGAACGAGCGAGCGCAAGGTCATGAGAATCTCCTGGAAGTCATCGAGAGTCGCGGACACGAGCTGGAGCGACTGGAGCGGATCACGGCGGGCCGAGGTCGGCGCCGCCCGGGGACCTTCGCGCCAGCTTATACTGAATACGCGATAAATCGGACGAAGGGCCGAAGCGCCCACAAGGTCGGGCGAACCGCGGTCGCGGCTCGTCGACGGAGGATAAGATCGGGCGCATGAAGATCTCTATTGCGCCGTTGCTCCGTGCCCTCCTGCTGGCCACCGTCCTCCTCTCCGCGCTCCCCGGCTGCACGTCGGTCGATCGTGCGACCTTGGTCGACACCCCGCCGGTTCCGCCGACAGCGCCGGTCCCGTCGACCCAGCCCGCGTCGTCCGACACGCCGGCATCCGGGGCGGTCGACGCCGAGCCCGCGGCCAGCGGCGACAGCACGGTCCAAGGCGCACTCGACGCCGCGATCCCGCTCGCCGACGACATCCGCGCCGGCCGGCTCGACAACGGCCTGGCGTACTTCATCCGCGTCAACGAGAAGCCCGAGCAGCGCGCCGAGCTGCGCCTCGCGGTCGATGCCGGCTCGCTCTTCGAGGACGAGGACCAGCTCGGCATGGCGCACTTCGTCGAGCACATGGCGTTCAACGGCACCGAGAACTTCGAGAAGCAGCAGCTCATCGACTACCTGCAGCGCATCGGCATGCGCTTCGGTGCCGACATCAACGCCTACACAAGCTTCGACGAAACCGCCTACTTCCTCACCGTGCCGACCGACGACTCCGACGCGCTCGAGAAGGCATTCATGATTCTCGGCGACTGGGCCGGCGGCGTGGCCTTCGACGCCGAGGAGATCGAGAAAGAGCGCGGCGTGATTCTCGAAGAATGGCGTCGCTCACAGGGAGCCGGCTCGCGGCTGTGGGAGCGCCAGGCGCCGCTGGTGCTGCGGGGCTCGCGCTACGCCGACCGCCTGCCGATCGGCACCGTCGAGAGCATCGAAACCTCGACCCCCGAGGCGATCCGACGCTACTACGAGAGCTGGTACCGCCCCGACCTGATGGCGGTGATCGCCGTCGGCGACTTCGACCCCGAGCAGATCGAGGCGTTGATTCACGAGCATCTCGGCGATCTCGAGCCGCCGCGCGATGCTCCCGCGCGACCCGACTACCCGGTTCCGCTGCACGAAGAAACGCTGACCGGCATCTTCACCGACCCCGAGCTGACATCGACCGGTGTCACCGTGGTGTACAAGCACCCGGTCGAGGACGGAACGACCTACGGCGCCTACCGAGACAGCCTCGTCGAGGGGCTCTACAACCTGATGACCAACGCGCGGCTGTCCGAGGTCGCCCAGCGCGCCGAGCCGCCGTTCGTCACCGCATTCTCCGGCGGCGGCCGACTGGTGCGCGCCAGCTACTTCTACCAGCTCGACGCCCGCGTGCAAGACGGCGGCGTGCTCGGCGGCCTGGAGGCGCTGCTGCGCGAGGTCGAGCGCATCGACCGCCACGGCTTCACCGACGCCGAGCTCGAGCGCGCCAAGGCGAGCCTGTTGCGCACCTACGAACAGCTCGACCGCGAGCGCCAGCAGCAACCGTCGGCGTCGTTCGCCGCCGAGCTCCTGCGCCACTTCCTGCAGGACGAGTCGGTGCCGGGAATCGCGCTCGAGGCCGACCTGGCACGTCGCTTCCTGCCCGGCATCGAGCTCACCGAGGTGAATCAGCTCGGCCGCGCATGGATCACCGACGAGAACCGCGTCGTCCTGGTCACCGGGCCCGAGAAGGACGACCTCGAGCTGCCGACCGAAAGCGAGCTGCTCGCAGTCTTCGATCGCGTCGCCGCCGCCGATCTCGAGCCGTGGGTCGACGAGGCCAGCGACCAGCCTCTGCTCGCCGAGGCACCGACTCCCGGAACGATCATCGCCGAATCGACCGACGATACGGTCGGCATCACCGAGTGGCAGCTGTCGAACGGCGCCCGCGTGCTGATCAAGCCCACCGAGTTCAAGGACGATCAGATTCTCCTCTCCGCCTGGAGCCCGGGCGGTCACTCGCTGGTCGACGACGAGGACTTCGTGTCGGCGACCTTTGCCACCACCATCCTCGGCCAGAGCGGGCTCGGCGACCTCAGCGTCGTCGCGCTGCGCAAGAAGCTCGCCGGCAAGGTCGCCACGGTGTCGCCCTTCCTCGCCGAGCTCGAAGAGGGGCTGAGCGGCTCGGCCTCACCCGACGATGTCGAGACCATGCTGCAGCTGCTCTACCTCCACATGACCGCCCCGCGGCTCGATCTCGACGCCTATCAGAACCTCCAGACCCGCTTCGCCGCGGTGCTCGAGAATCGCTCGAAGGACCCGGCGACGGTGTTCAATGACGCCGTCACCGAGGCGCTGAGCCAGGGGCACCCGCGGCGCGAGCCGGTCACCGTCGAGACGCTGCCGAAAATCGATCCGGAGCGCGCGCTCGCGGTCTACCGCGACCGCTTCGCCGACGCATCGGACTTCACCTTCACGTTCGTCGGCGCTGTCGATCTCGACGCGCTGCGTCCGCTGGTCGAGACCTACCTCGCGTCCCTGCCGTCTCTCGCGCGGGCCGAGAGCTGGGCCGATGTCGGTGTGCGTCGCCCCGACGGCATCGTGCGGGTCGAGGTCGAGAAGGGCCTCGAGCCGAAAGCGACTCTGCAGATGGTCTTCCACGGCCGCGACGACTGGAGCCGCGACCATCTCTTCGACCTCGAGGTCCTGGCCCGCGTGCTCGAGATCCGCATCATCGAGCGGATTCGCGAGGAGCTCGGCGCCATCTACGGCGGGCGCGTCGCCTCGAGCTTCGAGTCACGACCGATCGATCGCCACAGCGTGTCGATCCAGTTCACCTGCGATCCCGAGAAGGTCGAGATGCTGATCGACGAGCTCAAAAGCGAGATCGGCCGAATCCAGGCCGACGGTCCGACGCCCGACGTGGTCGAGAAAGTGCGTGAGAACCTTCGCCGCCAGCGCCAGGTCGACCTGCAAGAGAACCGCTTCTGGACGCGGGCCATCGAGACCTACGACTCGCAGGGGCTCGACCTCGCGCTGATCCTCGCCTACGACGAGCTGCTCGAGCGCGTGACGCCGGAGCAAGTGCAGGCGACGGCGCGTGACTTCATCGATCTCGAGCGCTACGTCGTCGGCGTGCTGGTGCCGGAGGCCACGGCAGCGGCAGCGGTCGGCGCAGCGTCAGGCGCCGGGGAATCCGGGGCGACAGCCCACCCGACTCTCGACTGATCGCGGCTCGGTCGGTCTCGGAGACTCGGTTCGGGAGCTGTCGGGACCAGTCGGCCACCGGCAATCGACCCGCAAGAGGCTCAGCTGACAGAACTTTTGTCAGGGTGAGCCTCTTTCTTTATCCCATATTGCTAAGATTCAGATTCTTGGTCGATTCCGATCGCACGATGGGCTGATTTGCCTTAGCCTTGACGTCGATGAGATGTCTTTCAGGATCGGACTGAATCGTATGCTCTGCTCAGGCTGAACAACCGAACGCGGAACCCCCCCGTTCCACGGTGTCTTCGTCCGAACGCCACCGAGCCCCCATTGGTGAACGATTCATCGGATGAGGACGACCTACGACGGCCTCCGCACGACCTGGAGACTGCAATGAACTTTCGTATTCACCGTGTGCTGATCCTCGCGATCCTCGCGACCACCTTCGTGGCGGTGCCGGCACTGGCACAGTTCCCGAACGCAGCGAGCGACAACACCACGTTCTCTATCGGCAAGGCGATCATCTGGGTCGACCCGCCGTTCCACGGCCTGGTCAATACACTGCCGGGCTGGGACGGGAGCAATTGGACGACGCCCTACCTCTTCGACTCCCAGACCACGATCGGTCACAGCGGGGCGCATACGGACGCCAGCAATCCGGATATCAACGGCACGCAGGTCGGTCTCGCGGGCAGCTGGGTGTCCGACAGCAACTTCACCATCCATCCGGGCGAGGGCCCGGGAGGCACGCGGGAAATCCACACCGAGATCTACAAGCTCGACCTGCAGGAGCCGAACTGGTGCCAGAACTTCGTCGGCGTCTCGATTCAGGCAGGCACCGGCATGGGCGTCAACCCGCCGAGCTACGGTGAGGTCGAAGCGCTGCAGAACTCGAGCGACTTCCCGGCCGAGAGTTTCTTCCAGGTCTACGTCCGGATCAACACTCCGTTCGGTCAGTTGCAGAACGTCGATCCGCTGCTGATCCACCATCCGTCGATCACCACCCTGCCGCCGACCGTGGTTTACATTCACGGCCTGACGTCGGCGGTGAAGGTCTTCTTCGCCAACGGCCCGAACCGCGGCCGGTTCTTCGGCTACCTGCGCCTCGCCGGTCACGGCGTGGGCGGGGGCTGCGACGACCTCTGCGGTCGCTGCCAGGCCAAGGACGACCTGGACCAGGCGCTCGAAGAGGCGGAGATGATGCCGTGCAACAGCGACACGCAGGTCGACTACCTCGGAACGACGATTCCGTCGCCGAAGCCGGTCGATCCGTGCAGCGTGTACCACTACCCGGTGCCGCACGACGACAGGCCGTACGAGCCACACACACCGACCCAGAACTGAGACCGATTCGGTTCTGACCGCTGAGAACACGCCGCGGATCGCTGATCCGCGGCGTTTCGTATGCACGGCCCCAGCCCACTCCGTCGCCTGCACCCGCTCTGGCGCCTGGCACTCGACCGTCCGGTCGCGGTGGTCCTTCCCATCGTGCTCCTGGCGATCTGGGCGGCGTTCGAGGCGCGGCACCTGCGCCTCGACGCGTCGATCGACCTGCTCGCCGACGACGACCCGATCGCCGTCGCCGACGCGGAGCGGCAGGAACTGTTCGGGCCCGACTCGCGGCTCATCGTCGGCCTCTTTCGGCCGGCCGACGAGGGTGGCGTCCTGCAGTCGGCGAGCCTCCAAGCGCTCCGCGCCCTGCACGACGAGCTGGCCGCGATCGAAGGCATCGCCGTCGTGTCGAGCCTGGCCGACGCACCCCTCTTGGTCGATATGGCAGCGCGGCAGGCGCGGTGGACCCCCAACTCGTCGCCCGAAGCTCAGGGCTCTAACGATCCGGCCGATCGTGCCGGCTACCCGATTCTCGACGACGACGCCCTGGCCGATCCGGACCTGGTGCGCTGGCGCCTGCATACGTCGAAGGTCCAGCGGCTCCTCCTGCTCTCGATGCGCGAGTCGCTCACGCCCCTCTTCGTCGAGCTCGAGGCGGATGCCGACGAAGCCGAGGTCGTCGACCGCGTGCTCTCCATCGCCAGGCGGTTCGAGAGCGAGCATGCGGAGGCCGGGCGAGTCCTTGTCGCCGGCGCCGCGGTGGTCGAAACACGCCTGGCAGAGCACGTCTTCGACGATCTCGCGGGGCTCGTGCCCTTCTCCATCGCGTGGATTGCCTGCGGCATCCTGCTGCTCTTGCGCCGCTTCGTCTTTCTCGGCGTCGCTTTGGCCCACACGCTGGTGCTCGAGGCACTGATCCTCGGCACGATGGCGGTCGCCGGCTGGTCGGTGAACCTGGTCAGCGTGCTGGCGCCGGTGATCTTGGTGCCGATCGGCGTCGCCGATCTACTGCACTTGCTGATCCGGCTGCGTCGCGCCGAACGGGCAGCGGCAGTCCACGGCGACCCGACACGCCTCCTCCGAGACTCGGTCGGCGTCCTCGAAGCGCCGATGGTGGCGACGACGCTGACCACCGCGATCGGCTTCCTCGGCTTCCTGCTCTCCCCGGTGCCGGCGATTCAGCAGTTCGGCCTGACACTCGCCGGCGGCGCCGTGCTCGCTCTGCTGCTCACCCTGAGCTTCGACATCGCGCTCCTACGTCTGCTGTGGCGCCCGCGGCAGGCCCAGGCGACCCAGGACCGACCCGCGACCGACGAACGTTGGCTCACCATGCTGCTCCGGCCACGCCCGCGCCTCGTCGCGGCCTGCCTGGGACTCGTCCTGTGTGGCGGCGTCGGGGCGCTGGCCGCCGCCACCGTCCCGCGGCTCACCATCGAAGACACCTGGATCCGCAACTTCGACCCGGGCTCGCGGGTGCTCTACGACACCCACGTCTTGGAAAGCGAGCTCTTCGGCACCAATTTGCTGGCGCTCACCTTCACCGGTCGCCCCCTCGCGGGAGACGACCCCGAGGCTCCGGCCCGTCGCGCGCTCGCTGCGGCCCACCGTCTCTCGATCGAGCACCTGGTGTCGGTCGGGGTGCGCGGGCTGGTGTCGCCGACTCTGTTGGTGGACGCGCTCGACCCCGACCAGGTGCAGCCCTGGATCCGTCGCCCGCCACGCGCCCTCGACTCCTTTCGCCAGGGAGTCGACACGTGGACCGCGCGCGGCATGACCTTGCCCGCGATCGACGACCTGGTCGATCTGCCGCAGGACCGCCTCCAGGTCCAGGTGATGGTGTTGAACCAGCGCTACGCCGACCTCCAGGCTACCGTCGACCGCATCGAGACCGCGGCACGCTTCGGCTCGGTCCCGGGCGTCGACGTCCAGGTCTCGGGGCACTTGGTGACCAATCTGCGCATGGTCGAGTCGACGGTGCGGGGTCAGCAGAAAGCCCTCGTGCTGCTGCTGGCGGTCGTCGGCGTGCTGCTGGTCGTGGTCGCACGCTCGGCGGCCGTCGGACTCGCTCTGGCCACGCCGATGCTCTTGGCCATCGCCGGCAGCTTCGCACTCCTGATCCTTCTCGACTGGCCCTATGGCATCGCGTTGTCGATGTTCCCGACCCTGGTGGTCGGTCTGTCGGTCGATTTCGCACTGCATCTCCACGCCGCTCTGACGCGTCGCGGGGCGTCGACGACCGAATGGGTGCGGGATCTCGCGACCGTCCTGCGCGGCATCGCGTGGAACGGCATCCTGTGGTCGAGCGGCTTCGCTCTCCTCGCGGCCTCCACGCTGCCGCCGAACCGAGCCCTCGGCCTGCTGTGTGGCCTGGTCGTCGCCCTGTCGACGGTGTTCACGGTCGTGCTCCTGCCGATGCTTTTGGGCCTGCAGACGACCCGGAGTCGAGAGGAGCGATAGACTCGTTCCATGGTGACGCCCGAGACTCTCCCCGCACGGCTGCACGAAGAGCTCGCGCCGCGCCGGGACCTCGCGGCCGCCTGGCTCTTCGGCAGTCACGCCCAGGGCACCGCCCGAGCGTCGAGCGATGTCGACGTCGCGGTGCTCTTCCGCGAGCCCCTCGAGCGGAGCTACGACGGTCTCTGCGTCGTTCTCGACCTGGCGGCTGAGCTCTCGACTCGGCTCCGAGCCGAGGTCCAAGTCGTCGACTTCGACACGGTTCCCGCGGACCTCGCCCACCGCATTCTGCGCGACGGTGTGCTCCTCCTCGAGCACGACCGCTCTCGGCGAGTCGCGGCGACGGTCAAGCGACGCAACGAATACTTCGACCTCCAGCCGATGCTCCGCCGCATCCGCCGGTATGACGGGGTCGAGCCGTGACCGACGCCGGCCTGGTCGCGAAGAAGCTGACGCTGATCGAGCGCTATCTCGGCGAGCTACGTTCGCAGGCACGCCCCGAGCGTTTGTTCGACGACGTCAAAGAAGAGCGATTCATTGTCCACACCCTGCAGCTCGCGATCCAGGCAGCGCTCGACGTGGCATCCCACATCGTCGCCGACGATCGGCTGGGTGAACCGGTGACCAACCATGACCTGTTCCAGATCCTCGCTCGCGCCGAGTGGCTTGAGGCCGATCTCGCCACGAGCCTTCAGCGGATGGTCGGATTCCGCAACGTCATCGTGCACGACTATGCAGATGTCGACCTGGGGATCGTACGGTCGGTCGTGACGTCGCACCTCAGCGATTTCGAGAACTTCGTCGCAGCGGTGCGTGCGCGGATCGACGGCGTCTGACCGAGAGCGCTACCGTTCAGGCCTTCTTGTAGGGCTCGAGCTTCGAGCGCAGCTCACCGACGGTGGAATCGAGCATCTGCTGCAGTTGCGCGGTACCTTGCTGGCCCTGGAGCACGAAGTCACCGATCTCGATGATCTTGGTCACCGTCGCAAAGACACTGTTGAGCTCGTGGTTGAGCTTCACGCCACCGATCACCGGCATCTTGAAGACATTCGCCAGGTCGGTGCGGAACATGTGCACGAGATCATCGGGGTCGGCGAGGCGGTTCTTGATCTCGGCGCTGAAGGCCAGCGTCGCCTTCGAGCCGAGCAGTTTCTCACCGATCATGCCGCTGCCGGTGCGCCGGTCGAGGGTCACGAACAGGCTGTAGAGCAGCGGGTCACCGACTGTCAGAAAGCGCACTCGCTGGCGGTCGCTGCCGGCCTGGAAGGAAATCGTCGGCCAACCTTTGCGCGAGGCGACCCGCACCAGCTCGCCGAGGAGGATCTCGTCCTTCGACTCGCGCAGCTCAGCCTTATGGGCGAATTGATTGAGGAATCCGAGCATGTCGACCTTTCAGGCCGCGGCGGTCAGGAGAACCGCCCGCGGAGGTATTTGCGCAGCGCATGCGCGCAGGCGCTGACGTGGCGAGTGATCAAGGAGGATTCGATCCGATAGTCGTCGTGCACGTATTCGTCGAGCCGCCAGTGCAGGTCGATCTGAGCGTAGACGTAGCCGGACGTCAGGTCGCCGTCCACCGTGATCGTGCCGGGCTCGGAGTCCTGCAGGAAGCCACTCTTCAGCTCGGCCTTCAGCGCTTCGATCACCTGCTTGGCATTGGGTGCCTTCTCACCGTAGCCGATCACCACGCTCGCCCGCTGCCCGAGGACCTTGGCGCGAGCCAGATCACCGGTCAGATGGCGCATGCGGACGATCAGCCGGCTGCCTTGCGTCACACCTCCGGCGCCCTCCAGACTTTCGAACCGCAGGTAGTGGTGGCTACCGTCGGAGCTCAGGTCGATCAACGAAAAGCCGGCGTCGAGGGTGCCGGTGATCAACGCGCCCAGGAAGACTTCGTCGATGTGCGAGGCGAAGCGATTCTCTGTCACCCATTCCCAGCTCGACTCGACCAGATCGACAAACACACCGTCGAGCTCTTCGTCGGCCGCCGAGCCCGCGGCATGCTCGGAGAAGCCCGCCGACGGCGCGGTCGACAGGCTCGCGGCGACCTGAGCCGCAGCATACGGCTGGCTCGCCTGTGCCGGAGCCGCCTGAGACGCGCCTGCTTGCGAAGCCACTGCTTGCGAAGCCACTGTTTGCGAAGCCATTGCTTGCGAAGCCACCGCCTGCGCCACCGATTCGGGCGTCATCTGGATCGTCGCCATCGACGAGCCATCGTCGACCGCGGCCTGTGGCTGCACCGAAACGGCCCCGTCCGCAGCGGCTTGCGGACCGGACTCGGCCCCCAAACCCTGGGCCGCCCGCTGGAGCTCGGCGGTGCTCAGGGCGGTCGTGCGCAGCAGCGCGGGATCGACCGCGGCACTCGCCGCTGGCTCGGGCGCCGGCTCGACGGCTGGTGCCGGAGCGGGCGCCGGGGCCGGAGCGACCGGCCTGACGTCGTCGAACAACTCAGGATGATCCCCGAGGCGAGTCCAGCCGTCGACATCGGCGTACCAGAACAGGTCATCGGCGGCGAAGCGACCGGCATCGAGTTGAGCGAACAGGTCGCGACGGCTCATCGGGCCGTGCTGCTCGCCACCGGCGAAGACATAGACGGCGGCGACATCGGGCGGAGGCAGAGTCGGCAAGGGCAAAACGGAGCTCCGGATGGTTCGGTCGAGATCGAGCTGGATGCAGGAAGCTCACCGCAGCGTAGCAGGCTGCCGCGACGGGTGTCCACCGAGCGACGCGCCCGGCGGAGCGCGGTGGCGATGCCCGAAGCGAGTATGATCGAGCCCGTGCGAGACCGTCGATACCCAAAGCTCTCGATCCGCGGCCCGGTCACACTCTTCGTGATCGTCCTGGTGTTGATCATCACTCTCACCGTGCTGTGGAACGTCGTCCTGGTGCAGGACTATCAGAAGCTCCGCGCCGTGGCCGAAGAGACCATCGTCCATTGGGCCTACATCGCCCTCGGCAGCGTGCTCTTCATCGCCATCATCGTGCTTTCGAGCATCTTGAGCGCTCAGCTCATCGCTCAGATCCGCTGGAGCCAGCAACAGTCACGCTTCATCGCCTCGGTGTCCCACGAGCTCAACTCACCGCTGTCGTCGATCAAGCTGTTCGCGCAAACGCTGCGCCAGAGCGATCTCGCCGACTCGGCGCGCCTCGACTTCGTCGACAAGATTCTCTTTGACGTGCGCCGGCTACAGCGTCTGATTGCCAACATCTTGCGCGCGGCCGAAATGGACCACCGGGCCGACGAGCTGCAGGTGGTGACTCAGGCGGTCGACCTGCGCCGCACGCTCGAAGACTTCGTCGCCGATTCCGCGACGCTCTATCCCAACGCCACACTGCGCTTCGAGCACGACCTCGACCGCCCGCTGCCAGTCGCACTCGACCCGCTGATGTTTCGCCAGGTACTCGACAACTTGGTCGACAATGCGGTGCGCTACCGCGGCGACGCGCCCGCCGACGTCACTATACGGCTCAAGGTCGACGACGATGAGGCCCTGCTCGAGCTCGAGGACCGCGGCATTGGAATTCTGCCCGACGCGCTGCCGCGGCTTTTCGACCGCTTCTACCGCGCCGAGGAAGAAAGCCCCAGCCGACGACAGAAAGGGACCGGCATCGGTCTCTTCGTCGTGCGCTCGATCATTCAGGCTCACGGCGGCAAGGTGAGCGCACACAGCGACGGCATCGACCGCGGGGCGACGCTGTCGATCCGGCTCCCGGCGTTGCCGGCGACGGCGCTCGAGCGCATCCGCTCCCGGCGGTCTCGCGCTGCAGGCCCGCATCCAGTGCTCGAAGCCACGGGAGCCGAGCGATGAGCTCGATCCTGCTGGTCGAAGACGAAGAGCACCTGGCCCAAGGGCTGGTCTTCAACCTGCGCAACGCCGGCTACGACGTCGATCACGCGGGCAGCGGCGAAGACGCCCTCGGGCACCTGCGGCGCGACGCCTACGACCTGGTGCTCCTCGACATCATGCTGCCAGGCATCGACGGCCTGGAGGTGTGCCGACGTCTACGCCGCGACGGCAACATCGCGCCGATCGTGATGATCAGTGCACGCGACCGCACCGAGGACGCGATCGCCGGTCTCGATGCCGGCGCCGACGACTACATCACCAAACCCTTCGATCTCGACATGCTGCTGGCGAAAGTGCGCGGCGTGTTGCGTCGCCAGGTCTGGGGCCGCGCGTTCCGCGACACGCCGAGCGAGACGTTGTCGATGCGTTACGGTGCTTGGACGATCGACTTCCAGACCTTCCAGGCGACCCACGACGACGGCCAGACGGTGGAGCTCTCGGCCAAGGAAGTCGCGATGCTGCGCCTCTTCTCATCACGACCGGGAGAGGTGGTCAGTCGCGAGACCTTTCTCGAAGAGGTTTGGGAGCTTCCCGGCTCGCTCGAAACCCGCACCGTCGACAACTTCATCCGCAAGCTGCGCCAAACGCTCGAAGAAAGCCCGTCGAACCCGCGCCACATCGTCTCCATCCGCGGCGCCGGCTACCGCTTCGTGCCGTGACCGAAACCTCGGGCCTCCCTGGCGATCCGCGTGGCGCGGTCGAACGAATGGTACTCTAGATCGTGCGCTTTGCCTGGGACGAAGCGAAGGCCGCATCCAACGTGGCCAAGCACCACATCTTGTTCCACGAGGCAGCGACCGTGTTCGGCGACTCGCTGAGCTGGATCTTTCCCGATCCGGACCACTGATCGCCGAACGGCGGTGGTTGACCATCGGTCTTGCAGACACGGGACAGATTTTTGTGGTCGCACATGCCGAGGAGACCGGCGCTACAATTCGCATTATCAGCGCACGCCGCGCGACGCGCAATGAACGACGAGCCTATGAAGAAGGATGATCCGGCAGAGTCCCTGAGGCCCGAATACGACTTCACTTCGCTCTCGGGCGGTGTGCGAGGAAAGTACGCCGCTCAGTACCGGCGAGGGACGAACCTGGCACGCCTCGATCCCGATGTCGCCGAAGCGTTCGACAGCGACCGAGCAGTGAACGACGCGCTGCGTGCGCTCTTAGAGGTCGCCCTGCGTCAGCGCAGAACGACCAGCTGATCGCGGGCGCAAGCTGGCAGAGACGGCCCTCCCCCCCGACGATCCGCGCGGCGCGGTCGAGCAGCTGATGCGCCGGCACGGCGGCACGATCTATGGTCTCGGCCTGCGTCTCTGTGGCTCACCAGAGGACGCCGAGGAGATGGTGCAGGAGACGTTTCTCCAGGCCTTTCGCCACTGGCGCCAGTTCGAGGGCCGCTCGCGTCCGACGACCTGGCTCTACACCATCGCGCGGCGGGTCTGCCAGCGGCAAAACCGACCGCGCGCCGGCGAGCCGGCGACCCTCGAGCCGCTCGACGAGTTACTGCCCGGACGCGACGGGCAACTCGCCGACCTCGACTCGAGCGACCTCGAGGCGACTCCGTTCTCCGCGCGGCTCCGTCACGAAGCAGCGGCGACGATCGAGCGCGCGCTCGGCGAGCTCCCTCTCGACTTTCGCATGCCGCTGGTGCTCGTCGACATCGCCGAGCTGTCGATCGCCGAGACCGCAACGGTGCTCGAGCTGCCGAAGAATACGGTCAAGACGCGGGTCCACCGCGCACGCCTCAAGCTGCGCAAGATTCTCGACGCCAGCCTGCCGCAGAAAGACGAGCCGGCGACCCAGCCGGCCACCGTCTGCTACACCATGCTCCGCGCCAAGCTCGACGCGCTCGACCGCGGCGTCGACCTGCCGTACTCCGACGAGGCTCTGTGCGCCCGCTGCCGAAGCGTCTTCGCGACGCTCGACCTCGGGCGCGATGTCTGCGTGGCGTTTGGTCGCGGCGAGCTGCCAGTGCACGTGCGCGCCGCTGTCGAGACCGCCCTCGCGTCCGCTGTGACCGATTGACTCGACTGACGCGCACGGATAGCCTTTCGGTGCAGCACCCCCCACCCTTCCGGGTGGCACCCTCCCCGTTCCTCAAACTCGACCCGAGCTTGCAGTCTTGTGATCCATCGGACTCGATCCGCGGAGACGCGGGGTTCGCCCCGCCCGCGGTGAGTCTCTGCGGCGAGACTGCGCCTCGGCATCGCCTCATACGATCGAACTCTTCAGCGAGAGAACCCGCCATGAGCCAGAAGCACCGCGTCGTCCTCGCCCCCGGTGACGGAATCGGTCCTGAGATCACAGACGCCGTCGTCCGCATCCTGGAAGCCGCCGAAGCGCCGCTCGAATTCGACCGTGTCGACGTCGGTCAGGTCGCCTACGAGCGCGGATTCAGCTCCGGCGTGCCGGACGAGGCCTGGGACGCGATCCGCGCCTCGGGATGCCTGCTCAAAGCGCCGATCACGACTCCTCAAGGCAAGGGCTTCAAGAGCGTCAATGTCACTCTTCGCAAGACGCTGAACCTGTTCGCCAACATCCGTCCGTGCAAAAGCTACAGCCCGTCGGTGGCGTCGGCCCATCCGGGCATGAACCTGGTCATCGTGCGCGAAAACGAGGAAGACCTCTACGCCGGCATCGAGCACCGGCAGACGCGCGAGGTGACGCAGGTTCTGAAGCTCATCACGCGCCCGGGCAGCGAGAACATCATCCGCTACGCCTTCGAGTACGCGCGTGCCTACGGTCGTCGTCGGGTCACCTGCATGAGCAAAGACAACATCATGAAGCTGACCGATGGTCTGTTCCACCAGATCTTCGACGAGATCGCGGCCGACTATCCCGAGATCCAGCACGACCACCAGATCATCGACATCGGGTCGGCGCGCCTGGCGTCCAACCCCGAGCTCTTCGATGTCATCGTGACGCTCAACCTCTACGGCGACATCCTCTCCGACATCGCCGCACAGCTCGCCGGTTCGATCGGCTTCGCGGCGTCGGCCAACATCGGGCACGAGTTCGCCATGTTCGAAGCCGTTCACGGCTCGGCGCCCGACATCGCCGGCAAGGGCGTCGCCAATCCCTCGGGGCTGCTGATCGCGGCGACCCAGATGCTGGTTCACCTCGGCTGCGGAGCGATCGGCGAGACGATCAAGAACGCCTGGCTGTGCACGCTCGAAGACGGTATCCACACTCCCGATGTCTTCCGCGAAGGCCTGAGCGTCGCTGACGTCGGCACGCACAAATTCGCCGATGCGGTAATCGAGCGCCTCGGCCGCACGCCGCAGCAGCTGCAGCAGGTCCACTACCACGACCACAAGATCCGCGTGTCGCCAGGACCCGCGCGCCCGATCGAGAAGGCACTGGTCGGCGTCGACGTCTTCCTCGACTGGGACGAGAACGACCGCGATCCCGACGTCCTCGGCACCCGCCTCGCCACCACCGCCCCCGAGGGCCTGTCGCTCACCCTGATCACGAACCGCGGCGTCAAGGTGTACCCGGATGGCATGCCCGAGACCTTCTGCACCGATCACTGGCGCTGCCGCTTCAAGGCCGATGGCGACGAGGTCTCCTACTCCACCGTCGTCCGGCTGCTGCAGCAGATCACCGACGCCGGTCTCGAGGTGATCAAGACCGAGAACCTCTACACCTTCGACGGCGAGCCGGGCTACTCGAAGGGCCAGGGCGAGTAGACCAAGGCGGCCACCGAGCAGAGACCGGCAGCGGCTGAGACCCTGCGCCACGTAAGCCGTTGTCGAAGTGGGAGCCCGAGGCGAGCTCGCGGCTCCGTATCGACCACCCCTCGCGAGGTCGCGCCATGGATCATCTCGTCGTCGTCTCCGCAGCCGTAGCCCGCACCGTGTTCGTCCGTGCGCTGAAGTCCCTCGGCCGGAGCGGGTGGGCCGCCGCCGCGGTGTCCCTCGCATGCCTCGGCGTAAGCAGCCTCGGAGGGGGCTTCGGGGCGCCGGTGCATGCCGTCGGTCCGAGCGATGTCGGCGGCGGTGAGGACTACGGCGACTGGATCGAGCGCTTCGACGTGCTGGTGACGACGAGAGAAGGGTTGCTGCGCGCGCTCGGCACGGCATCGCCCGGCGATGTGATCTACGTCGACGACGAGGCCGTCATCGACCTCACCGATCGGTGGGACGTCACCATCCCGCCGGGTGTGACGTTGGCTTCCGGACGCGGTCGTGCCGGCTCCCTCGGCGGCTTGCTACGCACAACCACCCAGGAACAAAGAATCTTGCTGCGCGTCGGCGGGCCGAACGTGCGCATCACCGGCCTGCGCATCCAAGGCCCGACGACGGTGATCGACGGTCCGGATTGCGGCGGCACCGACGCCGCCGGGATCGGAGCCGTGTCCGACACACTGGCCGATTGGAGTCTCGAAGTCGACAACTGCGAGCTCTGGGCCTGGCCGAACGCCGCCATCAGCACCTCGAACATCGAGGGCAGCCACGTCCACGACAACCACATCCACCACAATCGTCGCCGCGAGCGGACGCCGGGCTGTCGCGCGTACGGCCTCGGCTACGGCGTCGTCACCAATCTCGGCGACGCGTTGATCGAGAACAATCTCTTCAACCACAACCGCCATGACATCGCCAGCACGGGAAGACCGGGAAGCAGCTACGAAGCACGCCACAACATCTCGGTCGAAGGCCTGATCGGTCACGCCTTCGACATGCACGGTTGCCCGGATCGACCGACCGACGCCGCCTGTGTCGACCAACCCCTCACCGCGGGCACTTTCATCGACATTCATCACAATCGCTTTCTGCAGTCCGACCACGCCGGCGTCGTCATTCGCGGCATCCCCGAGATCGGTGCTTGGATCCTGAACAACGAGTTCCGTCACGGGGGCGCATCCGACTCGATCGTCCAGCGTCACGGCACGGGCAACCTGTTCACGCGCTTCAACGACTTCGACCACGATCCCTTCCCGGCCTGGTTCGTGTCGACCCGCGGCAGCGGCTACTGGACGCTGCGCGCGTTCTCGAACTTCGATCCGACAGACCTCCTGCTGGGAGACTTCGACGGTGACGGCTCGTCCGACGCGCTCCGCGCCAACGGCAGCACCTGGTTCCTCTCGCGCGCCATGCGGTCGGCCTGGGAACCATGGAACACCTCAGGATTCCAGCTCCCGGCACTGCATGCCGGCGATTTCGACGGCGACGGCAGCAGTGACATCTTTCGCAGCTCCGGCACCGCCTGGTTTCTGTCGTGGGGCGGCCGTGGTCCGTGGCAGCAGATCAACACCTCGTCCGTGCCGGCGTCGAGCCTCCGGTTCGGCGATTTCGACGGCGAAGGCTCGACCGATGTCTTCTGGGCCGACGGCTCGACCTGGCGCGTGTCGTGGGCCGGTCAATCGAGCTGGCAGACGATCAACTCCTCCGCGATCACACCGGACAATCTCCGATTCGGCGATTTCGACGGCGACGGCTCGACCGACGTCTTTCGCGCCAACGGCTCGATCTGGCAAGTCTCCTGGAGCGGCCAAAGTTCCTGGCAGCCCCTCAACACGTCGGCGATCGGTGTCGGCTCGCTGGCGTTCTGCGACTTCGACGGTGACGGTTCGACCGATGTCTTTCGCGCCGACGGCTCGACCTGGCACGTTTCGTGGTCCGGCCAGTCGAGCTGGCAGCCGCTGAACGTGTCCTCCTACCCGTTGAGCGACCTCGCCTTCGCCGACGTCACCGGCGACGGCTTCTGCGACATCCTCGCTCAACGACACCCCTGAGCGATCTCCTGCGGCGTCGAGCTGGGCCGAGCCGCCGCAGGTTCGGATCGCGGCTCATCGGCTCCCGAGCCGACCCTGGGGCACTTCCTCTTCCAGGTCGAATCGCCTATACTCATCGTACAAGCAATGTGCACAGGTTTGGCGCCGATGGGAGAGCTTCCGGGAGCTCTTCGTCGTCAGATGTGTGCACCTACACCAAGGAGAGGACGATGAGTGATCTACCGAACTCCGTCGAGACGACGCGGAGAGACGATGGCCAGCAGATCCGGCCCGCGACCGCCAGCGGATTGATCTACAAGGCGTACAAACGCCCGTATGGAAGCGGACCGTCGCAGGTGCTGAATCTCTTCGCCAGCGGCTACTACGACGATGCGCCCTGGGACATCTGGTTCCAGCCGATCCCCGGTCGACCCGGCCACTATCAGCTGCTCGAGGAAGTTCCGAGCATCGTCTACTTCATCGTTTCGTACTACACCGCATCGTACTCGTCGCAAGTCGGTCTCGCCGACCTCGGGGACTCGGTGACGATCCACGATGCCCACGGTGCACACGAAGTCAAGGTCGAGCCGCTGCTCTGAGCCCTACCGCGTGCGGGCGGCCTCAGCCCTCGAGAGCGAGCTCGTAGGCGGCGCGGTAGCGTGCGGAGACGGCCGACCACGACAGCTCGTCGACCGCCTTGCGCCGCCCCGCCGCCCCGAGGGCGCGTGCGCGCTCGCGGTCGGAGAGGATGTCGACCAATGCGTCGACCAGGGCCGATGTATCCTTCTCGGGCACGAGCGCGCCGTTCTCGCCCGGGATCACCGCCAGCGGAATGCCCGAGATTTCGCTGGCGACGACCGGCAGGCCGCTCGCCATGCCTTCGAGGATGACGTTCGGCAGGCCATCGACATTGCCTTTCGGATCGTGCACGGCGGGCAGGAAGAAAAGGTCGGCGGCGCGGTACAGGTCGGGCAAGGTGTCCCGGAGCACGACGCCCGGGAAATGGACGCGGTCGGCCCACGGTCGCGCCGCGCGCTTCCACTCGGCGAGGCGATCGCCGGCGCCGGCGAGCACGATGTGAAGGTCGGGCGCGCGCTGCATGAGCTCGGCGAGCCCTTGCATCAAGACCTGGTAGCCTTTCTTGGTCGCCATGCGGCCGACCGAGAGCGCCAGCGGTACCTCGTCGTCGAGCCCGAGGCGACGGCGCCAGATCGAACGCCGCGCCGGATCGGGCGCGAACGTGGCCGAGTCGACGCCGTACGGGATCACCCGCGCCCGCTCCCGATCGAAGCCGAGGGCGCAGACGCGGTCGACCAGCTCCGGTGAGCAGCCAGTCATCCCGCGGATGCGGCGTAGGGCGCTTCCGACCAGCTGACGCGCTCCTGGTTTCTCGGCCAAAAAGACGTCGCTGCCGTGCAGGCCGACCGCGACCGGCACCCGGTCGGCGACGCGTGCCGCGACCAGGCCGTTGGGCACTACCCAGTGAGCCTGCAGCAGGTCGTAGGGCTTGCGCCGCAGCTGGGCGCGCACCGCACGCAGCGCACCGAACAAATAGAGCGGCGTGCCGGCGACGGCGCCGAGCTTCATCGTCTCGTCGGCGTCGAGCGAGCGGCTGTAGCCGATGAGCTCGAAGCGCTCCGGCGCGTAGCGGAAGCTGCGCACCTCGACGCCGTCGTCGTCCCACGACGCGTCGACTCCCGGCGCATGCGGCGTCAGCACGGTGACTTCATCGCCCCCTGCAACCAGGCCGCGCGCCAGATCGCGGATGAACGGGCCCGACGTGTCGCCGTCGAAGCGTGGGTAGGTCTGGGTGAGGAAGAGGAAGCGCTTCACTCGATCAGCTCTCGCACCGAGTAGCTGTCGCGGCGGCGGAAGTTCTTGTAGGTGATCATCTCGCCGAGCAGACCCGTGGTCAGGGTCTGGAAGCCGAGCACCATGAGCAGAACGCCGAGCAAGAGCAGCGGTCGGTTCGACAGCGGAGCGTCGAAGAACGCCCAAAGCACCGCCAGGTAGAGATTGACCACGAAACCGAGGCCGGCGAGGAGCAGGCCGATGCCGCCGAACAAATGCAGCGGCCGGCGGGTGTACTTGGTGATGAAGAGAACCGTGATCAGGTCGAGCAAGCCCTTGTAGAACCGGTCCCAGCCGTACTTGCTGTGGCCGAAGCGGCGGCGCTCGTGCGACACGGCGAGCTCGCCGACACGGAAGCCGCGACGACTCGCGAGCACCGGAATGTAGCGATGCAGCTCGCCGTAGATCCGTACCTGCTCGAGCGCCTCGCGTCGGTAAGCCTTGAAGCCGCAGTTGAAGTCGTGCAGATCGACCTGCGCCAGCCGGCGCGTCACCCAGTTGAAAAGCTTCGACGGATAGCGTTTCGACGGCGGATCCTGGCGATCACGCTTCCAGCCGGAGACCAAGTCGAGGTCTTCCGCGTCGAGCATCTCGAGAAATCGCGGAATCTCCTCCGGCACATCCTGCAGATCGCCGTCCATGGTGACGACGATGCCACCGCGGCTGTACTCGATGCCGGCGCTCAGCGCCGCGGCCTTGCCGAAGTTGCGGCGGAAGCGCACCAGCTTGATGCGCGGGTCGCGTGCGTGCTCGGCACGAACCTTGTCCGCCGTCCCGTCGCCCGAGCCGTCGTCGATGAAGACGATCTCGAAGCTGCGCCCTCCCTCTTCGAGCACGGTCCGCACGCGGCGGACCAGCTCTTCGACGCTTTCGGCCTCGTCGAGCACCGGCACCAGGACGCTGATCTCAGGTGCCGACTCGGGCACGGACGGCGCGCTGCCCTGCGCCTCGACGGCAGGAGCCGCCAGGTCTCGCGTGGTGGTCATGTCGACTCTCGATGGATGGGGCGGGAGTTGCGGGCTCTGGAGGATCGGGAGGGGTCGCCAGCGCTCGTAGAGCCCTCGCGACGAGGCAGAGCATATCAGCTCGTGGTCACCCCATCAGCTGGTGGTAGCGCTCGCGAGCGGCGTCGGTCGGCTCGACGTGCAGCTCGTCGAGCAAATCCTGCAGACGCAGGTACTGCCGCCGCACCAGGTCGCGGCGCCCCAGGCGGGAGTAGAGCTCCATCACGGCGAGGTGGATCTGCTCTTCGTAGGGCTCCTCGATCAGCAGCGAGCGGTACGCATCGAGCGCCAGCGTGTCATAGCCCAGGCGCCGCGCGACGTGACCCGTCCGCCGCAGCACGTCGAGATGGGCCCGCTGCGCCGCCTCGCGCGGAGCACGCAGCCAGTCGCCGCGCATCGCGTCGAGCAGCGGCCCGCGGTACAGGCTCCAGGCGTGGCGCAAGGCGGTGAGCGCCGCCTGTGACGCATGCTCCGCCTCTTCGTGCCGCCGCGCAGCACGCGCTTCCTCGTCGAGATGTCGACCGCGCTCGGCCGACGCCAGCATCTCGAGCACGTCGACGCGCCACGTCAGCTCCGGGTCCAACCGATAGAGGCCTTCGCCGTAGACGATCCCCCCCGTTCCGGAGCCGGTGGATCCCGCGTCCGGGCCTTCCAGGGTCCGCCGAGCATCGCTCAAGGTCGGGTGGAAGTTGCGCCGCACCGCATCCGGCTCGACCCCGGACCACACCGCCTCGACCAGATCGTCCTTGGACGCCCGCCGCGACGGCGCCAAGGCCAAGAACGCCACGGCCTGAAACGCCTTCCGCAAGCGCCAGCGCAACTCGTGGGTCTCGCCGTTCACCTCGAGGCGCCGAGCCGACGGCGGACCGAGAAGGCGCAGCTCGATGGTCGGGCGGTCCATCGCCGTCCGCGGCGCCGACGCGTCGACGATCCCGTCGTTCGACGCGAAGCCCGATCCCGGGCTCGGCGCCCTCCGAGACGGAGCCGTGACCGCATGCTGCAGCCGCTCGGCGGTCGAGCCGGCCCCGGCGCGGCGCAGCAGGCCGATCGCCTGCTCGCGGCGCTCGAGACCCAGCGCCGCCGCCGCGAGGCGACGCAGAAGAAGAGAACGACGTTCGGGCGAAGCGAGGCCTTCGAGCAGCGACGGCACCGGGACCAACGCATGACGATGGAGGGCCCGCTCGAACGCCGCCAGGCGTCGCGGACGATCCATCCAGGCGACGCGCCAGAGGTCGAGCGCGCCACCATCCTCGAGCTCGGACTCGGCGTCTCCGCCGCAGTCGCTCGCGAGATCGCCGACTGTGGCCAGGTCGCTCACGACCCCGGCGAGCTCGTCGCCGAGCACCACCAGCACCCGCTCCTCGAGCTCGTGACGCAGTTCCTCACCGCGCAGCAGGTCAGCGACGGCCGACGGCGCCGCGGCGTCCGGCGAGGCGGCGAGCCGGCCCAGAATCCAGTCGACCGGACCGAGCCAACCGCCGGTCGCCACGAGCAGCGTTTCGACGAGTGCGTCGTCGCGTCTGCCGAAATGTCGATCGACCCTCGCCGCCACCTCTCCGCGCTCGAGGCAGAGCACGCGGGGTCCGTGGGTGACGACCGGCACGACGCCCAGCGGATGGGCCTCGACGTCGACCCAGACCAGAACCTGGCCGCGGTCGAGCTCCGTCAACGCGGCGTCGAGGACGTCGCTCGTCGGCGTCGAGCCGACGGAAGCGACGAAGACGGCCGCCGGGTCGGACGTGCCCACGGCACGGATCGCCGCCGCCAGGTCGCCGCCGGCCGGGTTCTCGGTCGGCAGGAGACGCGCACCGAGCTCCGCTTCCAGGGCACGTGGAATCGCGGCGCCGCCGCACCACGGCCAGGGGCAGAACCGAACCAGCGGCGCCTCCACCTGGCGCACCAGCCGCGCGATCCGCGCCGCATGGGGCGGGAGCCGCGACATCGCGGCGCTCAGGAGCCCTCGGCGCGCAGAGTCTGCAGGTGGTCGCGCACCACTTTCATATCTTCCCAGGTCGGCCGCTTGTAGCTCGTGTAGCGGAGCAGCGCCGCCGGATGGTAGGTCGCCCGCATCGCCACGCCGCGCACTGTGTGCCAGCGACCGCGCAGACGACCGAGCGACTGCTTGGTGTCGAGCAGTGCCTGCGTCGCGACGCGCCCGAGCGTGACGATCACCCGCGGCTGCACGAGGTCGATCTGCTGTTCGAGGAATCCGCGGCAGGCGGCCATCTCGTCGGGCTGCGGATCCCGGTTGTTCGGCGGCCGACATTTGACCATGTTGCAGATGTAGACCTCGTCGCGACGCATATCGATCGCGGCGATGATCTTGTTCAGCAGCTGGCCGGCGGCGCCGACGAACGGCTCGCCCTGGCGATCCTCGTCGGCCCCGGGCCCCTCGCCGATGAACATCAGCTCGGCGTCGGGATCGCCAGTGCCGAAAACCACCGTCTGCCGCCCGCCGGCGAGGCGGCAAGCGACGCAGCTCTGCGACTCGTTACACACGGCGCCGAGCCGCTCATTCCGTTGCGCCGTGGTCAATCCGGCAGCGGACGACACCGCGGCGGCGGCGAAGAGGCCTCCCTGCGGCCCGTCGGACGAAGGCGGCGGTGCGACGTCGGCCGGCGGACGCGCAGCGGGGCGGGCTCGGGACTGGCTGTCGCTCGGTGGCCGGGCAGCAGCCGGCGGCTCGGCAGGTGCCGGACTCGCGGCGGACAGTGCGGCTCGCCGCGGCCGCTCAGGCGACGTCGTCGTCGTGGGCGCCGCGGCCACCGTCTCACGCGCGGCCGTACTCTCACGCGCGGCCGTAGTCTCACGCGCGGCCGTATAGAGAGTTTCCCAGCCGAGTCCGTCGAGGTAGGTCAGCAGCTCGTCGACGGGCGTCGGCTCGGACTCAGCCATCGTCCGCGATCAGCCCTCGGTCTCGGCGTCGACCACCTCGGCATCCTCGGGCGCACCGTAGTCCCAGGCGATCAGGTCGTCGGTGATCTCGGCCATTCCGGCCGACGTCGCCTTCAGCGGCTTGTCCACCTTCGGCTCGGCGCCGCGCATGATCTGCTCGGCACGCGCCGCGGCGAGAAGAACATAGCGAAACTTGCTGTCGATCGTATCCGGGTACTCTTGCATGGAAACTCTCTCTCCTGAAATGCGAGGCAGCGCCGCGGGCGTCGGACGCAGAGAATCGTGATGACACCGAGGGGCGTCAGCGGTCCTCGAGACACCTAGGTCCGGAACGACGGGTCTGAACGGCTTGGGTCGGGAAGGGTCGTGCGGAGGCCGTCGATCTGCCGCGCCATACGGCGCCGCCGGAAGCGTCCGGCGAGCAGCACCGCGGTGAGCGCTTCGCAGGCACGATCGAGGTCATCGTTGACGATAACATACTCATAGCTCGCCGCCGCTTCGATCTCGACCACCGCCGCCGCCAGCCGACGCTCGATCTGCTCCGGATCGTCAGAGCCACGAGCGCGCAGCCGTTCTTCGAGCGTCTGAAAGCTCGGCGGCAGCACGAAGAGACTCGCGCAGCCCGGCCGGCGCTCCCGTACTTGCCGCACGCCCTGCACGTCGATCTCGAGCAACACGTCACGCCCGCTGGCGAGCAGGCGCTCGACCTCGGCCCGGCTCGTGCCCTTGCGCTGACCGTAGACGTCGGCCCACTCGAGAAACCCGTCGGCCGCCACGAGGGCGGCGAACTCGTCCTCCGACACGAAGTAGTAGTCGCGGCCGTCGACCTCACCCGGTCGCGGCGCCCGCGTCGTGTGGCTGACCGAGAAGGCCAGCCCCTCGGCCAGGCTCGGGCTGCGGTCGAAGGCGGTGCGCAACAGAGTCGTCTTGCCGGTGCCCGAGGGCGCCGACAGCAGCCAGAGGTCGCCCCGCACGGACGAGCCCGTCTCGCTCATTGTCCCCTACTCCACATTCTGCACCTGCTCGCGCAGCTGCTCGCACAACACCTTGCCGTCGAGAACGTGCCGCACCATCTCGGCGTCGCGGCATTTCGACCCGATGGTGTTGAGCTCGCGGAAGATCTCTTGGGCCAGGAAGTCGAGTCGCTTGCCGACACTGCCGTCGAGCGCGAGCAGCTCGCGGGCGTGTGCGAGGTGCGAGCCGAGGCGATCGAGCTCTTCGCGCACGTCGGCCTTGTCGGCCAGGATCGCGGCTTCCTGGGCGACCCGCCCGGCGTCGACATCGATGCCCTCGAGCATGCGCCCGAGGCGCTCGCGCAGGGCCTCTTGCGCCTTGTTCGGCAGCGTGGCGGCACGCTGAGTCATCGTCTCGAGCAAAGTCGCGAACGCGTCGAGCCGCTCGGCGAGAGCGCTCTGCAGCTGCACACCTTCTTTGCGCTTCGCCTCGAGCAACTGGTCGAGCGCGTTCGAGGCCGCGGCGAGCGCCAGATCGGGATCGATGGCGTCCTGCGTCGCCGTCTCGACGCGCAGCGCGTCGGGCATGCGCAGGAGATCCGAGAAGTGCAGCTGGCCCTGGAGCATGCCGCGGGCGGTGAGGTGCGTCATCGAGTCGTTGATCGCGCGCACCAGCGCCTCGTCGACCCACACCGTGGGCGTGCCGGGAGTCAGCGACTCGACGTCGAGCACCACTTCGACCCGACCGCGTTCGAGGTGGCCCGTGAGCAGATCACGCAGCGGGCGCTCGAGATCGTGCTGCGCGTCGCGCAGGCGCAACGAGAGGTCGAGAAAGCGGTGATTGACACCGCGCAACGTCACCGTCACTCGGTGCGCCGCGTCCTCGGACGCGCCCTGCCCGAATCCCGTCATGCTGCGCATTCAGCTCTCCTCGAATTGTGCGTCGTAGAGCTCGCGGTAGAGGCCGCCGCGCGCCAGCAGCTCGGCATGGGTGCCGACGTCTTGGACTCGGCCGTCCTGCATGACGACGATTCGGTCGGCGCGCTGCACCGTCGACAGGCGGTGGGCGATCACCAGCGCGGTCCGCCCCTCCATCAGATGGTACAGCGCCTTCTGCACCAATGCCTCGGCCTGGGTGTCGAGATTCGACGTCGCCTCATCGAGGATCAGAACAGGCGGATTCTTGAGCAGCGCGCGAGCGATCGCCAGGCGCTGCCGCTGGCCGCCCGAAAGACGCACACCGCTCTCGCCGATGTGCGCGTCGTAGCCGCCCTTCTCGGTCATCACGAATTCGTCGGCGTAGGCCGCCTTCGCCGCCGCGCGCACGGTCTCGAGAGGAAGGTCGGCGCGGCCGTAGGCGATGTTCTCGCGCACCGTGCCGTCGAAGAGAACGGTGTCTTGCGTGACAATGCCGATCTGCGCGCGCAGACTGTCGAGCGTGACGTCGCGCAAGTCGTGCCCGTCGATCGAGACCGACCCCTCGGCCGGATCGATGAAGCGCGGCAGCAGGTTGACCAGAGTCGACTTGCCGGCGCCCGACGGGCCGACGAAGGCCACGATCTCCCCGCGACGAATCTCGAGATCGACCCCGCGCAGGACCTGCTGGTCCTCGTACGCGAACGTCACTCCCGAGAAGGAGATCGCCTCGCGGATCGGCTCCACGGCGCGCGCGCCGGGTCGGTCGACGATGTCGTTCGGCTCCTCGACGATGCTCTGCACGCGGGCACCGGCGGCCAGCGCCTCCTGCAGCATCAGATTCACCTTGTTGAGCTTGCGCACCGGGTCGTAGAGAGAGATGCCGGTGACCAGGAAGGTGACGAGCATCGACGGCGCCAGCTCGGCGCTGCGCACCGCCCGCCCAGCGTAGATCAAGAACGCCCCGCCGCCGACCGCCGCCATCGTCTCGATCACCGGGCTGGAGGCGTAGGCGAGGAGCTGGGCCTTGAGCTTGGTACGCAGATGACGATCCGTCGCGCGGGTGAAGCGCTCGAGCTCGAAGCCTTCCATGCCGAACGCTTTCACCACCCGATGGCCGCGCGCCGCCTCGGCGACCAGGTTCGAGACGTCGGCCAGCCGCTCCTGGCTCTTGTGGCTGGTGCGCCGCATCCCCTTGCCGAAGCGGGCGATCGGATAGGCGATCGCGGGCACGACGAGGAGACAGAAGAGCGATAGCCGCACGTCGATCGAGAACAGGATCCAGAGCAGGCCGATCAGGGTCGGCACCTGCTGGAAGAGATCGACGAAGCGCGTCGCCATGGCGGTCTGCAGCACGGTGATGTCGTTGCTGACGCGGCTCACCAGCTCGCCCGACGGATGCTCGGCGAAGAATCGGCTGCTCTGCGCCAGAATCCGGCCATAGAGGTCGTTGCGCAGGTCGTTTGTGGCGCCGAGCCCGATCACCTGGAAGAGGTAGCCGTTGGCGAACTGGCAGATGCTGCGGACCAGGATCACGATCACCAGCAGGATGGGAACGAAGTAGAGCACTTCGTCGTCGCCAATGCCGAACCGCTGGCGCAGCGCGGTGTACGCGTCGAGAAACGTCTCCATCAGGTTGGCCGAGACCTCGACCGCCGCATCGGCCCCGTCGCCGTCGGTGTCGGCGGACTCGGAGCTCTCACCGCCGGCGCCCAGGTCGACCGGGACCAGATCGGCCACCCCGGCGTCGGTTCGGATCACGTCCGAGAGCACGACCTGGAAGAGCACCAAGAGCAGGACCGTCGCGGCGGCGTAGCCGATCGTGGCGAGCACGGCGAGCGCCGCCTGCGGCCAGTAGCGGCTGAAGTACGGCGCCAGGAAGCGCAGAGTCTTCAAAGCGCGCTCTCCGCGGCGGCCCAGCCGAAGCGCTCCACGACCGCGAGGGCGGCGCGCTCGCTGGCTCCCCGCTCACCGAGCGCCAGCCGCAGCTTCGCCAGCTCCCCGCGCATGGCGTCGACACGGGCCGGGTCGTCGAGCAGTTCGAGCGCCAGGCGCGCAACATGCTCGGGCTCCGTCGCGTCCTGCAGCAGCTCGGGCACGACATGGCTGCGAAACTCCGAGTCGAGCGCCTCGCCGCGGGCGTGCCCGAGCACCAGGTTCACCATCGAGAAGCTCGGCAGGTCGACCAGCCACTTGGCGAGCAGGTACGAGGTCGTTTTGAGCCGATAGAGCACGAGCATCGGCGTTCCGAGCAGCGCGGTCTCGACCGTCGCGGTGCCTGATGCGCAGAGCGCCAAGTGGGCGTCGGCGACGACGCGGAAGCGCTCCGAGCGCACTCGCTCGAGCTCGAGATCGGCGGCTTCGGGGGTCGCGGCGACGATCTCGTCGACCAACGACGACGGAATCGTCGGTGCCTGGATCAGGCGACAGCGCGTCGGCCGCGCGGCGGCGATGCGACGGGCCGCGCCGAGCATGTTGGGCAGCAGCGAGCGCACCTCGCTCGGACGCGAGCCGGGCAGCAGGGCGAGCGAGGTCGGCTCACCACCCGTCAAGATCTCGTCGTCGGTCCCTGCCGGAGCGCCGCGCTGCCAGGCCTGGTCGAGCACCGGCACCTCGTCGACCAGAGGGTGGCCGACGTGGCGCGCGTCGACGCCGTGCTGGCGGTAGAAGTCGACCTCGAATGGAAAGAGCACGAGCATCTCTTCGACGTCGCGGGCAATCGCTTTGACGCGTCCGCGGCGCCAGGCCCAAACCTGCGGCGAGATGTAGTAGATGACCCGGATCCCGCGCCGATGCAGCTGCTTGGCGAGGCGCAGGTTGAAGTCGGGAAAGTCCACCAGCACCGCCGCCTCGACCTGTCGCTCGTCGGCGGCCTGCAGCAGCATGTTGAAGATCTGCTTCGCGCGGCGATAGATCTTGGCCACCTCGACGATGCCGACGACCGAGATCTCAGCGCTGTCGGCGAGCGTCTCGAGCCCGGCGGCGCGCAGCTCGTCGCCACCGAGGCCGAACGCCTCGAGGTCGGGCACGCGGCGCCGCAGCGCGCTGAGCAAACGCGCCGCATGCAGATCGCCCGACGCCTCGCCGGCCACCATCAGCAGCCGCCTCGCGGTGGCGGGCCGGCCGGCGGTCACGGAATCGGTGCCGGAGGTCCGGACGGGAAGAAGTACATCAGCCAGGCGAGCGCGATGGCGCCGCCGACGAGCGCACCGAAGAGAGTCCAGAACAGGCGGATCTGGTCCGCCCGCCGGCGCCGTGAGAGCGCAGCGAAGAAGACCGAGACGATGAAGGCGTAGAGGCTCATCAGCAGCACGTGGCTCATGCGCTCGCCTCCTTGGCTCCGGAGTTGGCCCCGGAATCGTCGTCGGCTTCGCTCTCGGACGCCTCGTCGCGATCCGTAGTGGCGCTCGGCTCGTCGTCGACGGCCAGTTCCTTGCCCCAACACAGATCCCAGACGTCGAGCACGAGTAGGAGATTCATCAGCCCGGCGGTGACGATGAAGGCACCGCCGTACTCATAGCCCGGCGCGGTGACGTCGCCGCTGTAGTCGAAGCCGAGTCGAGCGATCAGGTAGGGCAAGCCGAGACCGAGACCGCCGAAGGTCGCCAGGCGTTCGAGCGGCGAGCCCGAGAATGCCCAAGGCATACGACCCTCGAGCAGGCAGCCGATGACCAGCATCGACAGGCAGCAGGCGAAGAAGAGCGCCGCACGCGCGCCACGACCGAGCCGGAGATGGCCCAAGCCGGGCACGAGCCAGGCCAGGCCCATCGTCAGCCAGGGGTTGGCGAGCGGCAGCTCGACGGACTGAGCGCTTTTGGATTTCATGAGCGGGGAAAGGCCGCGCGCTGCCTTGGCGCGCACCTGACACCGGAGCGCGGCGTCAGCTGTTGAGCATCTCCCGCAGCTCTTTGCCCGGCTTGAAGTAAGGAATGCGCTTCGCCGGCACCTTCACCTTGGCGCCCGTCTTCGGATTGCGTCCGATGCGAGCGTTCCGGTTGCGGACCCGGAAGCTGCCGAAGCCGCGGAGCTCGATCTTCGAGCCGACGCGCAGCGAATCGACGATGCTGCCGAAGACGGTGTTGACGATGATCTCGGCGTGCTTCTTGGTCAGCTGGGTCATCCCGGCGACTTCTTCGACCAGCTCGGCCTTGGTCATGGCATCCCGTTTCGGCAAGGCATCCTCCTGCGCGAATTGTCGATCGTGCCTCGTTGGGTGATCCGACGACGCGGATCCGGCCTCCCTATCTTATGCGACCGAAGGCCCGCGGGTCACCCCGCGGGCCGAACGGATCTCAGCTCTGATCGTCGTCCTCGTCCGAGTCGTCCGAGTCGTCCGAGTCATCGGACTCCTCGGAATCGTCGGAGTCCGACTCGTCCCCGGCGTCCTCGCCGGCGTCGTCGTCGTCCGAGCCCTCCGAGTCGTCGGCCACGTCGTCGTCGGACGTCTCGTCCTCGGACACCGCGTCGAGCGTCTCGTCCTCGTCCTCGTCGTCTTCGGAGCCGGCCTCGGACACAACCGCGTCGCCGGTCGACTTCTGCGCCTGCTGGCGCTGGCGCTGCTCTTCGAGCTCGGCGATCTCGGCCTCGTCGGGCTGCGGCACGCCGCGCATCGTGAGGCCGACCTTCTTCTCGTCTTCCTCAATGCGCAGGATGCGTGCGCTGACCCAGTCGCCGACGCGGTAGTAGTCCTCGAGACGCCCACCGGGCAGATCGATCTCGCTGATGTGAGCGAGACCCTCGAGGCCCTTGTAGATGTCGATGAAGAGACCGAAGTCGGTGACGTTGACGATCTTGCCGTCGACCGTGTTGCCGACCGAGTGCTGGTCGACGAAGTCGTCCCACTCGTTGGGCAGGAACTCCTTGATCGACAGCGAGACGCGCTGGTTGGTGACGTCGATGTTGGTGATGCGGGCCTTCACCACGTCGCCCTTCTGCAGCACTTCGCTCGGGTGCTTGACGCGCTTGGTCCAGCTCATGTCCGAGACGTGGATCAGGCCGTCGATCTCGTCGGTGATCTCGACGAAGGCACCGAACTCGGTGAGGTTGCGCACCTTGCCCTCGATGATCGAGCCGGTCGGGAACATGTCCGCCAGCTCTTCCCACGGGTTGCGCTCGGTCTGGCGCAGCGACAGGCTGATGCGGCGGCTCTCCATGTCGAGCTCGGAGACGATCGCTTCGACCTCGTCGTCCACGGAAAGGATCTTCGACGGGTTGACGACCTTCTTGGTCCACGACATCTCGCTGACGTGGATCAGGCCTTCGACGCCTTCCTCGATCTCGACGAACGCACCGTAGTCGACCAGCGACACGACACGACCGCGCACGCGCGAGCCGATCGGGTACTTCTTGTCGACCAGGGTCCACGGATCCTCAGTGCGCTGCTTGTAGCCCAGCGACACGCGCTCGGTCTCGGGATCGAACTTGAGGATCACGACCTCGATATCGTCGCCGACCGAGAAATGCTCCGACGGATGGTTGACGCGGCCCCACGAGATGTCGGTGATGTGGAGCAGGCCATCGATGCCGCCGAGGTCGACGAAGACACCATAGTCGGTGATGTTCTTGACCACACCCTTGAGGCGCGCGCCCTCGACGAGCTTCTCGAGCGTCTCCGCCTTCTTCTTGGCGAACTCCTTCTCGAGCACGGCCTTGCGCGACAGAACGATGTTGTTGCGCCGGCGGTCGAGGCTGATCACTTTGAACTCGAGCATCTCGCCCTTCAGGCTCTCGAGGTGCTTCACCGGCTTGATGTCGACCAGCGAGCCCGGCAGGAACGCGCGCAGCCCGACATCGACGGTGAGACCGCCCTTGATGCGGTCGACCACGCGGCCCTCGATCACGGCACCCTCTTTGTACGCCTGCTCGATCGTCTGCCAGACGCGCATGCGCTCGGCCTTGGCCTTCGACAGCAGAACGTGGCCTTCCTGGTCCTCGGTCTTCTCGAGCAGGACCTCGACCTCGTCGCCGACGTTGACCTCGATAGGTTCACCGTGGCGCACGAACTCGTCGAGCGGAATCAGGCCTTCACTCTTGTATCCGACATCGACCACAACGTCGTTGTCGGTGACGTCGACCACGTAGCCGGTGACGATCTCGCCTTCTTCCAGGTGACGCATGCTCTCGTCGTAGAGCGCGACGAGCTGTTCGTAATCGAGCTCGCCTTCGTCGCCCGGGTCGTAACCAAAGCCGTTCGTGGCCTCGTCTTGCATTGGAACCATGATCTTGGGATGCCTCCGTTGGTGATTGACGGGCACGCGGAATCCTGCGCCCGCCGCGGACTACCTATCGAACAATTCAGATTCGGGTGGGAAAGCTTGGGGAGGG
Source organism: Acidobacteriota bacterium (assembly GCA_039194425.1). Lineage (GTDB taxonomy): Bacteria > Acidobacteriota > Thermoanaerobaculia > Multivoradales > J023 > JAUIJL01. The sequence continues at coordinate 459,512 of JBCCVZ010000003.1, read as the reverse complement.
AGGGATGTCGTTGGAGGTGTCGTCGCATGCGAGGTGGGCGCATGCGGGCTTCGAGATTCGAGTCGGGCAGGAGCCCGGCCGGGCCGTGGATCCCGCGGCGCAACAGGGTGCGCGGGTGGCCGCCGACGAGCTCGTTCATCTGGTTCTGCCTACGGACTCGGACCCCGAATCGTAGACCAGCCGCAGCCTCTCTGTCAAGCTGAGCGGCGCCCTAGCGACAGCGCCGTCCGAGGGACACTCAATACGCCGCCGGCCAGTTCGCGGCGTCGATCCGGGCGAGCGCGCGGTCGATCTCGACACCGAGCGACGGCTCGAGCATGGGATCGGCACGCCGGGCCGACAGCGCGGAGCGCGCCTCGGCGCCACCGACTTCTCCGAGCGCCCACGCGGCATGGCGCGCAACGACGGCCGAGGCGTCGTCGAGCGTGGCGGCGAGCGCGCCGACCGCCGCCGTGTCGCCGCGGTGGCCCAGTGCGACCGCGGCGTTACGCCGCAAGCCCTCGAGCTTGGCGCGCTTCATCGGGCTCTTACGAAAGCGCTCGACGTATTCGTCGCGTCCAAGGCGCAGCAGACCGACGAGATCGAGCGCGCGGCGCTCGGGCGGAAGTCGCAGCTCGGGATGGTCGGCCGCCGGGACTTTGACGTTGTACGGGCAGACCTCCTGGCAGATGTCGCAGCCGAAGACCCACTCCCCCACCATCTCTCGGGCCGCCTCGGGGAGATCGCCGCGATGCTCGATCGTCCAGTACGAGATGCAGCGATTGGCGTCGAGCCGATACGGCGCGCGCAGAGCGTCGGTCGGACAGTGGTCGAGGCAGCGGGTGCAGCGTCCGCAGAGATCGGTCGCCGGATCCGCGGCCCCTTCGACCTCGTCGGCCCGGAGCGGCGCCGCGTCGAGAGTGAGCAAGAGCTCGCCGAGCAGAAAGTACGAGCCGTGCACTCGGTGCAGCAGGTGGGTGTTCTTCGCCTGCACGCCGAGCCCGGCCCGCGCCGCCATCTCGCGCTCGAGAATTGGTCCGGTATCGACGTACCAGCGGGCAGCCGCTCCCGGGAACGCGGCGACGATGCGCTGCTCGAGACGCCGCAGCCGTTTCGTCATCACCTCGTGGTAGTCGCGCCCCCGCGCATAGCGCGCGACCCGCGACCAGAGCGCGTCGTCGGCCGCCGGCTCGTCCTCACCGACCAGCGGGTGGTACTGCAGCGCCACGCACAACGCGCTGCGCAGGCCGGGCCACAAACCCCGCGGATCGCGCCGTAGCTCGGTGCGGCGAGCGATCCACTCCATGCCGGCATGGTCGCCGCGCTCCAGCCAGCGCTCGAAGGCGTCGATCTGGCGCGACGGCTCGAGGCGAACCACCCCGGCCCGATCGAAGCCCTCGTCGAGCGCCCAGGCGACCAGCCGACGCGACAGCTCGGCGGGCGTTGCGGGCGTCTCGACCATCTCGATAGCCGAGCTCTCAGTCGTCGGCGTGGTCGCCGCCGTCCTCGGACCCGCCGTCTTCCGTCAAGTCGCTCGTCGGTTCCGGCGGAATCTCGACGGGCTGAGACGCTAGCGCCTGCAGGCGACGAATCTCGCCGACCATGCGCTCGACGATTTCCGGCGGGCGCAGGTCCGATGTGTCGATCCGGAAGTAGCTGTCGTCCACCCGCAGCGGCGAGTCCTCACGCTTCTGATCGCGCTCGTCGCGCCGCAGGATCTCGGCCAAGACGTCATCGACACTGCTGCCGCGACCGGCCGCCAGAAGCTCGCGATGACGGCGCTCAGCGCGCACCTTGGGCACCGCGTCGAGGTAGAACTTGTAGGGCGTGCCGGGAAACACGACACTGCCGATGTCGCGTCCCTCCACCACCGCTCCGTTGCGCTCGGCGACCTGGCGCTGCAGTGCCACCATGCGCTCGCGCACGACGCCATAGGTCGACACCTTCGACGACGCGTCGGTGACCTCGGGCGTGCGGATCTTTTGGCCGACGGCCCTGCCGTCGAGCAGCACCTCGACCTCGCCTTCCGAGTCCAACCTCAGTTCGAGGTCGAGATCGTCGAGCACCCGGGCAACAGCCTCGGCGTCGTCGAGGTCGACCTCCATGCGCAGCGCCTTGAGCGCCACGGTGCGATACATGGCCCCGGTGTCGAGAACCGGCACGCGCAGCCGCTTGGCGAGCTGCTTCGAGACGGTGCTCTTGCCGGTGCCGGACGGGCCGTCGATGGCGACGATCAACGCAGACATCGTTCCTCCTGCTCAGCGGCGTCCACCGCGGCCTCCTGGACCCCCGCGACCGCGACCGGTCGGGCCGCGACCGCCCGAACCACCGCGACCGCTGGAACCACCACGACCGCTGGAGCCACCGCGACCGCTGGAGCCACCACGACCTCCCGAACCACCGCGTCCGTCTCGACCCCGGCCGCTCGGACCCCGGCCGCTCGGCCCACGGCCAGCAGTGCCACGACGCGCGCCCCCACGCCCTCGCGGCGGCGTTTCGCCCGGACGCGGACCTCTGCGGCGAGGCGGACGGGGCGGATTCTCGCCACGACGTAGCGACTCGACCTCCGCCTCCGTGAGCTCCCGCCAGGCGCCGAGTGGCAGGGACGGGTCACGCACGGCACCGATCGCCACGCGGCGCAGCTTCTGCACGGGGTGGCCGATGCGAAAGAACATCTCGCGAATCTGGCGCGTGCGGCCTTCACCGATCTGCACCTGCCACCAGGAGTTGCTCTGCGTCTCGCGTTGCCCGCCTGGCCTCATGATGCGTTCGATCGCGGCCGGCGCGGTCTTCCGGCCATCGAGGCGGATACCACGCCGCAGGCGCTCGATCGCGTCGCCTTCCGGCCGTCCCTTGACCTTCACCTCGTACGTCTTGAGGCAGCCGTAGCGCGGATGCGCGACCCGCTGCGCCAGCTCGCCGTCGTCGGTGAGCAAGAGCAACCCCTCGGAGTCGAAGTCGAGACGACCGACCGGCTTGAGGTGCGACTGAAGGCGCTGCGGCACCAGCCCGAGCACGGTCGGTCGACCCTCCGGATCGGAGCGCGTCGACACGACGTTGCGCGGCTTGTGGACCAGCACGTAGACCCGATGCGGCGACGCGGGCCCTATGCGCTTGCCGTCGACCTTCACTGCGTCGACGGCGAGGTCCGCCTTCTGACCCAGCTCGGCGACGGAACCGTTCACGGTCACTCGGCCGTCGCGGATCAAATCCTCGACCTGGCGTCGCGAGCCGACGCCGGCACGGGCCAGGGCCTTCTGCAGTCTCTCCTCGCTCACGGTGTCTCCGTCTCGGGGCGGGTGTCGGAGGACGAGGCCGCGCGGGCGGCGCCGTCTTCCTCCGATGATGCAGTGTCGCGAGGTGTTTCGTCCAGCGCCGCAGCGACCGGTACGTCGTCGGTCGCGTCCTCTGCGGACGTGTCTTCGACCTCGGTGCCGTCAGCGACGGTGTCTTTGGTGGCGACCTCACCGGTACCCGTCGCGTCCGACCCCTCGCTCGCTTCGAGCTCTTCGGCCTCGGCGCGTTCGCGCTCGATCTCTTCGATCTCAGCCTGCTCCGCGGCAGCGTCCTCGGCGTCGTCGAGCGCGGCGGCGGCCTGCAGCACCTCTTCCTCGACGTCGGCGGCACCGCCCGCTTCCGGGTCGGCGCCGAGCATCTCTTCGAACTGCTCGAGCGGCGGCAACTCCTTCAGAGACCGCAAGCCGAAGTGCATCAGGAACTCGCGGGTCGTGGCGTACAGGAACGGCTTGCCGACCACCTCCTTGCGGCCGGCGATGCGCACCAGACGCCGCTCGAGAAGGGTCTTCAGCACGCCCGACGAGTTGACTCCGCGGAGCTCCTGGATCTCGGGCGCCGTCACCGGCTGGCGGTATGCGACGATGGCGAGAGTCTCGAGCGCCGGCATCGACAGTCGGTTGCTGCCGCTGACCTCGAAGAAGCGGCGCAGGAAGCCGTGCAGATCGGGACGGCTCACCAGGCGCAGGCCGCCGGCGACCTCGTCGATCATCACGCCGCTGTGCTCACGCTCGCGCCAGCGTTCGACGACCGCGTCGATGGCGGCGTCCGCGGCGACACGGGTCTCCTCGTCGTCGCCGAAGACCTGCGCCAGCTTGGCGCGCGACACTGGCTCGCTCGATACGAAGAGAATCGCTTCGACCACCGCCTCCATGTCCTCTGCGGACGTCGTACTCATGCGCCGATCGCCTCGAGCTCGCGCCGGTCGATCTCTCGGGCCGTGCGATAGAGCAAGAGCCCGCGCGCGGTCTGGTGCAGGCGCACGAGCTCCAGCTTCACCATCTCGAGCACCGCGAGGAAGGCTGCGATCGCCTCCCGGCGGCACGACAGGGAGCGCAGATCGTCGAAGAGCTCGATGGGCCGCTCGCCTCCGACCCGATGCAGCAGTCGGTCGATCTGGTCGCGGACCGAGTACGTCTCGCCGGCGAGCACCAGCGGCTCGGGGTTCTCGCGCTCGTAGCGATCGAGCACCTTGCGTAGGACCTTGAGCAGGTCGAAGAGCGAGAGATCACCCAAGTCGACTTGTTCTTCGTCGGCGTCGGCGATGCGCTCGAGCTCGTCGGTGTCTCGGGTCCACAGGCCGCTGCGGACGCTGTAGACCTCGGCGAAACTCTGCGCCGCTTCTTTGAGCCGACGGTACTCGAGCAGTCGCTGGACCAGGTCTTCGCGCGGGTCCTCGTCCACCATCTCGCCGGCGAGAGTGCGCGGACGAGGAAGCAGCATCTTGCTTTTCAGGTGCACGAGGTAGGCGGCCATGTAGATGTATTCACCGGCGATGTCGAGATCGAGACGCTCCATCAGATCCAGGTACTCGTGGAACTGATCGCAGATCGGCGCCACCGGGAGATCGGTGATCTCGACTTCGTTGATCTTGATCAGATGAAGCAGCAGGTCGAGCGGCCCCTCGAACACCGGCAGGCGCACTCGCCAGGTTTCGGGAAGCAGGCTCGGCGTGGTCAGTGGGCCGGCCACGGTCATCTCCTCGCAAGACGAACGAATCCGCCAAAGGTCTCAGCAACGACAGGTCTCAGCGGCGACAGGTCTCGGCGGCGACAGGCGCCGGCGAACAGTTGCCGAGCAGCATGTCGCCGAGCGGCGGACTATACCGCAGCCTCCCGCCGTTCGACCGCGCCGAAGCTCCCGTGGCCCGAGCTCAAGAGGTCGAGGCGCGGAAGACGGTCTGAATCAGACCGAAGCGCACTTCGTCCCCGTCGTGAAACTCGACCGGAACGCCGGTCTCGACCCGCTCACCGTTGATGAACGTGCCGTTCATCGTGCCGATCTCTTCGCGGATGAAGAACTTCTCACCGCGCCGGAAGATCTTGGCATGACGCCGGCTGATCGACCGCTGCGAGTCGGACGGCGTGAGGTCGATGTCCGGGTTGATGCCGGTCACCGGGTCGCGACGTCCGACGGTCGTCTCGCTCCCCGCGGCGAGGTGGAACTCGTCGCCTGTCTCGGTCGAGATCAGCTTCTCTGGGCCCTTGGCCACGCTGTCGCCGGCCTCTTGCGCAGGAATCTCGGGCGCCTGGCTCTCGTCCGAGCCGAGGGCATCGCGCAGTCGCTGGTCGGTGTCGCGCAGGCGGCGCGACAGCTTGCGCATCATGCGGACGCCGATCTCGGGCATCGTCCGCAGCATCTGGTCGAAGGTAGAGAAGTTGATCTCGAGCAAGGTGACGTCGCTGGCCGCACGCGCCGTCGCCGTCCGCGGTAGATCCTCGAGAATCGACATCTCGCCGAAGAAGTCGCCCTGCGCCAGCTCGGTGAGCGTCTGACGCTCGCCCTTGAAGTCCTTGAGGATCTCGACGCTGCCCTCGTGGATGATGTACATCTCCGTCCCGAGATCGCCCTCTTGGAAGATCACCTCTCCGGCGGCGAAGGACACCGCGTGCTTGACCTTCTTCTTCGAGCTCGTCGACTTGAAGACCGACTTGACCATCAGGCGACCTTTCGCGACACGAACGACTTCACGGGAAACTCTCCGGCATCTTCGAGCGACTCTCTTCGTCTGGCGGGCATGATCTTGCGGGCATCGTCTTGCAGGAATCGTCTAGGGCGTCGGGGCGAGCAGTGGATCTCCGACTCGTAGACGACCGACGCCAGAATCGAGACGCGCCGTGACGCCGAGCGGTAGCGTCATGTTCGGCGCGGAGTGGCCGACGGCGAGCCCGCATGCGAACGGCCAGCGGCCCTTGGAGCCTCGACAGAGCACGTCGATCGGGCTCCAGCCCGACCCGGGGATCGCCGAATCGGAGGCGACCGCGTCGCCTTCGGTGAAGTGCCCTGCGATCAATCCACGAATCGACGTCAGCGTATCGGAGAGGCGCAGGTGGGTCAACATTCGGTCGACCCGGTACGGCGGCTCCGCGACGTCCTCGAGCACCAGCAGCGATGCGGCGAAATCGATCGCCCAGGGTGTCCCGACCGTCGACGCCAGAAGGCTGAGACAGCCGGCCCACAGCGGACCGACGAGCGGGTCGACGGACGCCGTCGGTAGGCTCGGATCGTCGACCATCCGCACCGGCAGGTCCTGCGCCTCGCCGGCGAGCGCGGCACGCAGCGACACCGCCTCGGCGGCGTCGAGACCGCGCGCCAGGTCGGCCGCCACCATCGGTCCGTGGAAGGTCGCAAAGCCGAGGCGTCCCGGAATCTGCAGCAGGAACGGAGTGAGGTCCGAGTAGCCGACGTAGGCACGCGGGCGCTCCGCCAGCAGGTCCCAATCGATGCGGTCGAGGATGCGCAGCACGCCCCAGCCGCCCCGGGCGAAGAGCACCGCCTCGAGATCCCGATCGGCGACCAGCTCGTGGAACGCGTCGAGGCGATCGTCGTCGTCGCCTGCGAAGAGACCGTGGCACGCGTCGAGGTTGCGCGCCGGCACCGGGCGGAAACCGAGCGCCTCGAGCGCGCGGAGCCCGCACCGCAGCCTCTCGGGGTCGACCGGACCGGACAAGGCCGCGACGCCGACGCGTGCTCCCGCACGCACCGGCGGCGGCAGGACCACCGCGCGCGGCGAGGCCGGCGTCGGCGTCGAGCTCGATCGGCTCGGGTCTCTCATCGGTCGTGGGCTTTCCGGCTCGAACCGGCAGACGGCCGGAGAGCGCCATAAGCCGGATCCTGTGACTCCGCGACCGCGAAGGCCGCGGAGACGACGATCATTCCTCTAGAGCCGGCGTTGCCGCCGGCCTCGAGCAACCTACCCGGGAGTCGGTCGTCCGAGGACGAGGCGGGACGGGCGGCCCGCACGATCCGCTCCCCTATTTGGTCTTGCTCCGCATGGGGTTTACCGTGCCCCTCTCGTCGCCGAGAGAGCGGTGCGCTCTTACCGCACCCTTTCACCCTTGCCGCAACGCCGGCGCGAGCGCCCGCGTCATGGCGGTTTGCTTTCTGTTGCACTTTCCGTCGCGTCGCCGCGCCTCGCCGTTAGCGAGCATGCTGCCCGTAGGAGTCCGGACTTTCCTCTCCGGGGCGTCGTTGGACGCGCCCGCAGCGATCGTCCGGCGCTCTCCGACCGCAATCAGTCTACCGCAGGCCGCGGCGGATCACGACTTGCGCCGAGACAAGATGTCGCGCAGGCCGCGCCGCGGACCGACCTCGCTCTTGTCGGCCGTGGGACGCTTCGTCTTGCCACCGAGACGATCGAGCGCCGCCTTGGCCACGACGCTGTCGGGCATCACCTCGAGGGTTCTGACATAAGCCGTGCGCGCCTCGCCGATCCGATCTTCTTTCTCGAGCACCTGCGCCAGCGCCAGGCGCAGTCCGCCGTCGTCGGGCGCCAGCTCGATCGCCTGCTGGTAGGTGTAGACCGCATGCCGCCGCCAGCGCGGGTTCTTCGCCTGCGACTGCGCCAGCAGGTTGAGGTAGCGCACCTGAGGATCGAGGCGCGCGGCCTCCTTGAGCATCTCGACTGCCGTCGAGTAGTCCATCTCAGCCATGGCGTTGGAGCCGCGGACGAAGTGGGCCCGCGCCATGCGCTTCTTCTCCTCGTCGCGCTGCTCTTTCTCGACCCGCACGCCGACCTGAATTCCCATCAGCGTGTTGTAGCTCGAGCGACGCACCGGATCCGAAAGCACCAGGTAGGCCTCGGTCGCCTTCTCGAACAGCAAGCGGACCGTGTCTTCCTTGCCGCCGAGGCCAAGCGCCGCGGCATGGCCCGGATGCACGCGCCGGGCGACGCGCTGGTAGGCCGCGGACACGGCGTCGGCACCGGCGTCGATCGGGAGGTCGAGGAGCTGGTAATGGTCGATCGAGCCGATCGTCCCGACGAGGTCGGCGAGCAGCGCTCGGTGTTTCTCAGTCGGCAAGTCGAGCGGGCGGGCCTCGAGATCGCCGCCGACATTCTCGAGGAAACGTTGCAACGCCTTCTCGCTGACCACCTCGCGATCGACCACGGGCGACGCCACGTCGTCCTCGTCGCGCTCGGCGAGTCCGACGATCCATAGCTTGGCGAGACCTCGGAGTGTCTCCAGGCGGTCGGCGCCGCGCAGTAGAGCTTCGAGCGAGATCGGCTTCTCGAGCTGGGTCACGACGCGCACCATCGAGGGGTCGAGACGCGGCAGCTGCGTCATCGCCGGCGTCTCGTCGCGCCCTCGCCAGCGCGCCGCAAGGCCGCCCAGGCGGGCGATCAGCACCGCTTCGTCGGCCTTCTCGACCGCCAGAGCCAGCGCCAGACTGACCAACGGGAGGGGGCCGAGAACCTCGATCGCAGAGCCCGACGCGGCCAGGCGTGCCCGCGGCAGGCGTCCGCGTGCTCCGGTGAGGCGCGTCGCCAGGTCGCCGATCGCGGCCGCGATCTCCTCGTCCGCGGCCGGCCGCTCGAGGCCCGCGGCGCGTTCGGCGATCGGCCCGAGCTGCTGCGCCAGCTCGCTGTCGCGGTCGATGTAGAGCTCGCCGCGGCGCAGCAAAATCGAGCGCCCGACCGAGGCTCCCATTCCGGGATCCTCGAGCTCGAGGCGTCCACTGGCTCGGTCTAAGTAGGTCGTGCGCAGGAGGTCGAGAAGCGGCTGCGCGCCGGCGGCTGTCGTCGTCATCGATGAAAATCCAGAGGAGGTCGATCGGCTCTCAAGTATGGCAGATCGAGGATGCCAACGTCAGGACTCGACGCCGCCCGACGCTCGGAGCCGGCGGTGCAGCCGCTCGCCGAGCACCGGCCCGAGCTCGCCCGTCAGCTCGTCGAGGCTCGCCTCGCGCACTCGCTTGACGCTGCCGAAACGACTCAGCAGCTGCCGGCGACGACGCGGCCCGATGCCTGGCACGTCGTCGAGCAGGCTGCGGAGGGTCGACGCCTTGCGCCGCCGGCGATGCCGCGACACGGCGAAGCGGTGCGACTCGTCGCGCACTTGCTGCAGCAACTGCAGCCCCGGATCGTCGCGCCCGAGACGTAGCGGCCGAGGCTCGGACGGCAGGTAGATCTCCTCCTCGCGCTTGGCCAGGCCGACGATCGGCGTCTCGTCGACTCCGAGCACGTCGAGGGCCTCGAGCGCCGCGTTGAGCTGGCCGCGGCCACCGTCGATCAGAATCAGGTCGGGCATGGCGCCGGTCTCGTCGAGCACGCGGCGGTAGCGCCGTTCCACCGCCTGGCGCATGGCGAAGAAGTCGTCCGGCTGGTCGAGTCCCTTGATGTTGAAGCTGCGGTAGTCGCCCTTGCGCATCTTGCCGGCTTCCCACACCACCAGCGAGGCGACGGTCTGGGCGCCCTGGAAGTGCGAGATGTCGAAGCCTTCGATGCGTTCGGGCGGGCCTTGCAGGCCGAGGTGCTCGGTCAGCGCGCGCGCCGCCAGAGCGCCGCGCCCCTCGGCGCGGAAGCGGCGGCGATAGGCGAGCTCGGCGTTGCGATTCGCCAGCGCCACGCGCTCGGCCTTGGGACCGCGCGACGGCAGGCGCACGTAGACCCGCTCCCCCTTCTTCTCACTCAGCCACTCGACCAGGGGCTCTTCACCCTCGATCGGCAGCGGCAGATGAACTTCTTTGGGGATGAAGGTGGTCACGTCGTAGATTTGCGGCACGACTTCGGAGAGCAAGGTCGCGGGATCAACCGCGTCGCGTCCCTCCCAAAAGAGCTCACGGCGGTCGAGGATCTGGCCGCCGCGCATCACTAACACCGTGAGCGCGGCGTTGCCGCCGAGCGCGTAGAGCCCGAAGATGTCGACGTCCTCCCCGCGGATCGAAGACACCTTACGCCGCTGGCCGATTTCGTCGACCTCCGCGATCAGGTCGCGCAGGCGAGCCGCCTCCTCGAACTCGAGCGCGTCGGACGCCTCGAGCATCTGCGCCTTGAGCGCGCGCAGCAGGTCGTCGTTGCGCCCTTGCAGAAAGAGCTTCGCCTGCGCCACCGCGTCACTGTAGGCGGCCTGGTCGGTGAGGCCGTCGACGCATGGTCCGAGGCAGCGGTGCATGTCGTGGTAGAGGCACGGACGCGGCAGCGAGCCGTCGATCGGGATCCGGCACACCCGCACCTGGAACAGCTTCTGCACCAGCTTGATCGCCTTGCGCGCCAGACCGGCGGGCAGATACGGGCCGAAGTAGTCGGCGCCGTCGTCGAGCACGCGGCGGGTGAAGGCGATGCGCGGCCACTCCTCGGCCGTCAGCTTGAGGTACGGATAGGTCTTGTCGTCGCGCAGCCGGATGTTGTAGCGCGGCTGCTTGGTCTTGATCCAGTTGTTCTCGAGCGCCAGCGCTTCGGCTTCGTTGTCGGTGATCAGCCAGTCGAGCCGCCGCGCCTCGGCGAGCATGTTGTGCAACCGCAGCTCGGCCGGCGGACGCAGGTAGTTCGCCGCCCGCTTGCGCAGCGACTTCGCCTTGCCGACATAGAGCGGCTCCTTCGCCGCGTCGCGGAAGATGTAGATCCCGGGACGATCCGGGAGCTTGCGGATGGCGTCTTCGACGTCGGAGTGAACCAAGCTCATGCTAGCTTCGATTGGAGTTATCGTCTTCCGACAGGATGCCGCGAACGGTGGCCTCGACAGAGTTCGTCATTTTCAGGTAGTCTTCTGACGGAAGAAACTCATCCTCGAAGCTGTTCTGGAGGATGAACACACCGGAGGATTCTCATGAGTCACCAGACTGCTCTCCGCTACGTTTCCTCGGGCTCGATCGACCCGACGAAGTGACCTGATGCGACGCGATCCTCTGCGGGTCGTCGCCTTGCACGAGTTCTCGAAGCCAGACGAGATGTGCTTCGACCTTGCCTCCGTGAGCGGAAAGCAATAGCGGTCTGAGCTCATCGTCCTGATCGAAATGGGCGACTGTCCGTTCAACTTCGATGGAGTCCATCTCGAGCTCCATCAGCGCCGCAGCGGCCGCTTCCAGTTCGTCGCATCGCACCAACACCGCGGCGAGATTGTATCGACTCGGTGCATGGTGTGCTTCCACGGCCAGAACTCCACGGTAGAGTCTGGCCGCCGTCTTCATCTCGCCCAATAGATGGTGTGCGAAGGCACGTTGAAAGTGCGGACGAGGGTCGTCATCGAAGCCGGCCTTTCTTTGTGCCTTGATCGCGCGCTTCGCCGAGAGGATTCCGGACTCGAGAAGCTGGCGCCGACGTTGCCTCATCTTGCTGCCCTTCGAGCCGTCGAGGCCTTTGCCGAGCTCGACCTCGGCGGTCGCCAGACGATTCCAGGTCTCTTCCGGTTCGTAGGAGCCCGACGAGATGTCGAGCAGGAGCTCGAGCCGATCGATCGCACGCGGTAGCTCGCCCTGATCCAACGCGATTCCCGCGACACGGGAAAGCAACTCGTGGATCTCACGCTTCTCCGCCAGCGGACTCTCACGGAGACTGGTGAACTCGAGATGATCGACCAGCGCGTTGGCCTTGGAGACGAAGTACTCTTCTTCTTTGGTCAACTCCATCGACTTGTCGACGACATCGACACGCGGTCCGTTCGTCCGCTCCAGTCGGGGCGCCCGCTCGAGAATCGCGCGCAGGGCCGGCAGAACCTCCTGCACCTCCCTGGCATAGAACTCGACCGGGCCCACCTTCTTGAGACGCTGGAGAAACGCCGGCCCGAGGTGGACCACTAGGGCGCCGAGGACCATTCCGAGGAGTGGCTGCCAGAGCTCTGCGACGTCGAGCGAGCCGAGCATCGGCCACTGTTCGACGATACGACAGCCGATGATCACTGTCCCCAGGATCAGGACGAGCCAACCGACGATCCGCAGGATGTTGTGACTGATGGTCGTCAGGAAGACGATCGCGGATCTGTGCATGCTGGCGCCTGCAAGGCGAGCGCGTCGACCGACTCGAGCCAGAGAATCGTCGATTTCACTCGGCATAGATTTGGAGCTCCTTCAGCTCCTTTAGCCGATCGCGGAACTCGGCGGCTTCTTCGAACTCGAGGTTCTTGGCCGCAGCGCGCATCTTCTTCTCGAGGATCTTGATCTGCTCGCGCAGCGGCAGGTCGGAGACTTCGCGGATCTCCGACGGCGGGATCCCACCCGGGCTGTACTGATCGAGCTGGCCCATCTGCACCAGGGGGCTGTGGACGTCTTTGAGGATCGTCCTCGGCTCGATGCCGTGCTCCTCGTTGTAGGCCTGCTGGCGGATCCGTCGACGCTCGGTCTCGTCCATCGCGCGACGCATCGAGTCGGTGACGCGGTCGGCGTAGAAGATCACGCGGCCGTCGACGTTGCGCGCGGCGCGGCCCGCGGTCTGTACCAGCGACGTCTCAGAGCGCAGGAAGCCTTCCTTGTCGGCGTCGAGCACCGCGACCAAGGCGACCTCGGGAATGTCGAGCCCCTCGCGCAGGAGGTTGATGCCGACCAAGACGTCGAACTCGTGCTTGCGCAATGCGTGGATGATCTCGACGCGCTCGAGCGTGTCGATGTCGCTGTGCATGTAGCGCACGCGCACGTCGAGCTCGGAGAAATACTGCGTCAGCTCCTCGGCCATGCGCTTGGTCAGAGTCGTCACCAGCACCCGCAGGCCGCGCTCCACCACCGAGCGCACCTCGTCGAGCAGGTCGTCGACCTGACCTTGCGCCGGCCGCACCTCGATCGGCGGATCGAGCAGGCCGGTCGGCCGGATGACCTGCTCGGCGATCACGCCGCCGGTGCGCTCGAGCTCCCACGGCGCCGGCGTCGCCGAGACGAAGATGCGCTGACCCGGACGCGCATCCCATTCCTCGAACGTCAGCGGCCGATTGTCGAGCGCCGACGGCAGGCGGAATCCGTGGTCGACCAGCACTTGCTTGCGCGCGCGGTCGCCGTTGAACATCGCGCGCACCTGCGGCACGGTCTGGTGGCTCTCGTCGACCACCAGAAGCATGTCGTCCGGAAAGTAATCGAAGAGCGTCGGCGGTGGCTGGCCCTGCAGGCGCCCGGTCAGGTGGCGCGAATAGTTCTCGATGCCGTGGCAGAAGCCCATCTCGCGCAGCATCTCGAGGTCGAAGCGGCACCGCTGCTCGAGCCGCTGGTACTCGAGCAGTTTGCCCGACCCTTCGAGCTCGGCCAACCGCTCCTTGAGCTCGTCCTGGATCGAGCGCACGGCGAGCTTCATCTGCTCTTCCGGCGTCACGTAATGCGACTTGGGGTAGACCGAGATGCGGTCGATCTCCTGCAGCACCTCACCGCGCAGCGGATCGAAGCGCGTGATGCGCTCGATCTCGTCGCCGAAGTATTCGACGCGCACCCCGATGTCCTCGTACGCCGGCAGGATCTCGAGCACGTCGCCGCGGGTGCGGAAGCTGCCATGGAAGAGATCGTAGCGGGTGCGCTCGTACTGCATGTGCACCAGGCCGGACAGCGCCGCGTCGAGCCCGTCGTCCGCTCCGACCTCGAAGAAATGCAGCATGCCCTGGAACGCCTCGGGCGAACCGAGGCCGTAGATGCACGACACCGAGGCGACGATCAGGACGTCGCGACGCTCGAACAGCGCCTTGGTCGCACGCAGCCGCAGGCGATCGATCTCCTCATTCACCGACGTTTCTTTCTCGATGTAGGTGTCGCTCGCCGGCACGTAGGCTTCAGGCTGGTAGTAGTCGTAGTAGGAGACGAAGTACTCGACGGCGTTGTCGGGGAAGAAGCTCCGGAGCTCCTGATAGAGCTGCGCGGCCAGCGTCTTGTTGTGCGACAGCACCAGCGTCGGTCGATTCACCTGCTCGACCACCTTGGCGATGGTGAAGGTCTTGCCCGAGCCGGTGACGCCAAGCAGCACCTGGTCACGCTCATCGCGCTCGATTCCGTCGACCAGGTCGGAGATGGCGGCCGGCTGATCGCCCTGCGGCGTGAACTTGGAGACGACTTGGAAGTCAGGCATCGGCGCAGAGTATCAATCGCTCGGTGGTTCGGTGCTGCGCGCTCGCCACCCTTTTGCCGCATTCGCCGGCTATGATCGTCGCATGCACGAGCCCACGGAAGACCAGGACGCAGCCGCTTCGTCCGGCACCCAAACGCCGAGCGACGAGCACGAGGCGACCCACGACGAGGCACCGCGCGTCGGCAGCGGACCCCTGACCGCCGGAGCCGGCGACTCGGGCAGTGATGCCACGCGCCGTCCGCCGCCGGGTCACGACGACGCCACAGCCGCCAAGCCGCGCTGGAAGCGCTACGTCTTTGCCTACCCGGTTCTCACCGCGATCCTGGCGGTGATCACCGGCGTCGTGGTCGCGGCGTCGATCCATCGGCCGCAGGTCGAGGAGCTCGACGGCTTCGTGCCGCTGCTGGTCACCGAGGTCGACGATCGCCGCGGGCAGACGCTCGCCACCTATTCGCGCGAGAACCGCATCATGCTCGAAGAGGGCGAGCTACCCCAGCTCCTCCAGCAGGCGATCGTCGCTACCGAGGACGCCAATTTCTTCGACCACGGCGGCATCGACCTCAAGGGCGTGGCGCGCGCGGCGATCACCAACCTGCGCGCCGGTGAGATCGAAGAAGGCGCGTCGACGATCACCATGCAGCTGGCGCGTGGCATCTTCTCTCTCACCCGCGAACAGGTCTGGTGGCGCAAGATCGAGGAGTCGTTCCTCGCCGTCGAGCTCGAGAAGGAGTACTCGAAACAGCAGCTGCTCACGCTCTACGCCAACCTGGTGAACCTCGGCCACGGCAACTACGGCATGGAAGCCGCGGCGCGCGCCTACTTCAACAAATCGGTCGACGAGCTCAGCCTGGCCGAGACCGCGACCCTCGCCGGCATCCCGCAGCGCCCGGCGCGCTTCAGCGTCTACCGCAAACCCGACGCCGTCCTCGAGCGACGCAACTGGGTGCTCTCACGCATGCTCACCGAGGGCTATATCGACCAAGCGTCCTACGAGGTGGCTTCGGCCGAGCCGCTGCTGATCGCCCAGCGACGCAACGAGAAAGCCGTCGGTCCCTACTTCAGCGAAGAGGTGCGGCGCTACCTGATCGACACCTATGGCGAGACCGAGCTCTACGACCGCGGTCTGCAGGTGGCGACGACGCTCGACCGCACGATCCAGCGCACGGCGGAGAACGCCCTACACGAGCAGCTGGTGGCGCTCGACCACCGCAAGGGATGGCGCGGCATCGATCGCCAGCTCGACGCCGAAGACCTCGAGGAGCGCTCGCTGCCGTCGTGGGGCGACAGCGACCCGCGGCCCGGCGAATGGTTCGAGGGTCTGGTGCTCGCGGCCGACGCCAAGAGCGCGACGATCAAGCACCGCGACACTCTCTACACACTCGGCCGCGAGGGCGTGCGCTGGACTGGCAAAAGCCGTCCCGACCGCCTGCTGGCCCGCGGCAACGTCGCCTGGTTCCGCCTCGAAGAGGGCGAGGACGGCGGCGACCCGCTGTTGGTGCTCGAGCAGGAGCCCGAGCTCGAGGGCGCCGTGGTGGTGATCGAGTCGACCACCGGCGCGATCCGCGCCATGGTCGGTGGCTGGAGCTACGAGCGCAACGAGTTCAACCGCGTCACCCAGGCCAAGCGCCAGGTCGGCTCGGCCTTCAAACCGATCGTCTTCGCCGCCGCGCTCGAAAACGGCTACACCGCCGCCGACACCCTCTTCGACGGTCCAGTGCTCTTCCCCGGCGCGAGCGAGGACGACGTCTACAGCCCGCGGAATTACTACCGCAAGTACAACGGCATCACGACGCTGCGCGCCGCGATCGAGAAGTCGATCAATGTGACCTCGGTGAAACTCCTCGATCTGGTGGGCGTCGAGCAGGTGATCGATCTCGCCGGGCGTCTGGGCATCACCTCCGACCTGCCGCCCTACCCCAGCCTCGCGCTCGGCTCGGCCGACCTCTCACCGCTCGAGCTGGCCGCGGCCTACGCCGCTTTCGCCAACGGCGGCATCTATGTCGAGCCCTATCTGATCGAGACCATCCGCTCGCGCAACGGGCGCGTGCTGGAGGAGAACCTGCCGCGCACGGCCAAGGCGATGGAGCCCGAGGAGGCGTACGTCATGGTGCAGATGCTGCGCGGTGTCGCGGTGCGTGGAACGGCGGCGCCCGACCTGGCGGGGCTCGACCTCGAGACCGCCGGCAAGACCGGCACTACCGACAGCTACAGCGACGCGTGGTTCGTCGGCTTCACGCCGCGCTACACGATCCTCACCTGGGTCGGCTACGACAAGAAACGACCGATCGGACGCGGCATGACCGGAGCCGCCGCCGCACTGCCGATCTGGTCGGCGGTGGTGCGCAGCGGCCTGGAAGACGGCTGGCTCGAGCCGGGCGAGACCTTCACGCCACCGCCGGGCGTCGTCACCGCCGAGATCGAGAGCCGCTCCGGCCTGCTCTGGGGCTCGGGCGGCGAGCGGCTGCTGGTCGAAACCTTCGTCGAGGGCACCGCTCCCGAGCGTCGCCACGACGCCGAGACGAGCCGGATCCTCGCCCTTCCCTGGTACCTGCAAGAACCGTTCTACTTGCCCAAGGAAGGCGAGAAGATGCCGGCCGACATCCGCGACTGGGACCTCGCCCGCAGTGCCTGGGAGCGCAAAGCGAAAGGCAGCTGAAGGACTCGCGCAGCTCAGACCAAGTCGAGCTGATCGAGCCGCGGAACATCGAGCACCTCGAGCCCGCACTCAGCCTCGAGGCGTGCGATCAGCTCGTCGCCGATCGTTTGTCTCGTTCCAGGCTCCCAAGCGGTGCGTGGTCCGGATCTTCCGAACAACGCGAGATTCCTCTCTCCCTTCGGATCGTGGCGGGCCCGAAAGACGATGCCGTCGAAACCGGCCTCTCGCCACCCGGCGGCCCAGCGACGAGTCAAGTCGTACGGCACATGGGTGGCGATCTCAGCGGTCAGACCGTAGCCGACTCCGGCCCGGTCGATGGTCGATGCGGCACGAACCGGCTTGGGCAAGGAGACAACGTGGAGCCGCCGATGCGTCAAGAACTGGCGTGAGATCGGCCCGCCCAACCTCGGTCCCAAGACCTCGAGAATCGCGGTAATCGAGTCGAATGCCAGGTAGCAGGTTCCTTCGGGTGGATCGAGGTCGAAGCGACCGCTTCCGTCGGAGTTGAACCACCATGGATTGGTGAATCGCTGCCGAACCACTCGGTACATCGGCTGCCCTTGGTCGAGCTGCTCCACCGGAAAGTCCGCCAGGACATCAGCTGAGGGAGGCTCACCAAGCGTTGGCTGAGAGCGCCTGCTGGTCATCGAAAAGCGATCACCGCGAGCCGATCATTGGGAAAAGCCGGCCGCGGCATCGCGCGCGAGAGCCAGTGCGCGCTCGGAATCACCTCCCGCACGCAACCACTCGACACAGGACTGTTCTTCGAGTGAATCCTGAGGCGTCGCGAGCCAACCCGCGAGAGTCCAGTCGTCGACTCCACTTGCCCGAAGAGTCTGGAGAACCTCGGGCAGACCTTCCAACACCGAACCATCGGCCCGAAACTGAAACGCCGGATAGACGAGATGACCGTCAGACGTCTTCAGCGCGAGCAGAGTGCCACGTCGACGGCGATCCGCCAACGCCTGCCGCGAGATTTCGAGCCGGTCGGCGAGCTGTCGAGTGCGATAGAAGGGGCCCAACCACCGATTCCATCCCGAGGGTGGCTCGGGCAGGGCCTCGACCATGGCTCGAGCAATCGCTTGCGAGGAGCCCAGATGAGACCCGACTGCCAGTCCTCGTTCGGCGTGGGCGACGAGCCGTTCGGTGAGCTCGCTCCGGAGATGCTCCATCACCTCCTCGATGGTCGCCTCGAGATCCTTGACCGGCGAAATCTTTGCTTCCATGGCCATGACGAACCATAAGACGGCAGTCGCACTGGCGTCAAGTGCGTCAAGTGCGTCAAGAGACTTCGGTCAGAGAGCCTCGGCGTCGCCGTCGTCGACCGGATCGTCGTCCGGCGCGCCGTGGCCGCGCGACTCGTCGTAGCCGTCGGGGAAGAGCTCTTCGAGCAAGATCGTGGCGTAGGCACCGGGCGGCAGGTCGAAACGCAGCTCGAGGTCGTCG
The DNA here is from genome assembly GCA_039194425.1 of Acidobacteriota bacterium. GTDB lineage: Bacteria > Acidobacteriota > Thermoanaerobaculia > Multivoradales > J023 > JAUIJL01. The sequence continues at coordinate 441,168 of JBCCVZ010000003.1, read as the reverse complement.
CCGGCGAGGCGATGATCGGTGTTCCGTGGTCGCACGCGCAGGGGCCGACGGCTGCCGTACATGCGCACGCCGGCCGGCGGTTCGAGCTCCTCGATCGGGGGCAGCTCGAAGTCGGCGAGGACACGCGCCTCGAGCTCCGCGGCGCGCCCCTGCGGACGCTTCATCTTCGTGCCGAAGATCGGACCGGTGGCCGAAATCTCGAACTCGGCGGCGCGGCGGCGCTCCTCGTCGGTGCCGGAGGCCCACATCTGCTCTCCGGTAGCGTGGAGCTCGATCACGTCGCCGGTCCAGATATCGTCGAGGGCGTGGGATCGCCGGCGCAGAACCTCGTTGAACACCGCGGACTGCAGCGCCGACACCATCAGCCAGCCGTGCCGCCGTTCGCCCAGGCGCCGCTCTCCGCGCAGGATCTCGAGACCGCGCTCGGCGTTGTCGCCGCGGCGACCGAAGCGCTGCGGACCGTAGCGATTCGGCATGCCGCGCCGCGCCATCTCGTCGAGGCGAGTCTCGGCGCGATCCGCCACCTCTCGCTCGACGCCGCGAACCCGGAGCGTGAATCGATTGCCGCGCAGCTCGCCGACTCGCAGGCGATGAATGTGCCGCTCGGTGTGCAGAACGCGCGCGTCGGCGAGATCGAAGTCCTGCGGATCCCGATCCGAGGCCGGCACCGAGAACCACTGGCGCGCCACCGCGATGCGGTCCTTGCGTCCGGCGTAGCCGACATGTTTCGGCGCCACGCCGACCGCCCGCGCGATCTTGCGCGCCACTGCTTCGGTATCGGCAAGACGCTTTTCCACCCAAAGCCAGAGAAATGGCCCGCGTCCTTCCGGGACGTAGAGCGGCAGCTCCTCGACGACGAAGTCTTCGGGGCTGGTACGGATCGTCGGCATGGCCCGAGCTTATCCAAACCCGGCGCCTCGCGGGCGCGTATCTCGAGACGAAGTGCCCCGATCGACACCCGCGATGCAGGTCGATCGATGCCGTTCTCGGACGCACCGGCGTGCCGACTCGGTGGCCGCAGACTCTCGGGATCGCCATGCTACGATCCCGGCGCCTGTCCACGACTCTGGATCTCACCATGCTCTCGACGCTCGTTCGCCCGGTCCGCTCCCCCGCCTGCACCCACCGCTCGTCGTCTCAGTCTCACCGCACCCGTCGATCGCTCCGAGTCCTCCTGCTGGCCGCTCTCGCCAGCGTTCTCGTCGCCTGCGGCGGCGGTGACTCGACCGACGGTGCCGCGGAGCCGGCCGAGCGACGCTTCATCAGCATCGGCACGGCCCCGGCCGGCGGTGCGTTCTTCGTCGTCGGCGGTGCGCTGGCCGAGGTCGCCGATCTGCACACCGACTGGCAGGTGACCGCCGAGGCCACCCAGGGCTCGCAGGAGAACATCCGCCGCCTGGCCTCCGGCGACCTCGACTTCGCACTCTCCAACGCCGCGATTACCTGGTTCGCGGTGCGCGGGCGCGCCGGGTTCGAGCAGTCGTACGGCGCGCGATCGGTGATGACCCTGGCGCCCAATGTCGCGCTCTTCGTCACGCCGCGCTCGAGCGGCGTCGAGAGCCTCGCCGACCTCGCCGGCAAGCGGGTCGTGATCGGCCCGCCGGGCGCCGGCTTCGAGATTTTCGTCGGTCCGCTGCTCGAAGCACACGGTGTCAGCCTCGACGACATCGAAGTCCTGAATGCGACTCAGAGCGGCGCGGTCGACCTGCTCGCCGACGGCAGCGCTGCCGCCGCCTTCCTCGGCGGAGCGGTACCGACCGCGTCGGTGACCCAGGCCGCAACCTCGATGGATCTTGTCTTCCTGCCCTTCGACGAGGACGCCAAGGCGGCGCTGATCGACGAGTACGCGTTCTTCGAGCCGGCGACCATTCCGGCTGGCACCTACCGCGGTCTCGACGACGATTACGCGGGGCTCAACGTCGGCTCGATGCACTTGATCAGTGACGAGCAGGTGCCCGAAGACGTCGTCTACACGATGACGCAGGCGATCTACGAGAACGCGGCGGAGGTGGTCGCGCGCCATCCCGCGGGCCGGGCGATCAACGCGCGGCGGGTCGTGGTCGACACCGGCACCGCCTTTCACCCCGGGGCCGAGCGCTTCTACCGAGAGATCGGGATCTGGCCCGTGGACGACGCGGCCGGCGAGTCGGCGGACGAGACGACCGAGACCGGCACCGAGTCGAGCGAAGCCACACCGGACGACTCCGCTGAAACCGCCGATTGAATCCGTGAGCCGCTGGCCGAGCGCATGAGCCCGCTGCGACGATGAGCGAAGACTCCGACCCCGCGCGCCGGCGACAATCCGGCGCCCGCGACCTCACCATTCGCGACGTCACCGTCCGGGCGCTCGCCGTCGCTCTATGTGTCTTCACGGTCTTCGAGGTCAACTACCCGCACCTGCGGCCGCAGTCCCAGCTGGCGATCTTCGCCGGCCTCGGCCTCGCGCTCTGCTTCCTCGTCTTCCCGCTTCATCCAAGGCTTCGTGGACGCCTCGTGGCCGCCGGCGATTGGCTGCTCGCCGCCGCCTCGCTGGCGGTCTGCGCCTATGTCGTGGCGCAGAGCGAGCCCGCGCTCTCCAGTTGGTGGCTCGACGGCCGCTCACTCGGCGACCGCGCGGGTGCCGAGGCGCCGCTCGACTGGGCTCTGGGCGTCGTCGGCCTGCTGCTGGTGCTCGAGTCGGCCCGGCGCACGGTGGGGCTGGCCCTGCCCCTGCTCTCCATCGCCTTTCTCGCCTACGCGCATTTCGGCCCGTCAATGCCCGACTGGCTGTTCCCGCACCGCGGCTACGACTGGCAGCGCGTAGTGTCGCAGACCTTCCTTCACAGCCAGGGCGTCTTCGGCACCGCACTGAAGGTGATGTTCACCTACGTCTTCCTCTTCGTCGTCTTCGGTGCCATTCTGGAGATGACCGGAGCGACCGCGTTCGTGATCGACCTGGCGCGCCGCCTGCTCGGCTCGACGCCGGGCGGGCCGGCCAAGGTCTCGATCCTGTCGAGTGGTTTGATGGGGTCCCTCTCGGGCTCGGCGGTCGCCAACACCGCGACCACCGGCACCTTCACGATCCCGCTGATGCGCAGCGGCGGCTTCCGCCGCGAGACCGCCGCCGGCATCGAGGCGGCGGCGAGCTCCGGCGGTGCGCTGGTGCCGCCGGTGATGGGCGCGGGCGCGTACATGATGCTCGAGATCGTGTCGCCCCCGGTGACCTACCTGGCGATCGTGCGCGCGGCGCTGCTGCCGGCGATCCTCTACTACCTGGCGCTCTTCCTGATCGCGCACTACCGCGCCCAGGGTCTGAGCGCCCGCGGCGCCCGAGGGGGTAGCTCAGAGGTCGACCCCGACGGCGAGCTGGCCGCCAGGGCGACCGCGGCCGAGACCGCAACCGAGAGCCAAGGCGACGACGGAGACGAGGACGGAGACGAGGACGGAGACAGAGACCAGCCACCGCGGCCGATCGCCGGCGTGCTCTTCGCCGCCGGCCTCGGCACCCTGCTCCTCTTCCTCCTCTTCGGCTTCACGGTCTTCCGCTCGGTGACCGTCGCGCTCGGCGTCGTGTTGCTGCTATCGCTAGTCGATCGGGACGTGCGACCGACCCCGCGGCGCCTGGTCACGGCGCTGGTCAAGTCGGCACGCGGCGGCATCGCGCTGATCGCCGCCTCCGCGTGCGTCGGCATCGTTCTCGGCGTGGTCACCCTCACCGGCATCGGCTCCAAGCTGCCGGCGACGTTGCTGCCGCTCGCCGAGCAGAACCTCTTCCTGGCGCTGCTGCTGCTGATGGTTTCGTCGATCGTGCTCGGCATGGGGCTGCCGTCGGCCGTGTGCTACCTGCTGCTCGCGACCCTGGTCGGCCCGGCGCTCGGCGACCTCGGAGTGGTGCCACTGGCGGCGCATCTCTTCATCTTCTATTTCGGCCTGATGTCGATGGTGACGCCGCCGGTCGCGCTCGCCGCCTACACCGCCGCGTCGATCGCCGGGTCGAACATCTTGACCACCGCGTTCGCCGCCTTCCGCTTCGCGCTGGTCGGCTTCGTCTTGCCCTTCCTCTTCGTCTATCGCCCGCAGCTTCTGATGCTCGCCCCCGACGGCGAAGCGGCGCGACCACTGGCCGTCGTCATCGCCTTCGCGCTCGCGGCCGCCGGCACGGTACCGCTCGCGGCCGCCATCGCCGGCTACTTCGGCCGTCCCTTGTCGCTCCTCCAGCGCCTCGGGCTGGCGGTGTTGGCCGGCCTGCTCTTCTGGCCGGCGAGTGGCCTGCTGCCGACCGCGCTGCCGGTCGCTCCGGCGAATCTTCTCGGCGCCGCGGCGCTGATCGGGCTGGTCGTCTGGCAGCGACGGCAGCCGCGGTAAGACTACGACGACGTCGCGCCGAGGGCTTCCTCGAGGAACGCTCCCAGACCGAGACCGCCGAGGCGCTGGCGCAGCAGCTCGTTCTCGAACGCGACACCGACCTGGCTGGTCGCCAGCTCGAGAATGCGAATGTCCTCGATCTCGCGGGCCTCGGAGCCGTTGTCGGTGTAGATCAACGAGATCGGCCGCTCAGCGCCGAGCACCGGGAAGAGCACGACTTGCCCCGACGCCGGGCGCCCGACCAGCGCGGCGAGCGCCGGCGGCAGGCCCGCGGCGTCGAAGTCGACCGACTGCGGCTTGGCCGACGCGAGCGCCTCGCGCAGCGCCCCGCTCTCGGGCAGCTCGAGGCTGAGGCTACTGGTGAGCTGCGCCAGCGGCCGCCCGTCCTGTGAGAAGCCGAACGCGCCGCATGCACGCAGCGCCTCGTCCTGCACCAGGAAGAGGACGGCGCGCTCGACCGATTCCGAAATCACGTGCATCAGGTTGAGCGCCATCGTGGCCGAGAGGAGGCCGCTCTGGACGTCGAAGACGACACGCCGGAAGCGTGAGAATCCGCCGCGGCCGGCATAGCCGAAGGTGCCTTGCGGCTGCGGGTGGCTGAACACGCGCACCAGGTTGCGCACACAGTCGGCAAGCGTCGGATCGCCGACCTCGAGCACCGACGTGGCGCCCGCCTGGCGGGCCGCAGCGGCGCGCTCGCGCACGTCGTCGGCGTCGCCGTCGACCAGCGCGATCACCGGCGCGGTCGGTCGGGTGCGCGCCAGGCTGGCGATCTCGCCCCCGCGGTGGTGCCGCAGGTCGAGCACGACGATCGGTGACTGCGACTCGCCGGGAAGACGCGTGCCGGCCTCGCGCATGCGCACCGCGACGACTTTGATCAGGGCGTCGGGAAGGCATTCACGCAGCGCGCCGACGACCTCGGGATCCTCGGTGACGACCTGGCAGCGTACCGCCTCGGGCCCGGCATCGTCGGTCGCCTCGCCGCCCCGCGCACGCTCGAAGCCGCGGCGCCGACGCGCGGCGCCGTCGCGCCGGAGGGCGTCCGCGTGCTCGGGAGCCCCCTCGCGGCGGCCGCTGAGGCCGGCCCGCTCGAGTCGCTGATCGAGGTCGCCCGCCGGCTGCTCCACCGGTCCCGTTTCGCGATTGCGCTCGTCGAAGATGCGCGTCGCCTCGAGCAGCAGCATCTGCGTGTTGAGGTCGAGATCGTCCAGCACTTCGCCCGGCGCGAGCGAGAACTCGTCGACCGGGTGAAGCTCGTCGACCTCGAAATGGAACTCGCCGTGGCGCCAGGTGACCAGGTCGAAAATCGTCCCCTCGACCTGGTCGCGGATCACCCGGTGGATGTCGGCGTGGGTGACCAGCGCACGCTCGAGCAGGATCTGTCCCAACGAGCGTCCACCGCTGGTGCGCTGGGTCTCGAGCGCCTGCTCCAGATCGCCCGCCGTGAGCAAATCGGCATCGACCAACAAATCACCGAGGCGTTGGTGCCCGGGGGTCCACGCCGACACGATCTTGCCGTCGTGAAACCCGATCTCGGCGCGCTGATCGTCGTCGCGCCGCCACATGTAGAGCGTGCCCGTCCGCTGGCCGAGGTGCACGAACTGCAGCACATCGGCAAGAGGCAGGTCTTCGAGGACACCGTTGATGCTCACGTCGTCAGTCCGGCTCGACAGGATGCAAATTGAGAGAAGACCGTTCGGCACCGCGCCCACCGCGACCCAAAGCTTCTCGGCGTCGCGGACGACGGTGCCGCAGGATGCTACACCATGCACCGGGCGCGGACCACCCCGGCCGGTAAGTCGCCCGAGTCGCTTGCCGCCCTCGGTGACGCCCGATAGAGTCTCGGCCATGAGCCGTCTCGCCTTTGCCCGCTTCACCTGGGGAGTCCTCGTCTACAACCTCGGCGTCGTGCTGTGGGGCGCCTACGTCCGGGCCACCGGCTCGGGGGCAGGCTGCGGCAGTCATTGGCCGTTGTGCAACGGCGAGGTGGTACCGCGCGCCCCCAGCGTCGAAACGATGATCGAGTACTCGCACCGCGTGACCAGCGGCATCGCCCTGCTGCTGGTGGTGGCCCTGCCGTTCCTGGCGCGACGGGTCGTACCGCCCGGGCACCGCCTGCGCAAGGTCGCCTGGGTGACGCTCGTGCTGATGCTCCTCGAGGCCGGCATCGGAGCCGGGCTAGTGCTCTTCGAGCTGGTCGCCGACAACGCGTCGGCGGCGCGCGCCATGTTCATGGCGACGCATCTCATGAACACGTTCTTCCTGCTCGCGGCCATCACGCTCACCGCTTGGTGGGCGGGCGGCGGCGCGGCGCCGGTCCGTCCCTTCGACCGACGGATCGCACGCCTGGCGGGGATCTCGATCGCCGCCACGATCCTGATCGGCATCTCGGGCGCCGTCGCTGCGCTCGGCGACACGCTGTTCCCCGCGACCTCGCTCGGCGACGCGTTGCGCCAAGACCTCTCGGCTTCGTCGCACGTGCTGATCCAGCTGCGCGTGTTGCACCCCTTTCTGGCCGTCGGCGGCGGCTTTTTGCTCTTGATGCTGGTCTCCGCCGTGCGCAAGACAAAGCCGTCCGCGACGACGCGGCGCTGGGCCAACCGGTTGAATCTGCTCGTGTTGATCCAGCTGGCGGCCGGCGGCATCAACGTGTTGCTGCTGGCGCCGGTGTGGATGCAATTGGTGCATCTGTTGCTCGCCGACCTACTCTGGCTCTCGTTGATCCTCACCGTCGTCTGCGCGCTCGCCGAGCCGGCCCGCGAGCGGACGACCACCGAGACCTCTGCGCGTCTCGCCCCAGCGGCCGGGCGCCGGCCGGTCTCCGCCGCCTCGAGGACATCGCACTCCTGAGCTTCTGCCTTTCCCTCTGCCCTCTTGACGTACTGTCCTCTTGACGATCCGTCGTTCCGAGACCTGACCATGGCCGACACTCCCGAGACTCGCAACCTCCGCGTCGACTACGACCGCGACGTGCTGCACCGCAGCGACCTCGACGACGATCCGCTGGTGCAGTTCGGCGCCTGGCTGCACGACGCGATCGAGATCGGCGAGCCGGAGCCCAACGCCTTCGCTCTCGCCACCGTGACGCCCGAAGGCCTTCCCAACGTCCGCGTCGTGTTGCTCAAAGGCTTCGACCAGCGCGGACTGCGCTTCTTCACCAACTACGAGAGCAACAAGGGGCGCGACCTGGAGCAGACCCCGCGAGCCGCCGGCACGTTCTGGTGGCCGACCCTGCAGCGGCAGGTGCGCGTCTCCGGAGGCGTCACGCGCGTCGAGCGCGACGAGTCGGAAACGTATTTCCACAGCCGTCCGCGCGCCAGCCAGCTCGGCGCCGTCGCCTCGCCGCAAAGTCGCGTGCTCCCAGATCGCGAAACGCTCGAGACCGCGCTACGCACCGCCACCGAACGCTTCGAGGATCGCCAGGTCGACATGCCGCAGAGCTGGGGTGGCTACCGTATCGGCCTCGAGCGGCTCGAGCTATGGCAAGGACGTCGGAGTCGACTCCACGATCGCTTCGTCTACAGCCGCGTGGACGACGGCTCTTGGCGGCGCGAGCGGCTGGCACCCTGACCAGCCTCGTCGCCTTCGTCACGCCGCACGGCTTCGGCCATGCGGCGCGCACCGCGGCCTTGCTCGTCGCCGTCCGCCGACAGCGCGCGGATCGCGGTCTCCCGGCACTCGACCTGCACGTGGTCAGCTCGGTGCCTCGATGGTTCTTCGTCCAAAGCGGCCTCGAGCCGTTCACTCACCACGACGAAGTGACCGACGTCGGTCTCGTGCAGCGCACGGCTCTGCGCGAAGATCTCGACGCCAGCGTGGCGGCGCTCGAGCGCTTCGACCCGTTCGACGGGGCCCGCCTCGCCCACTGGACGGCGCTGCTCGAGCGGGTCGGCTGCGACCTCGTGTTCTGCGACATCGCACCGGCCGGCCTGCTCGCCGCGCACCGTGCCGGGCTCCCCTCGGTGCTGCTCGAGAGCTTCACCTGGCCATGGATCTATCGCGGCACCGGCGACGAGCGCCTCGAGCGCTGGGCCGATCGCCTCGATCCGGTGATCGAGCTCGCCGACCTCTACCTCCAGACGGCGCCGGCCTGCGAGCATCGGACAAGCGCCCTACAGGTCGGGCCGATCGCCCGGACGCCGCGGCACGGGGGCGCCCGGACCCGCGAGCGCCTCGGCCTGGGCTCCGACGACGGCCTGGTCCTGGTGACGATGGGTGGTGTGCCGTGGGAGTTCGGCGCCCTGCGCGAGCCGCTGGCGCAAGCATTGACCGCTTCAGGGCCGAACGGCCGACGACGCTGGCTGGTGATCGCCGGCGCCGCCGACACGCCGACGACCATCGAGCTCGGCCACCGCGGTGGCGCCGTCCTCCTGCCCCACCGCTCGGAGTTCGAGCACCCCGACCTGGTCGCCGCCGCCGACGCGGTGTGCGCCAAGCTCGGGTACTCCACCATCGCCGAGATTGCCCACTGCGGCACCCGCTTCGGCTACGTCCCGCGGCCGGCATTTCGAGAGAGCGCCGTGCTCGAGGCATGGGCTCGCGAGCACTTGGCGACGCAGCGCATCGACCCAGAGATTCTCGAGGCCGCCGACGCGCGCTGGCTCGAGGCGGCGCTCGAGCTGCTCGAGATTCCGACGCGTCCGCCGCTCGCGGGTGGCACCGAGGCGGCCGCCCGGGCAGTCGATGGCCTGTTGACAGGGTGACGCTTGGACAGACGGTCGACTCAGAGCCGGCCGAGGTGGGTTTCGAAGCCCGGGAGGTGGGCGTCGCGGGCGAAGCGCGGATTGACCGCTTCGATCTGACGGTAGACCGCGCGGGCCTCGGCAGTGCGCCCTGCTCGCGCCAAAGCCTCGGCCAGGTGCAGACGATTGAAGGTCTTGAGCGTGCCGAGGCGGAGATTCCAGTAGCCGAGTCGATCGTCGGCGAGGCGAAAGCTCTCGATCGCCGCCGGCAGGTCGTCGGTAGCGAGCTGGCGTACGCCCTGTAGGTGCGCCAACAATGCTCCGTTCTCGTCGAGCGAGTCGTTCTCGCTCTCCCCCGTCGCCGCGGCACGCTGGCGCACGATGTCCTCGATCGCGAAGGCGCGCTCGAGGTCGCCGCCGAGCACCGCCAGCCGATGCGCTGTCAGGTCGAAGCCCTCCCGTCGCTCGAAACAGCCCCCATCGAGAATCTCCTGCGCGCGCTCGTCGCGCCCCGACCAGTGCATCACCATCGCCCGCGTACTACAGACGATGCCCATCTCTTGGTACCAGCTACACGCCGGCTCGGCATCGAGCCGATCGACCACCTCGAGCGCATCGCCCGCGGCATCGGAGAGAGTGTAGAGGCGGGCAAGGTGGATCATCGCCTCGCAATAGTCACTCTTGATGCGCAGCGCCTGGAGCAGAGTCTTCTGCGCCTCGTCGTACGCGCCGAGCAGAATCTGCAGCTGACCGAGCGACGAGTACGGGGTCGCCATGTCGGGGGCGACGAATCGATAGGCGCGAAACGACTCCTCGGCCTCGTCGAATCGCCCCTGCGCCATGGCGATGAAGCCGAGCACGTCGTACGCCTCACCCCAATTCGGAAACGTCTCGAGGACTCGCCGGTAGCACGCCTCGGCTGCTCGCCACTGTTCGTTGCGGTAGACGACATTGCACTCGGTCAACAGGCCATAGAAGTCGTCGGGATGCTCCAGGCGGAACGTCGCCAAGCGTTCCGCGGCCGTCGCCTCGTCGCCCTCGCTGCGCGCGTGGTGATAGGCGACCAGGAACTGTTCGCGGGCATTCAGCCGCGCATCGTCGAGCTCGAGCAGCCGCTGCATCAGGCTAGCGGCCGCCTCGTCGTCGTGGCCATCACTCATCCAGTACAGGTGAAGCAGGCTCCCCGCCTGTTCCGGATCGAGCTCGACCGCGCGTTCGAAGTGCTGAAAGGCATCGGTCCAGTAGCGGCGACTGAAGTCCTCGATGCCGAGCTGCAGCTCGTCGAGAGCCTCCCCGGAGCGGCTGGTCCACTCGGGCTCCTCGGCCCGCCAGCGGGTGAACGTCAACCAAACGATCACGGTGAGCATGGCGGTGAGGACCGCGAGCGCGGCGAGCCAGCGCAAGATCTTCATCTCACCTCTCCCTTCTCTGCCGCCGCTCGATCGGCGGATCGATGGTCTCGGCCTGCTGACGATACGGTCTCGGATAACTCAGTCTCGGGCAACTCAGTCTCGGGCAACTCAGTCTCGGGCAACTCAGTCTCGGGCAATCGGGCCTCGGAGGATACGGACTCGGAGGCCGAAGGTTCGAGCGACTCCTCAGGGGCCGCGGCGCGCGCCAGGGCGACCAGCGTCACATCGTCGTAGAGCTCATCGCGACGGGTGAACGCGTTGATCGCGTTCATCACCTGCCGCACCAGCTCCTCGGGATCGTCGGTCGCCGTCGTGCCGACGACATCGCGCAGACGCTGGTCGCCGAAGAACTCGCCGCTCGCCGAGCGCGCCTCGGTGACTCCGTCGCTATATCCGAGAACCACCTCCCCCGGCGCGAGGGCGACCGTGAGCTCCTCGTACCGACTGCGGGCGAGGGCACCAACCGGCAGCCGCGAGGCCGCCAGGGGAAGCTCCTCCACCGTGCCGTCGACGCGCCGCAGCAGAGGCGCCGGCTGGCCGGCGACCAGATAGCGCAACGAAACACCGTCCTCGGCCACACTGAAGTAGCCGAGGGCGACGAAGCTGCGCTTGCCGACCTCGTAAATGCGCCGGTTGGTGAGGTCGAAGAGGCGCGCCGGCTCGACATCGTCGATCGCCATCGACAGTGTACACAGGGCCTCGTGCGCGGCCATCATCACCAGCGCCGCCGACACCGACTTGCCCGCGACGTCGCCGTAGACCAACGCCGAGTCGCCGTGGCGTGCCGGCAGCTGGGCGAAGAAGTCGCCGCCGACGATCCGCGCCGGTCGACAGGCGGCACCAACCCGCCAGCCGTCGGCGAAGTGCAGCGCCGACGGCAACAGCCGCGCCTGGATGGTGGCGGCGATCTCCATCTCGCGCTCGAGCTCCGCCTGCCGAGTCCGGTCCTCGAGGAGCAGGCCGGTCTCGAGCGCCACCGACGCCTGGTCGAGCAGGCGCGCCAGCAGCTCCTGCTCCTCGCCCTCGAGCGGCGCCGAGTCGTCGCGCTGCGCAAAGAGCAACATGCCGAGGTAGCGGCGGCGCGACGACAGGTCGGAGACCGCCTCGACCTCGTGCGCCGCCAGCTGGTCGACCAGCTGCGCCACTTCGGGCGAGCGCAGCGGCAGTGCCCCGAGCTGGTCGACGCGGGTCGGTCCGCGCCGGCGGCGCAGGTAGCGGCGCAGCTCGGCGAGCACCGGCATCGACTTGGGGAGCGTCGCCGGCCCGGCGCGCCGTTCGAGGCGATCACCACGCGCGACGTAGAGCGCGACGAAGTCACAGCCCAGGATCTGCGGCAGACGACCGATGAGGTCGCGCACCGCAGCTTCCAGGTCGACCTGCGCCGCCATCGCGTCTCCGAGCTCGGCGAGCGCGTTCTCGAGCCGCGAGCGTCCGGCGAAGAACGACCGGTCGATCAATCGCTGCACCCGCCGCCGGACCGGGTCGAAGAGCAGAACGATGGCGAGAGCCAGTACCACCGGGAAGTAGACCGACTGGGCCAGCTCGGAGTCGCGAAACAGCGCGTTGAACATCGCGATGCCGCCGGCATAGAGACCTGTGACGAACGCCGTAGTCACCGTGTAGAGCAGGCTGCGCCGCAGGATCACTCGAATGTCGAGCAGCTGGAAGCGAACGATCGCGTAGGTGAAGCTCAGCGGCAGCAGCACCAGCGGTACCAGGCCGAAGAGCAAGAATGCCGTCGTCTGGCGCGACGCCGGCGCCAGCAGGCTGAAGGCCGAGAACGGCAGCAGGCCGAAGACCGAGCCGAGGAAGACGAGCATGGCGCCGCGGCGCTCGCGGGTGCTCGAGCCGCGGCGTGCGTTGGCACGCAACGCGAGCAGGCCGAGGACCAGGCAGAGCGCGAGCAGCCACCAGCTCACCAACGGCGCGCCGGAGAGCCAGTCGTCTTGGATGCGAGTGTCGCTGAGTGCCAGCCAGGCGACGGCGAAGATCGCGATCGGCAGAAGGTACAGCAGCCACCAGCCGCGCCCGAAGAGCCAGACGATGGCGTGCAGACGTCGTTTCTCTCGCTGTTCGCGCAGCCACGCCGGCCGCGGGAAGAGCAAATAAAAGTGCAGGAACGCCGGCGGCAGCATGAGAAAGGCGCCGGTGCCGATCGCCAGGATCAGCGTGTCGATGCCGGAGTACGAGGCCGTCCGCATCCGACAGACCAGAAACAGCATGAACAGAGACGAGAGCAAGAAGAAGACTTGACTCGTGACCAGGGACGGCTGCCGGATGAGCACAAAGAGGCCGAGAAAAAAGAAGGCGAAGCCGAGCGCCGAGGTGTAGACGTAGGTGCCGTCGCCGATCCGTCGGCGTCCGAGCTCGATCTCGATCTCTTGCAGCCGTTCTCCGCGCCGCACCAGGTAGAGCACGCGATCGCCGATGCGGTAGTCGTTGAGCGCCCGCGCGATCTCGCCCGGGTCGCGCACCATCACACGCGCCACGCCGACGATCTGGTCGCCGCTCCGCAGTCCCGCGCGCTGCGCTCCCGACCCCGGAACCACGGCCTCGACGTGCAGATTCTTGTCGCTACCCTGAGCCAAGGCGACACCGTCGAAAGGCCGCGGCATCAGCGTGTCGACGATCGACAGGCCGGCGACACCGAAGGCGAGCAGGCCGACGAGGAGCAGCAGCGGAGTGAGATTCGAGGCGCGCACGCCTTACTCTACGTCGAGAGCACGCGATGTCGTCGGTGTCCTCGCGATCATCGCAGACATCGCAATCGTCACACCGTGGCGTCGACGACCCCGGCGACACGCCGGCGCAAGGCCGCACGATCGAGCTTGCCGCGCTGGGTGAACGGCAGCGCATCGACTCGATGCACTTCGCGCGGTGCCAGACCGGTACCCAGCCCGCGCACGTCGATCGGCCAACGGTCGGCGACCAGAAACGCGACGACGCGATCACCGCGCATCGGATCGGGGACGCCGACGACCGCCGCCTCGCGCACACCGTCGAGGCCACGCAGCGCACGCTCGACATGCGCGGCCGGTACCTTGCGACAGCCGATGTTGAGAATGTCGGCGCTGCGTCCGACCAGGCGAAGCCGCCCCTCGGGCGTGAAGGCACCAAGATCTCCGGTGCGCACGCGCCGGTCGTCGCGGCGCGCTGGTTCGCGCCAGGCGGCGATGCGGTTGGCCGCCGAGTCGACGACGACTCGCCCCTCGTCGTCGAGACTCACGTCGACTCCGGGCAGCGGGCGCCCGACCGTGCCGGCGGCCGCGGCCTCGTCCGGAGCGCTCTCGAAGCAGATCCCGCCAGTCTCACTCGAACCGTAGAAATCGTGCACCGGCACCCCAGCGGCGGCATGCAGAGACGCCGCCGCATCCGCGTGCAGCATGCCGCCCGCGCACAGCATGCGGCGCAGCCGATGGTCCGGCCAGGCGACGCCGCCGAGCGACCGCACCAGCGGCGGCACCAGCGGCACGACGGTGGCGTCGCTCTCGGCCGCGGCACGCAGCACCTGGCGGGGATAGCAGTCAGGCTGCAGCACCAGCGGAGTGCCGACGACCACGAGCGACAAGACGCCGTTGTCAAAGCCGTAGGAATGAGACAGCGGCAGCAGAATCAGCACGCGATCGTCGTCGCCGATCTCCATGCCGACCGCGATCTGTGTGATGCCCGCATGCAGCGACGCCGCGTCATAGCAGGCACCCCCTGGAACGCCCGTGGACCCAGACGTGAGCTTCACCAGCACCGTGCCGTCGGGAGGACGCACCGGCTCGAGCGGCGAGCCGTCGGCGTGCTGGTCGATCGCATGCAGCACGATGTCGTCGCCGAGCGGTGTGCTCGGCAGCGCCTCAGACTCAGAGCTCATCGGCACGGGCCGCGGCACATGCAACAGCCGCGTGACGCCGAGCCGCCGGCACAGAGCCACGCGATCGACTCCGGGCGCCGCCGCGTCCACCGAGACCACCGGCACCCCTAGCCGCCAGAGCGCGAGCACCAGCGCCGGCTGCGCCACGCGGTTGGCGAGCGCCAGGGCGACTGGACGATGCGGCCCGAGGTCGAAGGCCCCCGCCGTCAGTCGACGGCGCCAGGTCTCGACTTCGGCATCGAGAGCGGCGAAATCGAGGCGGCGGCCTTCGCCGCGCGACCAGAGGGCCGGGCGTGCCGGCTGGTCGCGGCGCCAGCGATCGAAAGCGTCGAGCAGTGGTCCCATGCAGCGAAGACACAAAGTGAAGAATCGCGGGGGAACGACGGACGGCCGGACGGGGCTCGATCCGTTGTCGCGACGAAACCCGCAGGGAAAACCCGCAAGGCGCTGGTACTCTAGCACGATCTGGGGCGCTTCGACCGAAACTCGGCGAGGAGAGTCTTGGTATACTCCACAACGATGAGTTTCCTCTCGCCCGCTCGTTCCGCCCTCCTGCTCCTCGGCCTGCTCGCAGGACCGCTCGTCGCCACAGCTGGTGCCGCGACACCGAAGGTCGACGACCCGGCCGACGGCGACTACGCACCCACCGTCCTCGCCTTGCTACATCACCAGCGCGACATCTGCGACGGCATCGCCGGCAGCGTGCTCCAGCGCTGGACCGGCCTCGACGGTAGCGAAGAAACGCAAGAACGGATCGTTCGCGACATGGTGCTGGAACGCAAGCTCTCCGAGCTCACCGCCGCGCGCTCGACCGCCGACCTGGTGGATCGCTTCCTGCCCGACGCGCGCTCCGAGCGCGGCGGAGAAACGGCCGCATCGCTCGAGCGGCTCGCTGAGCTGACGCGCACGCTCTGCGACACCGTGGCGCTGCCGACGGCGCCGCGCGACGGATTCCGCGACGCCGTCGCCACCAGCCTCGACCGCATCGAACGGGAAGAGCAGGAGCTGGGCCGCCTACTTGTCGTCCCTGACGCGGCCCTCGCCGAAGCGCTCGAGCCGTACCTGCTCGCGATCGAGCTCGCCGGCATCGACGCCGAAGGTGAGTATCTGCGCTACCTCGAGAGCCGGCGCCCGAAGCCGCAGGCGCCGACCATGCGTGAGCTGATGCAAGTCTGGCACCGCGACACGTACGCCCCGTCTGTCGCGCCGACCAAGGCGGCCCTGGCCGCCTACCTCAAGGCACGGCGCGAGCAGGACTCGCGCGGCATCGGCACTTCGTGCCGTGAGCTCGCCAGCGCCGTGGCCACGCTGCTCCAGAACGACCAAGTGTTCTCCGCGCCGGACGAGAAGGTGCGAGCGCCTCTGCACCGCGCCTTCATCGAGCTACGGGGCCTGGCCACGCAGTGCAATGCGGCGCGCTGGCGCGAGATCGACGCCCATTGGGCGGCGGCGCAGCAGCACCTCGGCGCGGCGAATCAACGCCTGTCGCGCTGGGGCCTGCGGCCCTGAGGCTCGCCCGCTCCGGCGCAGCCGACGCGTCAGGCGGCGAGCGCGTCGGCGAGCGAGGCCTTGGTGATCTTCCAGTGGCTGGCGTGCCACACCACCTCGCCACCCCGCAGCACCAGCGCCTGCGGTGATTCGTGCCGCACTCCGGTACGCGCCGCGACGTCGTTGGACAATCCACGCTGGCGCTGGATCTCGATCAAGTAGTAGCGGGTCGCCTCGTCGCCACTCTCGAGATAGCGATCGAACTCGCGCAGCGCCTCGGTCGAGACCGGGCAGGTGAGGCTGTGCTTGAAGACCACGACGGTCGCTTCGTCGGCCGTCCGGAAGGCCGCGTCGAGATCCTCCACGGACTCGAGCTTCGTATAGTTCGGCATTGGCATTCTCTCCGTCCCTTCGGGGGTTGTGTCGCCGTCATCGGCACCGCGCCCGGCGACGTGGACATGGTAACGTCGCGCCGTTCCGGCGGCTAGGTCCGTCCGAGGATCGAGCCGCCCTCCGACCTCTCGCCCGCACCAACGAGCCCGCCCAGGAGACCGCCACCATGAAGCGCAGCGCGCTCCTTTCGCTGATCGCCCTCCCCTTCGCCCGCCCGACCGTCCGCCGTCCCTCGATCGTCGGGATCGGCCTCGTCGCCGCCGTGTCGCTCCTCGGCGTCGCCTGCGCCCAGGACGCTCCCGCGCCCGCCGAAGCCGCCGACCAGGGCACTCCTGCGGCGTCGGCCGAGCCGACCACCGCGCCGTCCGGCGCGCCCGCGCCCTTGACCTCGCGATCGAGCCAGCCGGCGGGCGCCGCCGACGGCGCCGAGATCAAGGCCCCGGGCGCCATCTTCAACTTGCCCGGCGCGTGGCGCTCCGAGCCGCCGAGCTCGACGATGCGCCTGGCGCAGGCCATCATTCCGGGCGACGCCGGGGAGGGACAGCTCACCGTCTTCTACTTCGGCCCGGGCGGCGGCGGCGGCGTCGAGGCGAACCTCGACCGCTGGATCGGCCAGATGGAGGCGACCGCAGCGCCGCAGCGCGACCAATTCGCCGTCGACGGCTTCACCGTCACTTGGGTCGTGGTCCAGGGAACGCTGCAGCCGAGCACGATGGGCGTCGGCCCGACCGAGCCGCAGCCGGGCTCGCGCCTCCTCGGCGGCATCGTCGAGGGGCCGCAGGGACCGTGGTTCTTCAAGGCGACCGGCCCCGACGCGACGCTCGCGGCAGCGCAGGACGACTTCCTCGCCATGCTGCGCAGCGTGCGGAGCCCGGCGTGACGACGAGGCCAGAGTCACGCGCTCTGGCCCTCTTCACGGCAGCGTCGGCACTGCTCGCCGCGCTCGTCGCCGCGCCGATCGCGACGCAGGCGGCGGATCTCGCGGTCGCCCCGTCGGGAGAGATTCCCGACCTGAAGCAGCTGATGGCCGATCCGTCCTGGCTCGGCCCTCTCCCCCAAGATCCCTACTGGTCGGCCGACGGGCGATGGATCTACTACGAGGTCGAGCGTTGGACCGACGGAGTCCGCGACCTGGTCCGCGTCGACCCGACCGACGGTGACGCGACGGCGGTCGACGACGCAGCGCGCGGCGCGGTCGAGCCTGCCGGAGCGCTGTCTCACGACCGTCGTCGGCTCGCCTTTCTGCGCGCCGGCGACCTCTTCGTCAAGGACCTCGAAAGCGGCGCCGTGCGGCAGCTGACCCGCACACCCGACGTCGAGGCCGACCCGTTCTTCCTCGTCGGTGACCAGGCCGTCGGATTTCGACGCGGAGCGACGCACTTCGTTCGCGATCTCGAGCACGGACTCGAGAGTCAGCCGTTCGACCTGCGTCTCGCCGACGACCCGGCCGACGACGAAGCCCTCGATACGTTTCTCGAGCGACAGCAAGAGCGTCTGTTCGATGTCGTGCGCGAGGACCGCACCCGACGCCACGCGACGCGCGAGGTCGACGCGACCCGTCGACGCGCCGACCCGACCCGCACGCCGCCCCCGATCTACCTCGGCGACGACACCGAGATCGTCTACGCCGCGCTGTCGCCGCGGGGTGACTCTCTGGCACTGGCTCTCGCCGACGCCGAGCGGGACGAGGGCCAGGCCGACACCATGCCGGTCTGGGTGACCGAGGACGGCTATGTCGAGGCGCGCGAGGTGCGCGCCAAGGTCGGCACACCGGGAGACTGGAGCCATCGCCTCGCCGTCATCGACCCGTCGACCGGCAGGCTTGTCGACGTCGACCTGTCGAACCTGCCGGAGCGCGATGACGATCCCCTCGCCGCTTTGCGCCGCGCCGCGGCCGAGCGCGAGCGGGCGGAAGCCGAGTCGGAGGACAGCGAGAGCAACCAAGTCGAGGACGATCGAGACGAGGCTGCCGCCTCCGACTCCGAGACCCCGGCTCGACCGATCGAGATCGAAGACCCGATCGTCTGGAGCCCCGACGGTCGCTTCGCCGCGGTCTCGATCCACAGCCGCGACAACAAGGACCGTTGGATCGTGCTGCTCGAGCCGGACGGCACGCTGCACGTGGTCAACCACCTTCGGTTCGCCGAGGGCTGGATCAACTGGTACTTCAACGAGCTCGGCTTCTTACCCGACGGTCGGCTCTTTTTCCTCTCGGAAACGAGCGACCGATCGCAACTCTTTCTCCACGACCCGGCGCGCGGCGCGACCCGCCGCTTGAGCGACGACCGGGGAGTGGTGTCGAGCCCCACCGCGTCGCCCGACGGCGCCTGGATCTACTACCGCGCCAACACCCTCGACGCCCCCTTCCGCTTCGACATCTACCGCGTCGCCACCGGTGCCTTGACGGAGCCGCCCGAGCGCGTCAGTGACCTCGCGGGGCGCATCGACTCGTTCCGCCTCGCCCCCGACGGCGCGCGCCTGCTCTTCCTGCACTCAACCACCACGCGCCCACCCGAGCTCTTCGTCCAGGACGCGCGCCCGGGCGCCGACGCGCGACGTCTCACCGAGACCGTCAGCGACGCCTTCACCGCCGTCGACTGGGTCGAGCCGCACATCGTCGGCGTTCCGTCGAGCCACCATGAACGCCCGATCTGGTCGCGCTACTACCCGCCACGCGACGCCGAGCGCCTGCGCGCCGCCAGCGGCTCGATTCCGGCCGTCCTCTTCGTCCACGGCGCCGGCTACCTGCAGAACGCCCACGCCGGCTGGTCGACGTACTTCCGTGAGTTCATGTTCCACAGTCTGCTCGCCGCCCGCGGCTACGCCGTGCTCGACATGGACTATCGCGGCTCGGCCAACTACGGCGCCGACTGGCGGACGGCGATTTACCGACACATGGGCTCGCCCGAGCTCGAGGACCTCGAAGACGGCGTCGCCTGGCTCGCCGCCGAGCACGGCGTCGACTCCCGACGCGTCGGCGTCTACGGCGGATCGTACGGCGGCTTCTTGGCGCTGATGGCGCTCTTCGACCGCCCCGAGCTCTTCGCCTGCGGCGCCGCGCTTCGCCCCGTCACCGACTGGGCGCACTACAACCACCCGTACACGTCGAACATCCTCAACACGCCCTCGATCGATCCCGAGGCCTATGCGCGCAGCTCGCCGATCGAGTTCGCCGCCGGCCTCGACGCGCCGCTGCTGATCGCTGCGCCGATGCTCGACGACAACGTCTTCTTCCAGGACACCGTCCGGCTGGCGCAGCGGCTGATCGAGCTCGAGAAAGAGGATTGGGAGGTCGCGATCTACCCGGTGGAACCGCACGGCTTCCGCCGCCCGTCGAGCTGGCTCGACGAGTATCGGCGCATTCTCGCGCTCTTCGAGGAGCACCTCGGCCCGACGGCCGGGGAGGACGCCGGCAGTTGAATCGGCAGATTGTCTTTTCTGCTATACTCCGCGGGCTCATGCACGACCCTCGTCCGCGAGACGATCACCGAACCGCCGCGCCCTCGGCACTTCCGCTTGCCGGGTCGGCCGTCGCCTGGCGAGGCTCCTCCCGGATGCCCGCCATGCCCTCGTGCATCTCACCTCTTCGCGAAGTCCCGCAGCGAGCGTTCACCACTGCGCTCGCGCGGACTCCGAAACCGCATGCAACACGCTGACCGACCGGCCGCTTCGGCGGCCGGCGGTGCTGCGCGTGTCGCCGCCACCGCCATCGAACTCAGGAGCCGACAGCGAGTCGACGCTCCGGGAGGTCCCCATTCGTAGACCGATGCGCCGTCCCGTACGGCCGAACTCCAACGACCCTCGCATCAATCACCGCATTCGCAAGAGTCCCGTCCGCCTGATCGGCCACGACGGCGAGCAGGTCGGCATCGTGCCCATCGAGGATGCACGCAAGCGCGCCAAGGACGTCGGTCTCGACCTGGTCGAAGTCGGACCGAACGCGGATCCGCCCGTGGTCAAGATCATGGACTGGGGCAAGGCGAAGTTCGAGCGCGAGAAGAAGGCGAAAGAGGCCAAGAAACGCGCGACGACGATCGAGGTCAAGGAAGTCAAGTTCCGGCCGACGATCGACGATCACGACTTCGACATCAAGCTGAACCGCGCCAAGCGCTTCCTGAGCAAGGGCAAGAAGGTCAAGGTCACCGTCTTCTTCCGCTATCGCCAGCTGCGGCGCCCGGAGCTCGGCCAGCAGATCCTGGATCAGGTGATCGAAGAGACGCGCGACATCGCGTCCGTCGAATCGCGCTCGCGCCTCGAGGGCCGGCAGATGACGATGATCTTGAACCCGGAGTCGACGTGATCGCGAGCCGCGGCAAGGCGGCCTGAGGACGCGACGATGGTGCGCTCTCTCCTCTCACTGCTCGGTCTGGGCGACACCACCGAGACCGCCGAGCATGCCGGCGACACCGCGACGGTACGACGCATCGCGCGCGAGCTCGAGGCGCTCGAGCCGCAGCATGCGCGTTTCCTCGCCGCTTTCGCTTTCCTGCTCGGCCGCGTCGCGCACGCCGATCTCGAAATCGACGACGACGAGACGGCCACGATGGAGCGCATCGTGACCGAGATGGGCGACCTGCCGCCGGAGCAGGCCGCCCTCGCGGTCGAGATCGCCAAGGCCCAGGCGCGCCTATTCGGCGGCACCGAGAACTTCCAGGTGGCGCGCGAGCTGCGCTCTATCTCCAGCGTCGAGGAACGCCGACGCGTCCTCGACTGCCTCTTCGCGGTCGCCGCCGCCGACGGCGAGATCTCCGGCGCCGAGGAGACGCAAATCCGCCTGATCGTCGACGAGCTCTCCCTCACCCACCGCGACCTCGTCGCCGCCCGCGCCGCCTGGTCCAACAAGCGCAGCGTCCTGCGCGGCTTCAACACCTGAGAGGGGCGTCGCCGGCTACTCGTGTCTCCAGTTCTGCAAAGGCAGCTCCAGAGGCTCGAAGTGCCGCGTGTTCGCGGTCACCAACGTCGCCGCAACTTTCTGCGCCGAGACTCCGATCAGCAGGTCGCGATCGTCGATCGATCGGCCGATCCGATGAAGACGAGCCCAAGAACGAGCCGCCTCGATCCAATCAGCACTCGATAGGACGACTGGAATCCAGGCCTCGGTCAATTCCTCGAGTCGCCTTAGCTGCCGCGTCGCGTTCTTGAGAAGCAAGTACCGCCTCAGCTCGTAGTCGACGACATCGGAAAGAAAAAAGTCGTCACCGTTCTGAACTGATTCGAGGTACGCGAGCCGAACACTCTCGTCTCCCCGCAAGAGGTAGGAGACGATGTTGCTGTCGAGCAACCACTTCACGAGTCGTCGAACGCTTTTGACAGGACCAGCGGGTGCTGTTCTTGAAAGGAGTCGAAGGTCTCCAGAATATCGCGCTCCTCGGGAGGCAGGGGATCTCGCTCCCATGCGTCGAACAGGTGCTCGACTCTCGCTTTGCGTTCCGCCGGAGCCGACTCGGGAAGAAACGTCACCAGGACGCGCGCCGACCGTACCTTGGGCTCTTCGTCGAGCTCCACCCGGCCTTCGATGAACTGTCCTTCGACTGTCTCCGCCATTTCGTCTCCTCGAGGAATCGGTCCGAAGAGGCTCCGGATCGCCCGAGTCTACACCGCGCAAGCTGGCCGGGCCTCGCGCGAGTTGACTAGGCCTCGGCGGCGCGGGGGAAGAGGCGGAAGAAGTTCGCTGTGGTGAGCTCGGCGGTGGTTCGGGCATCACGGCCGATCTCGGCGGCGACGCGCTCGAGGATGTCGACGACGTAGGCCGGGCGGTTCGGCTTGCCGCGGTGCGGGACGGGGGCGAGGTAGGGCGTGTCGGTCTCGACCAGGAGGCGCTCGGGCGGGGTGATCGGGAGGACTTCGCGCACGTTGTCGGCGCGCTTGAAGGTGACCATGCCCGAGAAGCCGAGATAGGCACCGCGCTCGAGCACTTCCTCGGCCATCGCCAGCCCGCCGGCGAACGAGTGGAAGTCGGCCACCAGGTCGTCGAACGCCGGATCGCGAAAGACCTCGAGCATCGTGTCGTTCGAGTCGCGGTTGTGGACGATCACCGGCAGGCCGAGCTCGACGGCGAGCTCCCACTGCTGGCGCATCACGCGCTCCTGGACGTCCCGCGGCGAGTTGTCGTAGTAGAAATCGAGGCCGCACTCGCCGATCGCCACCACGTTCGGGTCGCGCGCCAGTGTCTCGAGACGCGCGAGGTCCTCGGGCCGCCAGCGGTCGGCGGAATGCGGATGGCAGCCGAGCGCGCACCAGACGTCGTCGTGGCGATGACACAGCTCGAGCAACAGCTCGGCGTCGTCGAGCACGATGGCGGGGATCAGGAAGCCGCCCACACCCCGCGCACGCGCGGCATCGAGCGCCGGCTCGCGCTCGTCGGGCTCGAGGCTCTGCAGATGACAATGGGAGTCGATACAGAAGGAGCCGTCGAAGCCCACGGCGCCAGCCGGAGCCGAGGCCGAGTCTCCTGCAGCCATCGCCTTCAGCTCACGCGCGTGCCGTCGGGCACGCGGCGCTCGGGATGCAGCAACACCGGCTGGCCGTCTTCCGTCGCGGCCAGCACCATGCCGTTCGACTCGATCCCCATCAGCTTCGCCGGCTGCAGGTTGGCAACCACCACCACCTGGCGGCCGACCAAATCCTCGGGCGCATACTGCTTGGCGATGCCGGCGACCACCGTGCGCGGCGCGTCTTCCCCGATCTCGACCTGGAGCTTGAGCAGCTTCTTCGACTTCGGCACCGCTTCGGCAGCCTGCACGGTCGCGACCTTGAGCACGACCTCGAAGAAATGGTCGATCTGGATGCGCGGGTCGGCCTCGGCCGGTGTCTCGACCGAAGTCTCGGTCGAGGAGTCGGTCGACGCGGCCGCGGCGTCGACCGACGCGTTCGAGGTGTCGGGCTCGGCGGATTCAGACATGCTCTGCGTCTCCTGCGCCGCCTCGCGGGCGGCGACGATCTCTGCCAAATAGGCTTTCTTGTCGATGCGCGGGAAAAGAGGCTCGACGGCCGGCAAGGTCCCGCCGGCGGCCAGGCCGCCCCACTGCAGGGCGGCCTCGAGGTCGGTCGGCGGCGACTCGTCGGCACCGAGAGCTCCGAGCGCGCGCAGCACATTCGGCGCCACCTCCGGCAAGACCGGCAGCAGGCCCGTGGTGACGATGCGCGTCGCCTCCATACAACTCCACAGCACGCGCGACACCTCGGCGCGCGCGCTCTCGTCTTTCAGCTTCTTCCACGGCTCCTGGCGCACGAGGTACTGACTCATCTCCTGCTGCAGACGCCAGAGTGCGTCGAGGGCCTGGTGAAACGCGAACTCGTCCATGCGGCGCAGGAAAGTCTCGACTGCCTCGGCGGCGATCGCGCGCAGAGAGCCTTCGGAATCCTCGCCGTCACCCGTCTCCGGCGGGAGGCCGTCGAAGGCACGCCGCGCCAGCGTCACCAGGCGGCTGACTGTGTTCCCCAGGTCGTTCGCGAGGTCACCGTTGAAGCGCTCGATGAACGCCTCGTCCGAGAACCCCGCGTCCTGGCCGAAGGCCATGTCGCGCAAAAGGTAGAAGCGCAGCGCATCGCCGCCAAAGCGCTCGATCAGGTGCTCGGGACGAACCACCGCACCGCTCGACTTCGAGACTTTACGATCATCGCGCAGCCACCAGCCGTGCGCCCACACAGTGTTCGGCAACGGCAATCCGGCCGACAGCAGGAACGCCGGCCAGTAGACGGCGTGGAAGCGCAGAATGTCTTTGCCGACCAGGTGCACGGCGCGCGCGTCGTCGCCAGCCCAGAAGCGATCGTAGAGCGACGTGTCGTCGGAACCGAAGCCGAGCGCGCTGATGTAGTTGGTCAACGCATCGAGCCAGACGTAGACGGTGTGCCCCTCGTGGCCAGGGAACGGCACCGCCCAGTCGACGCTGGTGCGGCTGACCGACAGGTCGCGCAGCCCTTGGGAGACGAACTGGCGGACCTCGTTGAGCCGCGACGCTGGACGCACGAAGTCAGGATGACGGTCGTAGAGATCGAGCAGCGGTTGTTCGTACTTGGACAGGCGGAAAAAGAGATTCTCTTCCGACCGCTCCTCCACCGGCGCCTCGTGCACCGGGCACAGACCGCCGTCGAGCAACTCTTTCTCGGTGTAGAACGTCTCGCAGCGGACGCAGTACAGCCCTTCGTGGCGATCGACGTAGAAGTCGCCCTGGGCCGCCATCCGCTCGATGATCACACGCACCCCGGCGGCGTGCCGTGGCTCCGAGGTACGGATGAAGTCGTCGTGCGACATCCCGAACGTGCGCCACAGCTCGTGGTACCGCGCGACCACCTCGTCGGCGAGCGCGATCGGCTCGACGCCGCGCTCGGCAGCGGCGCGCTCGATCTTCTGGCCGTGCTCGTCGGTGCCGGTGAGGAAGTAGACATCGTCACCGCGCAGGCGGCGGTAGCGCGCCACGGTGTCGGCCACGATCGTCGTGTAGATGTGGCCGATGTGCGGGTGATCGTTGACGTAGTAAATCGGGGTCGTGACGTAGAAGCAGCTCATGATGGGATCTCGTCGGAAAGCTCGTCGAGGGAGAACACGAAGGATCCGGCGCAGAAGGCGCACTCGATCTCGGCCGTGCCATCGGCGGCAGCGAGCTCGCGCAGGTCGTCGATCGGCACTGTGCGCAGGCGCTCGACCAGGGCCTCGCGGCTGCAGCGACAGCCGTGGATCACCGCCTGGCGCTCGAGCTCGACATGGTCGACGCCATCAAACAGGCTGTCGACCAGGCCGTCGACGCCGCGCTCGTCGAGCGCCGCGCCGACGCCGCCGAGAGCCGCGATGCGCTCCTCGAGCGTCTGCACCGACTCGTCCGTAGCTCCCGGAAGCGCTTCGATCAGCATGCCTCCCGCGGCGGCCAGGCCGTTCGGCCCAGGCAGCACGCCGAGCAGTGCCGCCGAGCGGACTTGGCGGCTCTGGCGCAAGAAGTGCACGAGGTCGTTGCCGATCTCGCCGTCGACCAGCGCCACCTGGCTGGCATAGGGCTCGCGACCGCGCACCTCCTGCGTGACCCGCAGCAGGCCACTGCCGACGGCGCGCCCGATCTCGAGGCGTTCTGGGTCGAAGCCGGCGAAGTGGGGTTCGTCGACCGAGGCGCGCAGCAGCCCCTCGTGGTCGACCTCGACCACGATGTGGCCGAGAGGACCGTCGCCCTTCACCTCGAGCCGCAGCTTGCCGGGAAGCTTGGTATCGAACCGCAAGAGCAAAACCGCCGACGACGCGGCGCGCGCAACGGCCACCGCCGCGGTCGGCCCGAGGTCGATCCGCCGGCGCAAATGCTCCATCGGGCCTGTCAGGTCGGTGGCCGCCCAGCGCAGCTCGCCATGCGCCGCGAGGCCTAGGCGCAGCGTGCCCGAAGCGTCGGTTTGGCGGTCTTCGAAAAGGGGTGGCGATGCGCTCATGGAGCGCCGAACCTACCATGCGCCACGGCGCTGGAGCGACACCCAGCGACCCGCGTCGCCGAGGATCACGTGGTCGAGAAGCCGGATGCCGAGGAGGTCTCCGCCCTTGCGCAAACGGTCGGTAAACTGCAGGTCTTCGGCCGACGGCGACGGGTCGCCGCTCGGGTGTGTGTGGAAGAGGATGATGCTCGTCGCACGCCGCTGTAGCGCCTCGGTGAGAATCGCCCGCGGCTCGACGGCGGCGCGCGTCAAGGTGCCGCGAAACGTCTCGGCCTCGGCGACCACTCGATTGCGGACATCGAGAAAGAGAGCGCCCATGATCTCCTGGCCGCGTCCACCGTAGCGCATGTGGAGATACCGAGCGACGTCGTGCGGGCTGTCGAGCGGGTTCTCCTGCGGCAGACTCTGGTGCGCCAGCCGGCGACCGAGCTCGACCGCGGCGAGCACCGTCGCCGCCTTCGCCGATCCCAGGCCGAACCGCACCAGGCTGCTCTTGTCGGCGTCCAGCAGGCCGACCACTCCACCGCCGTGCTCGGCGAGGATCTCGCGCGCCATGTCGACCGCCGACTGCCCCGGCTTTCCGGTGCGGAGGAAAACCGCGATCAGCTCCGCGTCCGAGAGTGCGCCGCCTCCTCCCCGCAGCAGGCGCTCGCGGGGACGGTCTTCCGCAGGGACATCGCGTAGCAGGCTTCCGTTCGTCATCATTCTCTTCTCCTTCGCAGGTCGATCGGCGCCGCCGACGGTAGCGGCGCTCAAAGGAGAAAGACGAAGAACAGCGCTTCGATTTCGCGTCAGCTGTTCGCCGACACGTCGCGCTCGGCCCGCGCGGCGGACTCCCCACGCCGCATCGTGGTCTCGATCACTGCCGCCAGCTCGCGCGAGCGCATCGGCTTGGCGAGGTAGCCGTCGAAGCCTTCGGCCAGGAAGCTTTCCCGATCCCCCTTCATCGCATGCGCGGTGACGGCGATGATCGGAACCTCCCGCGGGCGGCCCGGAATCACCCGCATTCGGGCCGCGGCCTCGAGACCATCCATCTCCGGCATCTCGATGTCCATCAACACCAGATCGAAGCGGTTCCGGACGAAGACCTCGAGAGCCTGCTCGCCGCTCCCGGCGAGCACGGCTTCGTGACCGAGCTGCTGCAACAGGGCGGAGACGACCAGTTGGTTCACCGGGTTGTCCTCGACCACCAGGACCCGGCACTTGGGCGTGGACCCGTGACCGACCGTAGGTACCGGATCGTCGGCCGGATCCTGGACGGCCCGGACGAGGGCAGTGAACCAGAACCGCGAGCCTTCGCCCTCGACACTGTCGACGCCGATCTCCCCACCCATCAGCTCGACCAGCTGCTTGCTGATCATCAGGCCGAGACCCGTACCCCCGAAGCGCCGGGTGCGCGATGAGTCGACCTGCGAGAACGGCTTGAACAGCCGATCGAGCTTGTTCGAAGAGATGCCGATGCCCGTGTCGCGCACTTCGACTCGGAGACGAAGCCCACCCTCTCCGTCCGCATCGGCACGGACCGCGACGACGACCCGTCCGGCGTCCGTGAACTTGATCGCGTTGCCGACCAGGTTGAGCAGCACCTGACGCAGCCGATTCGAGTCGCCGTGAACGCGCGTCGGCACCGCCGCGTCGAGTGTCCACGAGAGCTCGAGGCCCTTCTTGTCCGCGATCGCGGCCAGCATCTCGATCACCGACTCGACGCTCGCTGGAAGGTCGAAGTCGTGCGCCTCGAGGGTCATTTCGCCGGCATCGATCTTGGCGACATCGAGGATGTCGTCGATGAGCGACAGGAGGCTGTTGGCACTGGTCTGGATCACTTCGACGTAGCGACGCTGTGAGCCCTCGAGCTTTGTCGTCAACAAGAGCTCAGCCACGCCGATGACCCCATTCATCGGCGTTCTGATCTCGTGGCTCATCGTCGCCAGGAACTGGCTCTTGGCCTCGGCCGCCAGGTTGGCCTCGTCGCGCGCCGCTTCCAGGTCCCGTGTGCGCTGAGCGACCTGGAGCTCGAGCCGGTCGCGCTCGCGCCGCAGGTGCTTGGAACGAGCCCACCCACCGAGCCAGAGCAAGGACACCGCGCAGGCGAGCCAGCCGACCAGAGCCGGAACCGTCAGGTACCAGGGCGGCGGCACGCCGACTCGCACCACGATCCCGTCGAAGACCTCGTCGGTCAGATCGCGCGCCTGGACCTGGAATCGGTAGTCACCGCCGGGCAGATTCATGTACTCGGCGCGAGTCTGACCGGTCCACTCCGACCAGACCTCGTCGAGCCCGTGGAGACGATAGCGGTAGCGCTCCGCGCGCGGCTCGCCGAACGTCGGGTCCGCCCATCGAAACACGAGACGCGCTCGGGGTTTCGCTACCTCGAGCGGTTGGTCCAGCGGTTGACGCCGATCGTCGACCCGAACTTCGCGCAGCTCGAGGCGCCGGTGCGCCGAAGCGGCGACCCGGCGATCGTCCGGCTGGCCGCGCAAGCGAAACAGCCCCTTGGCGGTTCCGATCCAACAACGTTCGGGCGACTCCGGCAAGAAGGCGTAGACGTCCTGGGACGGCAAATGACGGAAGAGACGCGTCGCGACCTCGCCCCCGCCGCCCTCTCGCTCATCGGCGGCGCCGAGCCAGAGTGGAGTCTGCTCGCTGCGGCTCAACCAGAGACTTCCGTCGGCGCCCGACGCGACGCGTACGATCGACTCGTCGGCCACAGCGGCGAACGGCCCCGACTCGAAGCGAGCGGCGGACTCGCTCCAGGCCAGCAGGCCTTGCTCGGTCGCCGCATGAATCTGGCCGCGGTGCAGAAAGAGCTTGATGCTGTTGCCTTCCTCCAGCCCGGCTGCCGGGCCCAGGCGTTCGAAGGTCGACTCGTCGAGCCGCGACGGGGTCGGAGACTCGACCCGGATCACGCTGTTGACCAGGGTGCCGAGGAACAGGGAACCGTCGTCGGACTCGGCGATCGAGCGCACTTGCGCCCCGAGCCCGAGGAACGAGCCCGTGTCCCGCCAGCCGTCCGGCCCTCTCTCGATTGCCGCGAGCCCCTCTTCATTCCCCACCCAGACTCGACCGGGCCAGCGCCTCGACGGCCACAGACTGAATGCGTGGCGCGACGCATGGACCTGGCGCACGCCGCCTGTCGTGACGGAGTACACACCGTTCGACGCGCCGACGAGCAGTGGCTCTCCGAGCCCGAGCAGCGACCAGCACGGTCCAGGAACCTCCTCGATCTTGGTGAAGCCGTCCGCATCCAGGCGAAAGAGGCCGATCGACGTCGCCGCCCACAGCCGTCCGGAGCTCCGCGCCATCGCCTGCACCTTACCCTCGAGCCCGAGCCGCTCGTCGTAGGCGGTGAACGGAACTTCCAGCGCCGCCCGTACCAGGCCCCGGCTGAGGCCGAGCCAGACCCCGCCGTCGCGATCCTCGACCAAGGACCAGGCCGCATTGTCGGGCAGTCCCGCCGCGCGGTCGAGGCGCGCCAGCAGGCGTCCCTTCGGGTCGATCACGAGCGCGCCGCCAGTCATCGTGGTGAGCGCGATGTCACCGGACGACAGCACGACGCCATCGTAGAGACGATGCTCGCTCAACACCGCATCCGCCTCGGTCACGAATCGACGCGGCTGCAGCTCGGGCCGCTCGCCGTCGACCACGGAGCGCACCTGGGCCGGCTCGAGGCGCCATAGGTGTCCCTGGCTGGTGGCGAGCAGCGCGGCGCCGTCGTCTTGCTGGAGCCAGAGCCGGACCCGCTCCTCGTCAAGACCGACCAGACGACCCGCCGGCCGCAGCGCGCCGTCCGAGAGCATCGACAGCTCGCCCACCGCATCGATCACGACGAGGCGACCTGCAACCATGCCCGGCATGGTCCGCACCGTCAGCGGCCACGACGAAAACCTCTGTCCGTCCCAGGACAGCACGCGGTCGAGCGTCCAGGCCACGAACCCCTCTTCGGTGGGCCACGTGCGCCAGACGTCGCGCAGACCCTCGAGGTGCTCCGGATCCTCGAGCGCAGCGTACGCCAGCCGTCCCTCGGCGTCGTGCGTCAAGACACCGATCTCGCCAATGCCGCCGACGTAGATCCGGCCGGAGGCGTGGACCGCCAGCGAGCGCGCGATCGATTCGTTGGCGAGAGCGAACCGGCGTGCGGTCACGCCGTCGTACTCCACGACCCCCGAACCGGTCGCGAAGTAGAGCACGCCGTCCGGGGACTGCGCGATCGCCCAGACTTCGTCTTCGTCGACGACCTGGGACCGATCGGCCAGCAGCGGAATGCCCGGAGGGTCGTCGAACGCCTCCCCGCCGGCAGCGACCGCGAGCAGAGCCGATCCAGCGATCCACAGAAAGACGTCGCGGAACAAGACCCGCGAAAGAAACGATTCAACTGACGAGCCGATGAGATCCTCCCCGGACACAGGGGCGGGACTTGGTAGATTCCTCGTCCATGAGCGACTCACACTCCGCCCCTGTCTTTCTCGGCCTCGACGCCGAACAACCTTCTTGGCGCGAGGCCCGAGCGGTCCTCTTGCCGGTCCCCTTCGAGCGCACCGTCTCGTACGGCCAAGGCACCGGCGCCGGACCCGAGGCACTGCTCGAAGCCTCGGCCTTCGTCGAACTGTACGACGAGGAGCTCTGCTTCGAGCCGCAACGCGTTGGATTCTATACCGCTCCCGCGATCGCTCCGTCCGACCCCGACCTCGCCGACGCGCTGGACACCATCGCCGAGGCCGCGCACAGGCATCTCGCGGCAGACAAGTTTCTCGTCGGTCTCGGTGGCGAGCATTCACTGACCCAGGCTTTGGTGCGGGCCACACGCGAAGTCGTGCGCTCACGGCACGACGCACCGCTCGGGGTCGTGCAGTTCGACGCCCATGCCGACCTGCGAGACGAGTATGAGGGCACCCGCTTCAGCCACGCCGCGGTGATGCGGCGCATCGTCGACGACCTCGGCCTGCCGACCGTCGCCGTCGGCATCCGCTCGCTGTCGACGCCGGAAGCGGAGCTGATCGCCGCGCGCTCTTTGCCGACCCTGTGGAGTCACGAGCTCGACGCCGACGCCCGCACCGGCTCGACCGCGCGCTTCGAGGCGATGCTCGAACACCTGCCGCGGCATGTGTACCTGACCTTCGACATCGACTATTTCGACCCCTCCCTGGTGCCGTCGACTGGAACACCCGAGCCCGGCGGCGGCACCTGGCATTACACTATGAACCTGCTGCGCCTCCTCTTCGCGCGCAAGGAGGTCGTCGCCATGGACGTCGTCGAGCTGGCGCCGGTCGCGGGACAACCGGCGAGCGACTTCGTCGCCGCCAAGCTGGTCCATAAGGCGCTCGGCTACCGCTTCGCCGCCGCGCGGACGACCGCGGAGGGTCCTTGAGCACTCACACGGTCTTCAATCAGCCACCACTGCTCGACTCGTACGACCCACTCGCCGCCGACGCTGCGCTGGACGACGCCGTCCGCCGCGACGCCGCCTGGGCGCTGGACGAGGTCCGGGCACTTGCCGCGCGCAGCACCGAGCCCGAGATTCTCGAGCTCGGTCACCTCGCCAATCGTCATCCGCCGCGCCTCCACACTCACGACCGGTTCGGCCACCGCATCGACCACGTCGAGTTCCACCCTGCGTACCACCAGCTGATGGAGATCGCCGTCGCCGCCGAGATCCACGCACTGCCGTGGAACCGCCCGCGCGCCGGCGCCCACAGCGCGCGCGTCGCCAAGCACTATCTCTTCACCCAGGTCGAGGCCGGGCTGCACTGCCCCCTGACGATGACTTTCGCTGCCGTACCCGCCTTGCGCCACCAGCCGGAGATCGCCGCCGAGTGGCTACCGCGCATCACCTCCTCGCGCTACGACCGGCGTTTTCTGCCGGCCCACGAGAAGACCGGCTGCCAGCTCGGCATGGCGATGACTGAGAAACAGGGCGGCTCCGACGTGCGCGCGAATACCACCCGCGCCCGCGACGCCGGCGACGGCACGGTGCGTCTCCGCGGACACAAGTGGTTCTGCTCGGCACCGATGTCCGACGGCTTCCTCACGCTCGCCTACGCCGATGGCGCAAGCCAGCCCGAGGGCCTCAGCTGCTATCTGGTGCCGCGCTTCCTGCCCGACGGCAGCACGAACCGAATTCTCATCCAGCGCCTCAAAGACAAGCTCGGCAATCGGTCCAACGCCTCGAGCGAGATCGAGTACGACGACACCTGGGCACTCCCGGTGGGACCGACCGGCCGCGGCGTGCCGACGATTCTCGAGATGGTCACCCACACGCGCCTCGACTGCGTCGTCGGCTCGGCGTCGCTGATGCGCCAGGCCTTCGTGCAGGCGGCGCATCACGCCAACCACCGCCAGGCCTTCGGCCGACGGCTGGCCGAGCAGCCGTTGATGCGCAACGTCCTCGCCGACCTGGCGCTCGAGTCGGAGGCGTCCACACAACTCATGCTCCGCCTCGCGCGCGCATACGACCGCGACGACGAGACGCCGCTGCGCCGCGTGGCGACCGCGATCGGCAAGTACTGGGTCTGCAAACGCGCACCGCGCCTGGTCGCCGAAGCGCTCGAGTGCCTCGGTGGCAACGGCTACGTCGAAGACTCGATCTTGCCGCGCCTGTTCCGCGAGAGCCCGCTCAACTCGCTGTGGGAGGGTTCCGGCAACGTGATCTGCCTCGACGTGCTGCGTGCGCTCGCCCGCGAGCCCGCGACCGGACCGGCCCTCCTCGCCGAGCTCGACGCGGCCCGTGGAGCAGACCACCGGTACGATACCTTCGTCGACCGGTTGGCTCACGATCTTCCCCGCCTCGGCGCCAACGCGCCGCGGGGCGCTCGCCACCTGGTCGAACGAATGGCTCTGGCACTGCAGGCCGCCCAGCTGCTGCGCCGCGCTCCCGCGGCGGTGAGCGATGCGTTCTGCGCCGGTCGGCTCGACGATCGGAGGGGCCACGAGCTCGGCACGCTGCCGACCGGCCTCGATCTCGAGCCTCTCCTTCAGCGTGCCTGGCCGATCGGATTCTGACCCTGACACGACGAAAAGCCGCCGGCGGACCGGACCGCCGACGGCTCGAGAGCTCAGAGCCAGCTGACCCAGCCGTCCGGCCAGGAGCGACTCGCCGATCCGTCATCGGCATCGGCGCCCGCCAGCGGGCAGTGCGTCAGGGCCCGCAACGCCGCGAGCGACCGATCGTGCTCAGAGCCGAAAGCGATCTGTTGGTGAAAGGTATCGATGTCCATGGGCTTCCTCACTTGCAGTTCAGCAAATTGTGGGGTTGTTTGCAATTTCATTGAATGAAGATTTTCTACCGATTAGATGAAAATCTTCTCCCCTGGAGGCCCCCGGGCACGAAAAACGAGCAGATGCAATGAACCCGATGCGGCCTGAAGGGTAAACCTTCGATCTCCTGGCATAGATCCAGAGCTTCCTCAAGGAAGGCACCATGTCGGAGATGTTTTTCACTGCATGATCGAAGACTCGAACACAGGCCGAGTAGTCGGTAGAAAGCTGCATCTTCCGTGGCGAAAGTCACTCGACGCAATACCGACCGGTTGGAAGGTAACATAGACAAACAAGCTCTCGACAGCCTTGAGAGAACATGGCAACGGGCGCCCGGCGCACCGTTGGAACATGGCGAAGGCCCAGCCGGAAAGGCCAGGTCGCAGCCCGGTGGGTGCGGTTCAGGAGTCGAGAACGGCACGCACCGTGCGCGCCAACTCGCCGGGGGAGAACGGCTTGGGCAGCAAGACCGTACCGGCTTCGCCGAGGCGGCGACCGAGGATCGACTCCTCGTTGTATCCCGACATGAAGACCACCTTGACTTGCGGGCGCAGCTCGGTGAGCCGTCGCGCCAGCTCGGTGCCCTTCATCTGCGGCATGATCACGTCGGTGAGCAACAGGTCGATCACCACGTCATTCGTCTGCAACATCCGAAGGGCGCTCGGACCGTCGGCCGCAGAGAGTACCGAGTAGCCACTGCCGCGCAACATCTCGCAGGTCACGGTGCGCACGCTCTCCTCGTCTTCCACGACCAGCACGGTCTCGTCTCCGTGGCCCGACGCTTGCCGCCTCGGCCCCTCGGCGTCCCGGCTGTCGTCGACGCTTTCGGCCACCGGGAGAAAGAGGCAGAAACGCGTCCCGGGCCGCCCCGGCTTGAGATCGACCCGGATGAAGCCGCCGCTCTGGTTGACGATGCCGTAGACCATCGATAGCCCGAGGCCTGTGCCCTTGCCGTGCTCCTTGGTGGTGAAGTAGGGCTCGAAGACTCGAGACACCACCCGCGGATCGATTCCAACGCCGCTGTCGTCCACTTCGAGCAGGACGTAGTTGCCCGGCGGGATCCGCTCCTGCTGCGGATCCTCGAGCGCTCGCGACAGCTCGATCGCCGACGTTCGAATGCGCAGCGAGCCACCGTCGGGCATCGCATCGCGCGAGTTCACCGTCAGATTCATCAAGACCTGTCCCATCTGCCCCGGATCGATGCGGACCGATGGAAGGTCGGCGGCGAGCTCGGTGGTGACTTCGATGTCCTCGCCGGTAAGACGGCGCAGCATCTTGTCGACGTCCGCGATCACCGTGTTCAGACTCATCACCCGCGGCTCCATCACCTGCTGACGGCTGAAGGTCAGAAGTTGACGAGTCAGCCCGGCGGCGCGATGCCCGGCGTCCTTGATGTCACCGAGATACTTGGTCAGGCGGTCATCGTCGCCGTAGCGGCTGAGCAACATCGAGCTGTAGCCCAGGATCACCGAGAGCAGGTTGTTGAAGTCGTGCGCGATTCCAGCGGACAGCCGGCCGATCGCTTCCATCTTCTGCGACTGCAGCAGCTGCGCCTGCAGTCGGCGGTTCTCCTCGACCTCTTGGCGCGCCTGCGCCACCAGCCGCGAGTTCTCGATCACCGGCGCCAGCTGATTGGCCAGATGACTCAGCAGATCGATGTCCGACCGCGGATAGTAGTCGTCCGGATCCCGTCGACCGAGCATCCAGGCGCCGAGCTCTTCGCCGGTGGTGGTCCGCAGCGGAATCAGCAGGCGCAACCACGGAAAATGCGGATCGGATCCCATCTCGAGGTTGGTGTAGGGCTTGGTCGACGACAGAAGCTGCAACAGATCCGCCGTCTTGGGAACGGAGTCGACCTGCTGGCTGTAGATCACCGTGGCCGGGTCGGCGGAGCGCACCTTGTCGAGCACGAAGAGCGCCGAACGCCGCACCATCAGAGTCGGAAGGATGTCCCGTTCCACCACCTTGCGCATGTGGTCGGGCTTGACCGCGCGCGGAATCTCGTGCGCGAACGCCGCGAGCACGTCCTCCGGGCGGTAGATGACGCCGTAGATCGAGCGCTCGACGAAGCGCTGGAAATGCAGGCGCAGCATCGGCGCGAGAACCACGAAGGCGAGCGAGACCCCGAGGCTGTAGGCGGCCCGCTGCTCGGGATACTCCGCCGCCTCGTAGGCGACGATGAAGCACGAGATGAAGAGCGTAATGTAGATCGCGAAGAAGCCGTAGGCACCGAGCAGGCGATTGGCCCGGAACTCGACGCCGGTCGGTCCGTGCTTGTAGAGCGCGTAGAGATACGAGAACGGCCACAGCGGCATGATGAAGATGAAGAGCAGACCGGCCAGGTCGCTGAACAGTTTGAACGACTCGACAGTGGCGAACGTGAGGATGACCACCAAGAAGACGACCGGCAGGATGCCGAGGCCGACGCCGAAGAGGAGGAGACGCGTGGCCAT
The DNA here is from genome assembly GCA_039194425.1 of Acidobacteriota bacterium. Taxonomy (GTDB): domain Bacteria; phylum Acidobacteriota; class Thermoanaerobaculia; order Multivoradales; family J023; genus JAUIJL01. Next base: position 405,875 of record JBCCVZ010000003.1, on the reverse strand, counting down.
GAGCTCGTTGGCGTCCCGGCTGCGGTGCAGCCGGTAGGCGATCAAGCCGAACGAGACGACGATGCACGCCAAAAGCAACAGGGCAATGGTGTCGCGCGTGATCAACAGCATCCAGTCGAGCACGATCGCAACCGCCGCCGCGCCGTAGAGCAGCGGCAGCAGCCAGCGCCGCAGGCGCGGCACGATCGGTCGCGGCATCACCAGGTGGAGGTGGATCAGCAGCGGCATGAAGACCCAGATGGCGATGTGGAAGATCTCCGGGCCGAGCCCGTACTGAACGCCCGAGATGAAGCCCGCTGCGCTCCAGAACGAGGTCGCGTAGCAGAGCGCCACCAACACCTTCCAGCGCTCGTCGTGCGGACGCAGGAAGAGGACGGTGATCGTGCCGACGATCCAGAAAATCAGCGGGAAGAGCGCCTGCAGGAAGACATTGCCCGCCGTCTTACGCTCCCAGTACTCCCGCGCGACCAGAGTTTCGACCACGGCCCCGTCGCGCCGCACCTGGACTTCGAGCGGTCCGTCGGTGGTTTCGAGATCGCGGAACAGGTAGATCGAGCGATCGGCCCGGAAGACGTCCTTCGTCAGCGTACCGAGACGCAAAATCTCGTCCCCCGGCCGAACGCAGAGCGGATCCGCAAGGCACGGATCGTCGACGCCTTCGACGAGCCAGCTGTAGGGATCGGCGTGGAAGCCCGGCATCGGCGTCTTCAGCTCGTGGACGGTGAGGTAGAGGATGCAGCCGAGAACCACCAGGCAGAGCGCGAGCAGACCGAGGTCCGACGCGCTCAGGCGTGCCAGACGTCCCCTCATGTCTGTAGCTGACGCATGATCTCGGCCGCGTCGACACCGACAGTCTCGAAGAGCCTGCGCAAGGGCGAGAAGTAGGCGTCGACGACCCCCGCCAGGACCTCGGGCCGAGCCATCTGCAGACGATCGAGCCGCTCCAACGCACGCCGATGTGCCTCGAGCAAGCGGTACGCGCAGTAGCTCACCGAGCCACACTCGATGAGGATCTCTTGCAGCTCGACCAGCGCGGCAGATTCCTCCGCTCGGTCGCGTAGAGCTTCGAAGCGTTCTCGCGCCGGGTGCTCGGCGACGCGAGCGTAGAGGATCGCCAGGTTGGTGGCGTCGCGCGTCCAATCGGCCGACGCCGGACGAGCCAGGGCGTCGTGCAGGTCGTCGTTCACCTGGACGATCTCACCGATCTCGTCTCCCAGGCCGGCGAGCTCCTCCGCCGCGCTCGGTGACGCGCCGCCGACCAGTGCACCCCCGTAGAGGCCGCAGCGAAAGAGCGGCGGCGTCTTGAGCAGAACGACGTCCCAGTACGCCTCTTCGCGGTCGACATCGAGCGAGTCGAGGTCTTGGCCGCGCGCTGTGTCATAGGCAGTGCGGCAGAGCTCGGCCTGCAGCAGAGCACGAGTCTGAGGATCGTCGATCTCGGCCTCGACGACACGGCCGGCGAGCGCCTGGAGCGCGAGCGCACCGTTCGCCGCACGGCCGACACCCAGGCGATGGTAGATCCCGTCGGGATCTTCATCGAGGAGATCGTCGACGAGGTGGATCGAGTACATCGAGCAGAACACGGCGGCGGCCACCGGCGCCGCGGCTTCCCGCGTCCCGCCACACGCCTCGCTGGCATCGGCGGCCAGGTCCCAGACGTGTCGTGAGGTTCTACGGACCGGCCGCTCGATCAACTCGACGAGCATCTCCCATGTGGCAACATCGGAATGCGCCAAGAGAAGCTGTCGAATTCGGCGGATCAGACGCGCACTGTCCACCCGGGTCCTCGCTGGATCGTACAGAGGGTGTGGTGACCGCCCGAGTATATGCCGCGCCACCGTCGCAGAGAATCGAGCCTGTGCTGAAGAGAGAAACCGCCGACTCTCGCCGGCGGTTGGTCGTGCGATCGATCAGCCGATCACCATTCGTTCCAGGCGACGTCCTCGTTCAGCTTGGCGCCGAGCTGCTTGCGCGTACCCTGCGCGACCTGGACAAGGCCACGCAGGGCGCCGCCCTGGATCAGGGAATGGAAGTCTTTGATGGACATGGGGCTGTCTCCTTGAGGGAACACGACGACATGTGTCGCCGGAGAGCGAAGGCGGAGAAGACACACTCCTCCCCGCCGATTGAGGGCCGGAGGCGGACAAGCCCCCAGGCCGACACTCGGAAAGCTTTTCCTCTTTTTCACTGGACCCAGGCGCCCCATAGGCGACCGGGGCGATCGGGCAGGATCGTCGTTGCGACGAGGCGGGCGGGGCCGGCGAAGCGATTCGACCGAACGTCCGGTAGGCCGGTGCGCGTTACCCTAGAGTCTCGTCGCCGCCATGTCAAGACCGAGTCAGTCGCGGTCTGCTCGAGGTCCCGAAACGCCCAATTTCGGACTCTGTCAGCCGCGAGATTCCGGCCCGACGGCGGGCAGAGACACCTCTTCAACCGACGGCACGGATAGCTCGAACGGCGCCGCGGCGCGCTCGAGATCGTCCGCCGCCCCTTCGAAGGCACCGGCACGGCCGAGCGCATAGATGACAATCGCTTCGGCCGCATGATCGGCCGCCGGATCGGCGGCGCGCGCCGCGGCGACGGCGCGACCTCGCGCCGTGTCATCAGGCTTGTACGTGCGATACAGCGCCAGGTGCTCGGCGGCGGCTTCCTCGTCGCCCAGGCGGCGATGGATCAAGGAGAGGTTGTAGTGCGCCGCGACGCTCTCGGGATCGAGAACGAGTACCGCCTCGAACCACGATTGGGCCTCGTGAAACAGCCCTTCGCGCCGCTCGCGACGCGCCTCTCCCCGCTCCTGCTGAGCGCGCTCGACCAGCGTCTGTCCGAGCTCAGCGAGCAGGCGGTCGTCGCGCGAGAAGTCAAAGCCTCGGCGGCGCGTCTCTGCGTCGTCGAGCTCGACAATCGAGCGGAAGGAGTCGATGGCTTGATCGAGAAAGCCGTTCTGCTTGTCGACCAAACCACTGAGCCAAGCCACTGTCCAGGGCGGCGCCGGCGGATCGTGCTCGGCGGCGCGGCGCAATGCATCGATCGCACGATCACGGACCGTGCCCTGAGCCAGATAGACGCGCGCCAGATTCAACGGGCCGTCAGGCCGACCGAGTGCCTCGACCTGCGAGAACGCCGCCTCGGCCTGCCGCAGCTCGCCCTGACTCTTACCACCCTTCCTCAAGAGCCCGATGCCGTAGTCGTTCCACCGCTGCCAGAGAGGCTCGGGCGGCGGCGACGACGTGATCCCGAGGCGTTCGAGGTCGGCCGGCGTCCATGACGCACCATCGACCGGCAGCACCAACCGATCATGCGCCAAGGTCAGGATCGGCAGGTCGTTCACGAAGTCGTCGCCGTAGACGTGCTGCATATAGGTAGTGTCGAACTTGCGGTACTGCAGCCGCGCCTCGACCACCAGCGGCCCGTCGACGCCGGGCGGCACATCGAGGCGGTAGTGCACCGTGTCGGCCGCACCCGGCGGAATCTGGTGGTTGTAGAGCGCGACGAAGATGTCCTCGGCATTGCGCCGGTCGATGCGCCGGCCGTCACGGTCGAGAACGTAGGAGTTGATGAAGTGCGACCATGGGTCGACACGATTCGCCGGCCCCAGGCCGCCGCTGCGACCGACGGTTCGCGCACCGTCGGGCTCGACCGCCAGCACCCGCAGATCGAGCCAAACCTGGTTCGAGTCAGCCGTGCCTTGAGTGAACAGGTGCCCCATCTTCAGCGTGCGGACGACGACGTCGAGGAGGTAGCTCTCCCCCGCCACGAGCGCAGGCGCCTCGGGACGCAGCGGCGCGATCGGCTCGGCCTCGATACCCTCGCCAGGACGAACCGCGAAGAGGTCGACCCGCATCACACCTTCGTTGAACTCACGATGACGCTCGTTGACCCACTCCGGCAGCTCGAGCAGATGCGGAATTGCCGTATTGGCGCTCGGGAACTGATGATCGTGGACCTCCGTCGTCCCGTCACCGTCGACGTCGCGCGCCGAGAACTGGGTCGACGCGATCATCGGCATGTGGCATTCGTTACAGCCGGTCTCCGCAGCCGGCGGGTAGTAGAAGCTCGAGACTCCCTGGCCGGACACGCCGGAGAGCCGGAAGCTGTCGAAGTGGTTCTGTCCACGCAGCCACTTGTAGCCGTTGAGCTCCTCGGGCAGGTGCACCTTGTGGCACGAGCCGCAGAACTCGGGCGTGCTGTGCAGTGGCTTGAGGAAGGTGCGCTTGTGGAACTCCGGCTTCGCCTTGACCAACTGACGGTTGACCCAGCGGAGGCGCTCGTCTTCGGCGAAGGCGAAGGGGTAGTGGATCGGCTCTTCGATCGTGTAGTCGGCGTTGCCGCGCGGGCTGTTGATGTTCGTGATCGCATGGCACGCCGTGCAGGTGATCCCCGCCTGCCCGGTCGGATCGTTGACGAAGTCGAACTCCGGATCGTCGAACTTGCCGCTGAAGAACGGCACCGGGTCGTGGCAGCCAGCGCAGAAGCGCGAAGCGTGCACGTCGCCGTCGCGCTCGAGACTCATCGCCCGCGTGTTGCGCACCGAGAAAAGATACGGCGGGTTGTTGAACGAGCTGAAGCGATGGACGCTCACCGCCCAAGTTTCGTGACTGTCCTGGTGGCACTCGGCGCAATAGGCGTCGTTCATCATGACGTCTTGAGGGATGAAGTCGCCGGTGGCGGTGCGCGCCAGCGAGGGGAAGAAGTACTCCTCGGCCGACTCGGGCCCCTCCACCTCCCAGGCACGCGGATCCTGCATCTGCCACACCAAGAGCACGCCGGCGAAGAGCGCGGCGACCACCGCCCAGCGGCGACCGACCTGCCACTTGATCTTCTTCCCCGCGAGCCGATGCAGGACGAAGAGCCAAGCGGCGACCAACGGCGTGACGACATGGAGCCAGTAGGCGATGCCGCGCACCGTAGGGTCTTTGACCTCGATTACTCCCTCGAGCCGCGTCAAGACGATGCCAGAGGCGAGCAGGACCAGAGCAGTGACGAAGAGCGCGTAGCCGACCTTGACCGCCCGGCGATTGCGCCGATCGTAGGTGTTGCGCATGTGCAGCAGGCCGAACACCACGACCGGCACGATGATCAGCAGCCCCAGCACCAGGTGCACCAGGAACATGTTCAGGTAGAACCAATTCTGGTACGTCTCGCCGCTCACCCACTCGAGGAGCGAGACTCCGACCAGGTAGGTCGAGTTGACGGCGAGCAGCGCAAAGAGGCCGAAAACCACCGCCAGGAGCTTGGCCAGGCGAGGCCCGACTGCCTTGCGGTAGCGACGTTTGGCGGGAGTCGGACGGGGCGACGCGGCGGAAGATTCAGAGCTCATCGGATCGTGCCGAGACGTTGGCGGTGGGGCGAGCAGGGGACGAGAATCAACCTCGAGACCTGAACGAGTCTACCGCGCGAACCTCGGTGCGCGGCGCCGCGAAAGCACAACCGAATGAGAATCATCTGGTGGGTCGTCAGGGACTCGAACCCTGGACCTAAGGACTAGAGTCCTTGGATTCTAGGACCCCGTTCCAATCGGTATTCTAGCCCAACAGATCCACTACGACGACGTGATCAGGCACCTCGACGCAGTGGAGGAGCGTGTCACCCGCCTGGATCGAGAGACGGACCTATCCCATATGGGTCGATGACCGGGCCGGACGCGGGTGGAGATCCCCCTGGGTTGACCTCCGGCCCAAAGCCGTAGGCTTGCTCTCGTAGCATCGCTTATCCTCCAGGGTCGACTTCAGGACCGATTCGACAGGGCTTCATGCTCTCATCCTCCTGGAACGAGACCGGGACCACTACAACAAGGCTGTGTCTGTCTCACTCTTTCATCCTCCAGGGAAAACAACCGGACCGAATCTCGACGGAGCCGGCTCGCGGTATCTCCGGCAGATCTCGATCGCATGCTGTACGTGAGCTGCGAGCAGTTGTGCGTCGCCCGCGACGCGCAGGTCGACGTCAAAGACCATTCCGTCGGCGACGATCTCGAGCTGGCCATCCCTCAGTCGGATCTCTCGAGGGAATGCCAGCTCCCGAGAGGCCTCATCGATGACAACTTCGAGCAGGGTAGGGGACAGCGGATGGAGACCGAGGGAGCCTAGACGGTTCTCTGCCCGGTCCGACCGAGTCTGACCCTCAGCGACAGCGGCGGCGATCCGTTCGACTTCACAGGCGTCCGCATCGCCTTTTCGGAGGCAGCTTGGGTTCACGATCACTGAGTCCGCTCCACTACCAGCTCTTCGATCGCCTCGACGAGCGGCCTTAGCCTGGTTCCGGCGATCAACGCATCGGCACCAACGTTGTTCGTCGGGACGCCGCCACGAGCTGCCGCCTTGTGAAGGTCCAAAGCAAGAGCGATCGCGTACTCGCGGCGCGTCCTCTTGTCCTTCGCCTCCGACATCTTGGTGACGAGCCTCAGTGTGTCGACCAACGCGCTTGACTCAGACATCAGTCCTCCAAGAGAGCATTCGGTCATCTCCCGCACCGCCTGGTGCGTATGGCTGACGGCAAGGTGAGCATACCGCCTGACCATGGTGAGTGTCTTGTGCGCCCGAGCCTCGGCGAGCTCGCCGAGCGACGCCGCCGACTGCTGCACATTGCGGTCGATCGTCGCCAGCGAGAGCTGCCGACCGCTGATCCCGCCGCGCGCCTCGAGATCCTCGGACGCCTCAGCGATCTAACCCGCGTGATTCGCCGGAGCTCCAAGTCGCCGAGCTCTTCGATCCACCACCCCACCAGCCGGCGCCGAGCGCGCAGGTTCCGAGCGCCGGTCGCGAGCTTCAGCATCTCGCCAGCGTCAATTCTGACGCGGATCGCGACCTCACTCTTCGCCGCTCACCGGGTCGCGTCGCTCTTCCGCCGAAACTGCGCGTCTCAGAAAGGTGGCCGGTCACGCGAATGACGGGGCCCGCCAGACCATGCCGGACTCGAGTTTTCGCTTGATGATCGACGCCATCTGGCCTGCCCTCTGCCAGGCGACTGTTACCAAATCTGTCACCACGAAGCCTATCGCGACTCTCGGGGAACTTGGCGGAGGGGTAAGAACTTGCCGTAAGTGCTGCGTCTGAGAGGCTTACGGCTGGTGGGTCGTCAGGGACTCGAACCCTGGACCTACGGATTAAAAGTCCGCAGCTCTACCAACTGAGCTAACGACCCGCCGGGCGCGAGACTATAGCAGACCCGCGAGACGCGAATCACTCGGTCTCGGCGCCCGAGCCGACCCCGTGGCGGGCGGCGACGGCGTCATAGAAGTCGATGATCTGCCGGTTGTAGCTCCGCTTGTCGCGGTAGCTGCCGGGGAAGAAGCTGCGCTTGAAGCCGTGGATCACGATGTTGCGCAACTGCTCCGGGCTGAGGTCGAAGGCGCGGCACGCGCGGTCGATCTCGTCCGTCACCGAGGTGCGCGACACCAGCCGATTGTCGGTGCACAGAGTGACCGACAGGCGCTCGTCGACCATACGGCCGAAGGGGTGGTCTTCGACCCGGCGCAGCTCGGGCATGGTCTGGAGATTCGAGGTGATGCAGACTTCGAGCGTAATGCGGCGGTCGGCGACATACTCCGACAGCTGCCGCACGAAGCGCTCGGGATTGTCGCTCTGCACCTCGTCGGCCGCATAGATCCGCGTCCCATGACCGATGCGGTCGCAGTTGAGACGGCTCAGAGCCTGGAACATGCTCTCCGGGCCGTAGGCCTCGCCGGCGTGCACCGTCGCCTTGAGGAAGTTGCGCTTGGCGTAGTCGAACGCCTCCTGGTGATCCGAGGCCGGATGCCCGGACTCGGCGCCGGCGAGGTCGAAACCGACGATTGGTAGGCCGAGCTCGTCGCGCGCTTCCACCACCGCGCGCGCCAACGAAAGCGAGGCGACCCCGTAGACCTCTTTCGCCGGCCACTGCGGCAAGACCTCCAGCAGCTGCTGGAAATACGGCGCGAAACCACCGGTGAACATGCGCATCGCGCAGGTGATGATGCCGTAGCGAAACGGCGGCTCACCGTGCTCTCGCACCGCCTCCGACTCCTCGTGCCGGCGCCGCACGCGGTCCATGCCGCGGTCGACCGCCTCCAACACTCCGGCGATGTTGAGCTCACCGCGTACGTGCAGTTGCGGCGCGAAGCGCACCTCGACGTAGCGCACGCCCTCCTCGAGGCAGTCTTCGGCCAGCTCGTAGGCGACGCGCTCGAGCGCCTCGGTGTCGGTGAGCACCGAGCAGGTGTAGGCGAAACCATGGAGGTAGTCGGGCAGGTCGCGGTACTGCTCCTTGAACACCAGCTCGAGCAGCCCCTCGGGCGTTTCGGACGGCAGGCGGACATCACGCTCTCGCGCCAGCTCGATCAACGTGTCGAGGCGCAGGGAGCCATCGAGATGGACATGCAGGTCGGTCTTCGGGATGGCACGCAAAAAGTCGGGGGAATAGACAGTCATCGAATCCTCGCAAGTTGGTTCGCAGCGCGTGTGCGGGGCGCTCGTTGACGCGGCAGGATATCGCGCCCCGGCCGTTACTTCGAGCGTGCTATGCTCCAGCCACCGCCGACGAGCGCCCGTCGATCTGTCGGCCCAGTATTCGAGACCTCCGCCCGGTCGACGCGCGCCGCCGAGATGCCGCTGCAACGTCGGCCCCCTGCTTCACGACTGCTCGACTGCCACCACCGGTTTTTCCGCCCGCCGCCCCGCCCAGAGACCTCTGGAGCGCGTGAGGCCCGGCTCGACGCTGCCGACGCCCGAAGGCCTCCGCCGCAACGTTCGAGCATGAGCGCGGATCCAACGCCCACCGACCGGCAGCCGAGTGACTGCGAGCGTACGACGTGTCCGAGAGCTTCGATCGCGCCGCGTTCCTCAACTCATCACCGCCCGTCGAGACCCCGACTTCTTCTCCACCAGCCCACGAAGCCACCGCCCAGACCCACTCGGCAGACGCCGGCGTGGCCACCGATCGTGACCCGACGGCGCGGACCCGAGAGGACGTGCTGCGCGACTACCGGATCGCCTGGGAGAGCCGTCACGCCAGCCTGATCGGCCGCCGCGAGGTGCTCACCGGCAAGGCAAAGTTCGGCATCTTCGGCGACGGCAAAGAAGTCCCTCAGCTCGCCATGGCGCGCGCCTTCCGCGCCGGCGACTGGCGCAGCGGCTACTACCGCGACCAGACCTTCATGCTCGCTGCCGGCATGGCGACGCTCGAGCAGCTCTTCGCCCAGCTCTACGCCGACCCGGACCCCGAGCACGAGCCGATGTCGTCCGGCCGGCAGATGAACTGCCACTTCGCCACTCGCTCCGTCGACGAAGACGGGGCCTGGCTCGACCTCACGTCCCGCAAGCTGTCGGCCGCCGACACCTCCCCCACCGGCTCGCAGATGCCGCGCGCCGTCGGCCTGGCCTACGCCTCGACTCTCTATCGGCACCTCGCCGAGCTCCAGGGCGAGCGCTTCGCGCGCTTTTCGTCCGGCGGCGACGAGGTCGCCTTCACCACCATCGGCAACGCCAGCTGCGCCGAAGGCATGTTCTGGGAGTCGGTCAACGCGCTCGGCGTGCTCGGAGCTCCGGCGGTGATGTCGATCTGGGACGATGACTACGGCATCTCGGTGCCGAACGAGAAGCAGCTCACCAAGAGCGACCTCTCGGCCCTGCTCTCGGGCTTCGCCCGCCGCCGCGACGACGACGGAAACCCGACCGGACCGGGATTCGATCTCTACACCGTCCGTGGCTGGGACTACGCCGAGCTCTGCCGCGTCTACGAGCAGGCAGCGGAAACCGCTCGGCGCGAGCATGTGCCGGCGCTGGTGCATGTCGTCGAGCTCACCCAGCCTCAGGGGCACTCGACCTCCGGCAGCCACGAACGCTACAAGTCGAGCGAGCGGCTGAGCTGGGAGACCGAGCACGACGGTCTACGGCAGATGCGGCGCTGGATTCTCGAGCAGAACCTCGCCGACGAGCCCGCACTCGACGCTCTCCAGCGCGAAGCCGAAGTGACCGCGCGCGCGGCACAGCGCGCCGCCTGGGACGCCTTCGTCACGCCGATTCGCGCCGAGCTCGACGCCGTCGCCGGACACATCGAGCGCGCCGGGGAGGTCGGCGCGCGCGCCGACGCGGTGGCGCCGATCCTGACTCGGCTACGGCGCACACCGAGCCCCCTGCGACGCCACCTGGCGATCGCTCTGCGCGACGCGCTCTTCGCCCTGCGCGACGCCGACGACGCGGTGCGCGCGCCGCTGATCGAGCAGGCGACGCGCCTCGACGCCGAGAATCGCGCGCGCTACGCCACCCATCTGCTCTCCGAAGGCGCCCGCTCACCGCTCGCCGTCGACGCCGTCCCCCCGGCGTACGATCCGCCGACCGGCGCGGACGAGGCCCCCGAGCTCAACGGCTTCGAGATCCTCAACCGCTTCTTCGACTCCGCCCTCGCCCGCCATCCCGAGCTGATCGCGTTCGGCGAGGACGTCGGCCGGCTGGGCGACGTCAACCAGGGCTTCGCCGGTCTCCAGGCCACGCACGGTGAGCTACGCGTCGCCGACACCGGGATCCGCGAGTGCACGATTCTCGGCCAGGCGATCGGCATGGCGATGCGCGGTCTGCGGCCGCTGTGCGAGATCCAGTACCTCGATTACGTGCACTATGCCCTCCAGACGATCTCCGACGATCTCGCCACCCTACGCTGGCGCAGCCGCGGCGGTCAGAAGGCGCCCGTGATCATTCGCACCCGCGGCCACCGCCTCGAGGGCGTGTGGCACAGCGGCTCGCCGATGGGCGGCATCCTGCACCTGGTGCGCGGAGTGCACGTTTGCGTGCCGCGCGACATGACGCGCGCCGCCGGCATGTACGCGACGCTGCTGCGCGGCGACGACCCGGCGCTGGTGATCGAGGTGCTCAACGGCTACCGCGTGAAAGAACGCCTACCGTCGAACCTCGACGACTTCACCGTGCCGCTCGGCGTGCCCGAGGTGCTGCGAGCCGGCGACGACGTCACCGTCGTCACCTACGGCGCCTGCTGTCGCCTGGCGCTCGACGCGGCCGCTCGTCTCGACGAGCTCGGCATCGACGTCGAGGTGATCGACGTCCAGACCCTGCTGCCCTTCGACCGCGTCGGCGTCATCGCAGCCTCGGTGCGCAGAACGTCACGCCTGGTCGTGGTCGACGAGGACGTGCCCGGCGGCGCCAGCGCCTACATCACCGAGCGCCTGCTGCGCGAGCACGAGGTCTTCCACTGGCTCGACGCACCGCCGGTGACGCTGAGCGCGGCGGCGCATCGACCAGCCTACGGCTCGGACGGTGACTACTGGTCAAAGCCCCAGGTCGAGACCCTGTTCGACGCCGTGCACCGCCTGGTGCACGAAGCCGAACCGGCGCGCTTTCCGCTCTTCCAGGCGCCGCGGGTCTGAAGCCTCCGGACTTGATGCCGACCCTGCGATGCACCGAGCCGACGACGCGACCCGCCGGCGCCCCGTCTTGCGACCGGGAGCGTCTACCGCATGAGATGGCTGCACGCGAGCCCGCTGCGCCACCTCGGCCCCGGCATGCTGCTGGCGGCGACCTCGATCGGCTCCAGCCACATCCTGATGAGCCCCGAGGCAGGGGCGCGCTTCGGCTATTCCTTGCTCTGGCTGGTGGTCGCGGCGCACCTGGTGAAGTACCCCGCCTTCGAGCTCGCGCCGCGCTACGTCGCGGCACGCGGCGAGTCGCTGCTCGACGCCTACGCCCGCGCACCGGGACCGAAGAACTGGGCCATCTGGCTCGGCATCGCCGACATGACGGCGCAGGGAGTCGGCGTCATCGCCGCCCTCGTCGGCCTGACAGCGACCTTCGTCGTCGAGGCCTTCGGCGTCGGCGGTGTCGCCAGCTGGAGCCTGGCGCTCACCGCGCTGCTTCTCCTCTTGCTGCGCTTCGGTCACTACGCCGCCCTGCGCGGCATCAACCTGGCGCTCCTGGTTTTGCTCTCGGCGGGCACCCTGCTCGCTTTCTCGGCCGCGCCGCCGGAACCAACGGCCTTCGCCAGCGGCCTCGTGCCGGTGCTCCCCGACGGCTCGCTTTTCCTGATCGCCGCCATCCTCGGCTTCATGCCGACCTCGGTCGCGGTGTCGGTGTGGCAAAGCCTGTGGGCGCTCGAGCAAGGGCGCTTCGGCGACCCGTCCGACGCCCCCGAGGACCGGCGCCGCCACCTGCGGCGCGGGCTTTTCGACCTGCGCCTCGGTTACGGCCTGTCGGCGCTTCTCGCCGTCTGCTTTCTCAGTCTCGGAGCCACCCTCCTGGCGCCACGGGGCCTCGTTCCCGAAGGCACGGAGGTGGCCTTGGTGCTGTCGCGGCTCTACACCCTCGTCCTCGGCGACTGGATGCGTCCTGTCGTCCTGGCGATGGCGTTCGCCGCGCTCTTCACCACCTGTTACACGTTGATGGACGGGCTTCCGCGGTCCTTCGTCGCCGCCCGCCACGTGCTCGCCGGTCGTCCGGCGCATGCCGCGGCGGACCCGCACGCCGAAGTCGACCGCCTGTACTGGACCTTCCTCCTGCCGGTGACCTTCGGCGGCATGGCGATTCTCGCCCTGCTGCCCGATCCGGCGTTCTTGGTGAAGGCGGTCGCAGTGCTCGGGCTGTTGCTCTCCCCCGTCTACTACATCCTGAATCTGTGGGCGGTGCTGCGCCTCGTCGACGACCCGGCCCTGCGGCCCGGTCGCGCGTCTGTGGCGCTCTCCATCGCCGGCATCGTGAGCCTGATGTTCGCCGCCGGCCTGGTGCTCGCCACCTCGTTCGGAGCCGGCGCATGAACCCTGCCGGCCGACGCCCACCCCTCGAACGCCCCGATCCGCAACGGATCGGGCACCACGGAGCTTCCTCTTGTCGACCAAAATGCTCATCAACGCGACCCGCGCGCAGCAGCTGCGCGTGGCGATCGTGGACGGAACGATCCTGCAGGAATACCAGGTCGAGATCGCAGAGAAAGGCCTCTCGCGCGGCAACATCTACCGCGGAGTCGTGGCCAATCTCCAGCCGAGCCTGAACGCCGCCTTCATCGATATCGGTGAAGAACGGCACGGCTTCCTGCCGGTCGCCGACGTCTTGCCCTCGGCCTATCACAAGAAGCCGCCCGCCGACGTCAAGCGACCGCGCGTCGACCAGGTGCTCGAGAAGGGCAAGCCGATCCTGGTGCAGGTGACCAAGGACGGCGTCGGCCAAAAGGGCGCCGCCCTGTCGACCAATCTGGCGCTCGCCGGCCGCTACCTCGTCTTCACGCCGTTCGACGCGGTGCGCGGCATCTCGCGCAAGGCGTCCGACGACGAAGCGCGCAAGACAGTGCGCAAGCGCCTGCAAAAGCTCGACTTGCCCGACGGCCACGGCGTCATCGTCCGCACCAACGGCATCGACCAGAACCAGGCGACCCTCAATCGCGATCTCAACGCCCTGCTGCGTCTGTGGCGCAAGATCAGATCCGAGGGCGAGCGCGGACGCGGCGCCAAGCTGATCTACAGCGACCAAGACCTCGTCGTCCAGGCGCTGCGTGATTACCTCGACCCCGAGATTTCCGAAGTCATCGTCGACAGCGACAGCGTCCACTCCAAGGCCGAGAGCTTCATGAAGGCCTTCATGCCGCGCTCGAAGACGGTGCTGACCCGCTACGACGATCGGCTGCCGCTGTTCAGCCGCTACCGGCTCGAGACGCAGATCGACCGCATCTACGAGCGCGCCGCACCGCTCCCCTCCGGCGGCTATTTGGTGATCGACCAGACCGAAGCGCTCACCGCCATCGACGTCAACTCGGGGCGCGCCACTCGCACCTCGAACCACGACGAGTCGATCCTCAAGATCAACGTCGAGGCGGCGCGCGAAGTCGCCCGGCAGCTGCGCCTGCGAGACATCGGCGGGCTGATCGTCGTCGACTTCATCGACATGCGCCTGCGCAAGCACCAGAACAAGCTCGAGCGCACGATGCGCGACGCGATGAAGCCAGACAAGGCGCGGTGGAGCGTCGGCCGCATCAGCTCCAACGGCCTGCTCGAGATCAACCGCCAGCGCATCAAGCAGGCGCTCCGCCTGCGCAGCCACCACCAATGCCCGACCTGCGACGGAACCGGCACGATCCCGACCCCGGAGTTCGCGGCGATGCGCCTGCTGTCGAAGATCGAGGCGCGCGCCTCGACCCAGAACATGGCCTCGGTCACCATCGGACTGCACCCGCAGATGGCCGACGAGCTACAGAACCATTACCGCCGCGACCTCGCCGAGCTCGAGACCACGTTCGACCTCGAGATCGAGATCATCGCCGCTCCCAACCTGAAGCGCACCGAAGAGCGCATCGAGTGGGTGCAGCGCGAAGGCGCCGCGCCGAGCGATGCCCCGGCGAAGCGCTCGGCAGCGGTCAGCGCCGTCGACCTGGCGCCGGCCAAGAAACGCCGCCGACGCAAGAGCGCGAGCGCGGACGACGAAAAAGTCGAGGCCTCGACACAGCGCGGCCAGCGCGGCGGCAAGAGCTCGCGGGGGGACGAGAGCGCCCCGGCCGACGACGAGCCGAAGAAGACCACCTCGTCCCGTCGCCGCCGGCGCCGTCGCCGCAAATCGGCCGACAGCGACGCCGACGCGCAGCAAACCGCGGCCGGCGCCACGACCGAGGGAGCGGCCGAGAGCTCTGCCGAAACCGCAACCGAGGGCGACGCCGAAACGAGCCGGCGGTCGAAGTCACGGTCCAAGGAAGACGACTCGGGCACTCGCAGCCGGCGCCGGCGCCGCTCGCGCTCGCGCGGCCGTGGACGCGGCGACGCGCAGGACGTCGACGCCGCCGAGGAACAGACCGCTGAGTCCGCGGAGGCCACCGAGGCGAGCACCTCCCCGGCCGACGGTGGAACCTCAGGGGATGAAACGGACACCGACACGCCAACGCGGACGACCCGCCGGCGGCGCAGCCGGAGGCGACGCTCGAAGCGCTCCGAGGCGGATGCGCCGGAGCATGACGAGGCGGCGCTCGAGGTCTCGGCCGACGAGCAAGCCGCGCAGGACGACGACACGGCCATGTCCGACGCCGAGGTCGACGCTGAGCCTGACAGCGAAGCACCAACGCGCCGGCGCCGGCGCCGGAGTCGCAGCCGGCGCCGCAAGGTCGAGACCGACGCGTCGGCGGATGCCGCCGTGGAGGACGGCGAAGCGCTCGAAGCCAGCGACCCGGACACCGGAGACGTCGGAGACGACACGGGCCCCGGAGACGACACGGTAGAGAGCGCAACCGCGGACGACGAAGCGCCTCGGACCCGCACGCGCACCCGCAAGAGTCGGGCACGGCGGAGCCGCGACCGCGTCGCGCGTCCGGACACCGACGACGCGTCGGACGATCTCGCCGAGACAGAGTCCGCCGAGGCCGAGCCCGAGGACCCGACTCTGGAAGCGGAAGCGGCCGATGCCGCCGCGGCGACGCGAGCCCGCCGCAAGCGCCGTCGACGCAGCACACGCGCGCGAGCCGAGGACAACGGTGACGGCCCCGCGGCGGAGACGGACAGCGAGCCGACAGCCGCCGCACCGGTCGCCGAGGAACCCGAGCCGGCGCCGCCCGCCATCGAGCCGCCGCCGATCGACGCGCCACCGCGCCGTCCCGAGCTCTCGCCGCACCTGCCGAGCGACGAGCCCGCGGCCGACGGCGAGAGCCCGAACCCGCCGACGAAGCGCCGCTGGCAGTGGTGGGGCACGCCGTCGGACCCGGCCCCCGAGCCGTCGCCGGACGCGAGCGACTCGGACGACTGAGCTCCCGGTATCGGCCGGACGATGCACGGCCGGTACCGGTACTCGATTTCAGCGTGTACAGTAGATCGAAACTCTTTCTCGTCGAGCTCGGCTCGAGAGAGGTGATCGATGCTGCACCACGCGATCGAATTCATCCTGTTCGCAGCGCTCGTCGGTCCGGGCTCGCCGGACGACGCCAGCGACGCGGCGGGCGCCCGCGGACGCGACGCACCCAAGGTCAGGTTCCACGACTTAGCGGCCGATGAGGCCACCGAGCTCGACTACCGTCGCGTGCCGTCATCTACCAACGCCGCCTTCGAGCGGATCAAGGCCGAGACCTACTACACGATGCCGCTGATCGTCGCGACGCCGGAAAAGCCTCGCGGCTCACCGGGAGTGGCGCTGCTCGACTACGACGGCGACGGTGACCTCGACCTGTACGTGACCAACGGCCCGGGCGCCGCCAACAGCTTGTATGCCAGCCGCCTGATCGAGACCGGCGTTCTGCGCTTTGACGATGTCGCGCGGGCTGCCGGAGTCGCCGCCTCCGACCAAGACTCCACCGGCATCTGCTTCGGCGACCTGGACAACGACGGCGACCCGGACCTTGTCGTTCTCGGCCGCTCGGAGCCGAATCACCTGTTCGAGAACCTGGGCGACGGAACATTCCGCGACATCACAGCCCGGAGTGGTCTAGCCGAGAGCACGCTGGGGCACACTCACTGTGCGGTGGGTGATGTCGATGGCGACGGCCTGCTCGACCTGGCGATCGCCAACTCGTACGACTGGAGCCGGCGCACCGCCACCTTGGTCGAGCCCTGGAAGCAGAACCATGCGAACCAGCTGTTCATCAATCGCAGCGGGCTGCGCTTCCGCGACGCCAGTACGAGCTCTGGCATCCGAAACCTGAACGGCTTTCGGCCGGCACAAGACGAAGCTGCCACCATCACGTGGGCCCTGGCACTCGTCGACCTCGACCAGGACGGCGACCTCGACCTGATGCACGCCGACGATCAGGGGGGTCTGCTGCCCCCCGAGGAACCGAGCCGCGGTCTGATCCAGGTCTTGACCAACGACGGCACCGGCCGCTTCACTGCCGTCACGGACAAGGCGGGCACGGACCTCCCCGGCACGTCCTGGATGGGTTTCGCTTTCGCAGACTTCGACTGCGACGGCCACATGGACTTCTTTGCCACCAATTTCGGCGACTATGCCTTCTCCGCGCTCGACCTGCCCCTGACTCGCGGGCATCTCTCCTCCCGCGCGTTCCTCGGAACGGCCGACGGCCGCTTCGTCGATGCCGGCCCCGGAAGCCTGCGCGCCACCCCCTTCGGATGGTCGGTGATGGCGCCGGATCTCGACAACGACGGCGACCCCGATGTCGCATTCTTCGGCAGCCTCGCGGGCACCATCCACACCATCACCGCCGACAACCCCGGTACGGTGCTCCTCAACTCGGACTGCTCTGCCGACTTCGAGGCCGACCTCGACGCTCTCGCCGTCGACCACACCCGGCGCAACGTCCACGGCGGCGCGACCGGAGATCTCGACCGCGACGGCTTTCCGGACCTGGTGACAGTCTCCGCCTTCGACATTCCCGGCGAGATCCCTCTGAAGCGGTACCCCGTCGAGCACGCCAGCCCCTTCGATGCCACCGCTTGGTACGTCGAGGCCTTCGCACCGACCGAGAACGGCGACTTCCTGTGGAATGGCTACGAGTTCCCGAACGGTGGCCTGGCGGTCGAGATCAACGGCGGCAACGACAACGGCTGGATCGAAGTCCGCACCCTCGGCACCGTCGGACTGCTGCCCGACGGCCGCGTCAACCGCGACGGTATCGGCGCCGTGCTTCGGGTGACCCCCGAGGGAGGCCGGACGACGCTCCGTCCGGTCACCGGCGGCTCGAGCTTCGCCTCACAAAACGCCCTGGCGCAGCTCTTCGGGCTGGGTCGTGCCGAGACCGCCACGGTGGAAATCCTGTGGCCCGGGGGCAGGGAGGACCGTCTGTACGGTGTTCGGGCCGGCGAACGGATCGTCTTCCCGGAGATCCCGTGCGATCGGTCGCTGAGCCACGAGCAGCGTCGATGTGTCGCCGGCGCACTCGAAGCCCTGCGGACGAAGGGCCTGATTCCCCCGCCCCTCGCCGACCGCTTGCTGGCCGCCACCGACGCATCTCACTAAGAGAACTCTCTTTTTGATAGAGTTCTCTTTCCATGGCGAAGAGAACCCGTCCGCTCGAGGTGCCGTCCACTGATCGTCCCGCCGATCTCCGGGACGATCGGACGGTGGCCGACCCGCGGGTGGACGAGGGCCGTCGCCGATTGCTCGAGACGGCTCGCGACGGCCGTGGCCGCCGCGCGCGCCACGACCTCGTCGCGCTCAACCGCCCCGATGCCGACGCCTGGCGCCGGATCGAGCAGAGGGTCGAGCCGCCGTCCGGCGACGAGACGCAGCGCATGCGCTGGCTCCTCACCGCCCGCGACCCGCTCACCGTCGTCGAGCGGGCTTGGCGTCTGAGTCGCCTGCACGGCGATCCCTGCTGGCTCTGGCGCCGCCTACCCCACGACCTGGTCTCCGCGCTCGAAGCCTGCGACCGCGAGCCACTCGCATACCTGCGAGCCCTGCTCGAAGCGGCGCACTGGCTGTCGCTGCGCGAGGGACCTCGTGAGGGTACCGGACAAGGCCCAGGACACTGGCTGCGCGACGTCGACGATCTGCTGGACGAAGGTACACGCGCCCGTCTCGCGGCCATCGCTCCACCTCGCCACGACGCCCTGTTGGCGGTGGGTGTGGCACTGCGCGCCGACGAAGCACGCAGCACCGGCCTTTTGGACCTCGCCGAGGCAGGTTTCGCCCATGCGCTCGCCACAGTGCCCGAGCGCGAGCCCGAGATCTCCTCGAGGATCCACATCCTCGCCTCTAGCTTGGACGTCGTCCGCGCCGACTTCGAAGGGGCGGCGCGACATCTCAACCGCGCCGGCCACCTACTGGAGAAAGCTCCGGTCCCGTTCCGCGCCGCCGAGATCTTGCTCCGCCTGTCGCGAGTTCTCCAGCATCTTCGCCGCCCGACAGACGCCCGTCGGCTCCTCCTCGAAGCGCGCGAGCACCTCGACGACAGCGAGCTCGTCGCCGGGCGCCGCGACGATCGCTTACGCCTCGAAACCGTTCACGATCTCCTGCAGCTCGCGATCGCGACCGAAGAGTACGACGACGCCGAGAGCCTGCGCCGAGAGCTTGACACGCTGTCCCCCTATGTCGTCAACGACCCCGGCATCGTCGCGGAGTGCGTCCGCCTCCAAGGCCGGCTCGAGCTCGACCAAGAGCGGCTCGACGACGCGGCGATGATCCTCGGTGTCGCGATCCAGGGCCTGCTCGAAGCCGGCCTGGTCGGCACTGCGATCCTCGCCCTGCACGATCTGCGCAGCGCCTGGCGCCACTACTCGTCGGGCATCGCTCTCCCCACCGACGTCTGGACGCGTGCAGCCGAGATCCACCGTCGCTTCACCGACCCCAGAGTGCTCGCGCACCTGACACCGTCCCAGCGCGGAGACGTCGAAGCCTTCTCGCGCTGGCTCGGGCTCGCAGCGCGGCACCTGCCGACCGCATCTTCAGTAGCGGTCCACTGAGCCTCGCGCTCCTACTCGTCGCCCTGAAGATGCGTCCGCAGCTGGTCGACGAGGCTCTCACGCTCATCGGGAGCCAGATCCAGCTGCCGGACCAACGCCACGATCTGGCGTATCCGCAGATCGATCACATCGCGTGCCCACGCCGCGTCGTCGTGTGCCGCGCCGACACCCCCGTCGTCGCCACCGCCGTCATCGCTCGCCCCACCGGCCAGAAGCGCCGCCACGGTCCGTTTGCCGTGCTCCCCGACCCCCGGCCGCGGCTCCGAAATCCAGCCGACCTCCGGCGCATCGGGATAGAGCGCATCCTGCAGCTGCAACACCTGCCACTGCCGAATCTCCTCGCGCCCCTTCGCCCACGCCACACCGTCCCCGCCCCCGAGCACCTTCTCCACTAGCCGTCGTCGCCGCACGACATCCACCGCCTGCGTCGACTCAGCCAGCTCACCCTCCTCCAACAGCCGCAACAGCGACTCGGTCTCGGCCCGCAACAGCCCCAGAGTGCGATAGGTCGGATCCACGAGAGGCATTCTAGTCAGCCCACGACTCAAAGTCGAACTGCCAGTACAGCCTCCCAGGCTCTCTCCCGGGGTTGGCCTCGCCGCCGACTCCGGGTAAGATCACCGCTCGTTCCGGGATCGTCTAATGGCAAGACTCCGGCCTTTGGAGCCGGTTATCTAGGTTCGAATCCTAGTCCCGGAACCAGCCCGCCTTACTACCGCCTATGCGGCTCTGCGCTGGTCTACCCTAAGTGGTTGACCATCAAGCACTTAGACCCGTAAGGTGGGTGCATGGTCAACGCCACTGCACCCCCGGAAACTCCCCCAGTTGGTTGCTTCTGGGTTGCTCAAAATCCCCTGAGCCAACCAGACACCCCGTCTCCAGGGCCTGATCGAGAGCTGTCGAGTCCGCGCTCGAGACTCCGTCCGATGCAGCGCCGATTGGACACGCGGAGGCGGCCATGAAGGTCCGGCTCAACAAGCGCGTCATCGACGAGGCCGTCTACGAAGGCCCCGGCGGCTGCTATCTGTGGGACACAGCCATGGCCGGATTCGGCGTCCGCATCTACCCCACCGGTCGCAAATCCTTCGTCGTGTCCTACTGGACCCGCGGTCGCCGGCGCTTCTACACCCTCGGCCCGTACGGCAAGCTCACTCTCCACCAGGCGCGTGGAGAGGCGCTCGAGGTGTTCCTCCGCGTCCGTCGTGGTGAGGACCCCTCCGCCGACCGACGCCGAACCCGCGCGGCGCCGGCCGTGGCAGACCTCGCCGATCGCCACATCGACGAGCACGCCAAGATCAAGAACAAGGCCCGCAGCGCCAAGCGAGACCGCCGCGCCTGGGACCGACTCGTCCTACCCAAGCTCGGCCAGCGCAAGGTCAAGGACATCACCCGAGCCGACGTCGCCCGTCTCATGACCGAGATGGCCGACACGCCGGCGATGGCGAACAAAGTCCTGACGCTGCTCTCGAAGGCCTTCAACCTCGCCGAGGTCTGGGGCTGGCGGACCGAAGGCACAAACCCCTGCCGCCACGTGAGCCGCTACAAGGAGGAGTCGCGCGACCGCTACCTCTCCGAGTCCGAGCTCCGTCGCCTGGGGCAGGTCCTCGAGCAGGCCGAGCACGAGTGGCTCGCCTGCCCCTACGCCCTGGCGGCGGTTCGGCTCCTGATCCTTACCGGCTGCCGCTCGGCCGAGATCCTGACGCTCCGCTGGGACGACGTCGACCTCGAGCGCCGCTGCCTGCACCTGCCCGACTCGAAGACCGGCAAGCGCACCGTGCTGCTCAACGAGCCCGCCGTCGGGATTCTCGAGCAGCTCGACCCGCAAGATGATAACCCGCACGTCATCCCGGGCGCCAAGCCGGGCGGGCATCGAAGCAGCCTCCAGAAGATCTGGGATCGTCTCCGCAAGGCGGCAGAGATCGAGGACGTCCGCGTTCACGATTTGAGGCATACCTTTGCCAGCTATGGCGTCAACCAAGGCCAAAACTTGGTCGTCGTCGGGCGCCTGCTCGGTCACAGTAAAATCACAACGACGCAGCGATACGCGCACCTTGCTGACGATCCGATTCGGCAAGCGACGAATGCCATCGGCTCCGGACTGGCGGCGACTCTGGAGGCCAGTCTTGCAGGCCAGAACATCGACGCCGTCGACTAGCATGTCGGGCGATCTGAGTCCTACGTGATCGGGTTCAATATCTTTACATCCTTAGAGAGAGCGCAGTCGTGAACGAAGCCCCTGCGCGATGTGATATAAAGGTGTCACCCCCTCGGGGGGACGGCGGTCGATTTTGGCTCAATACTTTTGCGGGCCGCGGGATTTGCCGGAAGCAAAAGGGGTCGCACACTGCCGGCAAGGTACTCGAAGGTGGAAAGCCTTGTGCGGCGGAGGAGCAAGTCTCCGTTCAGTTGTCCACCCGTCCTCTCGAAAAGCTCTTCTCGAGGATACGCGATGCGACGGCCGGCTCCAGGAGAGCAGACAAGATCGCCGAGCGTAGGAGCCCCACCCGGACCAGTCCGGGGGTTGGGCTCTCTACGCTCGCTCAAACCTCACCTAAAGAGCAGGGATAGAGAAGAAAGAGCAAGGATTGGAGAAAGAGAAGAAATCAGAAGAAAACAGGAGAGAGCGAGACGTTGCGATTACTCGAGAAGCGAACGGTCGAAGATCTCGAGTTTCGAAGGCTCTTCGTGTCGGCTTGTCTGGTCGAGATCGCGAGCGATTACTCGAGCGGCTCAAGCGCTTAGATTCTTGTGGCGTTCGTGGCGATCAAACTTTGTGACGGGAACGGGTACTTGTTGGTATAAATAATTGCAATGGGCCGGCTGGAGACGCCGAGCTCAAAACGACCATCACGAAAGGACTCGTCTGAATGAAGACGCCCGAGGGCTTCGACCTAGTCTATCTCCAATCAGAAACCGCTCTCGACGGGTACTGGGACTCCATTCGATTGATGCTAGAGACCGCGATCTCCCACCTCGAAGAGACTCGGCCCTTCTGCGCTGGGGTGTCGAATTATTTCGCCGCTGTCCTGCCGGACGTCGATCAGGTGCACGCCTCTTCTTGGATTTCTGAGGCTCTCGAGTGTATTCACCGAGAGCAGCCGATGCCCAGACCCGTCGCTGAACCTCTACTCGACCACTTGCGGAAGGCGCTGGACGTAATGGGCCGCACGACCGCAGCCTCGGTCAAGAGCCGCGAACGGGAGATCATTGAAGCACCAAGGGACCTGTTGAAACGCCCCGTTCAACCGAGCCAGCTTCTCGAGGCCAAACTCGATTGGAACTTGGCGAAAGCGTTCCGGCTTCGGACGAGGCCTCCTGGACGCCCGGGGAGATATGCACCCAGGAGTCTCGGACTCGAATACGATCGCATTCTCGCGTTCGGTGCGGGCCGCGTGGATGCAGCCAAGATCCTCGCTCATCGGTTCGGGTGTCCCTGGCGGCGCATCTACCGCCTGCTCGAGGGGCGCGAGATGATCATCCGAGATCATGAGTGGAAGCTTCGAATCGGCACGAAGGAGACACTGCCAAAGAAAGCGTTTCGAAGCCGACGGCTCCCCTATATGCCTTACTACCAAGCCAAGCTGACCGTCGCGGTCGAGCGGCGGGTGGGCAACAGGTTTCGTCCGAGAAGCGACGATTTCGACCAAGTCGCCGCTGACTTCTCTCTGTCAGTTCCTGGGGAATTCTGTGGCCGCGATGTGGTCCGAAACGCATACGAAGCGTGCAAGGAGGCCGAATCCGGTTGGGCGAAGTTCGCTCTCGCAGTCGCGGGAGCCGAGCCTCGGACTGTGGTTCCGTATTGGCCCTGGAACCCGGCAGATCCTCCGACCTATGAGCCGATGCCGGACTTCGGCCCCAACTCAGAGGCTGAGGAGGCCGAATTCAGCGACTACGTCCTTTCACTGAGTCGCGAGGCTCCGTGCGATGGGCCAATCTCCTTCATATTCTCCTCCTCTCCCCAGTCCACCGCCATTCTTGCGACAGCCGAGGACTTGAACCTGGAGCCCAAAACCCTTCGCAGCGCCTGCCAGTGGAGGAAAATCGCCGAGCGTCTTCTCGATCGCTTAATTGTCGCCGCCTAACTAATTGACGCTCTTTGAGCACGCTTCGATTCGGGAGGCGCTTTCCCTCGATTCGTGTCTTCCACAGGCGACACATTTTCAACTTGGGTTTCTGACAATGTTTTTTTCGCTCGAGTCTGCTGTAATGCGACCACGCATTGCGGCGGGACCCTCCGCGGGGGCTCCGCTCCACGGACGAACGACCAAGCAAAGCCCATGGTGAGAACTCTCGACGACCTGCTCAACACACGTGATTCAGCGACCTATCTTGATCTCTCCCCCCGAACGCTCGAAAAATGGCGCCTGACCGGCGGCGGCCCGGCCTTCCTCAAGCTCGGTCGCTCGGTCCGGTACCGCGTCTCCGACCTCGAGGCGTTTTTGGCCGAGAGACGTCGGCTTTCGACGTCCGAATCCTGGGCCGATCGAGGTTGAGCCATGGGAGACCGTCTCTTTGATCGACCGATCGTACCCCTGCCTCGCGTATTGCGCGCCCATCGTAGACGGAGGACCCGATGAGCGTGGCAGAATTTGCCGACTTTCAGGCACGCCAGGAGGCCGAATCCACGGAAGCCCGAGAATCCTGGAAGGACATCCTCTCTTCCATCGAGGATCTTGACGACGTTGGGATCGAACCGTTCGCGCAGCCCACGATCGATCTCGTGCAAGCTCTGAGCGAAGCCAACGAGTTCGACATTCAGATCGCCCGCGAGCGCTACTGTCGAGCCGTCAAGGGTCACATCAGCGCCCCCAGCCGGCTCTTCGACGCCGCGCGGTCGACCGTCAGCTCTCCGAGCGCGATCTTTGAGTCTTTTCCAGGACAAGGCCGTCGCGTCAGCTTCGAGATGCCCGAACCCCACCCGGAGCCCGTGTCGGGAGTTGACCTTCTTAACGATCTCGAGCAGCTGTTCCTCCAGCACGTGATCCTCGCCCCAGGAGCCGCCCGAATCCTGGCGTTGTGGGTGCTCCACACGTACATCTTCGACGCTTTCTGGGTCACGCCGAGACTGGCGATCACGTCACCCG
Organism: Acidobacteriota bacterium; assembly: GCA_039194425.1. Lineage (GTDB taxonomy): Bacteria > Acidobacteriota > Thermoanaerobaculia > Multivoradales > J023 > JAUIJL01. The sequence goes on along the minus strand of JBCCVZ010000003.1, from coordinate 381,494 downwards.
AGAAACGATGTGGCAAGACCCTGGTCTTGATGCTTCTGAAACGACTAGTGGCCCGTCCACTGATGTGCGCGAATGCCAGTCCCGCGGCGATCTTTCGATCGATCGAGCGGTACCGACCGACCCTTCTGATCGACGAAGGAGACACGTTTCTCGATCGCGCTCAGGAGCTTCAAGGGATTCTCAACAGCGGCCATTCACAGGACGGTCACGTCTTGCGCACGGTGGGAGAGGACCACGAAGCCCGGAGCTTCTCGACCTTCTCGCCTCTGGCGATCGCAATGATCGGTGACCTCTACGACACCCTGGCGGATCGCTCGATTCCGGTGCGCATGGAGCGCAAGAGGCCGATGGACACGGTCGCGCCGCTGAGGCTCGATCGGCTCGATCACCTGAACGTGATTCGTTCCCGCGCATTGCGCTGGGCAAGGGATCATCGAGCCGACGTGGAAGGCCGGGAGCCGGACGTACCTGCTGAGCTCAACGACCGAGCTGCCGACAACTGGCGCGGTCTTCTCGCGATCGCCGACTCGGTGGGAGGTCATTGGCCCGAGTGGGCTCGAGCTTTGGCCGTCGAAGCCGCACAGAGATCCGAGGATGACACCAGCGCCGGGGTCCAGCTCCTCATCGACATCCATGCTCTCTTCGTGCAGATAGGCAAGGACGCTCTCTTCTCAGCAGAGATCATCAGCTCGTTGGCGAAACGCGAAGATCGGCGCTGGCCCGAGTGGGATGGCGGACAGTCGATCACGCCACGCCAAGTGGCAAAGCTCCTTCAGCCCTTCGGCATCAAGCCCCGGCAAATCCGGAGAGGCAGCCGAACGAGGAAGGGGTACCGCCGCGATGACTTTCGTGAGGCCTTCGAGCGCTATCTACCCCTCCAGGAACCGAAACATCCGAAACATCCGAAACAAGTCAATGAAATCAACGACTTAGGGTCACCCCGCATTCGAAACACGGGCAGCGGTGTTTCGGAAGATCGATCCGCTGAAAGCCCTTGTTCTTCGCGGGTTGTTTCGGATGTTTCGGATGTTTCGGACCAGGGGACCGCGACCCCGGCCTCCACCTCTGGTGAGGACCGGGAGGTCTTCGAGATATGACCGAGCCCGCGGCCTTCCTCGAGAGGCTCAAGGGACTGGGTGTCCACCTCTCCTGTCGCGGGGATCGCCTCCGGATCGACGCACCCAAAGGTACCCTCGACGAGGCGCTCAGGGAGAAGATCAAACAGCTCAAGCAATCGCTGCTCCTGGAGGTCACCAAAGAGCCGCTTGCCTCTGAAGCGCGCTCCGATCGCATCGCGAGTGTCGCCTCGATGAATCTCTGTGACTTCGCTCAAGCAGGTCTCGTCGTTCGCGTCTGGTCGGACCTCCTTCAATCCGAAGTTCTGTTCGTCTCCGACAACGTCGACGAAGAGCGGATTCGCACCAGCGAGCTTCCGGTCTACCGAGCCCACGAGCTGGAGAAGCTCCACTCGTTTGGATCGCCTCGCGGGATCCAGGCTGTCCATCACATCAAGAAGATCTTCGGGGGCGAGGTCTCCCGCATCGATGAGGAATCCGACGATGAGTGAATCAGACACTCGCGAGCGTCTCGAGCTTCGCTACGTCCCACTCGACCAAGCGCGTCGCTGGGATGACAACCCGAAGCGACACGACATCGACCGGCTGGTCCGCTCAATCGAGACGCACGGCTTCGGCGATCCGCCGAAGTTCGATGCGACCCTTGGAGCGCTCGTCTACGGCAACGGCCGCACCGAGGCCCTCGAGCACATGCGCCAGGCCGGTAGCGAACCACCACGCGGCATTCTCGCTCTCGAGGAGGGCGGGTGGGCCATCCCGGTGATCTTCGGGGTCGACGCCGAGAGCGAGGCCGCGGCGGTCGCCTTCGCGATCGACCACAACAATCTCACGATGCTCGGTGGCGACTTCGGCTTCACCGACCTGCTGCGAATGTGGGACGAGCCGGGCCTTCAAGCGGTGCTCACCGACACGCCCGATGCCGGCGACCTGCTGGCAAGCTTCGACACGACCGACCTGAACTCGCTCCTTGCCGGTCCGGGCTTTCAGCCCGTTCCCGAAGATGAGCAGTCCCGCCTCGATGAGAAGAAGCCGATCACCTGCCCTGAATGTGGCCACGAATTCCATCGCTGAGCCACGATGACTCTCCGACTCGACTACTGCTCTCACGAAGCCGCGAAGCACGCCGTGCTCCGCTGGCACTACAGCCGACAGATGCCGGCGGCGAAGCTCGTCCGCATCGGCGTCTGGGAGCACGGGCGCTTCGTGGGCTGCATCCTCTACGGCAGCGGCGCCAACCGGCATCTCGCCAGCCCCTTTGGTCTGCAGTCGACCGAGGCTTGCGAGCTCGTCCGCGTCGCCCTGGCGCCGAGCCGCGACTATCCGACCTCGCGCGCGCTGGCCTTCAGCCTCAGGATGGTCAAGCGGCAGTCCCCCGGCCTCCAGCTGATCGTCAGCTACGCCGACACGAAGGAAGGCCACCTCGGCACGATCTACCAGGCGACCAACTGGATCTACCTGGGCTCGTCGACACAGCCGTACCTCAAGGTGCGCGGCAAGATCGAGCACCCGCGCTCGCTCTACGACCGCTATGGCCGGGGCGGCCAGCAAATCGCTTGGCTGCGCGCACACGTCGACCCGCACGCCGAGCGGATCGAGATGCCGGTGAAGCACAAGTACGTCTACGCCTTCTCAAAGCGACTCCGGCGATCCCTTCACGAGAGCGCCCAGCCGTATCCGAAACAACGCGTCGGAAGCAGTGACGGTGCTGCGCCTGGTTTCCAACCAGGAGAAGGGGGTTCAAGTCCCACCTCGACGCTCCATCCTTCCAGCCGAAGCCGTGGCTAAACGGTGCTCCGTGTGCGCTCATCCCCAGCGCGTCGAGATCGACAAGGCCCTCATCGACTCGACCGGCTACCGTGAGATCGCCGACCGATTCGGGCTGTCGCGCTCGGCGGTTCACCGCCACCGAGAGAATCATCTCTCCGAAACCCTGCGGCGGGCACAGGCCGCCGACCGCCAGGCGACAGTCGCTCACGGTCGCCAACTGCTCGATCGTCGCCAGGCGCAAGAGGACGAGGACGACCGGCACGCACTCGACGTCACGAAGCAGCTCAAGGCCGTCAACGCGGCCTGCCTCGAAGTGCTCCGCGAGGCCAGGGCGAACAACGACCCGGCCGTGCTGCTCCGCGCCGTCGACCGCATCACGCGTCAGATCGAGCTTCAGGCAAAGCTACTCGGCGAGATCCAAGACACTCCGACCGTCAACATCGCGATTCTGCCCGAATGGCACGGGCTGCGGCAGGTGATCCTTGACGCTCTGACACCCTACCCCGACGCCAAGCTGGCGGTCGTCGGCGCGCTCGAGGTGGCGTCTCCATGACGCAGCGAAGAATCCACGCACCGGTCATCGGGGTCGATGTCGGTCAGAGCCACGATCCGACCGCCCTCTGCGTCGCCGAGGAGGATGAACGCACAGTCGCCGGCCGATCGACCGTGCACTGGCTGGTCCGCCATCTCGAGCGTCTGCCGCTCGGTACGCCCTACCCGGCGGTCGTGGAGCGTCTCGAAGCCGTCATAGACCACGCAGCCGACCGTGCAGGCCTACGCCCGGTCCTCCTCGTCGATGCCACGGGTGTGGGCAAGCCGATCGTCGATCGACTCCGCACGCTCGCCCCTCCCGCCGATCTGTGGGCAGTTCAGTTCGTCAGTGGCTCTCGCTGCACGCTCGACCGTGCGAAGCGCCACCTCCGGGCCGGGAAGCAACGCATCATTCGCCATCTCGAGATTGCCCTCGAGCAGGGGCGCGTGCATCTACCGTCGACCCGCGAGGCGGACGCTCTCGCCCGCGAGCTCCAGACTTTCGAGAGGCGAATCGATACCAACGGCAGCGTCCGCCTCGAAGCGTTCCGCCACGGCACTCACGACGACCTCGTGACCGCTCTGGCGCTGGTCGTCCTGGCCCAGGGTATCGGCTGAGATGCCGTCCTCGTTGGCCGAGGATCTTCGACTGGCGCTCGATCCCGTCGAGATGGCTCGACGCTCCGGCCTCGAGCCCGACACGTGGCAAACGCAGTTCCTTCGGTCCGCCGCGTCGCGGGTGCTGCTCAATTGCTCCAGGCAGGCCGGCAAGAGCACCATGGCCGCGATCGCGACCGTCCATACCGCTCTCTATCAGCCGAGCGCCCTGATTCTGATGCTCTCGCCATCGCTGCGCCAGTCACAAGAGCTGTTCAAGAAAGCGCTCGCCTGCTTCAGGGGTCTCGACGCTGGCGTGTCGTCGACCACTGAATCGGCGCTGCGACTCGAGCTCGAGAACGGCTCTCGCATCGTGTCGCTGCCCGGCCGCGAGGAGACCATCCGCGGCTTCTCGGGCGTTCGGCTCCTCGTCGTCGACGAGGCCGCCCGGGTCGCCAGCGATCTCTATCTGTCGGTGCGACCGATGCTGGCCGTCTCGGGCGGGCGCCTGCTCGCCCTCTCCACGCCCTTCGGCACGCGAGGCTGGTGGTACGAGGCATGGCGATCCGACGAGCCTTGGGAGCGCTACGAGGTGGCTGCATCTGACTGTCCACGGATCCCAGCCGACTTTCTCGACGAGGAGAAGCGGGTCATGGGCAAATGGTGGTTTGCGCAAGAGTACGAATGCCGCTTTCTCGATGCCGACACGCAGCCGTTTGGCCGTGAAGACATCGATCGAGCCTTCGACGAGGCGGTCGAGCCATGGGTCTTGTGAATCGGAGGGAGCAGCGCGGCGTCCTGATCGGCATCGAAGCCGGCCAGAGACGAAATCCGTCGGGGATCTGCGTCACCACCGCGGAGCAACGGACCGACACCGCGGGTCGAGCCGAGATCCACTTCATCGTGCGCATGCTCGAGCAGCTCGAGACGGGCACGACGTTCCTGCAGCTCGCGACACGCCTGGGGGCCATCGTCGCGTCCCTGCGTGCCCAGGGCCATTCCTACGAACCCATCGCCTACGTCAACGCCACAGGAGCCGGAGAGCCGCTCAATGACCTCCTGCGGGCTCAGTCGGCGACTCGGGTCTGCTCGACTTTCTTCAATCACGGCGACCGACGGCAGGTAGACAGCGATCGCATCACCCTCGGCAAGGCGCATCTCGTCGTTCGACTCCAGGTGCTGCTCCAGTCGGGCCGTCTCCATTTCCCACGAACGACCGCCGCCGAGCAGCTCGCGCAGGAGCTTCTCGACTATGAGATCAAGATCGAGGCCGACGCCAACGATCGCAATGGTGCGTTTCGTGTGGGTCAGCACGACGAATTGGTGACGGCGTTGGGTCTCGCAGTGCAGGTCGACCCGCCCCAGCCAACGCGGTTCAAGCCAGGATTCTTCTAGCGGCGAGGAATCCGGCACGACCGGCCCGCTTGCTGGAGGCGATCGACATCATCCCTTCGAACCGTCCGAACCGTCCGAACCGTCCGAAACCCCCGTTTCTCCTTTTCGCCCAACGCGCTTGCGTCCGCACACCGTCCGACTGCTACCGGTTGGCGCCCGTACACCATCCGACGGTGAGGACCGCGAGCGATCCCGTGCCACCGCCAAGACAGTTCAGCCAATGTCTTCGAAGACGACTTCGCCACTCCGGCGCGTCATGCGGACCGTGATCTCCTCCTCGTGCATGCCATGGAGAGCGTCCGCGGTCTCGCGGACCAGGCCGCTGTGGGAAGCAACGCACCATCCGCGGCCGTCGAAGCAGCGGAGGTCGACCATGAACAGCGGCGCGCCGGACGGCGATCGAAACATCAGCGTTGCGGCCGACTGCTTCCGCTCGTCGTCGACTCTCTCGGCGTCCATGCCGATGTGCGTCTCGATCGCGGCTTGAAGCGCGTCGAGCGTCAGACCGCGTTCACGGCGCTCGGTGAAGGTGCGGCTCTCGGTGTCGTGGGTCTCGGTCGCCATGGTCGATCTCCCGTGTTTTGAGTCACTTGCTCCGTCCGCAAGTGGACTTCTACGGAGGATCACGACGGCCAGTCAACCAGTCTGCGGCAGGATTCGCCGATCTTCTCGCCGTGCGCACGTGTCGCGCTCCGGGAGCGGGTCATTCCTGCCCGTCGGATGAGGGCGCCGAAGGTCTGGCGACGGAGCACCTGAACCGGGACAAGAGCCGCGATCACGGGACAACCGGGACGGACCGGGACAGATTGAGCCACGAACCGGGACGGAACCGGGACAGATTTTTAGGGAGTGACCTTCGCCTCAAAGAGCGTCCGAGAGATCTATAAACTCAATCTTCCCAATCACTTCGATAAAATCTAGGCATGCCGAAGCCGTCGATCCGAGCCGAGTCGAGCCGCTTCAGGCGCCAATTTGGCACGGATAACGGGACAGAACTCCGGGTTTTCAGACCTGTCCCGGTTTGTCCCGGTATGTCCCGCTTGGAATTCCCGGGGCTCTCGACGGCGGGGCCGTCTACCGCATAGAATTCATCTTCCAGCAAGCCCCGGATTCCGCCTCGTAGCGTCTCGGATTCCGCGTGCTCGCCCCGCGGGATCCGCAATCCGCCAGCCGGGCCACTACCTGGAAGACCGCTTCTCCGTAGTGGGCTCGTGTTGTTTACATTGCGGCAATCTTGAAACGAGTGGCGAGCTACGAGAGGCTATTGCCAGGAGCCGAGTCGGTCGGGCTTGGTGGTGGTGTCCATGTGAATTGAGAGAGAAGGTCGCCGAGTTCGCCAGCGAGCGCTGAAGAGAAAGCTGGGTCTTGGGAAGGTGGCGGAAAGGTCTCGGGGAAAGCGAATCCGGGTTGGGCCGTTGGATATTATATTTGAGCCACGGCGAGTTCCTACTAGTTCAGACGTGGGTCCAAACACCCATCTCCAATGCCCAGAAATACGGATCGAGCACCCGCCTAGGAGTCCAACTATTGGCAAGTTGTGAGCCTCCCTCGCTATCCACGAGGCCAGAGCCCGTAGCGGATACTAAAGAAAACTTGACTTCGACACCCAGTTCCTCAGCCCGGCGAACCAAAGATCGTCCTGAGGAGTTTGAGAGCATCCAATCGCGAATACGTTCATGGATGAATCTACGTGCCTCGAAGTAGCCGAGCGGATCCTCCTCCGGGTAGAGAAAGCCTGATTCGCACTGTGACGAGGGCTCCAGATCGATCTCGTCATTCGCTCGAAACAGGTTTCCCTCTTGGGCCGCGAGCTTGTTTGCTAGTGGATCTTCCTTCAATAGATTTCGAAGCTCGTACGGCAGCTCGGGGATTGCATCACCTTTGGTCAGCACGACGATCAGCTTGAAGGGCCGCTCACGGGCCGCCTCACCTGCGGCATGCCGCTCGCGAATCAGCTCATCGAGAGACAGGTCCAGATGCCGTCCCCGCGCCTCGTCCAAGTCGGCCAGGCTCAGCAGCCAGATGATTGGGAGATCCCACCGCACAAGTTGCTGCCTGGCGTTCAACTGACCCTGTCGATCCGAATTGAAGACTACATCCGGGCGATCCGAGACGATAAAGTGCCTGTCACCCCAGGGGTTCATATTCCGCAGTTGAAGGGCATGACGGGGTGCGGGCGCTGACGACTCTGCCGGCTTATCTTTCTCAGCCCCGGGGACAGATTCACTTACAACTTCTTCGGTATCTGCCTCTGGCTCCCCGGGTAGCTCGGCGGACAGTTGCGGACGTTGTTCCTTCCATCGCTCCGGAAGTTGGCCCAAACGAAGCTTCTCGTGAACCTCGAGAAGCGACTTTGCAGTGGCCTCGTCGAGCGGCCAGCAAAGATAGTTGGGCCACACCCGAGACAGCTGCCGCAACATGAAGACCGTCGCCCATAGAAAGCTCGTTCGCCCATGTCCTGGCATCGCGAAGATCTCGACGCTGTCTGGCATCGAGTCCAGCCCCGAAAGCCGTGAAAGAGGCGGGATACTCGCCTCCCTGTCTTTCTCCCTGATACCTGTATCATCCAACCAGGTCAACAGTCGATCCAGACCGTTGCGAAGCCACGCTAGAAGCCTCCTCAGGATTTTCATGATTCAGCCTCCGATTCCAAATTCGATTGCTCAGCAACGTCCACCTCTGGCACACAGACAAGCCGAAATCCGGCAGCTGGAAGTCGGCTCCTTTCAGGGTCTACCGTCAGAGGGTCCGCCCGCTTCCCCAAGGCACCAAGATAGCCGCAGAACTCCGGCAGCGGCTCGCCGTGAAGACTCCACAATGCGGGGGGGACTCCACGCCGAACCCACTCCAGAGCCCCAAACTCCAATAGCATTTGAGCCGCTCTTGTGGACGTGCCACTCAACCTTTCACAGACCTCCCGCACTGAACTGTTCAGCCGCTCCAGGATTTCGCGAATACGATCGTCCCGCTTTTCCACCAGAGCACGCACCGAGGCCGGTCGCTGAGAGTGAGCTGCCTTGTACAGCTTTGTCCATTCCGTTTCTGTCGGCAACCGGTATTCATCACCACACCAACTCGCAAATCGCTGGGCTTCAGACGGACGTACCCCGGTCAACAGGGCCCGAAAGTAGTTGGCCGAATTCAGTGCCCGGGGGGTCGCTCGTGGATTGAGCCGCAGAATCTCGTCGTACCACTCCGCGTCGAAGTGAGTGTCCGGAGCATCGGACAAGAAGTACTCGAACTGAATCTTGGTCACCGGCAGCCAGTGAACATAGGCTTGAATCTCTGGGCTCCAAATCATGGGAAACCCGACCGGATCAGTCTTGGGAAGTGTCATGCATTCCTCCTTCGGAAGCGATTCGCACCAGATGCGCTGCCAAGCGGCGCGCTTCGACCGAGAAACGCCCACCGGCGAGTCCCGAGCCAGCATGTTCCGTAGGCTTGGGCACGGAGTTGAACAGCGGCACGGCGGGGCCGGTAACTCCACCGTAAAGTCTGATCTTTTGCCACCAGTGCGAGTCAGCCCAGTCCTCTAGATCGAGCGGCTGCATCGTGCTGATCAGTAGGACAGCAGCTACCCGATCCGCAATCGACCTTGACGCATACAGAAGCGGACCTAGCAATCTCGTCAGGCGCTGAGCCCGCGGCAACAACACAGCACCCCTGAGCGGTTCTTTTCTTGCCGCCCAGAACGGGCGGCATTCTCCCAGCCTAAAGACGACAGGCAAGAAGGGAGCTTCGACGAACTCTAGGCCTCGCACCCCCTCTTCATGCCCTTCTGAGTCGTCCGCTCTCTCGTCAGTGCCGACCTTGGTTAAGCGCGCGAACAAGTTGGAGGTCACGATGGCCAGCTCCCGCTGAGCGTCTTCATCACCATAGTCCCCATCTACCACCAGGAAGATATAGCGCTGGCCGGCGGCCAGCACCGGCAGAGGATCCGGGTACTCCAGTGCTTGGCGGGCCTTGAGGCGGTCGACCACTGCTTGCAAGGCCGAAAGGCCTTGCTCATCATCGGAAGTCATAGTCTGGAGGCGTCTTTCTAGCAATCTCACGACATCGGGCCTGTCCTCCAAGAACTCCTCTGTCCAGCGCTGAAGTCGACTGCGCCCCTCCTTCACATCACCTGTCAAGAACTCGGTCCAGACCGGATCCTCAAGCCAGTGCTCCACGAGCCTGATCACGGCATCCACCCCGTCGCTCCCTTGGCCGGCCAAGGGAGCAGCTAGCAGCTCGAAGAGTAAGGTAGGAGCCCGTCCGTCTTTCGACAAATCCGCTGGATACGCGGTGAAAAGATTGAGCAGCCCTCGTGCGACCGCCCCAGCGACTGCCGGTCGCATTGCAGCAGCCGAATCCCTCGAAGACTCAGCCGGTTGGGCCATGAGACCGGAGGCAATCCACTCGAGACACGAAGGCAAGTCCCTAGCCGACCACCACAAACAGAGAACCAATGCTCGATGTACTGTGTCTCCGTCACCCTCGTCTTCGAGAGTCGGCGCCTCCGAACAGAGCTCCACCGTCGCTTCTAGTTGGGGTAGAGGCTCCTGACTCACATCGCCGCCACAGGCCCGCACCAATTTGTGCCACTGACTCGCAGAGGCTCTAGACAAGGCTCTGGCCCAATGTGTTTCCAAGGCGCTGAAAACCTTGTCTACGTTCCTCGCTGAAGGCGCCCAGTCGAGATCATAGTGATGAAGGCGCGAGCTATCGACTAGATCGAGTTGACGCGCCGGACCGATCAGAACGAGCTCTCGAAGCCAGGTTTCGGCCAGCAAGTCGTCCAAGTCATGCGGCACGCCTGGGCCCAGGACGAAGACCGACCGCTTCCGCTCTACCGGCAGCGCCTCTATGCCGGGCATGAGCAAGCGGTGCCCGGAGAACGAAGGAGTCAGATCACCTCCCTGGCTGGCTTCACAAAACTCGAACGGTTCGCCTTCACCCATTCGCAGTACCGTCAAGTCCAATCGTGAATCGAGCAATGAGACCAGGCGCCAGGCTGCGTCGCTCGCGCCCTCTCGATCGCCAAGTGCGAGAAGTGGCCCCGGATCGACGATGGCCACACCGGTTCCCATGGAAGGCAGGCTGGGCAGCACGCCCTCCATCGCCAAGCAGCGAGCCAGCACAATTCGAGCGATCCTTCGCGCCGGCTCCTCAGTCGATTCACACCAGAATTCTGTCAGCATGCGAACTACCCCGCCGGGCCCCCAGGGCGAGGTGGCGTCGTTATCTTCGGTCACCTTGCGGGCCACCCGATCGACCGCTGCTGGCCGTGGCTCAAGCCAAAACCTGGACAGTCCCGACTGAAGCCGCAATCGCACCTGCGAGTTGGAGTAGGTCGCCAAGTCGACAAATACGGCCAACAGCCTCGCTTGAGAACTCTCCCAATGCAGCCAGGCGCGCAAGGTGAGGAGTGCAATCTCTACGTCGTGAGAGTCATCGCTCGCTTGCTCCAGAAGGGGTCCGACGATCTTTGGAAGACATTCTAGCAGCGTGGAACTTGGCCTCTGCAGCTTTAGAGAAAGGCTTTCGAAGATCTCCCTTCCGGTACGACGCCCCAGGGATACCAGAAGGTCGTTGCTCTGCCGAAGCCACTGAGCCAACTCTTCGCTCCCTCGCAAAGGATCGGCAAGGACAACATGCCACATCGCTACTACGACGGCTCTAAAATTAGCGCCCCAAATCCGCATCCTCAGTCGGCGAAGCCTTTGAGCCACTTCGCTCTCACCCTCCGACTCGCGGCGGACCACTTCGACGTTGAATCGGCCGAGGCATACGCCTAGCTTCCTAAGCCGCGCCAGAGTTTCGTCTAGTAGCTTTCGCTGGACTGACTCTTCTGCAACGCCGAGTGCGGCCAAATAGACTCGCCACAGCGCCGCGCCAGCTGCCCACATCTTCCGGTGATCCCAGGAGTAAATCCAGGTCGTCAACAAATCTAGAGCCCAATCACTCCTAGGAGCGCCCTGCCATACGATCTGCTGGAAGGCATAGCCAGGAATAACAGCGCGGAGCTTGTTCCCGTCCGCTGCCATTTCGTCGAGAGATCGTAATAGCTTGGCGGGGTCGTGGATACCAATTCTCCCGAGACCAAAACCCAACACTTGCCGCTTCCAAGGCTCGCCCCACCCCTCTTCTTCGCCAACCTGATTGAGCTCCAAAAAGGGCGCAATGACATCCCACAGAAGATGATGCCTATTTCTTACCTGCTGTTCTATTTCGAGCAAGTAGGATCTGTCTTGGAACTCAAGGCGCCCACCGATTTCCTCCAGATTCAATCTTTCCAGAGTGTCCTCGAGCCCGTTCTCTCGCGGGTCAACGAAACGAAGCTCTTCCCCCTTAAGCCGCCGAACTACTCCGCGATGCAGATTCTCCAGCCAGCGCCGCTCAGCACCCGTGAAGAGAAAGGCCATTAGCGCAAAGAGCTTATCGTTCCGGGGCAGCCGATCGAACCAAGCACGCGTCGCCAACCGACCGGCCAACGCAATCTCTGTAGCCCAGCGCAGCAAGGCTTCCTGCCAAGAATCGCCGTCCTGTTCACCGACAGCCCTCCCGACCAAGCTCAGACAAAACTTGTTGATTTGAAACGGAGCTTGCAGCAACGTCTCTAGCCTATCCCACCCCTCACCGAGCAAGAACTCCACTTGCTCATCCCGCAATTCAATACCACCTTGTTCTCGGTAGTACAGTAGATGCCGCCTCATGACTTCCTTGAGATCTTCGACCTGTGCTGAAACCTTCAACACAGGCAGATCGGCCACCTCTTCGCCTGCTACTTCGCCGGTTAGAATAAGCACACTATTCTTCTTTTTTAGGATCTCCTTTAGTTCTGCAAGCCCAGAAGTTTCAAGATCTCGGCGCCTCAGGCTGCCAGGAAAACAATCCTGGACTAGAACGGCGGCATCTGATGGAAAACTCTCATTCACCGCAACATCGAGAAGCGGAGCTACGGAGTTTGGCCTTCTCGGATACCTCTGTACTTCTTTGCTGAAGCGAAGCGCCAGGTTTGCCGCGCACGCCCACTTTCCGGTGTGGTTGACGCCAAAGACCAGTAGGACTCGCTCACTCTCGATCTGGCGGCGCGCTGCGCTGAATCCCTCGGGCCTCACGAAAACATCTTTCAACCGACTAAGCTCGACAAGGGAAAGCGAGTCGAACTTGACAAGTTCCGTTTCTCCATAGATGTTGACATCGCGCCCCGCCTCAATAGAGTCTCTACTGGCCACTTTGATATCCCGCCCGGCAGTGTACACATCGCGCCCAGCGGCGGAGTAGAGATCCTCCTCGTTCCCCTCAGCTGAATCAGGCTCCTCGGTCGCGTTTTCGTCGTTCAGCTCGAAGGCCTCGGCAATATCTTCCCCCAAACGTGGCTCGGCCAAGCCATCGTCGTTCTCCAGAGAGCCTGGTCTGTCCTCCGGATCTAGAGATAGTTCATTAGAGTCCGGCTCATCTCGAACCAGATCTGGGTCGAGTCTCCTCCCATCCGTATCCTCGAGTTCTCGCTTCTTTTCACTCACGACGACTCTCCAGCACGTCCTCCTCGACCTTGACCATCAGCCGAGCGTCTGGGTCTCCGGCATAGGCCTGATGCGCTGTAGAGAAGTACGCGTCCACCTCTTTCGGCATCAGTATCCATTTGCTGACGAGTACGACAAAGGGGATGAAGATTGCAGCAAGGTGGATGCCCAACCAAGAAGTGAAATAAGGGTCTTTCCAACGCGACCCGGCAGGTGCCTGGAACACGACCTCGTATAGTGCTTTCAACTGCTCGAAGAAACTGTGTGAAGGCTCTTCGAACTCCAGAGGTTCGAGCCAAGTGAGGGGCATCAGCGCCTTTTCTTCGTCAGTCATCCGCTCTAGCCAGTCACTTGTGTCTTCGACCCGGTCGCCCGGACCAGCGTGCCTCAATTCGGCGATCCAGGCACGGCGGCGCTGATCGAGCTTGTCCCAAAGCTGCTGCGCTTGCTCCTGGGCTTGAAGGTACTGCAATCGCTGCGACTCGATTAGGCTTTCCCGTTTCGTGAGTGTAGTGAGCCGTTCCTCAACTACACCCAATGAGGATTCCGAGGCGCCCAGATTCCCCTGAGAGCTACTTAGGGACTCAAGAAGGGCCCTGAGATGTCGCCTAGCGTCCTCCAGAGCCTGGCGTGCGGTTGTGGAATCACTCTCTGGGCCGAGGCTCTCCAGAGCATTCTCAGCGCGTTCAACAGAAAGCCTTGCCTTCTTGATGTCCTGCTGTAGCGCTCTGCTCCCTTCGCGAGCCCTCTCCTTATCCGCAGTCAGTTTCACGAGGTTTGCCCGCGTGTCCTTCAGCTGCCCACGGATACGGGCGAGTGCCGTTCCTGTCGTGTTGAGTAGCGCCGCCCCCCGGTTGCGAGTTAGAAACTCAAGGTCTTCTTGCAGTCTGGCAGACTCTTCAGCTACAGCTTCCTGATGCAGAGCGTTGGCCACGGGGATCCTGAACACTAGGAGATCCACCGCATGCGCCACGACATAGCCGGCAACCAGAATGAAAGCGACTCTGACCCAGGCCGCTGCCAGACGCCTCGGCCGCTTAAGGCCATGAGAGTCCGCAGCTACAACTTGCCGTTCGAAGTACAAGATCGCGCAAGCAAAAAGCAGGCCGAGGACGACAGCAGCGATCGTTGCGGCACCGAGATCGGTCATCTGGCCGCTGAACAACCCGTTGAAAAAAAAGCTCCAAGCCAGGAGCTCGAATAGGAACACCGCGCAAAGCACGCCGGCCATGACCTGCAGCTCGACTTTCACTTTTCTAGTTAGAAGAGCAGACGAGTACAGCTCAAACCCTAACACTCGGGACAGCCAGCCGAGGCGATCCGAACTCGGCGTTTCGGGAAGTTTGAGCAGGACCGTCACGTCCGGACTATCGGCCTCGCCTCCCGGTACATGTGGTACCAAGCCTTGGGGCCGATTCGGCTCATCGAGCTTTGGGATGCTAACCGCTTTCGATTCGTTCATAGTCCTTCTCCCGAGGCGCGTGAACTCTTCTTGTCCTGCAACGGGAACCCAATCGAAGACGGAGTGGCGCCTCCTGCAAGGGTTACCATAGGCGCCGTAACTTCACCGGTGATCGAGAACAGCATCGCCGGCCAAACGCCGAAAGGGCGGGCCGTTCTCCCTAGGCTTGAACTTGTTGCGCAGACCGCGAACTGCGCACCAGGTTTGAGGCTGGAGGCTAGCAGGTCGAGACCATAGACCTTCTGTGCCGCTAGAGACGGGAGGTCTAACAGCGATGCTAGATCCCGGCTGGTCAGGTTCTGATACGATTTGAGGTTGCGAATCACGTCCGGCTTGCTATGCCGCCAGTGCTTAGCTTGCCGCGCGATCTGCAGCGAAGTCTCGGCACAGAGGGTCTCGATGCCTGTCAGCAGCAGCAGCACGCGCTCGAACGGGAGCTCGAGTCGAGGAGCGCGCTCCAATGGTGTGTCATGACGAGGCCAAGGCTTGCCAACCAGGCGCTCCAAGCGGCGGGAGGCGGTGCTCAGAAGAGAACTGACTACACGGATGAGGTCGATTCGTCGGCCCCCAACGGCGCAGCAGAGCACCAGACAACGAGCCTTCATCGCTGCCAGCAGGAGGTCACGGACCCACACCGGGCTGGATCCTTCCGCGCCGTCTCCCGCCAGCGATTCGAAGAACTCCCCCGCTGTATCGAGCACTGAGACTTCCAGCTCCTTTGGAGCCGGTTTCCTCGCCCCACCACTCGCTGAGGCTATCCCAAATTGGAAGGAGTAGGTCGCCCAGGGTGCCTGTACCGACTTTCGATCCTGGATCAACGCTGCGATATGGCGAGGAGCGACAAAGCGAGCCCAGCGAACGTTTCGTTCAAGATCGAAGCTGCGGCCGAGCGAAGCCAGAAAGGCCGTTTTCCCGGCTCCAGAAGGCCCGACCAGCACGAGGCTACCTGGCTCCGGTGCATCCATTGTAGAGGCCGACATTCTGAGTGATTCTGGTGAAGACATAGAACCGAACAGCTCAGTGGCGCGTGACTACCTTGGATCCCGCGTCTTCGATCCGTCGCCGACGTCGATATCTCGGCCGGCTTCGTAGGAATTACCGCGAGTGATCTTCATCGGTCCGTTCGATGTATAGGTGTCTCGTTCAGAATGAACATGTTGAGCTGCAGTAGAAGGCGGGGATCCTTCGTTTTCCAGCAAGCCCGCTCGGGATTCCGAGAAACTCCCGGCTCCGACCGTCACCACACCGTCGGGAGCTCTAAGGAAGAGCACGGGTGAAGCCCACTCCAATCCGCCAGAGTCGTTTCCCAACATCGCCAACCGGCCTTCGGTGACGGCTTCTTCCACGGAGCTCCCGGCAGCCAGCTGCGGGTAGAAGTATTTGGCGAATCTAATCGCGGCAGCCTCCGAGACCGAAAACTGCATTCCCACCACAGCGGGAAGGTCGGCGGCGACTAACGCCGAAGCAGAGCCGGCGAACGGATGCTGCCCCTCCTTGATCATCATTCGCCCACCCACGCAGGTATTGAGCACCGCCAACTGGAGCCCACATCCCGAAAGCAACTGCCCCAACGATCGTCCCGGAACTCGATCTCGACTCCCGTCTGAGCGCTCGAAGTTGAGCCCCCCTATGCCGTCGCTGTCAAAATCGCCGTGGCCCAGGAAATGCAAGACATGGATGGACTTGCCGCGATTGCGAAACTTCTGCAGTTGGCTACGGAGCTTGTTCAGGGGCGTTCGCCACATGATTTCGAGCTCCATGTTGTCCCGCTCGCAGGCGGCTTCGAGAGCCTCCTCGTGAGGCCCGAGGTCGATCGAGCGAAGCCCGCTAGGCGACGCCAGGATGGCGAGGACACGGATCGGCCGGCCGACCTCAATGCGACGCCCGGGACGGACCAGATCGAGGTGACGGACCAGCGGCGTTTCGGGCGAGTTGACGGAGAATGACCTGTCTGGCGGGGTGATGAGCTCCCAAGGCAGGCCGACGATCTCAGGCGAGGATCGCATCATCTGGCCGAAGCTCAGTCGAATCCGCAAGCCCGATCTGCAGTCTTTTTGCCTCTCATATAGCTGATCCAGCTTCCGGCGGAGTGCTTCACCAATACTTCCCCGGAAGAGTGCGCGGAAAAGATCCTCGCCTATCGATTCGGCCATTTGAGATCTTCTGCGGGAAGACCCCGAGTCACTCTGCAAGAGAAGGTGGTCCAGCTCGGAGAGCTTTTGGCCTAGCTCTTCGGCCGTGTAGGGTGCCTCGAAGAGCTCGCGTGCCCTTCCTGCTAGCCCGGCGTCCAGCACGCGGACCTCCCTTTGTCCGCCAGGCCCGACACTGACTTCGAGCGAGAGTTCGTCGTATTCTATATCCGACAGGTGACCTGTTGTTGCACTTTGGTTCATCTGTGTATTCCTTGAGTACCCATCATCGAGTTTTGAGAGTAGGTCCTGATCATGCGGCCCCACCCGCAACCCGGCCCTCGCGAGAGCATCGACAGCGCTCAAAACCGTCCAATAAAGAGCGCCGGTTTGCCCGGTCCTCCCAGTCCGGATCAGAACAGGTTATGGCCAGACGGCCCCTTGTCACCGCGGGCCGCTCGGGCTCACGGCAAAGACCGGACGACCGTAGTTCGCACGTCTCTTGTCACCAGCATTTCGACCCTAGACCGCCCTTTCCAAGAGTATGTCGAGAGTCTTGGCCTCGCGTTCTGCGCAGAACAGCGAATCGGCTCAGGAGCCAGGTACTGGTACCGGCAAATACCTACCAGACACTTTCCTTGCCTATGCTCAAGAACCGAGGCACTTGAGGGAGTCATTAGAACCGTAAGCGTCACTTACTTCGAGCGAAGGACTCCTTCGTTCTAGTCGGCTTCGCCAGAACTAGTCGGAGTAGGACCTGCAAAACTCACAATGATCTTCACTTCAACGGTCGAGCTCGCACCCAGAGTCTCGGTAGACAAGACTTGAACATGTGACTGCGGGCCGAGCCCCGACTTGGGGTCAGGCGGATTCTTCACGTCGCCACCTCCACTCCCGCCCCCATCCAGAGGAGAACTCACGATGACTATCGTGCGTTCAGCTTTCTGCCCTGTTTCCGGCCCCTGAACCGTGCCGCCTTGCTTGGTCTCCCTCTCCTGATCCATCGTCGCCATCTTGGGTCCTCCTCCTCTTGTTTCGGCGAGCTGACACCTGGTTTGGTGGCTCACAGAGGATTGGTTCCCAGGCGGCGGGAAGACTTGGAAATTTCAGTCAAAAAATTTCAAGGTGCACCATGCACAACGAACGGACCCCAATAGAACGGATCCTCGAAAGCTGCCTGATTGCGTAGCCAACTCTGGGCGCGGCGCAGCGCTTCAGCCGAATCAGCGCCTGTGAGGAGTTCCTGGTAGAAGACAGGGAGGAGCAGAGACGCAGCTTTGTCATCAACGCTCCAGAGACTGACCAGAAGGCGGGCCGCCCCGGCGTCGAAGAAGCCGTGGGTCAGACCCAAAAGGCCATTTCCTCGTACGTGCTTCCCGAGAGCTGTCTGGCAGCCAGAAAGGACTACAAGCTCGGCAGAAAGGTCGAGTTCTTGGATTTCGTGGAGATAGAGGTCGCCATCAAGGGGCATGCCGTCTGCATTGTAGCGAGCGAGCGCCAGCCCCGAGAGTTCCGGCAGAGCCTCGTCGACGAAGGCATGAGTGGCGAAATGGACATAGCGGCGACCGCTCAAATCGGCGGTGAGCACATCCTTCTTCGCGGCAGAAAAACCGACCCAGGCTTGGCCTTCAACCATCTCGAGTACGGCAGCCGCTTCAGTGGCTGAGTGTGGTAACCGTGGCAGTGGACTATCCGGTAGCCGGCAAGGTGAGAGGCCCCGGAGTGTCGTATGCTGCACTGGAACACTATCGCCAGTTGCTAGCCGGCTATCGTCCAGGGCGTAGACAGGATCCGCAAAAACAGCCAGCCCTCGGGTCAGCGCCGAATGGTCGCGACGACGTTCGTCGAGGGCAACGAATACTGAAGCCGACGCCACGAAGCTGAGTGCCACATCGTCAAGCAGTAGGTGCGTCTCGGAACCGATCTCGTAGCCGCGACGTGGCGACGCGAGAAGGCCAAAAGGCACGTAGTGCAGTAGACCATCTGCCATGATGAAGAGACGCTCGACCGAGGCGGGAATTGCAGATTCGGGAAGTAGATAGCGCGACAATGATTCTGCGAGTAGGCGCCACTGAGTCTGGGAAAGACGACTTGACTCGACAGCACGGTAGAATCGCTCGGCATGGGATTCGAGGATCTCTCGGGAAGCTAGGGGATGCGCAATCACCGATTGAGGCGTTACGACGAAGAGGTCGCTTCGGTGGTCGCCCAGGCGATAGGCCAAGAACGCCGAGTGGTCGGGTAGCAGCGCCTGAAGCTGTACGAGCGACACGGCACGAGGTGAACCGAGACGTCCAGCACCGCGCTCGGAGGTCCGCCTTTCTGCGCGCAGGTCTTCTAGCTCGCGAGCTTGACTGCGGATAGTTGCCTCTATCTCCTCGAGCCGCCCTTCCGTCGAACTCTGGGCCCGGAGCCGGCGTCGAGTCTCAGCCAAGAGGCTGATGCGCGACTGCTTCTCTCTCACCCTGGCCTCGAGGCTTTCGGGCTCAGCTATCGGCGCCTGCGCCGCACGTCTGACGACCTGCTCGAAAAGGCTCCAAGCACGTGCTTGGTCCAGTATCTCGAAAGCTGCTACGAGATCTGCTTGAGCGCTCGCCGCCGCATCGCGTTCGAGGCGCAGGTCGATGGCCAGATCGGCATAGTCCTGCCACAGCCAGATCGGCGTGTAGCGGTGGCCAACGGCTCGTGCCCGTCGTCTGAGGTTGTCAACCTGGTCGAGCGCTTCGTCGACTCGCGAGATGGCGAAATCGAGGTCTCCTCGATGGTGGGCCAGCCGAGCTTGGCAAAAGGCGATGTTCGCCGCCGACTTCGGATCACCACCCTCAGTCTTGGCATGATAAGCCGCAGCGAGATTGAGCCAATACTCGGCCTCTTCGGGAGTCTCTTGGACCATGAGGCAGCCAAGATTGGCAGCGACCGCAGCGGTGTCCCGGGGATTCGTTTGCTCGTCCAGAATTCTCAAGGCCGCCTGGAAAGCCTCGATCGCCGCCTCCTCCTCGCCATTGGCAGCAAGTAGGGTGCCAAGCCGATCGAGAACGCCAGCTTCAGCGTTGCGCGAGCCGAGCTGGCGGTAAGTCTCAAGAGCTTGCCGGATTCTCTCAATACCGCTTTCTGGAGCGCCACGAAGGTAGTGCAACCAGGCGATGCCTGTCAGTGCGCTGGCTTGAAGATAAGAGTCCCCGGCTTCGGTGGCCAACTCCAGAGCTTCGCTGAGTGCATTCAAGCTCTCTTCGTGTAGATCGAGGGTGCCAAGCGCGGTTGCCTGGTTGATCAAGGTCTGTGCTTGCGCCTCGACTTCTCCCAAAGATCGCCAGATCTCCAACGCCTCCCGCAGGTGATCGAGTGCCGCATGCGGATCTCCAATATCTGGAGCGAGGCGCCCTAGATTGGTCAAAGCGCTCGCCAGCCCATGCCGGCTACCAGTCTCACGGGCACGAGCCCGGGCGCGCTCAAAGGTGAATGAGGCCCTCTCCAGATCTCCCAGATCACGACACGCCAAACCCAGGCGATTGAGCACGCTAATCTCGAGGAAAGCGCTACGGGCTCGTTGCGCCAAGACGAGCGCCCGCTCGTGGCCCTCGATGGCTTTCTGCGGCAGGCCCAGTTCCAGACGAAGCGATCCCACTTCGCGCCACGCCACCGCCGCGAGAAAGGGCTCGCCCGCACGCTCGAAGTGCCAAGCCGCATCGCTGAACAACTTGGCCCTCTCCCCGCCGTTGGCCTCTGTCTCCTGCGCCTGGTGGAAAAGCTTGAGTGCTTCGGCACAAGAGCGATCCGCTGGTGTTGCAGGGTGTATCGCCTCGACAACCAGCGAGTAAGTCCCGCCTTTCGCAAACGGGGTGATGTCGATGGGTTGCGGTCCGTTCGCTCCTGCGACGAAACATAGGTATTCCGGCGCCTGCCGACCGATGGGAATGTCGACAGTAAAGCTCTCCCGAGCATCACCTACGCGCAGCACGATGTCCAGATCCTGCTGGTCCACTCTGAGGCGCAGCGCCCAGCCAGTTGCCATCTCGACTTCGAACCGATGGGTCGTAGCAGCGGATAGAGCCCGCTTTTCGACTCTTTCCCCGGCGCTCAGTCGGCCCTGTATCTGCGGCTGATGCTCGGCTGGGCAGCAAGCCAGAGCGAGCAGGCCAAAGCCGGCGAGGCGAACGATTCGCAATTCAATTGGCATCCACGAGGCGAAATGAATAGGTCGCGATCTCGCTTCGCTGACCGGCGGCCCAGCCGCTGAGAGCAATGCGATAGCTCCCGGTCGGAGCCTGCCGTCGTGGAATGATCAAAGAAAAGCGACCTTGCTCGTCGGGAACCGCGTTCGAGCCGCGAACCAGTGTCTCTCCGCTGGCCGCCTCGAGCATGATTTCGTATCGATCGAATGGCCTCTGGTCACCTAGGTTGAGTGTCGCGACCAGGGCATCGACGCCTTCAGGGATCCGGACTAGGGTATTCGACTCGGCTTCGCGCTGAAGCGAAGAACCATCGGGCAGAAGATCGAACGCGTAGGCGGGAGCGCCGCCAGGTGCATTCAGCGCTAGTCGGGGGAGAAGGCTGAGGCCGACCAAGGTCAAGAGGACCGCTGCCGCTGCCAGTAGTGTCCAAGAAGAGGGAAGCGAGCGGCCGGACTTCGCCGATCTGTCCATCTCCATCTCTCGCCACTCCGTGAAGGTGCGCCAACTGGCCGATTCAGCAACTTCGTTCCCAGGATCTACCGACTCAGCAGCATCGAAGCGCTCGAGTGCCTTCATCTCCTCGAAGCAGTCGGCGCAGACGACGAGGTGTTGGCGCGTAGCCTCCGAGGCTTCGTCACCGAGGTCGCCTTCCTGGTAGGCAATCAGCGTCTCGACATCGGGATGGTCGCCCATGGAGCCCTCGTGGTCACGGAGCCAGGACCGCGCAGCCGCGTCGACGACGTGCTCGAATTCTGGGTCTTTGTCGGCAGAAGACATCTGTAGGGCTCAACGCGTAGGCGTGCGTCGCTGGTGCTTTTGACGCAGCTTGGCGCGTGCCTGGTGTATCCGCGAGGTTACAAGATCGACCGAAATGCCGAGTACCGATGCGACTTCTCTGTATTCTCTTCCTGCCGCAACCAGAACCAGCGGCTGGCGGAGTTTCTCTGGCAGTTCGGCGAGGCTGCGTGAGACGCGTTGCAGAAGCTGACGGTTCACCGCAGCCTCTTCGGGAGACGCCTCGACCGCCCGCGGAGGCGCGAGACTGCCCAGGCCCTGAGGAGCGTCGAACGGGACTTCGACTGCATCGCGCTTTGCTGCCCGCCTCGCTCGGTGGTACTTGAGACAGCGCTTCTTGGCGATTCCGACAATCCATGTGTCGAGCGCACTGCGATCGCGGAAGCGGTCTTCGCTGAGCGCCTTCTGGGCATGGAAGAAGGTCTCCTGCACCAGGTCTTCGAGATCGTCGTAGTGAACACCGAATTCTTTCGCCTTCGCTCGAACCAAACCACGAATGCGGCTGTACTCCTCCCGGGTAATCTGGTGTTTCGACCAACTCATCGCATTCGCGCGGAGGTTCGTTGGAGCCTTCTCGTAGGCACCACGTTCCGAGGTGCCAGCCTATGCTCACTCCGGCGCCACCACCCTCTAATGGAGCGCCGCAGCGGTTTCTCCCGATCTCTCTACCCATCATAGCGTAGGTCCAAGTTCAATAAGTACGCAGCGGTCTGGAGCCGTTGCGGCTTAAGAGATTGGTACCGATTGGACTAGATCTCTTGCAGTCCGTCTCAGGCTGTCAATGGAACTTCGAGATGCCTTACAGCCTGCCTCTTCGCCGACTCGCTGCGCCGGTCGTAGCGCGCCGTCGTCGTCGCGTCGGCATGTCCGGCCAATCGCTGTACCGTGAAAACATCAACACCGGCGTCGAGCAGGTCGGTGACCATGCTGCGACGAACGTCATGGGGCGAGAAGGGATCGACCTCGGCCTGCTCTTGGCGCCGCCGCAGGATGTAGGTCACGGATTCGCCGCCGAGTCGCTTCAGGGGGATTTCGCCGGTCTGGCGGACCGGGTTGAAGAGCGGTCCGGGGGCCTCACCGCGCACTTCCAGCCACCGCCGTAGGTACTCGCCCCCGGAGTCGGTCAGGTAGACCGTGCGCTGTTTGCGCCGCTTACCTTCGACCAGGATCGAACCATCCTCGAAGTCGACGCTGGCGACATCCAGTCTCACCAACTCGCCTCTCCGGAGACCACAGCCGTAGAGCACTGCCAGAATCGCGGCGTCCCGCGTTCCTCTTGGCGTCTCGTCAGCTGCGCAGATCTCGAAGAGTCGGCTGATCTCGTCCGACTCGAGCGCTCGGCCACTCAGCAGGTTCGAAGCTCGCACGTTCTCGACGGCGGCTGCGCGCTGGTAGGCGTCGGCGTCGAGCAGTCCGAGGCGCCACGCTTGGCGCAGGACACCACGGAGGGCCGAGAGCATCTTGTTCACCGTCGCCGGCTGGTACCGCTCGATCAGGGCCTGCCGGACGGCCATGGTGTCTCGGTAGGTCAGCTCGTGCCACGGATAGGAGTCGGCGTCGTGCTCAGGGGCGAGGATCCCGGCGATCACGTCGAGCGGCTGTTTCATGCCCTGGCTGCCGGCGCTGAGGTTGGCCAGGTAGAGGGCGGCGGGGCTGACGGTCGGTGTCGCGCTGGCTGTCGTGCTGGTCATGTCGATCTCCTGTCTGCTCAATGGCTTGCTGTCTTGACAGGAGTAGATCTACGGAGGAACGACGATGGTGGTCAACCAGGTCCACGACGAAAATGTCGAGGAATTGCACCTCGACACCGGCGGCGAGAATGGCGGGCTGACTGGCAGCGATTCAGCTGCGGGACTCTTGCTCTTCAAGGTGGCCATCAGCAAGCCGCCGAACCATGACCACCTGCCCTTCGCGGCGCACCCAGCTGACCTCGACCGGCTCTTGGTGCAGGCCGTAGAGCGTGTCCCGGCTCTGGTCGAGAAAGTCGCCCTGACCGCCGACCTGCCAGCCCCGGCCCTCGGTCTCGTAGACCATGATCGAGAAGAGCACGACGCCCGTGGGCGACTTGCCGATCAGCTTGCCCGATGCATAGCCCTCGTCACCGGTGAAGCCCTCCCGCTCGAGGGACATGCCCAGGTCCGCTTCGATCAGCGATTGCAGCTCGTCGAGGGGCAGGTGCCGGCGGCGGTGCTCCGTGAACGTGTCGAGGATCTCGTCGTTGGTGTGATAGGTGTTCATGTCGCGATCTCCCGTGCAGTGAGTACTTGTGTCGTTGGCAAGTGGACTTCTACGGAGGAACGACGACGTGGGTCAACCAGTAGAGTGCCGAAAATGTCGAGGATTCTCGCGGTGAGATTGCCCTCGAGTTGGACTGCGAGAAGGACGCTGGTGGCGGTGGTCAGAGGCCCATGGATGAGGGCCTGGGGCTGGTCTGGAATCCCCTGGAGGCGGTCTGCGGTGGGTGACCTACCCGTCCAGGCAGATCACCATGGATCCGGCCGTCCATGCCCTCTGGGGTGGCGGTGATCAGGGCAGGTGCTCCGCAGCCCATGCTGATCGAGGCCGCTTCGATCAGCTCTCCTCATCGCTCTCGTCATCGAACTGAAGCGGCGACCGCGGACACCGCTCGGGATCGAGGAAGTGCTCGCGCCGGTCGACGTAGTGCCGGGTCAGAACGCCATCGCTGATCGTCGTGAAGGCGGGCGCCGGTGGATGGACGTTGCACAGGTCGACCAGCTCGGCGTCGTAGTGCTCGGCGTCAGGGCACTGGACGAAGTAGAGGTCGCCCTCGAGGTAGGAGAGCGTCGAGAGCTTGCTCTTCGATAGCCAAACGCCGAAGTAGGCCGCGTCCGATGTCGTGTCGAATTGCCCCCACGCCGAGCTGTCGAGCTGAACGTCGAAGAGGTAGCGCTCGGCGTCGTGGAAGATGCTGCGGACCTCATTGCCGCGGTCGTTCACCCTGGGCGTGGCGGCGACGAGCAGCCGGTCGATGAGAGCGATGCCCGTGAAGGTCGTCATCTTGTCCTCCTAGAAAGGCGAAGGGCGACCGCTCGGGCCGCCCTCGTGTGGGTCGATGTCATCGGTGATCAGGACTTGGACTTGGTCGCCTTGGTCGAGCGCCGCTTCACCGCCGGTTTGTCGTTGGCCTTGGTCTCGGTGTCGGCCACCGCGCTCTTCGCTTCGGGCACCGCCGTCTCAGGTAGCGTGAAGCCGACCAGTCCGTCGCCGAACTCCTCGGCGTCGTAGGTCGCCGCCGCCTCGGCCGTGAGCCCGTGGTGACGGAACACCCTCTTGCCGTCGACCAGGCGCGAGACGCTGTTGCGCTGGCTGCGCAGGCGGTAGGCACCCTTGGCGGAGGGCTCGGTCTTGCGGAGAGCAATCGCGCGGGTCTCGGAGTTGTAGCCGACCTGGACCGCCTCGGCGTCGTCGCCGAGCAGGCCGAACGTGGCCTGGGAGAGGACGAGGATGCCGCCCTTGCGGACGGTGATGCGGGGCTGCTTGGCGCTCTCGGTGCTTGAGCCTTCGAAGAACTGGAATCCGGTCGTCGTCATGGTGGACCTCCCTGGGGGTCGTCGTGTCGGCGGGCTTGAAAGCCCGTCCGCTTGTGATGGATGGACTTCTACGGAGGTCCACAACGGGTGGTCAACCAGCCGCGGCGCGGTTCCGAGGCATTTCTGATCGCCCCGAGACTTCGTCACGAGGCACGTTCCTCTGACTCGTGCCGGCCGTCGTCGCGGACTGGCACCGTGGCTCGACGGTGGAGCGAGGACCAATGTCCGTTTTGCGCGACGATCACATGGTCGACGAGGCGAATCCCCAGCGTGTCGGCGGCCTTCCGGACCCTGCCGGTGAACTGCAGATCGCAGGCCGAGGGCGAGCTGTTGGTCGTGGTGTGGGTGTGGAACAGCAGGAGCCCGGCAGCGCCATGCTCGAGAGCCGAGCGGAGAATCGGCCGAGGCTCGACGGCGATGCGCGAGAGCGTGCCGCGGAAGATCAACTCCTCACCGATGAGGCGGTTCGCGATGTCGAGGAAGAGGACACCGAAAACCTCCTGGTCGCTCGCGGCGTGCCGGACATAGACGTACCGGGCGACGAGGCCGGGCTCATCGAGCAGCACGCAGGACTCGACGCTGGCGCGGGCGAAGCGGCAGGCGATCTCGTGGATCGCTGTGAGAGTCGCGCAGTGAGCCTCCGCGAGGCCAGGCATGCGGCGGAGGCACTCCGAGCGCGTGCCGATCCCGCGCAGGCCGCCGAGATCGTCGAGGATGCGTGTCGACAGCTCGAGAGAAGGCTGATCGCACGAGTCGTGGCCCAACAGAAGCGCGAGCAGCTCGCCGTCTGTAAGTGCACCGGCACCGTGGCGCAGGAGACGCTTGCGAAAGGTCTCTGGCGCCGCTGAAACTGAATTGTCGGATGCAACGCTTTCCGGCATAGGGAGTCTCCTCAGGTCGAAGGCATCCGAGCGCCGAAGAAATCAGCGTATGAACTTTCGGAAGCCTCAGGATTGGCCTTGGACTTCTATGCCGGATCGGCTGGTCTGGTCAACGGGCTCTCGGTCGAATCCTGATTCCTGTCTCACAATGCTGGAGCCCAGACGAGGCGATTGCCTTTGCCTGCTTCAATCCTCAAGCCTTCCGGCTCGCTGGACGCTGGCTTCCGTCCGACTGGACGTCCCCTCTGCGACGGCTGACCACCTCAACACATACCGGCAAGTCAGTGACGGGGCGGACGGACGATGCGACCTGCGCGCGGCTGTGAGCGGCTGCGTCGGCACCCTGGCGGTTGCGCCAGGGTCGAGTGGCGATAGCATGACGCTGTGACCGCTGCGCCAGACGTTTCCTCTCTCCTCCACGCCCTGACCCGCGACCGACTCGTCGAAATCGGCCGGGGGCTCGGTGTTTCTTTGCCAGCACGCGAGAAGAAGGACCGACAGATCGAGCGACTTGTCGGTGCCGGGCGCCTCGAGGTCGCGGAACTGGTCGGCCTGCTGCACCGCGACGAGCTGAAAGCGGCGTGTCGACGCCTCGAACTCGACGACTCGGGGCGTGCACGTCCGGTGCTGGCTCGTCGCCTGCTCGAAGCGGCCGGCGTCGTCGAGGACGTGCCAGCGCCGATCTTCCGCCTGCGCAGTGACCCTCGCGACGTGCCCAAAGTAGGCGACGTGGTGCGGGTGCGCCATCGGCAGTACCTGGTCGAGGCCGTGGTCGCGCCGCGCGAAACCGACGGCGACGGCCGACGGGTCTCGGCGCACAGAGTGTCGCTGGTCTGCCTCGACGACGACGCCCAGGGCCGCCCGCTCGACGTGCTCTGGGAGCTCGAGCTGGGCGCGCGCGTCTTGCAGCTCGAAACCGAGGGCCTTGGCCGACCGACCTCGCTCGATCCACCCGGGCGCTTCGGCGCCTATCTCGCGACGCTGCGCTGGAACGCCGTCACCGCCACCGACGCGCGCCTCTTCCAAAGCCCGTTCCGCGCCGGCATTCGCCTCCTCAACCACCAACTCGTGCCCCTCGAGCGCGCGCTCTCCCTGCCGCGCGCCAACCTCTTCGTGGCCGACGACGTCGGCCTCGGCAAGACCATCGAGGCTGGGCTCGTGCTCCAGGAGTTGCGACTGCGCCAGCGGGTCGATTTCGTGCTCGTGGTCTGCCCGGCGGCGATTTGCCTGCAATGGCGTGACGAGCTGTGGAAGCGATTCGGCCTGCGCTTCGAGGTCATGCACCGCGACTTCGTCGCCCGCCGGCGACAGGAGCGTGGCTTCGGCGTCAATCCCTGGACGACGCACCAGCGCTTTATCGTTTCCCATTCAATCCTACGCCGCCCCGAGTATCGCGACCCCCTACTCCACCACCTCGGCGAGCGCGCCCGGAAGAGCCTCCTGATCCTCGACGAGGCGCACGTGGCCGCGCCCGCGTCGGCCAGGCGCTACGCCGTCGACTCCGAGATCACCCGCGTGGTGCGCGACGTGGCGCCGCGCTTCGAGAATCGCCTCTTCCTCTCGGCGACGCCGCACAACGGCCACTCCAACTCGTTCTCGGCCCTGCTCGAGCTACTCGACCCGCAGCGCTTCACCCGCGGCGTCGAGGTCTCGCCGACCCAGCGCGACAAGGTCATGGTGCGTCGGCTCAAGGCCGACCTGCGCGACCTCGGCGTCGACCACTTTCCGCGCCGCCACGTGGTGCGCTGGGAGTTGCGCCACGACGGCGAACGGTGGAGCGCGCTCGAGCAGGACCCGCTCGCCGATGAACCTTCGGAGCCCGTCGTCCTGGGCACGGCCGAGGCCTTCGAGCTGCGCCTCGCCGAACTCCTCGACCGGTACTCGAAGGCCTCGGGTGCGACCAGCAAGGCCCGCCGCGTTGTATTGATCCGCCTCCAGCAGCGACTCCTGTCCTCGGTCGACGCCTTCCACCGGACTCTTCGTCACCACACCGCCGCCCTGGCCAAGGCCGAGACGCGCGCCCGGTCGATAGCCCAAGCCGAGCCCGACCAGGCCGCGCTCGCTCTCGACGACGATCCTCACGGTACGGACGAGGACGCGCTAGAGAGCGCTGAAGACGCCGACGTCGCGCGCCTTTCTCGAGGATGGCACGTGCTGTCGCCCGAGGCACGGTCCTTGCTCGACGAGATGCTCGATCTCGCTACGCGCTACCGTGACGCGCCGGACGCCAAGGCGCGCGCGCTCCTTGCCTGGATTCGCGCGCACCAGTGCCGGGCAGTGCGCTTCGGCGGAGCCGATCGCGACGCTCCTCCGGCCGACCGGCGATGGACGAATCGCCGCCTGATCGTCTTCACCGAGTTCGGCCACACCCTCGACCACCTGCGTCGCCTTTTCGCTGCCGCGTTCGCCGGCACTGACCGAGGCGACGAACGGCTGATGGTGTTCCGGGGCGGCATGGGCGACGCCGAGCGCGACGCGGTGCAGCGCGCATTCAACGGCGATCCAAGACAATACCCCGTGCGAATGCTCCTCGCCACGGACGCGGCGCGCGAGGGCGTCAATCTCCAGGGACATTGCGCCGACCTCATCCACTGGGACATCCCTTGGAATCCGGCGCGCCTGGAGCAGCGCAACGGCCGCATCGACCGCACGCTGCAGGCAGCCGACGACGTCTACTGCCGTTACTTCGTCTACCCGCAACGCCCCGAGGACCGCATCCTCGACACCCTGGTCGGCAAGGTCGACCGCATCCGGCGCGAGGTCGGCTCGCTCGGCACCGTGTTGCTCGATCGTCTCGGTTCGGTCCTCGCCGACGGCCTCGACGACGACACCGCCACGCGCCTCGACGCGGCCGAGGCTGCCGAGGGCCGCGCTGACGTCGTGCGTGAGGAGCTCGAGACCTCCCGCCAACGCCGCGCCCTCGAACGCGAGATCGGCAAGGCCGGCCGCATTCTCGACCGCTCGCGCAACGTTGCCGGTTTTCGCTCGGCGCTACTCCATCGCGCCCTCGACGAGGCTCTCGACCTGGTCGGCGCCGAGTCGCTCCAAACCACCGACGAGCCCGGAGTGTTCCGTCTGCCTGACCTGCCCGAATCGTGGCGCGCGACCGTCGACACTCTGCGCCGACCGCGCGAGCGCGGCGAGCCCGAGTGGGAGTGGCGCCAAGATCCCCCGTTGCCGGTCGTCTTCGAGCCGCCGGACCACCTCGCCGACGACCGCGTCCACCTGCACCTCGAGCACCCGCTCGTGCAGCGCCTGCTCGGTCGCTTTCGTGCCCAGGGCACGTCGGCCGACGACCTCTCCCGTGTCACCGTGCTGCGGGATCCCGAGAGCTCGACACCCCATGCCGTGCTCTTCGGACGGCTCTCGCTCTTCGGTCCCGGTGCCAGCCGCCTGCACGACGAGCTGGTGCCGGTCACCGCGCCGTGGCTGCCGGCCAGCGAGACCGAGCATCTCCAGCCCCTCGAGGCGAAGGCCGAGCAGCGTCTGGTCGATCGACTCTGGCGGCTACTCGAAGATCCGACCGGCGATCCGCCGTCCGAGACCACACGGCGGCAGCTCCTTGCCGCCGTTCCCGAGGTCGTCCAGGTGCTCTGGCCCCTCGTGGTCGAGGAGGCCGACGGTCTTGCCCACCGCGCCCAGGATCGTCTCGCCGCGCGCGGCCTGGAGGAGCGCGACGCCCTCAAAGCCCTGCTCGCCGAGCAACGCCGCGCCCTCGAGCGCGAGGTCAACCGTCAGCTTGCTTTCGACTTTTCCGAGGGCGAGCGTGAGCAGCGCCGGCAGTGGGAGAACGACCGCCGCCACATGGAGGATCGCCTCGAGCGCCTCGAGCGAGAGATCGTCGACGAGCCGCCCCAGCTCGAAGCCCTTTACCGTATCGCCGTCCGCCGGCTGGAGCCGGTCGCTCTGGCGTTTCTGTGGCCGACCACCCGCTAGGAGCTGACGTGCCGCGTCCACGCCCCGGTGACCTCGCCGTCGACTTCCACGAGACCTGGCTCGGCATGGTGCAGCCGGCCGAGGGCCTGGTGGTGTCGGTGCCGATCCTGGCCGACTCGCAATGCTGGAGGCGGCTACCGCTCACCGCCCGCGAGCGTCTCGCCGAGCTCGCCTACCGCGTGAACGAAGCCGAGCCGGTCGCCGGCCGCGAGCCCCTCGCCGTCTCCCTCACCGACCTGCTCTTCGACGACGAGCTTCTCGGCTTCCGCCCCGACGACCTTGCGGTCGACCCGTCCGCGGCCGACGCCTGGCCCGAGGTCGACGCGCGTCTCGACGAGGCCCTCGGTCTGTGGGTGCCCGAGGGCCGCCAGGAGCTGCGCGCCACGCTCGGCGTGCGCTCCAAGACGGCGCGCCCGATCCCGGATGACGCGTCCGACGCCGAGCGCGCTGGCGCCGGCCTTCAGATGCTCGTCCAGCGTCTGCCCGATGGCCTCGACCTCGACGCGCCCGAGGAGAAAACGGGCTCGTGGCGCTACCCGCCGACGCAGAAGTTCGAGCGCCTGCTGCGCCACGTGCGCGTGCCCGCCGGCCTCCTCACCAACGGCCTCTCCGCCCGCCTGGTCTACGCGCCGCACGGCGAGTCGAGCGGCTGGATCACTTTCCACGTCGCCGACATGGCGTCGGTCGGCGGTCGTGAGCTGCTCGACGCGCTGGTGATGCTGGTGGGCCGACGCAGCTTCTTCACCCGCGCACCCGAGGCGCGCCTGCCGGCGCTGCTCGCCGAGAGTCGACGCCGCCAGGCCGACGTCACCGATGACCTCGCCGAGCAGGTCTTCGGGGCGCTGGTGGTCCTCCTGGCCGGCTTCGAGACCGCGGCCGAGCGCGACGGCACGGACGTTCTCCGCCGCGCAGTCGACGAGAACGAAGACCACGCCTACGGCGGGCTGCTGACCGTGCTCCTACGCTTGGTCTTCCTGCTCTATGCCGAGGATCGTGGCCTGCTGCCGACTGAGCACGACCTCTACGCCGAGCATTTCTCGGTGCTCGGCCTGTTCGAACAGCTTCAGCGTGACGCCGGCGAGTTTCCCGACGCCATGGACCGCCGCTTCGGCGCCTGGGATCGGCTGATCGCGCTCTTCCGCGCCGTTTGGCTCGGCGTCGAGCACGAGGACTTCGACATGCCGTCGCGCCGCGGCGATCTCTTCGATCCGCACCGCTATCCCTTCCTCGAGGGCTGGGCGGGCGGCTCGGCGCCGGTGCGCGATGCCGAGCAGCGCGCAGCGACCCGAGTGCCGTCGATCGACGACGCGACGATCTACGAGGTGCTGCGTCGGCTGATCCTCTTCCAGGGCCAGCGCCTCTCGTACAAGGCGCTCGACGTCGAGCAAATCGGCAGCGTCTACGAGGCGCTCATGGGCTACCACGTGGTCCGCCTGCCCTCGCTCGCGGTGTGCCTGAAGCCGAGCCGGGTGTGGGTCGCGGCGCAGGATCTGCTCGACCTCGCGCCCGGTCGTCGTGCGGCCTGGCTTCAATCCGAGGCCGGGCTGGCGCGGGCGCTGACGAAGAAGATCGAGAAGGCGTTGCGTTCGCTGCCGCAGCACGCGGAGGACCGCGACGCCGCGTTCGAGGCGCTGGCGCCGTTCGCGGTGCGCGGCGTGGCGCGCGCCGCCGCTGGGCGGCTGGTGCTCCAGCCGGGCGCGGAGCGACAGCGAACGTCGAGTCACTACACGCCGCGCTCGCTCTCCGGGCCGATCGTGGCGCGCACGCTCGAGCCGCTGCTGCGGGCGATGGGACCGCAGCCGTCGTCGGAGGATCTCCTCGAGCTGAAGATCTGCGACCCGGCCATGGGCTCGGGCGCTTTCCTGGTGGAGGCGTGCCGCTTTCTCGCCGACCAAGTGGTGGCGGCATGGACCCGCGAGGATCGGCTCGACTTGGTGGCCTCGGCGCACGAGGACGTGGTGAACCACGCCCGCCGCCTGGTGGCGCAGCGCTGCCTGTACGGGGTGGACAAGAATCGATTCGCGGTCGACCTGGCGAAGCTCTCGCTGTGGCTCGAGACCTTGGCGCGCGATCTCCCATTCACGTTTCTCGATCATGCCCTGCGCTGGGGCGATTCGCTGGTCGGCCTCGACTTCCGGCAGATCCGCGGCTTCCACTGGCAGCCCGACGCCCAGGACACGATTACCAGTGAGGCGCTCGACGAGGCGCTCGACGAGGCGATCTCGCTGCGTCAGCAGATTCTCGACCTCGCGGGCGAGGGCTCGTCGGCGCAGGCGGAAAAGGAGCGCCTGCTGCGCGACGCGGACGACGCCCTCGGCCACGCGCGCCTGCTTGGCGATCTGGTGGTCGGGGCGTTCTTCGAGCACGGCAAGAAGAAGGCACGCGGCGTCGAGCTCGGTGAGCGCCTGCAAGAGGTCCACGCCTGGCTCCAGGACGACGGCGGACGCCCGCCTGAGGATCTGCTGGCGATGCAGACGCGCCTCCGCGAGCGTCTGCCGGTCTTCCACTGGATGCTCGAATTTCCCGAGATATTCTACGCCGATCGTCCCGACCCCCTCGACCACGGCGCGCGAAACCATGTGGCGTTCATCGACGCGTTTGTCGGGAATCCGCCCTTCGCCGGCAAAAACCAGATCACCGAGGCCGGCGGGCCGGGCTATCTCGACTGGCTCAAGACCGTGCACCCGGGCTCACACGGCAACGCCGACCTCTCGGCGCATTTCTTCCGCCTCGCCGATCGGCTTCTCGGCGCTCACGGCACGATCGGCCTCATCGCGACGAATACGATCGGCCAGGGCGACACCCGGTCGAGCGGGCTGCAGCCCTTGGTTCGGCAGGGATTGTCAATCTACGACGCGGCCAACTCGATGCCTTGGCCCGGCGGCGCAGCGGCGGTCACCGTGTCGATCGTCCACTTGGCAAAGGGGCATCCAGCAGACGATCTCGATCTCCGGCTCGATGGAGCGAAGGCCGAGGCGATCAATTCGCGGCTGCGCGGGAAGCCGGAGCGCCCCGATCCTGAGAAGCTGTTGCGAAACGACGGATGCGCGTTCGTCGGCACGTACGTGCTGGGAATGGGTTTCGTGCTGACGCCCGAGGAGCGCGTCGCGCTGATCGATCGCGATCCGCGGAACGCCGAGCGAATCTTTCCTTACCTCGGCGGCGCCGAGGTCAACTCGTCGCCGACCCAGAGTCACGACCGGTTCGTGATCAGCTTCGGGCAGATGTCGCTCGAGGAAGCCAAGAAATGGCCGGATCTGATCGAGATCGTTCGGGAGAACGTCAAGCCGGAGCGGGATCGCAACAAGCGAGAAGTTCGGCGGAAGTATTGGTGGCGGTTCGGCGAGGTGGCACCAGCACTATACGAAAGCATCGCCAGGCTTGAGCGCTGTCTGGTGACGGCCCGGCACTCAAAGCATCTGATCCTTTCGCAAGTTGCGGTCGACCAAATCTTCTCAGATGCGCTCTTTGTTTTTTCGCTTCAGACAATTGATGCCTGGGTGTCTCTGCAATCGAGAGTTCACGAGACCTGGACTCGTTTACTCTCATCATCGATGAAAACCGACCTGCGATACTCAGCCTCCGACTGCTTCGAAACCTTTCCCTTCCCCGAGCCCGACCCGCGCACCGAAATCCCCGAGCTCGAGGCGATCGGCGAGCAGCTCTACAAAGCCCGCGCCGCCTATCTGGTCGACACCGACCAGGGCCTGACCCAGTGCTACAACCGCCTGAAGGACCCGCACGAAGAGGACCCGCGGGCCCTCGAGCTGCGCCGCCTGCACGAGGCCATGGACCGCGCCGTGCTCGACGCCTACGGTTGGAGCGACATCGAGGTGCCGCCCTACGTCGAGCCCACCACCGACGCCGAGCGCAAGGCTTGCGAGCGTTTCGAAGACGAGGTGCTCGATCGTCTCTTCCTCCTGAACATCGAGCGCGCCGAAGAGGAACAGCGTCAGGGGATCGCCGCCGATCGCACCAAGGCGAAGAAGACGCGCTCGGCGAAAGCGTCGCAAAATAAGGGACACGAAGGGCAGGAAAACCTCTTCGGCAACGGATAGATACCTCGATGCGCGCGTCAGGACGGCAGCTCGATCGCCATATGCTGTCCCGCAGGATCGCCCCCTGAAACCTAGGACTCGATGATCTCGTAGCTCAATCACCTGAAGCTGCCATATGTCTCGCAGTGGGTGACCATCGGCTCGAGATTGCGATCGACCAAGGGGCATGTTGCCCCTCTGTGATGGAACCAGTGGACTGTCGCATCGCGGCAATCCCCGAATTGAGTCCGTCCTCCATCGGGAGAGAACTCCATGAGGCTCGGCACGAAGCCTCATCGAGAGAACAACAACGAATCGATTTCTAGTAGCTGGACATGCCCCAAGCCAGAATGACCTGCTCCCCAGTCTTGTACCACGGTGAACGAGAGGTTTTCTGCCTCCGGCAGATATCAGATCAACGGGAATCGCCACTGGAACATCCGTTGGACGCCTTTGTATTGGACTGAGATGGCGCTCCGGTCGGCGGCTGCAAGGTCAAGATAGCGATCAACGGAATCTGGTGCGGTGGCGCCATTGTCGAACTCTCCTTTTACGACGGTCAAGCCAACCTCGAGACTTCTGAAGACCAATGATAATCAAGCGAATCCACATGGGTGTTGGTGCCTTTCGGTAATCTCTGGAGTAGATCCGTCCACTGGTAGAGAAGATCGAGAACCACGACAAGGAGACGCAAATGAGCGACCAGCCTTCGAAAAACTCCCCGCAGAGTAGCCAGCCTGAAGCCGGAACGGCAGCGGCTCTCGCTAGACTGAGCACCTCGCCGTGCAAGCTTGTGGAAAAAGAAATGCTTGACGACGTTCCGGCGAGAAGCGGCGACAAGATCATCTTCATTTTTCGAATCTGCAGTTCCCCGGCGCAGCTAGTCGTCTTTCTACGCCAGAAGGGGAACGAGGACTCTAGGCCGCTAGTCGACCAAGACATACGTACGAGCGATCCCGTACCCGTCGATCTCGGTCGGCTTGATCCCGGGGAATATCGGTTGACTTGGGCATTCAATCCCGGGGCCGAAGCATGGGAGGTCCTTGGAGAGTTGGCGGTCAACGACGTAGTCCGATTCAGGCGATTCAAGAGCACTGAGGAGAGTCGCATCCCCACCAACTTCGGCTTCATCGCCATCGAGGTGCTTCCATGATTCACACGAAGACTGTATTTCTCATACTGCTAGTCTTGAGTTTAGCCAAGCCGGCAAGTCTAAGGGCGGACTCCGCTGAGTGCCTTGAGGGTTACAGCCCGTTGGAGGAGCAACTGCTACTCGCCATTACTTCTCGTAGTGCCAGCAATCCCCAAGATCGACTCCCCGCCTCCAGTCAAACTACAGCCCCTACGTCAGGGCAGAACGACACCACTTCGTTGGTAACAAGCACCGGCCAAACCAACCTCTTTGCTGTAGCCTTCGAAAGCGGCTTGATCGAGACCGGCGACGGAAAACTGACACTGAATCTGAATCCCTTTGCCTTCAAGGTTGCGAGAGATTCTAGGGCCTGGACCGATCAGAGTCTATTCGAAGCCTCCGAGACCCTGCGAGAGTTCAGCGGAACTCTGAGTTTTGGTGGGAAAGGCGAAAAGTTCGACCGTGACGGTGACGGCAAGGCAGATGATCCACTCGAGGCAAAGAGTCTTGATGACATCGTCCAGTGGGAAGTCCGCTTCCAGCCAAAGAACCGCGACATGCGAGAATCGTACAATTGGGAACGATATTTACAGTCTACGCGCGATCAATTCGAAGATTGGGCTACAGCATTGGAGAGGTTGGTAACTGAACTTGAAGAGCTCGGTCTCGAAGAGATCCTCCAGGAAGATAGACAGTTTTGTGTCAACAAGATCGGGTTGCGCAATCTTCTGGCACGCAATGCTGTCTGGCAAGTGATCACCGAGGAGGTGCAGACACTCGCTAGGGAAGAGAAAGATCTCGATGCGTCGCATGACGAGATTACAAAGAAGATCGTCAATGACTTCATCTGGTCTGTGGCCCTCGGCGGAATCGAGCGAGGAGACGACTTTGGGCGCGACGAGCGATACGCCGCTTTTCGCGGCGACCGAGGCATTGGGGCCGGCAAGAAGCTCACGTTCGAGGCCAAGTGGACCGAAGTTGAGTCGCGAACTGCGGGCGAACCCGATCCGGAGGTGCTAAAGCTCGGCCTGGAATGGTCTACCCTACTACTCCGCGGAAGCGATGGCCTAGCCGAAGGTAGCCGCGAGAAGACCAGCGGTATCGAACTCTCATGGGCCGGCTCATGGGAACAATTCAATGATGTTCCCGACGCGAAGCATGACACGATCGGCAAACTTGGCGTGAAGTTGGAGTTGCCACTAGCCGGCGCCATGAAGCTCCCGATCTCTGTGACTTGGGCTAATCATGTGGACCTGCTCACCGATGAGGATGAGGTGGTGGGTCACATCGGGATTTCGTGGGACCTCTCGAAGGTCATGAGCGTGATGCCTCAGTAAGCCGGCAGGCCGGCGCGCGTTCTGTCGCAGCGGCGAGACAATCCGATAAGATCCCGCGTCGAGGGATCACGATTTGACGACGTTTGACGCCACGCGCGCCCGCGAGCACCTCGTGCGCGCGCTCGAAGCCGATTTGATTGGCCCGTACGACCTGCCGGAGGCGGGCCGAGCGGACATGTCGGAAGAGCTGCTGCGGATTCCGCCGTCGCGCTGGTATCTCACCGGCTTCCTGGCGCCGACCGCCGAGCGAGTGGTCGAGGAGACCGAGGAGGAACTGGCGGCTGGCCCGGACGACCCGACGGAGGCGTCGGCGCCGGTGGGAGCGCGGCGTGCACACTTTCTGCCGTCGTCGATCGGGCTTTCCGTGCTCCTGCCCGAGTCCGAAGACGAGGCGACCGATCGGCTGGTGGCACACGTCGCCTGGGCTGACTACGTGGCCGAGGTCCAGACGATCGAAGACGAGGACGGGCAGGCCAGCAAGCAGACGTTCTGGCGGCGTGTGCCCCAGCCACCGCGGAAGGTCGAGCTGCCGTTGCTGCCGCAAACGCTGGCGCGCGGCCTCGAAGTGCCGGGAGCGCCGGGAGTCTGGCTGGTCGGCCGGGTGGCTCCAGCTGATGCGCCCGGCCTGCCGCACGGCGCGCGCGCCGTCGCCGTCTTTCTCGTCAACCGGCGCGGATCCGGGCCGCGCGGCAGAATCGACGAGCACTTCCTGTTCCAGGCGCGGCTCGAAGTGGAGTACGAGCGGGGCTTTCTCGCGCGGC
The DNA here is from genome assembly GCA_039194425.1 of Acidobacteriota bacterium. Taxonomy (GTDB): domain Bacteria; phylum Acidobacteriota; class Thermoanaerobaculia; order Multivoradales; family J023; genus JAUIJL01. The sequence goes on along the minus strand of JBCCVZ010000003.1, from coordinate 344,427 downwards.
CAGATCGACGCGGCGAAGGCTCTGCTGACGGCGACGAGGCCGTCGCCGACCTGCAGTTTCGCGACAATGTCGAGTGGGCCGTCGGGCACGGCGTGGCGACCCGCGCAACCGTCGAGAAGGAGGAGACGTCACGCATCGTGCGGCGCGCCTCGACGACCTGGATCCCACGCGCCGAAGTGCCTCGCGTCGCAGCGCATGCGATCGAAGACCTCGAGATCCGCATGGAGAGTCTCGCCACTCTCGACAGCGCCGAGTCCGTGCACCGGGCCCTCGAGCGCCTGCCCGCTGACTACGGCACGTGGATCGACGAGCAGGCGAAGCGCGACGAGCATTTCAGCGACGAGCGGAAGGCGACGCGGGATCGCCTGGTGCGCGACGCACGGCGGGCGCGGGATCGCATCGCCGGGGGAATCGAGCTGCTGGCGAGCGAGCAAACGGTGCGCGAGGCCTTCTGCCGGATGAATCGAATCATGGTGCGCCAGGCGCGCAGGCAGCGGCCCGGCCAGGAGCCGCGCTGGCGTCTCTTCCAGCTCGCCTTCGTACTGCTCAACCTACCCTCGATCGCCGACCCGCAGCACCCGGATCGCGAGCGCGTCGAGCTGATCTACTTCCCCACCGGCGGCGGCAAGACCGAGGCCTACCTCGGCGTCATCGCCACGGCCCTGCTGCTGCGGCGCCTGCGCGGCACTGGGCGTGTCGACGGCGGCGACGGCGTGGCGGTGATCCTACGCTACACCCTGCGCCTCCTGACCCTCGACCAGTTGAAGCGCGCCGCCACTCTGATTTGCGCGCTGGAGCTCGAGCGACGTGCCCAGCCCGATCGGCTCGGCGCGACCCGCTTTGCCGTCGGCCTGTGGGTCGGACGCACCGCCACCGCCAACACCCTCCAGCAGGTGGCGCAGCAGATCCGCGAGTACAAGGACAGCCGCGGCAACACCGCCGACTCGCCGTTCCCGCTGACCGAGTGCCCGTGGTGCGGCACCGAGATCGAGCGCGACAGCCTGACCCTCCTACCGGACCGCAGGAATCCCGAGTCGGTCCGCGTCACCTGCACCCGCGACGACTGCGCCTTCCACGTCGACAACAGCCCCGACGGCCTGCCCGTGCTCTTCGTCGACGAGCAGATCTACCGCGAGCTGCCGGCCTTCCTAATCGCCACGGTCGACAAGTTCGCCATGCTGCCATGGCGCGGCGAGACCGGCATGCTCTTCGGTCGGGCCCATTGGCGCCTCGGCCGGCGCTTCTACGGACCGCTCGACGGCAGGGTCGAACGGGACGGCCGGCGCCTGCCCGAAGGCCTGCGGCCGCCGGAGCTGATCGTCCAGGACGAGCTGCACCTGATCTCGGGGCCGCTCGGCACCATGGTCGGCCTCTACGAGACTGTCGTCGAGGCCCTGTGCGAGCGTCCGGCCGACGGACCGACCGGCGAGGGGCGCACGCTGAGACCGAAGGTGATCGCCGCGACCGCCACGGTGCGCCAGGCGACGCAGCAGATTCGAGCCCTCTTCGGCCGCGGCGACGCGCCGGCGGTCTTCCCGCCGCCGGGAATCGACGACGGCGAGACCTTCTTCGCCACGATCGGCGGCGGCGCGGGCCGGCTCTACGTCGGCGTCGCCTCACCCGGGCGGGCAATGAAGGCCCTGCTCCTGCGCACCTACCTGGTGCTGCTCGCCGCCGGGCAGCGCCTCTGGGAGTCGCGAGACGACGGCGAGCAGGCGCGGAACAACATCGACGCCTACATGACTCTCGTCGGCTACTTCAACAGCCTGCGCGAGCTGGGCGGCATGCGACGCCTGGTCGAGGACGAGGTGGTGAGCCGCGTCGCCAAGCTGTGCGAGCGTCGGCCGGAGAACGGCGATCCGACGCGCTGGTTCGCCGATCGTCGTCTCCGGCCCGAGCCCCTCGAGCTGACCAGCCGCGAGACCACGGCGCGCATCGCGGACACCAAGGCGCGGCTCGATCGCGCGCACGGCTCGCAAGACGCCGTCGACGTGCTGCTCGCCTCCAACATGATTTCGGTCGGCGTCGACATCTCGCGTCTCGGCCTGATGGTGGTGGCGGGCCAGCCGAAAACCACCGCGGAGTACATCCAGGCGTCGAGCCGAGTGGGACGCCAGCCGGAGGTCGCGCCGGGCCTAGTCGTCACCTGCCTGAACGTGCACAAGGCGCGCGATCGCTCGCACTACGAGCACTTCACCGGCTACCACGAGAGCTTCTACCGCGACGTCGAGGCGTCGAGCGTGACGCCGTTCTCGGCGCCCGCCCTCGAGCGCGGCCTGGCCGGGGCGCTCCTGGCGCTGACTAGGCTCGCCGAGGTCAGCATGACTCCGAACGCGGCGGCGGCGGCGATCCGCGATCGGCGCGAGCTCGCCGAAGCCGCGGTGCATGCGCTCAAGAGACGCGCCGGGGTGCACCGCTCGCACGACGCGCAGGCCGTGCAGCGACTCGAAGACGACCTGCAGGCGATGGCGCGCAGGCTCGTCGACACCTGGGAGCGTGTGGTGGCCGAAGCCGAGCGATCGGCCGGGGGACGCACCTACTCGCCCTACGATCGCGACAAGCGCGGCGGCCGGGCGCTGCTGCACACGGTGCTCGACGACGATCGCCCGCCTCCGCACTCCGACGACGCCCGCTTCCACGCCCCGACCTCGATGCGCGACGTCGAGCCGACCGTGCACCTGTGGCTGCAGCGCCAGCCGCTCGGGGGGCACAACCCGTGAGCCGCCGCCCGTCTCGCCGCAACCCGGGTCGCCGCCAGCGCGGCCGCCACCACCAGAGCAAAGGCCCGGAAGGCGAGATCCGGCGCAGCCAGGTGGTCGGAACCTACGGCCCGGGCGCGCTCGTCGACCTGCTCGAGCACGCCGTGCTGGTCGGCGGGCTCGACTTCTGGAACTACCCGAACGGACCGAGGCCAGTGATCCCCGAGCCGCGGCTGCGCGAGCGCTTGACCGAGCGCTTGGCCCGCCTCGATCCGCCCGTTCACCTGTCCGAGGACGAGCCCTTCCTCGGTCCGCCGGCGGCGAGGGACGATGCGCCGGCGCCGTGGAACGGCGTGCAGGCGCTCGAGTTCCCCGGCTGGTTCGTGTGCCAGAACACCGACTGCCGGGCGCTGGTCGGCCGCGGCACGCTGGACCTGAAGAACGATCGCTGGCACCACCTCTGTGACGACGGCAAGCAGTCGCCGGTGGTTCCGGTGCGCTTCGTCGCCGCCTGCGTGCGCGGCCACGTGCAGGATTTCCCGTGGGTCTTCTTCGCCCATCTCGGCGTTTCGACCTGCGCGTCTCCGCGCCTTTGCCTCGACGAGGGAGCGTCGGGCGATTTCTCGGACATCCGCGTCACGTGTCGGACCTGTGGTGCCCATCAGCCCCTGTCGCGGGCGCGCATCCGAGACGCCGAGCTGCCGTGCCGCGGCCGCCGGCCATGGCTCGGCGACTACGGGCGGGAGGACTGCGATCGGACGATGCGCCTTTTGGTGCGCACGGCGACCAACGCCTACTTCGGCCAGGTCGAAAGCGCGCTCTCGATTCCGGACCCGACGCGCGAGATCGAGGATCGCCTGGAATCGATCTGGCCGATCGTCAAAAACGCCGAAGCAGACTCACTGCCAGTGCTCCGGAGCACCATCGACAGTGTCGCGGCGGCCTTGGAAGGCTACTCCGACGAAGACGTGCTCACCGCCATCGCCGCGCGCCGCGCCGATCGAACGGTGGGCCGCGAGCCGCTGCGCGTCGCCGAAATGCGGCAGCTGCTGCAAAGCCCGCGGGAGCGACCGGGCGAAGTGGCCGACCCGGAGCTTGACTTTTTCGCGCGCCGCATCGAGCCGCCGGCGGACTATCCCGCAATCGCGGGCCTGGTGTTGGTGCACAAGCTGCGCACGGTCAGAGCCCAGGTCGGTTTCACGCGGCTCGAAGCGCCGACCCCGGACGCCGACGGCGAGGTGGACCTGGGCGTCGAGTCGCAGCGACTCGGGCTCGACGCACGCTGGCTGCCGGCGAGCGAGGTGCGCGGCGAGGGCGTGTGGATCACGCTCGGCGAAGCGCGCGTGTGCGCGTGGGAGGACCGGCCGGCGGTGATCGAGCGAGATCGCGAGCTGCGCGCCGGCTTCGACGCCTGGACGAGCTCACGGCAGGCGCGAAGCATCGTCTACCCAGGAATTCGCTACTACCTGCTGCACTCGTTCTCGCATCTCCTGATGTCGGCGATCGCGCTCGACTGCGGCTACCCGTCGGCTTCGATCTCCGAGCGTCTCTACTGCGCGTCGCGCGCCGCCGACCTACCGATGGCAGCGATTCTGCTCTCGACCGGCAGCGCCGGGGCCGAGGGTACGCTCGGGGGCCTGGTGGAGGAAGGACGGCGCCTCGGACGTCACATCGAGCGGGCGCTCAGGATGGGGTCGCTGTGCTCGAACGACCCGGTGTGCGGCGGCCACTCACCGGCCGCCGACCACGGAGAGCGTCATCTCGAGGGTGCCGCCTGCCACGGTTGTCTCTTTGTCGCCGAGCCCTCGTGCGAGCAATTCAACGTCTACCTCGATCGCGCGCTGGTCGTGCCGACCCTCGGCCAGGATCCCGACCTCGCCTTCTTCGAGGCGCCGTGACAGATCTCACACGCCTGGCGACGGCCGATCTCGAGATCCTGGCACGCGCCCTCTCTCGAGAGGAGATCGGAGATCTGGGGATGGAGTCCCTGGCGCAAGTCGGGCTCGGGCACCTCGCTGAGAAGGTCGCACCCCTGCGGCCCCTCGGTTCGGCGGCGATCCACATCCTGCGAGCGGTGTTGGCGGAGCGTGCCCGGCCAACGACCTCGGTCGAGCTGGTGTGGACCGGCCCGGAGGCGGGCCTACGACCCACGCGCGATACCGCGGTCGTGGTGCGCGAGCTCTTCGCCCGGGCCCGCCGAAGCGTCGTCGTCGGAGGCTTCCGCTTCGACCACGGCGAGGCGATTCTGCGTCCGCTCCACGAGGTCATGCGCGATCACAGCGTCGAGACGTCGATCTTTCTCGATGTCGAGCGAGCGCCGCATGGTGTGGACGTCCGTACCCACGCGTCGCGCGCGCTCGATCACTTCATCGATCAGAACTGGCCCTTCGGTCCTCCGCGTCCGCGTCTCTACTACGACCCGAGGACGGTCGAGCCGGACTCGGTCGCCAGCCTTCACGCCAAGTGCTTGGTCGTCGATCGGCGCTGGGCGCTCGTCAGCTCGGCGAACTTCACGGACCGAGGGCAGCATCGCAACATCGAGGCGGGTGTCTTGGTCGAGAGCTCAGGGTCCGCGTCCCGGCTCGCAGGGCAATGGCTCTCTCTGGTCAGCAGCGGTCAGATGAGGTCCCAGGGAGGCATGTCCCCAGGGTTCAAACCGGGGAGCCCGAGTTCTCAAGGATGAATGCTCCGTCCTCCACTACCTGAGCCCACACTCTCGGACTCGTGTTTGGATTCGAGAAACCGTGCCGAAACTGATCATGTCGGGGATCCGGCAGGGATTCGACGTTGGGCTGCGTCGCTCTCGACGACCCGGCCATGAAGGAGCTCTTCGTGGCGGTCGATCGGGGGACTCCTGTAACGGTCCGACCCTAGCCCCCGGCGCGGCCCCTCAAGTAGAGGACGTGCCCAAAATCGCGACGATCTCGAAGAGTCCTGTACGTCTCAGTACTCCGGTCCACGATCTCAACTGTTTGCTCAGGGTTTGCTCATTCTCCCTGCGAGATCACGAAGAATTGCACAACCCTTTGATTTTAAAGGCTTTACACAGCCTCGGCCATTTCTGGTAGCCTCTTAGTCCCGGAACCAGCCTGCCGGTTTCGTACGCTGCCACCGAGCTCGCCATGGTCAAGAATCCCACATCGAGGAAGGTGATCACGTTCGTCGCGAGTTTCGCCTCGATCCTCGGCCTCCTGGTCGGAGGTTTCCAAGTGGGCCTGTGGGCGGCAGATTCCAACGCCGAGAAGGTCGTCGTCGAAGTCGAGAGCCGCCTAACGCACATCGTCAGCAGCCTGCCGACAGAGAAGCAAACGGAGGCGGAGCGCGTTCTCGGCCCGCTCCTCACTCTCGTCAGCGCAGCCGAGGCCGATGACTCCGAGGCGCTCGAGCAAGCTACCAATGAAGTGACGGAAGTCTTGGACCGCTCGCTCCTCGCCTACAAGGCCAGCGCATCGCCGTTTGTTCCTCCGATGAACAAGGTCCAGTTCCTGTGCGATGACCGCTTCCAGTTGACCTACGTCAGGAGCTACCAGAGATCTTCAGTCTTTCTGGTTGGCCTACCCGACGAGATTCCCTCTTTTCGGACGATGACTCCCGGGGCCGTTGAGATCGTGGAATTTGATCGAGAGCGTCTGTCCTTGACACTCCTTGAGCATCGTGAGGATCTCGGCGGACCCTTGCTCAAATATACGTGCAGGGTCTAGCTGGGTATGAAGGCAACTCAAGTGCTACCCATCTAAGCTAGCGATACCGTGGTCGGATCGGTTGGCTGCTCATCTTCCTCGTGTCATGACCCTTCTCGAAGACATTCGGCCCAAGACCTCGGTTCGTGGTGTTCTGCGCGACACGTTGGTCACGGTCGTAGCCGTCGAGTGGCACGGCGACGACGCCATCGAGTTGACATACAAGACGGCAGAGGGACGGCTTGACAGCGATATGCTGTATCGCTCGGACGAGGCTCGCCTCGAGATCGCCGAAGAAGGGCGACCGTGGAGTTTCGACGGCGACGGCGGCGTTTTTCGGCTCGCCTCCGAAGCGCTCCGTATTCGGCTGGCGCACCTCTTCGACCCGGTGCTGGCCGTTCACACATCGCTCGTCGAGCCGCTGCCTCACCAGATCACGGCGGTCTACGAGTCGATGCTGCCGCGCCAACCGCTACGCTACCTGCTCGCAGACGATCCGGGCGCCGGCAAGACGATCATGGCAGGGCTGCTGATCAAGGAGCTCATCGCCCGCGGCGATCTACAACGCTGTCTCATCGTGTGCCCGGGCAGCCTGGTCGAGCAGTGGCAGGACGAGCTCTACCGCCGCTTCCATCTGCCCTTCGAGATCCTCACCAACGACAAGCTCGAAGCGGCGCGTACCGGCAACTGGTTCCTCGAGACGAACCTCGTTATCGCCCGGCTCGACAAGATGGCGCGCGACGAAGACGCGCAGCAGAAGCTGATGGCGCCCGACTGCCGTTGGGACCTGGTGGTGTGCGACGAGGCACACAAAATGTCGGCCACGGTCTTCGGTCGCGAGATCAAGTACACCAAGCGCTATCGCCTCGGTCAGCTGCTCTCCGGCCTGACTCGCCATCTCCTGCTGATGACGGCGACGCCGCACAGCGGCAAGGACGAAGACTTTCAGCTCTTCATGGCGCTGATCGATCCCGACCGATTCGAAGGGCGCTTCCGCGACGGCAGCCAAGTCGTCGACGTCACGGACCTGATGCGTCGCATGGTCAAGGAGCGGCTGCTGCGATTCGATGGCACGCCACTGTTTCCTAGGCGTGTCGCTCACACGGTTCCTTACGGTCTATCGGCGGAGGAGAACCATCTCTACCAGGCCGTCACCGACTACGTGCGCGAGGAATTCAACCGTGCCGAGGCCTTGCAGCAGAACGGCCGGGCCGGCACGGTTGGCTTCGCGTTGACCGTCCTCCAGCGTCGTCTCGCCTCCTCGCCCGAGGCGATCTACCAATCGCTGAGGCGGCGCCGTGAACGACTCGAAGCCCGCATGGCCGAGCTGCGCGCTTTGCAGCACGAAGCCCAAACAGCGGCCTTGCGGGCGACGGCCGAGGTGCGCTTCAGCCTCGAAGACTTGGAGGATCTCGAAGACGCACCCGAGGAGGAAGTCGAGGCTGCCGAGGAGCTGATTCTCGACCAGGCGACAGCCGCACGCTCGATCGTCGAGCTCGAGGCCGAGATCGAGACGCTGAGGCGGCTCGAAGCCGCGGCGCAGAGGATCCGGCGGGCGGGTGAGGACACCAAGTGGCGCCAGCTCGCCAGCCTACTGGTCGAAGTCTTCTCGGCCAGGCACTCCGATGAAGAACCCTCCGGCGATGGCGGCGAGGATGAGCAGCCGCGGCTCAAGTCGTCGCCGCATCAGAAATTGGTGATCTTCACCGAGCATCGCGACACCCTGCACTATCTCGAGAAGCGCATCAAGACATTGCTAGGCCGCGACGAATGCGTGGTTGTGATTCATGGCGGCGTCAAGCGAGAGCAGCGGCTGGCCGCCCAGGAGGCATTCCGGCACGATCCCACAGTGCAAATCTTGCTCGCCAACGACGCCGCCGGAGAGGGCTACAACCTCCAACGCGCTCACCTGATGGTCAACTACGACCTGCCGTGGAATCCGAACCGCCTCGAGCAGCGCTTCGGCCGCATTCACCGCATCGGCCAGAAGGAAGTCTGCCACCTGTGGAATTTGGTCGCCGATGACACTCGCGAAGGCGACGTTTATCTCAAACTGCTGCGCAAGCTAGAGAACGCCCGCGCCACCCTCGGCGGCCAGGTTTTCGACGTGCTGGGCAAGCTGCAATTCCAGGGCAAGCCCCTGCGCGAATTACTGCTCCAGGCCATCCGCTACGGCGAACGACCGGAGGTGCGAGCCCACCTGACTACGGTTCTCGATGATGCGCTCGACCGTGAGCACCTCCAAAGCCTGCTCGAGGAACGTGCCCTCGCTCAGGACGCCATGGACTCCAGCAAGGTGCAGCGGGTGCGCGAAGAAATGGAACGTGCGGAAGCTCGGCGCCTGCAGCCTCATTACATTTCCTCCTTCTTCGGCGATGCCTTCGCGCGGCTCGGCGGCTCGATGCGCGAGCGCGAGCCGAAGCGCTACGAGGTGACACACGTCCCGGCGGTGGTGCGCCAACGCGACCGAGTGCTCGGCATCGGTGATCCAGTCTTGACGCGCTATGAGCGGATCGCTTTCGAAAAGGACCGGGTTTCCGTCGAGCGAATGCCCGAGGCGGCCTTCGTCTGTCCGGGGCACCCCTTGCTCGACTCGGTCATCGATCTTACGCTCGAGCGCCACCGCGACGTCCTGCGGCGCGGCGCCGTGCTGGTCGACAACCAGGATCCCGGCACGGAGCCGCGGGTGCTCTTCTACCTGGAGCACGCGATCCGCGACGCCAGCCGGACTCGCTCCGGAGAGCGGCGAGTGATCTCGAAGCGCATGCTCTATGTCGAGCGCGGCGCCGACGGCTCGATCGGCCACCCGCGCTACGCGCCCTACCTCGACTATCGGCCGCTCGAGGACGGTGAGCCGTCCCCCGCGGCGATCTTGGCGCGCTCGGAATGCTCGTGGATTCGCGGCGAGCTCGAGAAGGACGTGCTCGCCTACGCTGTCGAGAAGGTAGTGCCCGAGCACCTGGAGGAGATACGGGAGCCACGCATCGAGCTGATCCGCAAGACGCGCGCCGCGATTTGGGAACGCCTGACCAAGGAAATCGCGCACTGGGACAAACGCGCCGAGGAGCTGAAGCACCAGGAACGTGGGGGCCGTCCGAACGCCCGGCTGAATTCGGGCGAGGCGCGCAAGCGTGCCGATCTGCTCCAGGGCCGGCTTGACTGCCGCATGGAGGAGCTCTCACTCGAAGAACAGCTCTGGGCTTTGCCGCCGGTAGTGCAAGGCGGCGTGCTCGTCGTGCCGGCGGGCCTGGTCGCGGCGATGGTTGGTCGTAGCGAGCCGATCGAGACGTTACGCGCGGACACGCAGGCGATTGGTGAGCGGGCAAGGCGGGTGGTGATGGCGGTCGAGCGCCGGCTTGGCTTCGAGCCCGTCGACCGCGAGCATCAAAAGCTCGGCTACGACATCGAGAGCAGGCTGCCCGGCACTGGAAAGCTGCGGTTCATCGAGGTCAAAGGCCGGCGCAGTGACGCGAAGACGATCACGGTGACGCGCAATGAGATTCTTTATTCGCTCAACAAGCCGGACGAGTACATCCTCGCCATCGTCGAGATCTTCCCTGACGACAGCCACAAGGTGCACTACCTGGAACAGCCCTTCGGGCGCGAGCCAGAGTTTGCCGTGACCAGCGTCAACTATGACAAGGCCGAGCTGCTCGCCAAGGCGAGCCAGGTCTTCTGAATTGAGACCGAATGCCTGAGAACAAGCCGCCGAAGAAGAAACTGATCGAGGTCGCCCTACCACTCGATGCGATCAATGCCGCGAGTGCGAGGGAGAAGTCGATCCGCCATGGCCACCCGTCGACGCTGCATCTGTGGTGGGCAAGGCGGCCACTGGCGGCGGCGCGGGCAGTGATCTTCGCGCAGATGGTGGACGACCCTTCGTCGCATCCGGACCTCTTTCCGACGGAGGAGGACCAGGAAAAGGAACGCCAGCGACTCTTCGCGCTGATCGAGGAGCTGGTGAAATGGGAGAACACGACGAACGAGAAGGTGCTCGGCGCCGCGCGCGAGGAGATCTGGAAGAGCTGGCGCCGCACGTGCGCCGAGAACGCCGACCACCCGCGCGCGGACGAGCTGTTCGATCCTAAGAGGCTGCCGGCTTTCCATGATCCCTTCGCCGGCGGGGGCGCACTGCCGCTCGAGGCGCAGCGTCTCGGTCTCGAAGCTTATGCCAGCGACTTGAACCCGGTCGCGGTCTTGATCAACAAAGCGATGATCGAGATCCCGCCGAAATTCGCCGGCCAGCCGCCGGTCAACCCCGAAGCCCGCGCCGCCGCCACGCTGGCGACCCGCAAGTGGAAAGGCGCAGAAGGCCTCGCCGAGGACGTGCGCTACTACGGAAAGTGGATGCGCGACGAAGCCGAGAAGCGCATTGGGCATCTCTACCCGAAAGTCGAAATCACGCCGGAGATGGTCGCCGAGCGGCCAGATCTCAAACCCTACGGAGGGCGCGAACTCACCGTCATCGCGTGGTTGTGGGCGCGGACAGTGAGAAGTCCGAATCCAGCGTTTGCGGATGTGGAGGTGCCGTTGGTTTCAACCTTTGTTCTCTCGAACAAGCGGAAGACATTCCTTGAACCTATAGTTGAGAATAGAAGCTACGATTTCGCGGTAAAGCTTAGCGAATCAGTCAACAACACTGCGAGCAAGGGAACAAAGCTAGGCCGCGGGAGCTTCTCCTGCCTTATGTCTGGGGCTCCGATTTCTTCCGATTACATCAAGAGAGAAGGCATGGGAGGGCGCTTAGGGAAGCGCTTACTCGCCCTGGTCGCTGCGGGGGATTCGGAGCGTATCTATCTTCCACCCCAGCAGCACGCTGAACGCTTCGCTGGCTTGGCCCATGTTGATTGGAAGCCCGAAGTCGAGTTCTTTCAACAAGCGCTTGGATTCAGGATCGGAGGATATGGGCTGTCAAAATGGAGCGACCTGTTCACTGACCGCCAGCAGCTATCTCTCCTAGCTTACACCAAACTTCTAGCCAGAGTTGTTGAGCGAATAAAACAGCAAGGACTCCCTGACCCCAAGTCGTGCCATGGCTACGCCGAAGCAGTTGCGATATACCTCACGCTTGCAATCGGTAAAGTGACTGATTACAACAGCTCTTTGGTTCTCTGGAGCCCGTCGAGAGATCAAGCCAAGACAACTTTCAGTCGCCAGGCCCTACCAATGATCTGGGACTTCTGTGAGGTCAATGTCTTCGCCGAAGCGGCGGGTGATTTCGGAGTCTCAATCGACGGAATCACGCGCGCAATCCGCAGTCTTGGTGGACCGCGGGGGCATGTCGTGCAACTGCAGGCTCAAGCTCAGACTCTGTCTCGGCGGAAGATAGTGTCAACCGACCCCCCCTACTTTGACAACATCGGCTATGCTGATCTTTCAGACTTTTTCTATGTTTGGCATCGGCGCGCTCTCAAGGATTTGTTTCCAGAGTTGTACGCAACCGTGGCCGTCCCCAAGAAAGAAGAGCTGGTCGCTACCCCGAGCCGACATGGTGGGAGAAAGAAGGCCGAAGAGTTCTTCTTAGATGGAATGACTCAGGCCATGCAGCAGCTATCGCAGCACAGCCATGAAGCTTTCCCTGTGACCATCTACTACGCGTTCAAGCAGTCCGAAACTTCAACTGACTCAGGAACGACCAGCACCGGATGGGAAACCTTTCTCGAATCTCTCATTAGTTCGGGATTTGCGATATCCGGTACTTGGCCTATTCGTACGGAACGGAAAGTTCGAAGTCGCGGTATCAACAGCAATGCGCTAGCAACCAGTATCGTCTTGGTCTCGCGTGGCCAGCGAGCCTCTTCGTCCACAGCAACCCGCCGCGAGTTCGTCGCAGCGCTGAAGGTCGAATTGCCACACGCTCTCCTTCGACTTCAGAGAAGCAACATTGCCCCTGTTGATCTGGCCCAATCAGCTATCGGACCTGGTATGGCCGTCTTCACGCGCTACGAGAAAGTGCTTGACGCCGCAGGCAACACACTTTCGGTTCGCGACGCCCTAGCTTTGATCAACGAAACGCTCGACGAAGTCCTGGCGGAGCAGGAGGGCGACTTCGACGGAGACAGCCGCTGGGCGCTGGCGTGGTTCGAGCAATTCGGATTCGAGGAGGGCGAGTACGGCGTCGCGGAGACGCTGTCGAAGGCGAAGAACACCAGTGTCGAGGGCCTGGCCAAGGCAGGTATCTTGACCTCGAGCCGCGGCAAGGTCCGGCTGCTCCGGCCCGAAGAGCTGCCCGCGGATTGGGACCCCGCCACGGATCTACGGCTGACGACATGGGAGATCGTCCACCACCTGGTTCGCGTGCTCGATATCGGCGGCGAGCGGGCCGCCGGTGAGCTGGTCTCGAAGCTCGGTTCGGAAGCCGAGACCGCACGCGAGTTGTGCTACCGCCTCTACACTCTGTGCGAGCGCAAGAAGCGGGCCGCCGAGGCCCTGGCCTACAATTCCCTGGTGCAGAGCTGGCCCGAGATCTCGCGCCTGGCCCGCGAGAAGAAGCCGGCGGCGCAACTCGAGCTGCTCTGAGGAGCCGACGATGAAGAAACTGCCCATCGCCCCCGACCAGCTGGCCGACCTGTGCAGACGACATCACATCGAGCGCCTGTCGCTCTTCGGATCGGTGCTCAAAGGGCTGGACCGTTCCGACAGCGATGTCGATCTCCTAGTCGAATTCGCGAGCGGCCGAGAGCCGGGGCTACTCGGCCTGGCCGCCATCGAAGCCGAGCTTTCGGCCCTGCTCGACCGCCGGGTCGACCTGCGCACGCCCCAAGACTTGAGCCCTCACTTCCGCGACGAAGTCGCTCACTCGGCCGAGGTCCAATTTGCCGCCTGAAGACCGCGTCCGCCTGCTGCACATGATCGAGGCGACCGAGACCGCTCTCGGCTTCATCGAAGGCCGCACGCGCAGCGACCTCGACACGGATACGCTGCTTCGCTTCGCTCTCGTGCGCGCCATCGAGATCATCGGCGAGGCGGCGAGCCGCATGTCGCGGGAGTTCCAAGACGCCACGCCAGACATCCCGTGGCCGCTGATCGTGGCCATGCGCAATCGACTGATCCACGCCTACTTTGATATCGACCGAGAGATCTTGTGGCGTACCGCGACACAGGAGCTTCCGGATCTATTACCGAGACTTCAAGGTCTGGTGCCCAGCGCCTGAGGGAGAGACATGGCCATCACCAACCGGGAACGCGTCAACCGATCGCTCGACCTGCTGCGGCAAGGGCTCACTCCCTTCATCCGCCGCGAGCTCGAGAATAGCTACCACCAAGGCGCCGAAGCCGAAGCGCGACGTTTCCTGAACGACGATCGCCAGCTCGCAGGCCGACCGCTCGAGGACTGGGACGTTTCGGCGCTTCTCAAGCTGATGTGGGCGGCGTGGAATAGCGTGTTCCGGAAGACCCTCGGTCACGCCGAGCGTAGCCTGGTCTCCGAGCTGCGCGACCATCGCAACAGCGCAGCCCACCAGCGCCCTTTCTCGGGTGACGAGACCTATCGCGCTCTCGATTCGGTGGGCCGTCTGCTCACCGCCGTTTCGGCGCCCGAGGCGGCCCAGGTCGAGAAGATGAAGCTCGAGGCGCTGCGCCGGCGCTTCGACGAGCAGGTGCGGAGCGAGAAGCGGCGCAGCGCCGACGCCGCCATCGAAACCGGTGGCAGCCACCTCAAAGCCTGGCGCGATGTCGTGACGCCGCACAGGGACGTCGCCAGCGGTCGCTACCAGCAGGCCGAATTCGCCGCCGACCTGTGGCAAGTCCACCTCGACGAGGGCACCGACGAATATCGCCAGCCGGTCGAGTTCTTCCGCCGCACCTTCCTCACCGACAGCCTGCACAAGATGCTCGTCAGCGCCGTGCGCCGCCTCACCGGCGAAGGCGGCGACCCAGTCGTTCAGCTGCAGACCAACTTCGGCGGTGGCAAGACTCACTCCATGCTGGCGCTCTACCATCTCTTTTCAGGCGCTTCGCCGAGCGATCTGGCCGGAATCGATGCCATCCTCGAAGAGGCCGAGGTCGAGAAGCTTCCACCGGTGCGCCGCGTGGTCCTGGTCGGCAACAAGATTTCACCGGGCAACCCATCGACAAAGGACGACGGTACCGTCGTGCGCACTCTCTGGGGCGAGCTGGCCTGGCAACTCGGCGGCCGGGAAGCCTTCGAACGCCTGCGGGCCGACGACGAGAAGGCCACTAGTCCGGGCGACGTGCTGCGCGAGCTGTTCAAGGACTTTGGTCCCTGTCTCGTCTTGATCGACGAGTGGGTCGCTTACGCCCGCCAGCTCCACGACGAGGCCGACCTGCCGGCCGGAAGCTTCGAAACCCAGTTCAGCTTCGCCCAGGTGCTGACCGAATCCGCCAAGCTGGCCCCCAACTGCCTGCTCGTCGTCAGCCTGCCGGCCTCGGACACCGCGTCGCCGCACGCCCTAGCCGACGATGTCGAAGTCGGCGGCCAGCGGGGGCGTGAGGCCCTCGACCGACTGCGCAACGTCATCGGCCGCGTCGAGGCGTCGTGGCGGCCGGCGAGCGCCGAAGAAGGCTTCGAGATCGTCCGCCGCCGCCTCTTCGAACCCATGACCGACCCCGACCAGTTCAAGCACCGGGACGTCGTAGCGCGCGCTTTCGCCGATCTCTACCGCGCGCAGCAAGCAGAGTTTCCGCCTGAGTGCCGCGAGGGCGATTACGAAAACCGCATCAAGGCGGCCTACCCGATCCATCCCGAGCTTTTCGACCGGCTCTACACCGACTGGTCGACCCTTGTGAAATTCCAGCGAACGCGCGGCGTGCTACGCCTGATGGCCTCAGTGATCCACACCCTGTGGGAACGCGGCGACCGCGCACCGCTGATCTTGCCGGCCTTCGTATCGATCGACGACCCGCGCGTGCGGGACGAGCTGACGCGCTACCTGTCCGACAACTGGGTGCCGGTCATCGAGAAGGACGTTGACGGCCCAGGCTCCCTGCCGCTGCGGATCGATGGCGAAGTACCCAACCTCGGCAAACTCTCCGCCTGCCGACGCGTCGCCCGCGCCATCTACCTCGGCTCGGCGCCTCTCACACGCGCCGCTCACCGCGGACTCGAAGATCGGCGCGTCAAGCTCGGCTGCGTGCTGCCCGGCGAGACTCCGACCGTCTTCGGCGACGCCCTCCGTCGACTCTCGAGCGCCGCGACCTACCTTTACCACGACGGCGCGCGGTACTGGTATTCGACCCAGCCGACGGTCAAGAAGTTGGCCGAAGATCGCGCCGAGCAGCTCCTACGGGATCCGAATGGAGACCGCATCCTCCAAGAAATCGAAGACCGCGTCGCCGCCGACCTCAAGCGCAAGGGCGACTTCACCCGCATTCACCCGATGCCAGCCACCGGTCACGACGTGCCGGACGATCTCGACGCCCGACTCGTCGTGCTGCGAATCGACCATCCGTACAGCAAGGAAGCCGGCAACGCCGCCGAGCTGGCTGCGCAGGAGATGCTCGACAAGCGGGGCTCCGCCCCGCGGCTCTTCCAGAACACTCTCATTTTCCTTGCCGCCGACAGGAACCGACTCCAGGAGCTACGGGAAGCCGCCGCTCTCTATCTCGCCTGGCAGTCGATCTTGGGCGAGCACGAAGAGCTCAATCTCGACCCGCAGCAGGTCAAGCAGGCCGAGACGCAGAAGAAGGCCGCTGACGCCACCGTCCCGGCGCGTGTGCCCGAGACCTACCAGTGGCTGCTTTATCCGCACCAGAGCATGCCCCAGGACGCCGTGACCTGGCAGGCGCAGAAGCTCTCCGGCCACGACGTCCTGGCCGAGCGGGCGAGCAAGAAGCTGGTCGCCGGCGAGATGTTGATCCTCAGCTACGCCGGCACCAGCCTGCGCCGAGAGCTTGACAAAGTGCCGCTGTGGCGCGGCGACCACGTCGCCGTGGGGCAGTTGGTCGAGGACTTCGCCCGCTATGCCTACCTACCGCGCCTGCGAGATTCGGCCGTGCTCCACGCCGCCGTGCTCGATGGCCTGGCGCTGCTCACCTGGGAACAAGATACCTTCGCCTACGCCGACTCCTACGACGAGACGACCGGCCGATACCGAGGCCTACGGACCGTCCAGGGGCTGCCGTCCCGAGAAGCCGTGCCATCCGGTCTGCTCGTGAAGCCCGAGATCGCCAAGCGGCAGATGGAAACCGAGCGCTCAGCGTCGTCGGAGGCGACGGGCAGTCCCTCCGCCGAGACCGATACAGCCACCGGCGCAGATGAGCCGGCGACCCCTACAACGACGGAAGCGAAGATGCCAACCCGCTTCCACGGCGCCGTCGATATGCACCCGACCCGCTTCGGCCGCGACGCGGGCCAGATCGCGGAAGAGGTCGTCGCCCACCTCGCGGGTATCCTCGGAGCCACGGTGCGTGTCACCCTCGAGATCGAAGCGGAGATCCCGGAAGGCGCCCCGGACCACCTTGTGCGCACGGTGACGGAGAACAGTCGGACGCTCAAATTCAAGAGCTACGGATTCGAGCAGGAGTAGCTCGGCCTCACCATTGAAGCAGACTGCCGGGCTGAAACCCGGCACTTCTCAGGAGCCAACCACGGACCGGGCCGTGCGCCGGGAAGCCGAGCTCATGGAACGCGCTCTGCTCTACGTCGCGCTGACGCGGGCACGCAAATCCGCCCTCGTGACCGCTCACGGCCAGATCAGCGATTGGGTCTCGTCGCAAGTGGCTTGACTACGCATCTCCATCGGGAGTGAATCGACGATTCCCCTGACCTAGTCTAGACTCGTCGCCCCATGAACCCCCCTCCCAAGGAGAACTCCCTTGAAGAAGCTAATCTGCTCCTCTCTCCTCGCCGGCGGCCTCGCCCTGGCGGCGTTCCTCGGCGCGCCGAACACCACGGCCTCCTTCACCGCCTCCATCGACTGCGACTTTGTAGGTTCGGGGCGCGGCGTCTGCGAAGCCTGGCCCCAGGGCTCGGGCTATTCCTACACATGGTCAGCCTCTGGCGCCGGGGTCGCCAATCGCGATGCACCGTGGACCAGCGCCGCGTGTGGCAATCTCTTCGCCACCATCACCGTGCATGTCAGCCATTCCTCCGGCGCTTCGGACTCGGCGTCCACCAGCGCTTCGTGCTCTTAGCGCCCGCGGCGCCCTGAGCGAGCCGGCTCGCCCAGGGTGCGGACCTTCGCTCGCGCGAAGGGGTGCTTTCGGACGGGATCCAGTTTGTCCAGATCACAGATCCGTCCGCCGCAAATCTGTTTGTCCGGTTTCTCGACGCGAAATCGTGGGTCTGAGTGAGGCTGCCTGGGGCGGATGTGCCAGCTCGGGAAAGCCTCGGAGAAATCACTTGAGGCGAGATCGTCCCCCGCCAGATCAAGGAGCCACGATGACCCTTCTCCCCGGTAGCTTCAAGCCTGAACCGACGTCTTTTCCCGGCCCTTACCAGCATTCCAGCAGGTTGCCCTTTGGCGAGTGGAACATGCTGGCCAACGGCCGAGTGTACCGGCTGACGATCTCCGGCCTTCACGGCCATCGAGTCGACGCTTCGATGAGCAGCGGGACGATTCAAGACGCCGAATGGAACGACTCCGCGTCCGCCTCGACTTTGGCGACTCTGAGCTTCACCCGCGTCGTGGCGAACGTTGGCCTGAAGCAAATCTTCTCGGCCTATCTTCTGCACTTCGACCCGTCCGATCCTTTCTGGCGACTAGTAGGAACCTATGGTGACATCAACGTCGGAGATCAAGCCGGTTGGTACGCCACGCTACCCAGGTAGCGCGGACCGCCAATTGAGGCGCGGCACCAGCCAGCCCCTTTGCAACACGGAGCGGCCAACGAGGGGCTCCTGCACTTTCTCGGGGCCGGCGTGGCTTCATGCCCTCGCCCCTGGTGCTCGAGCCGACGATACGCGAAGATTGCGTGGACAGCAGGAGCGCCCCAGGGATCGGATCAGGTTTGCATCCGATCCTTCAAAGCCGGCCCCGTGGCCTAGCGTCAGCCTCGATCTCATCTTGAGCCCCCCCCAACGCCTCCGAATTCGTCGGCCCTTACCGGCTGGAGACTCTGGTCGGTCAGGGCGGTATAGGTAAGGTCTTCCGTGCCTGGGACGCGGTCGCCTCGAGCGCCATGTCGCGCTCAAACAGGTGCGACCGGATCTCTTGGGCTCGGCGAAGTCTCGAGCTCGCTTCTTGCGCGAGACGGCAGTGGAGCCGATGTAAGGATCACCAAGGTGGCGAAGAAGCACCTCGACTGTTCCTATCCTTCACCGGGAGCGTCGGATGCCGAAGAGAATCACTGCAACCTCGATGCGTCCGGGGGGCCTACGTCGACCCCAACGGCATGCTGATTCTCTACGGCACCGAGCATGCCAATGACGGACCGCAAAAGCACCACGCGGTTCATGGAGTTCCGCTCGGTCTTTCCGAATCCGGGCTGTGAGACCGACATTCAGAAGGCGTTCGTCGAGCTCAACGACGATTCGGATTGGAGTGATCGCGGGTTCATGATCGATTTTCCCGACCGCGACCGCGAGTACTTCGCCGACTACGACGCCTTGGAAGGTCTCGAGGACAAGGTTTCGGCCGTGCGATATTGCATCCCGCCCGGATAGCGATATCGCCTCTACAGAGACAATCACTACCAGGGCAGCTACCTGGATCTGATCGGCAAGGGGTCGAAGATTCTGAACCACTACGTTTTCGGCGACAAGACGTCCTCGTCCATCTGGCTGAGCGACTGACACCAACAGCAATACGGAAGTCACAACTGGCAACGGCGGAGACGTTTCCGCCGTGGCACAATGCCCGGATGCGACGACTCACGCTCTCCACACTCGGCCTCGCTTGCCTCCTCATCGCCTCGCTGCTCTCCCTCGGGCCGCTCGCTGGATCGCCGGCCCGGGCAGGCGTTGTCTACACAGTCGAGGTCAAGGACCACCGGCCGGAGACGCCGAGAACCGAGCTGATCGAAATCGCCGTCGAAGGGCGCTTTCTCCGAATGGACGTCCCTTCCCTGGACCGAGCCGATCCAGACGAGCTGATCTACCGCGGCTCGATTCCGGAGCTAGTCTTCATCGACCACGACGCCTTGAGCGTTCTGCGCATCGAGAGGGAGACGGTCGACCGCATCGGTCGCCACGCCGACGTCGCCTTGGAGCATTCGGGCGCCGCGCTCGACAAGCTGCCAGAGGAGCAGCGGGCCTCGGTGGAGCGGATGCTCGAGCGAAATCTTGCGCAGTCGGCGGCGTCGGCGGGGCCGCGGAGCCAGCTGCGGGAAACAGACGAGACGGCGCGGCTGCGCGGCTATCCGTGCGCGAAGTACGAAGTCCGCCGAAACTTCCGCACGGTCCGCGAAGTGTGGGTGACCGATTGGTCGAACGTCGAGGGTGGCGACGAGGCGCGCGACGCCTTCGAACGCACGGCGACATTCTTCAGGCAGATGGTGGAGTCGATCCAACAGTTCGGCCAAGGGAAGGCGCCGCTCGAGGAGCTCGCCTTCGAGCACCTGGCGGAGATGGAGGGCTTTCCCGTAGTGATCCGCGAGCTCAGCGTGCAGGACGGGTCGCTCGAGCGCGAGCTCACCCTGCGCTCGGCCCGGACCGAACCCCTCGGCCGCGATCGATTCGATCTGCCCGAAGGCTACAGCCCCAGGGAGATCTTCGCCGCGCAGCCCTGAGCCTCTCCGCCAGCGAGCGCGAGGCGCTTGGCGTCCGGTTCGCCTGCCCCTCCAGACGCTACCGTCTGATCTCAGGTCACTCACAAGTCAGCGGCTGGTGTCGAGCGCCTCGTGGGCTCTGCAGAGCTGGCGACAATGAAGGCGAGTCGGTAGGAACGTCTCTTCAAGAAGCGCTGCGTCTCGGCCCGAAGAGAGCCCAGACTCAACCTAAGACAAGTCGCCTCTCGAGAACCGTAGGATTTCGTGCGAATGGGCTCGCTAGTCCTCGATAGACTCTCCAAGCCTGTATCTAGTAGAAAGTGCCATCCCGATCACGACCTCCTCACCAAGGACCACCATGTTCAACAGCTTCGCTCGGTGTGCACTTCACCTCGGCACGATGTCCATTCTCTTCTCTTTCTCGTTGTCGCCAGCGCCGGCACGCGATGCTCCGATCAACCTGCAAAGGTTGCAGATCTTGTTCGACGGCGCCGGGCTCTCTGGTGCGTCGGCAGTCGAGGTCAGCCCAGACGGTGCCCACGTGTACACCGTCGGCACCCGCGGCTGCCTCACCGGCGCGACACGCGACCCGGGCACGGGGACGCTATCGTTTCTCCAGGTGCTGTGCGAGATCGAGGCGGATGTCGAGGGCCTCGAGGCAGCCCAGGACATCGTCTCCTCTCCCGATGGGGAGCACATTTACGTCGCGGCGCAAGGGCTGACCGTGCTCGATCGCGATCCGGCCACCGGCCTGCTCGCGTGGGCTGATCGACTCGTCGAGGGTCAAGGCGGTGCCACCGGAATCGCACGGCCCGAGGGTCTCGTGGTCAGCAGCGACGGAGCCTTCTTGTACGTGGCCGATTTCGGCAGCGATGCGGTCTCAGTGTTCACCCGAGACAGCGCGACCGGTGAACTCAGCTTGGTGCAGGCGCTGTTCGACGGGCAGGGCGGCGTCAGCGGGATCGCCGCGGCCCGGAATGTCGCCCTGAGCCCGGACGGCACGCACCTCTACGTCTCGGCTGGTGGGGCCTCCGGGTCCGTCGCTGTCTTCGATCGCGACGCAGGCACCGGCACTTTGAGCTTCGTCCAAGCGATTCTCGATGGTGAGGGCGGAGCGACAGGCCTCGCAGCCGCACGGGCGGTCGAGGTCAGCCCGGACGGCGACCACGTCTACGTGGCCGGTCAGCTCGACAACGCGGTCACCGTCTTCGCCCGCGATGGCGGGACCGGAATGCTGACCCATGTCCAAACCGTGGTTGACGGTTTCGGCGGCGTCAACCTTCTCGCCGGCCCCTTCGGATTGCAGATCCGGCCCGACGGCAGCGTCCTGGTGGTCAACACCTTTCCGGACAACGCACTCGTGGTCTTTGCCCGCGACGTCGTGACCGGCATGCTCACCTTGGTCGAGGAAAGCACCGGCATGAGCCTGGGTACCGACTTGAACAACCCAGGGCCGCCGGCCTTCGATCCGGATGGTGACCACCTCTACACTGCCAGCCAGTTCGAGCAGGCCATCGTCGCCGTCGCTTCGGCACCGGCTACAGGCGCCTTGAGTTTCGTTCAGCTCTTCGCCGACGAGAGTGCGCACAACGACGGGCTGGAGGCCGTCAGTGGTCTGATCGTCAGCGCCGACGGACGTCACCTCTTACAGCACGGCCGTCGATGGTGAACGTGAGATCGGGCTCTATGAACGCGATGCCGCTACCGGACTGCTGACCTTCGTCGAAGTCCTCGCTGGCGACTCGCTGCCGGTAAGCCTCGACGAGACCGCAGCACCGACCCTGTCACCGGGCGATGAGCATCTCTATGTCTCGGAGCTCAGCACCCCCAACCTGATCGTCTTCGACCGCGACGATGTCTCCGGTGCCCTCACTTTCGCCAGCGCCACACCACCCCAATCGGGTGCCGTCATCCGAGCCATGACGTTCTCCGCCGATGGCCGCTTCCTCTACGCCGGCGACGACCTGAACGATGCGGTGCAGGTCTATGGCCGCGATCTGGTGAGCGGGGCTTTGACCTTTTTGCAGACCCTAGTCGACGGCGTCGATGCGGAGGGCCTCAACGATCCACTGTCCCTCGTGTTGAGCCTGGACGGTAGGAGTCTCTACGTGTGTGGCGACGACGACAACGCCATTGCACGCTTCAGCCGCAATGCCGCGACCGGGCTCTTGACCTTCGTCGGCCAAGTGGTCGATGACACCGGTGGTGTTGAAGGACTCGACGGCGTGCGCGGCCTCGCCATGAGCTCCGATGGCGCGCAGCTCTACGCTGTGAGCGATGACGACGATGCAATCGCCGTGTTCAGCCGTGAACCTTTCTCGGGCGCCCTCACCTTCGAGCAGGTCTTGGCTGATGGCGTCGGCGGCGTCGATGGCCTCGATAGCGTACGGACGGTTTCGGTCACCCCGGACGGCAAGCTCGTTGCGGTTGGTTCCGGCATCGACCCCTCGGTTGATACCGGCGATCAGGCCATCGTTCTCTTCCTGCGCGACACCGCCGACGGCAGTCTTCGCTTCGGCAAGCTGATCGACCGCTCCTTCGACACCAGCGGTGACCGAACCGACCTCAATGAGGTGTTCGACATCGTCGTGACCGCGGACGGCGCCCACCTGGTCTCAGCACACCAAAACGCCAGTGCCTTGGCGGTTTATGGCCTACCGTTCCTCCTGTTCGCCGATGGTTTCGAGTCGGGGGATACGACACACTGGTCCAACATCGTGCCTTGAGCAAGAGCCACCAGCGGCACCTCGGGGCCCTGTGACTCGGAAGCCGCTCCGAGTCGGACCCCAGCGGAATCAGTAGCGAACGGCGATTGGGATCCGTTGTTCGTTCGCTGTGAAGGTCCTCGGCGAGGCATTATCTCTTCCGCCCGATGGTGTCGTCGATTGCATTCGTCACGCCTCGTTGGGTCTGCTAGGGTCGCTGCCGATGCAGCGGTTTCGACAACACAGTGCCCCGGCCGCTTGGCTGGTTTTGGTCGCGATGGTCCTCGGCGGAGGGCTGATCGCAACGCACAGCCACGACGACGGCCTAACGAGCTCGAAGCTCAGCTCGGTCCCGCTCAGCGGCGGACACAGCCTTCGCGACTCGGCACATGTCGAACCTGCGGCCTCCATCGAGGTCGAGCTCTGCCCAGCCTGTGCGGCCGGGCAGCGCCATGGAGCGTTGGACGCCTCAGGTCCAACCTCGCGGTCGCTGGGGATCGTGGCGCGCGACGTTCGCGCGCCACACGGCCTGGCGATCTCCGGTTTCGACGCCCGATCTCACTCTCCACGCGGGCCTCCGACGGTCTGACTCGGCGGCACAACCGCCGCCCGCCACCAGACCCGTCCTTCTCAGCCGACCGGCGGCTCGGGAAGCCTTGACCTTGGCCGTCCTCGGCCGGGCAACCCATCCTGCAGACTCCGTGGAGACCGATCGATGCTGCCTATTCGCCGATACCAGAGTTCCATTCCCTGGGCATTTGCGCTTGTGCTCACCCTATCCGCCGTGGCCCTTCCCGCACAGACGAACACTGGGAACCTCAGCGGGACCGTCACAACGCCCGACGGAGCGGCGGTCGACGATGCTGTGATCACCGTCGTCTCGACGCGCTTCCGTGCGATCACCGATGCCGACGGCGCGTTCTCCCTGACGGGACTTCCTGCCGGCAACCACACGCTCGAGATCGAGAGCCCGAGCGACGGCCGCGCTCTCGAGAGTGTGGAGATCACCGCCGGCGAGGCGGTGAAGATCGACGTCGTGATGGCCGGCGGCGTCCAGCAGTCGGAGACCATCGTCGTCACCGCACGACGCCAGGCCTACCGAGGCGAGTTCGAACCGTTCGAAGTACCGCAGGCCGAGCTCACGATCGACGCGGAGGTCATCCGCGATGCCGGCGCTCTCGACCTCGTCGAGGCGCTCGACCTCTCCGCTTCGGTCGCACGGCAAAACAACTTCGGTGGCCTGTGGAACAGCTTCGCGCTGCGTGGCTTCGTCGGCGACGAGAACCTGCCCAGCAACTACCTGGTCAACGGCTTCAACGCGGGCCGCGGCTTCTCAGGGCCGCGCGATCTGGCGGGGATCGAGTCGGTCGAGGTGCTGAAGGGCCCGCGCGCGGCGCTGCTCGGACGAGGCGAGCCCGGCGGCACGGTCAATCTGGTCACCAAGCGCCCGACCTTCGAAACCGCTGGCGAATTCAAGGTCACCGCCGGAAGCTTCGACCTGGCTCGTGTCGACGCGGATTGGACGGCTCCCATCAGCGACAGAGTCGCGATCCGCCTGGTCGGGTTCTATGAGGACGCCGGCAGCTTTCGGGATACCGTCGAGACCACGAAGGTCGGTCTCTATCCATCCATCGCCATCCACCTGACTCCTTCGACCCAGCTCGTGTACGAGCTCGAGTACACCGATCAAGAGCTTCCCTTCGATCGCGGCGTCGTGGCCGTGGACAACCAACTCGGAGCGATCCCGATCGAAACTTTCTTGGGAGAGCCCGGCAACGGACCGATGGAGGCCACGGTGGTCGGTCACCAACTCGAGCTGAGCACGGACTTCAACGACACCTGGAGCGGGTTGTTCGGGGTCAACTTTCGAGACACGTCGCTCGAGGGCTTCGACACCGCCGCGACACTCTCCGGGTCCCGGCAGTTTCTATTGCGAGATGGGCAGACTCTCTCCCGTGAGCGTCGCTTTCGGGACTATGACGCCGAGTACTTTGTGCTCCGAGGTGAAGTGTCCGGCGAGTTCCAGACCGGCAGCTTGACTCACCGCGTCCTGGTCGGTGCGGATGTCGACCGCTTCGAGAACGATCAGGTGTTCCGCCGGGCCCGGGGCGGCGGCATTCGACCGGGTGAAGACCCGAACGACCCTGCGGTCGCTGAGCGGCTTCAAACCATCGATATCTTCGACCCCGTGTACGGCCGGTTTCCGCTGCCTACGACCGGTCCCTTGACCGATCGGGTCGAGACTCAGGAGTCGGTTGGAGTCTTCGTCCAGGACCAGATCAGCCTGACGGACCGGCTCGATGTTCGAATCGGGGCGCGCTTCGACGACTATGAGCAGGAGCTCGACAACCGCGCCTCGGGATCGGTGACCACACAGAGCGACACGCAGGTGTCTCCGCAGTTCGGGCTGGTCTATCTCTTGAACGGCAATGTCTCGCTCTATGCGTCGTACGGTGAGAACTTCCGCCCGCTGGCCGGCGGACTGGACCCGAACACGAGCACATCCACCGAAGCCGGCGTGAAGTTCGAACTGAACGACGGCGCGATGGTCGGCACGGCGACGATCTTTCAGGTCGAGCAGGAGAACATCTCGACCGTGGACGACAACTTCAACGCCACCGCCATCGGCGAAGCGGAGAGTCGAGGGTTCGAGCTCGACCTCCACGGAGAGCTGGCGAGGGGGCTCACCCTCTGGCTGTCCTACACCTATGTCGATGCGCAAACCGAGAACGAGTTCAATGATCCGAATTTCGGTGTCGGAATCCCCGCCGGCCAGCGCTTGCTCAACATTCCCGAACATCAGCTCGGGCTGCAGTTGGTCAAAGACTTCAGCGATCGCGGGTGGCCGCTTCGCGTGGGTGCCGGCGTCCTCCATGTCGGCGAGCGCCTCGGCCAGTTCGGGGACTTCTTCGGCCAGGGCCTCAGCGACTTCGAGTTGCCGGACTACACGGTCCTGAGGCTTTTCGCCGACTACAAAGTGACGGACGCGTTCACGCTGCGAGTGGACATCGACAACTTGACGGACGAGGAGTACTACACGAACTCGTTCGCGTCGCTGTGGGTCCAGCCGGGAAACCCTCTGGCCGCCAGCGCCTCTGCTGCTTACCGCTTCTAGTCGAGGAGACAATCCATCATGAGTCTTACACTCGAAACCAAATCCTTGAGCGTGAAGCGTTCACGGGAGCTCGTGTTGAACGACGTCTCGTTCGGTGTCGAGCCGGGTGAGATCTACGCCCTACTGGGTGGCAACGGCGCCGGGAAGTCAACGACGCTTCTGACGTTCCTAGGGTTTCTCGAACCGTCGGCGGGCGAAGTTCTGGTCCACGGGAAGAGCGTGTCCAGCCACCTCGCCTCCTCGCGGCAGGCGATTTCATACCTTCCCGAGGC
Source organism: Acidobacteriota bacterium (assembly GCA_039194425.1). GTDB lineage: Bacteria > Acidobacteriota > Thermoanaerobaculia > Multivoradales > J023 > JAUIJL01. The sequence continues at coordinate 318,348 of JBCCVZ010000003.1, read as the reverse complement.
GGCAACGCTCTACGGACACCTGGACGCTTATCAGAACCTTGCATATTTCTTGTCTTTGGCGAATGTGAAGACTTCCCGGGTCGACCTCGACTCCGCCTTGGAGACGGTGTCGCTCGAGAGCGACGCCCGGGCGAAGCGCATGGACACCTACTCGAAGGGAATGCGTCAGAAGGTGGCAATCGCGCTGGCACTACTCCGGGGAACGCCGATTCTGCTGCTAGACGAGCCGACGTCGGGACTCGATCCGATCGCTATCGACGAGTTCCACGGGCTCGTGCGAGATCTCGCCGCGCAGGGGAAGACCGTCCTGATGGTGACCCACGATGTCTATGGAGCGTGCCAGGTAGCCGACCGGATCGGATTGCTGCGACGAGGCGAGCTCGTCGGAGCCTTCGCCCGCAGCGATGAGGGCACCATCGAAACGGAGGCCGTTCACGCGGCGTTCGCCGGGCGGGACGCACCATGAACAAAGTACTCACCATCGCGGGCGGCGAGCTTGCCTTGTGGCGCCGTACCCGCGTGGCGGTCCTCGCCGTCAGCGCGTTCGCCATCGTTCTCGTCGTTTCCTGCCTGTTGACGGCACAGCGCATGAGTCATGCCGCCGAGGAGCGCACGCGCCAGCAGACGACCGCAGAAGAAACCTTCCGTTCACAGCCGGAGCGCCATCCGCACCGCATGGTGCACTACGGGCACTACGCCTTCCGCTCTCCCCCACCGCTTGCCATCGTCGACCCGGGGGTCGACGCGACGACCGGCCAGTCGATCTTCCTCGAAGGGCATCGTCAAAACACGGCGATGTTCTCGGACGCACGGGCCAGCGCCGATCTGGGCGGTCTCGGCAGCCTGACCCCGGCACGGGTCTACCAATTCCTGCTTCCTCTTCTCCTCATCGCACTGGGCCATGCCGTGATGGTTCGAGAGCGCGAAGCGCGGACGCTGGGTTCGCTTCTGGCGCAGGGCGTGACGGGCCGCGAGCTCTACGCTGGAAAGAGTGCGGCACTACTGGGTGTCTCCGCCGTGATGCTCGTCCCGGTGCTGCTCTTGAGCGCCTACGGGATGCTCCGGGGAGAGAGTCTCGCGGCCAGTCTCGGACTGTTCGGCCTCTACGCGGCGTATGCCGTGGTCTGGTGCAGCGCCGTCGTGCTCGTTTCGACCCTGGCCAAGGCGCGAAGCGTTGCGCTCGGCGTCCTCACCTCGGCCTGGCTCGCGAGCACGCTCGTGATCCCGCCGCTCGCGGTCGCTACCACGGACGTCGCGGTGCCTTCCGTGGGCAAGACACAGTCCGATCTGCGAATGCAAGCCGAGCTGCGGGAGCTCGGCGATGGTCACAACGCATCGGACCCGGCCTTCGCGAAGCTGCGGGACAATCTGCTGGCCCAGTACGACGTGGAAGACGTCGCGGACCTACCGATCAATTTCCGCGGCGTGGTCGCCCAGAACTCGGAGGCCAGTCTCACCGAGCTGATGAATCGCTACGCCGAGGAGCGCATGGCGCTGGAGCTCCGGCAGTGCCGCCGCGCGGCGGTCTTCGGCTGGCTGTCGCCGACGATGGCAGTCTCCAATGCCTCCCGCGCCGTGGCCGGCACCGACCTCGAGACCCATCATCGATTCCTGCGCGAAACGGAGGCGCTACGATTCGATTTCGTCCAAGGTCTGAACAAGGTCCACGCAGAGCAGCTCGCCTACAGCGACGACATCAATCGCAGCCGGGACGCCGATGCGGAGCGCCGTACACGGGTATCGACGGAGAACTGGGAGGTGCTCGCGTCATTCCGCTTCGAGCCCGATCCCACGGACGTGCGTTGGGGCCGCGCCAGCGCTGACGCGCTGCCATTGCTAGCCTGGTTGGGAGTCTTCACGGGACTCGGCGTGACGTCTTCTGGTCGGGTGAGACCGTGAAGAGCGTCACTCGGGAGCTTGCGTTCCTCGTCCGCGATCGCGGCGTTCTCCTGTCGCTCGCGACGGCAGCCATCGCCGCATCCGTCGCAATCCTGCTGGGAATGATGGAAGTGGCGCAGCAAAGGGCGACGATCGCCGAGCTGCTCGAAGCGGACCGCGCCGAGCGGCAAGTCGTCCAGGCCGGGCAGACCGATTGGGGCGGTGCGGCCTACTACACGTTCCACCTGACTGTCGACGAGCCGACCGACTTCGCCTTTGCGGCCCTGGGACAGAGAGAGGTCTCGCCCTGGAAGCACCGCATTCGGATGCTCGCGCTCGAGGGACAGATTTACGAGTCCGATGCGGGAAACCCCGAGTTCGCTCTGACCGGCCGATTCGACTACGCCTTCGTCGTGAGTCTGCTGGCGCCCTTGCTTCTGATCCTGCTGGTGCACGATGTGCGCTCTTCCGAGCGGACTGCCGGTCGGCAGGAATGGCTCAGTGCAACGTCTGGGAATGATCATTCGCCTTGGCGGATGAGGTCCGGGCTCAAGGTCGCCCTGCTGACGGGTTGTTTGCTCGTGCCACTCTGGATCGGAGGGCTTGCTTCGAGCTCCGGAGTCACTGTTCTCGCGTTGGCCAGCCTGTGGACGGCGCTACACCTGCTCTTCTGGTGGGGCGTTTGTAGCCTGATCGACCGTCGCGGATGGACGAGCTCCGTCAATCTCGTCGCGGCGTCCGGCGCCTGGCTCGTGCTTGCAGTGATCGCACCCGCAGCCATCCAGGCCATCGTCGATGCGTCGATCCATCTCCCCGATGGCGGAGACATCGTGCTCACGCAGCGGGAGGCGGTGAACGACGCCTGGGACCTGCCGAAAGAGGCGACCATGAATCCGTTCGTCGCTCGACACCCGGAATGGGAAGACCACGTGGAGGTCACTCGCCCGTTTGAATGGAAGTGGTACTACGCGTTCCAGCAAGTCGGGGACCAAAAGGCCGAGGAGATTTCCCGCGCCTTTCGAGACGGGCGGCAGCGCAGAGAGTCTCTGGCGGCAAAGCTCTCCTGGTTGTCACCACCCGCATTGCTCGAGCGAGCCCTGCAGAGAGCGGCACAGACCGATGGCCGATCTGCACTCGAGTACGAAGATCGAGTCAGGCGGTACCACGCACAGCTGAGAGCCTGGTACTACCCGAAACTCTTCCCCGACCTCCCCTTCGACCAAGACCTTCTGGCAGACATCCCTGAGTTTTCGGACGAGGGACCACCGGACCATCACTGGCAGGGCGGAGACCAGCTGATCGAGGAGGACAGCACGACACGTTGAGCGCATCCTTGGCACCCGACTCTTCGGACCGGTCTGCGCCGGCTGCTACGATTCGCGGGGACGATCCGCGGGGGAAGGACCGAATGCTGGCCAAGATGAGCTCCGTGATCGATCAGCTGGCCCTCCAGACTCCTGACCGGCTGTGGCCTCCTGACGCGGTGGCGGGGATGAAGGCCCTGGTCGAGCGTTTTCCGACGGCAGAGACGGGGCCGATGATCGGGGCGGTCCGATTCGGGATCCTCGGCGTCGAGCTCCGGCTCGGCGAGCGGGAGGTGCAGGTCGATCTCTCGATGCCGATCTTGCGCGAGGATCGCGACGCGATTCTCGAGCTGGCGGGCCACGAGGAGGACGGGCACTGGCTGCGCGAGGATCTCTGGTGGAGCCGGGTCCACCAGCTGTGTCGGCGCTGGGCCGAGGCCGGAGGGTTGCTCCATCGGCACCTGGAGATGCTCTGGCTCGAGCTCGATGTGCTGGAGAGCGACGCGACCCAAAGCGACAGCGAGGCACAGGTAGGCTTGCCGGCTCCCGGGATCTTTGTCGGCTTCTCTCGGTCGGCCGGGGGCGAGGCCGACGCCCCGACGCGGCGACAGCTGCTGCAAGAGATCGTGCTTGTCCTCACCGGTGAGATTCCCGACCCAGCAGTCTTCGAGCACCTCGAGGTCTGCGTCGCCGCCTTGCCCGAGGCGGCTCGTCTGCAGTTTTTCGGCCTCATGTTGTCGCGGGGCAGCGGTGTCGTTCGGTTCGTCTTCGCCGGGTTGTCCGCAGTCGAGATTCGTCCGTTCCTCGAGACCGTCGGCTGGCCGGGGAATGCAGAGGCGCTCGAGCGAACTCTCCTCGGTCTTCTCTCCGACGAGGACCGGCGCCTCCTTCCCGACCGAGCGGCCGTCCAGATCGACGTCGCGGCCCGGGGCGTCCAATCCCGGCTCGGTCTCGAGCTGCCGCTCGATGCGACCACGCAAAGGCACCAGGGGCGGGTGGCCGAGGAGCGCTTTCTGCGGCGCCTCGCAGATCGGGGGCTCTGTAGCGCAGCCAAGCTCGAAGCGTTGCTCGAGCTTCCCGGCCGGAGTCTCCAGTCCTGGGGCGAGGTCTACCGGGTGGGGCACACGCGCCAAATTCACCACATCAAACTGGCCGTGGGCGGCGGCGGCGAGATCGAGGCCAAGGCCTACTACGGGCGCATTCTGACGATCGAGAACGAACCGGGAGCACCGCCTCCCGACGCGGTGAGCCTCGGCGAAGCTCTCACCGGAAACCGCTGAAGCCCGCGTTCGGCACGTTCGACAAGATGGAAGTTTGACAGCCCCTCATGGCTCTTGTACGTTGCCAGCGACTCGGTCCAAGAGGTACCAAGTCCTGGCTTCGCTGCAGCTTGTCTGTGGCGCAGCAGCCAACTCTCGAACTCGAATCAGGAGACTCGATTCATGGACGTCAGCACTCAGATTCGCGCCTGGAAGGATCCGAAGTTCCGTTCGACTCTCGATGCGCATCTGCTCGCGCCTCATCCGGCGGGTGAGCGCCTGGTAGAGACCAACGAGGCAGAGCTGGCCGGACTCTTCGCGGGAGGCCTCCAGGACGACGAGATCGAGATCACTCCCTCCGAAGGGCATGTTTGCAGCATCAGCGGTGAGTGCAGCAACGGACCTGTCGACTGCTGGCCCGTCTGACGGTCGCGGCGCCAGACGATCATTCTCGGCCCGGTCTCTCGCTCGCTGCGGGCGTCGACCTTCGCTGAAAATCACAAGGCGAGCGATGAGCTCCGGCTGCTCGCTCGCCTTTCTCCGTTTTACCGCCTCCCGCCTTCCGCCTCAGCCTCCCTCCCCGCCGACGCTTCGGCTCGATTCGCCCGGAGTGCCCTTGACTGGTTCCCCTTCCCCGGCCTCCCCGGAACGCACCGAGGAGTCCGTCGATCGCCTTTCCCGAGTTCCTGCCGCCTATCGCCACGCTCTATATCTCCACGAGCGCGCTGTGCCGCAGCCCGAGTGCCTTCCGGATGAGGCCGTCGAGGCGGCGAGAGAGCAGGCCGAGCAGTGGCGCGAGGCGACGGCGCTGGGCGAAGAGGACTTCGAGCGGCGGCTGGCCGATTGCGAGCTCGACCACGAAGCCCTCGTCCGTCTCCTCGCAGCCCGAGACGCCGGGCGGGCCCCGCAGCCCCGGAGCGGCGTAGCCTTCGATTGGCTCGACGTTCTCGAGGAGATTCGCCTCGGTACGGCGGCAGACGTCGAGCTACCGATGCGCCACTGGATCAATCCCGACGGTGGGAAGAGCGCCGCGCCACCGTTCGCGAGCTTCATTCGGCCCTTCCTCCAGGTCAGCATGAAGCGATGGCTCGCCGGCCTCCGCGAGGTGGAGCACGAGACTCCTCTGCTCGCGAAGAAGGCGACGCAGGATCTCTACCTCGAGCTCATCATGCGGCTGGTGAAGGAGTGCAGTAGCACGCTCATCCTCGAGCTGAACATCGCCCGGCTCGAGGGGCGGCTCGAGGGTGACACGGCGGTCGAGCGGTTCCGCTACTTTTCCGAGCGTTCCTTCACGCCGGAGAAAGTGCTCGCCACATTCGACGACTACGCGCTCCTCGGCCGCTCGATGGCGACGACTGTCCTTCATTGGGTCGCGGCGATGAACGAGCTCTGTCGACGCCTGGCCGACGACCGGGAGCTCCTCCGAGCCCTGTGGGGCGGCTTCGGCACCGTCCAGTCGATCGAGCTCGGTATCTCGGATCCCCACTGCCGCGGGCGCGTCGTCGCGATCCTGGAAGACGACGCGGGGCGTAAGGTGGTCTACAAGCCGACGCCCCTCGGGGTCGACCGTCGTCTCGCCGAGCTGATCCAGGGGATCAACGCGCTCGGACTGAAGCATGCTCTCGGCTTCGTGCACGTGCTCGACCGGGGCGGCTACGGTTGGCAGCGCTTCGTCGCAGCGGAGAGCTGTCGCTCGATCGATGAGCTGAGGCGCTTCTATTGGCGCCAGGGAGCGCTGCTCGCGCTCCTTCACCTGGTGCGCGCCGCGGATGTTCACCACGAGAACCTGATCGCCTGCGGTGAGCATCCGATCCTGATCGACAACGAGGCGCTGTTTCAGCACGGTCGCAACGTCGAAACGGGTCCGGAGAGCCTGCGCCACGCGCGGAAGACGATGAACTCCTCGGTGCTACGCCAGGCGGTGCTGCCTTTCATCAATCGCCAGACGGCCCGGGGAGACGGGCTCGACAGCAGTGGCCTTGGCGGCGCCGCCGGACAGACGGTCCAAGGCACGGTCCGCCGCTGGGTCGATCCCGCGACCGACATCATGCGGGTTGAGGAAGCCGACTTGGTGAGCCGGGAAGCGCACAACCGGCCGGCGCTCGACGGCGAGCCGGCCGACGCGACGGAGCATGTCGACGACCTGATCGACGGTTTCCGCGCCGCCTATGATCTGTTGGCAGCCCATGCCGAGGAGATTCGCCCCCTGCTCGATGCGTTTCGCGGCACCTCGGTTCGGCATCTCTTGCGCTCGACGAGGATCTACTCCGTGTTCCTCCGCGAGAGCCGCCATCCGAACGATCTGCGCGACGGGCTCGAGCGCGACCAGCTCTTCGACCGCTTGTGGATGGCCACCGCCCGCTCTCCGGCCCTCGCGCGGGCCGTACCCTTCGAACAGGCCGACTTGCGGATCGGCGATGTCCCAGCCTTCTTCACCCGGCCCGAGAGTGTCGATCTATGGAGCAGCGACGGCACCCGCATCGAAGGGTTCTTCGCCGACAGCAGCCTCGCCGACAGCCATCGGATCCTCGACGAGACGGGGACCGAGGAGCGCCGCCGCCAGGAGGTGTTGATTCGCCTGGCGATCGACGAGGCGCGGAGCCGGGAGCACGGTGAGCCACAGCCGCTGCACCGAGCGAGCGGCGACGGCGAGCCGCCGCCGCTCCTCGAGACCGCGGCCCTCGTGCGTGCGCGGCTCGAGACCCGGGCGCTCGAGGTCGAAGGACTCGCCCATTGGGTGAGCCTCGATCCCTTCGTCGGCGACACGCCCCACGGCGACCAGAAACGCAACGTGAAGCTCACCGGCTCAGACCTCTACCATGGCACGGCCGGCATCTCCCTATTTCTCGCGCTCTTCGGCGAGCTCACCAATGACGCTACCGCCACGGATCTCGCTCGAGCCACCCTGCGCTCCATGCTCGAGGCCCGCACCGCGAGCCCGCCGAGCCTGCCCATGCTCGGCGCCTTCACCGGCCGCGGCGGATATCTCTACACTCTTCTCTACCTCGCCACTCTCTGGGACGAGCCCGAGCTGCTGCAGGAGGCGCAGGCCGATCTGCCGCTCCTCGAGTCGTTGATCGGCGACGACGATGAGCTCGACTTGCTGAGCGGCAGCGCCGGTTTGATTCTTCCGGCGTTGGCGATCGCCCGAGCCTCTGGAGACGACGCGGCCCTCGATGTCGCCCGCGCCTGCGGTGATCATCTGGCGGAGCGGGTGGTCGAGACCGACTTGGGTCCGGCCTGGATCGGCAGCTCGTTCGACCGCCCCGTCGTCGGCTTTTCCCACGGCACGGCCGGAATCGCCTGGGTATTGCTCGAACTGGCCGAGGCCACCGGAGAGGCGCGCTACCGCGACCTCGCCCTGGCATCGATCGAGGCCGAGCGGCGGTTCCTCGCCTCGGAGCAGGGCGAGGGCTTCCACAGCCGGACGAGCTGGTGCCACGGGTTACCGAGCGTCGCTCTCGGGCGCCTGCTCGCTCTCCGGCATCTCGAGGAAGAGCCGGCGATCGCCGAGATCGAGGCCGGCATTGAGCGGCTCCTCGAGGCCGGGCCGCCGGCAGACTGTTGCCTCTGTCACGGAGTGCTCGGCAACGCGGAGATCTTGTCCCTCGCCGGACGACGGCTGGGGGTCGAGAGCTGGTGCCGCACGGCCGATGCCTGGACCGCCGTCGCGGCGAACGAAGCCCGGTCGCTCGAGCGCCGTAGCCATGCCCCGCTGTGGGGCCGATTCGCTGGTCTGATGTGCGGTCTGGCCGGCGTCGGCTGGGGTCTTTTGAGATCTGCCGCACCGGAGCGCGTGCCGTCTGTACTCGCGCTCGAGCTGCCCGTTGCGGGAGGCCAGAAGGCCGAGGGCGGCGGGAGCCGCAAGCCAGGGCAAAGAGGGGATGCGAACAGCTGTCCCGTCCCAGAATAGACTTTCGAGCTCGACCGTAAGACTCTCAACCTCCGCGAGATGAATTCGTCGAGGAGCCCCTCGGAGGAACGGTGGTGAGAGTCTCATTCATCGATGCGTTGACCAGAGCTTGGAATCGCATGGGAGACATGCTCTTTCGGCCGTTCGATCTTGAAAAGTGGATGGCCCTGGGATTCTCCGCTTGGCTGGCCAACTTGCTGAGCAGTGGCGGCGGCGGAGGCGGCACACGGTTGACCGACGACTCAGTGCTTGAGAGTGCGGACAACCTCGGCAGGGACGGAGCCTCAGCCGGCGAAGCGGCTGCAGAGGGTTGGGCTCAGATCCAGGCGCTGTGGCAGCAGGCATGGAACTGGTTGACCTCTCACCCATGGATCTTGGCGGGCATCCTCACGCTCGGTGTGATTCTGGTGATGCTGTTGATCCTCTTGACCTGGATCAGCTCCCGCGCCAAGTTCGTCTTCCTCGACAACGTAGTCGAAAACCGAGCCTGGATCAAAGAGCCGTGGGGCCGCTTGGGCTCTTTGGGCGATTCATTGTTCGCGTTTCGAGTTGGCTTCGGCTTTCTGAATCTCGTGATCACCTTGGTCTTCGTCGGTGCCATCGGCGCCTTCGTCTGGTCGATGATCGGCCATGGGAACTTCACCGGCATGCCGGTCAGCTGGTGGGCCACGGCGGCCATCGCCTGCTTGGTGATGTTCGTCTATGGCCTCGCCGTGATGTACATCGACTATTTCCTCGAAGGGTTCGTCGTTCCGATCATGTATCGCACAGGGCTGACGGTGATGCCGGCATGGAACACGTTCTCGACGCTTTTGCGTCAACGTGCGGGCACTCTCCTGCTGAGCGGGCTGTTTGCCGTTCTCCTCCACCTCATCGCTGTGTGCGCGATCGTCATCTTCGGATTTCTGACGTGCTGCATCGGTTTCATCGCCTTGGCGATCCCCTACATCGGCACTGTGCTCATGCTGCCGCTGTTCGTCACGTATCGCTTGTTCACGGTCGAGCTCTTGGGCGACCTCGACTCCGATCTCAAGCTCTTGACTGAGCCGAGCACCTTGAACGAGCCCGCCCCAGCTACCTGAGACGGGCCGCCTGCGGTCTGCCCGAGCGTCCGGTCCGAGTTGTTCGCAACCCTTCGAGTTCCCGATCGTAGATAGTTCGCGACGCGTAGTATCATGTGGCGTAGTATCTGGAGCGCACCGACGTGAGGGGATTCGAACGATGTTCAGTGCAGACCTGAAGCGCGGCAGCATGGAGCTGCTCATCCTCGCCGTCTTGGACGGGCCACCCCGTCACGGCTATGAGATTGGGAAGTCCCTCGAGGCGAGGTCGGAAGGCAAGCTGGAGTTCAAGGCCTCGACGCTCTACTCCGTTCTCTATCGCATGGAGAAACGAGGGTGGATCAAGGGGCGGTGGGTGGAGAAAGAGGGCGAGCGGCGTCGCTGTCGCTACACACTGACAGCCGAAGGACGCAAGGCGCTCGCCAAGCAGCGGTCCGATTGGCGTTCCTTCGTGGACATGGTCGACCTCGTGGTGGAGGGCGGTCATGCCTGACTGGGCGCTGCGACTCCGTCGCGCACTCCGGACGTCGGCGACTGACGGCGCGAGCGACGAGAGAGTGATCGGCGAGCTCTCCGACCACCTCGAGGACGTCTACCAGGAGGCTCTGCGTTCTGGATGCACACGCGCCGAGGCCGAAACGGTCGCCAGAGAGGCCCTCGGCGATCCTCAGGCTGCTGCCGAGGCGCTGGTGCAAGCCACGCTGGACCCCCTGGACGAGCGAGAAGCGCGATGGGTGGAACGTCGCGAACAGCCGGCGCATCTGCGCGGCAGCCGCATCAACTCTCGTCTCGCAGGCCTGGCACACGACCTTCGGCTGGGAGTCCGCGGTCTCGCGCGAAGACCTCTCTTTTCCTTGACTGTCCTCACGGTGCTGTCCGTCGGCATCGGAGCCACGGCCGCGATCTTCACCCTGATCGACGCGATCCTCCTGGCGCCGCTACCGTTCGCGCACCAGGAGCGCCTGGTGAGTCTGCACCATACCGCTCCGGCCGTGGGTTTCGAAGACGCGGGACAGTGCGCGGCCTGGCACACGCTGTACGAAGAGAGCAGCACAACACTCGACCATGTCGGCATGTTCTCGTCCGAGCTGGTCGCGGTGCAGGGAAACGGAAGGCCGGAAGCACTGCGTGCCCTGCGTACGACCCACGGAACGCTGCGCGCCCTCGAGCTGAAGCCAGTCGTCGGGCGCACCTTGGAGCCTGGCGACGAGGCGCCTGGTGCTCCGAAGGTCGCCCTCATCAGCTCCAGCTACTGGCAGAACCGCTTCGCTGGCGCGCCCTCTGCAGTCGGTCAACAGATCAGGATCGACGGCGCGACCTATCAGATCGTCGGTGTTGCTCCGCCGCAGCTCCAGGGCCTCGGCGTTTCCAGCGATGTTGTTTTGCCGTTCGAGATCGAACGTAGCAGCCTTTTCGTGGGGAACATCGGCTTCGGTGCCGTGGCACGACTTCGGGAAACGGTGTCCATGGAACAGGCGCGTGCCGAGCTCCAGCAGCTGCTCCCAACCGCCTGGACTCGATTTCCCGGAGGCCCGATCGCCACGAAGGAGCACATCGAGGCCTTCTCCGTTCACGTCACCCCGTACAAGGATCGGCTCGTGGGCGACACCGCGGGCGTTCTCTGGGTCCTCTTTGGAGGGGTCGGTCTCGTGCTTCTGGTGGCCTGCGCCAACGTGGCCAACCTCCTGCTGGTGCGGGCCTCCGAACAGAGCAATGAGATGGCGGTCCGAACCGCGATTGGTGCAAGCCGAGCCCGCGTGCGCTGGGAGATGTTCAAGGAGGTTCTGCTGCTGAGTCTCGCTGGAGGCTTGGGCGGCATCGTTCTGGCTGCCGCTGGGCTCCGAGGTCTCATCGCACTGGCGCCCCCAGACGTTCCGCGTCTCGGCGAGGCGGGCCTCAGTCCGAGAGTGCTTCTGTTCGTCGTGGCTCTGGCACTGATCAGCGCGTCGGTCGCCGGCGCCGCGCCGCTGTGGCGGATGAGCTCCGTCGGCCGAACGCTCCGCCACGCGGGGACTCGCGTCGCCTCGAGCAAAGGCTCCCAGGTGTTTCGCAGCGGCGTTGCGGTTGTTCAGATTGCCATCGTCCTCGTGCTTCTCGTGGCCTCTGGGCTGATGCTTCAAAGCTTCCGAGAGCTGCGCAACGTCGAACCAGGCTTCGGTGCCCCCGAGGATGTGCTGACCCTCCAGCTGCATATCCCGGAGGAGCAGATTCCAGATCACGAGAGCGTCGCCCGTCAGTTCGAGACCATCGCACACCGACTCGAGGAGATCCCCGGGGTCGACGCGGTCACCGTCGGTTCGGCCATCCCCCTAGACGGCAACTACAACGTCAACACGCTCTACACAGAGAGCTCCAGAGGTCCCGAGCGGGCTGAAATCGAGAGGCACAAATGGATCGGTGGAGGCTTCTTTAGTGCGCTGCAGATTCCGTTGCTCTCCGGGGAAGAGCTCTCCTGGCACGACGTCCGTTCAGGCCGCCCGGCGGTCGTGGTCTCCGAGAGCCTGGCTCGCAAGTACTGGGGCTCCACCGAAGCCGCTCTCGGACAGAAACTCGCCGCACGACCGGAGCCGCCCTTCTACTACGAGATCGTCGGCGTGGCTGCGGACGTGCGAGACGACGGCGTCCGTGAAGAGAGTCCCGCGATGGTCTACTGGCCACTGGCACCGCGAGCCTTCTGGCGGGGAACAGGCGCAGAAGACCGATTCGTCTGGCGGTCCCAGAGCTTCGCGATACGCAACCACCACTCGCAAGACCCCTACTTTCTCCGGCAGGTCCAGGACGCCATCTGGGAGATCAACCCCAACCTGGCCCTGTTCAGGACGGCCTCTCTCGAACGACTTGCGCAGAGAGACCCCTCGGTGGCCGGCACCCTCTTCATGACCCGACTGCTGACGCTCGCCAGCGGAATCGCCCTTCTCTTGGGCGTTGTCGGCGTGTACGGACTCATTTCTAGCTCGGTCGCGCAACAGGCGCGGGAGCTCGGCATCCGCATGGCGTTCGGCGCCAGCGCAGGCAACGTCCAGAGAATCGTCCTGACGAGAGGACTCACCCTCTGCGCGCTGGGGCTACCTCTCGGACTCTGCCTGAGTCTAGGTCTTCAAGTTGCGCTGGGGCCTCTCTTGTTCGGGGTCGGCGGGAACGACCCGGCCACACTCGCTCTCGCCAGTTGCGGCCTCCTCGCCGTCGTCCTCGCGGCCAGCTACTTTCCGGCGCGGCGCGCGGCGGCAATCGACCCGATCCGCGTCATCCGAGCCGACTGAGCACTCCTCTGTGCTCGGATGCCTCGACGAGGCCGTGCCACAGCCAGTAAAACCAGCTCCAGTCCAGGCGAAATGTCTCCAAATCTCCAGTAGACTCGGCGCGTCACGGCGGTCTGCATTCTCGTTCTCGATGCCGGCAGGGTCGGAAAACCAGGAGACACGCATGCCCTATGCGAACAACATCCGGGCCGCGGCCATGGCCTATCCCACCACCTCGAGCCTGGGCTCTTGGCGATCGAGCGAAAGCATCAGAGCCGCCACCTACCTCACCAACCATGCCTTACATCTCAGCGAGCGGGATCTGCGCTACGTCGTCTACTTCCTGCTCGGCGAGATCGATCAGGTCCCCGGAGCCGTCAAGCAGAGATATAGCGGCGGGCTGCACGCGATTCCAGCGGACCTCAGACCCCTGAAAGCCGGTGGGAGACTTCACACCAGCCTCAGAACGGCATCGCAGCTCGCCATCGGCGCCGCGCGCAGCTCCCACCTGGTGATTCTTCTCGGCGGCTGGGATTGGGTGCAGTTGACCAATGTGCATGCGAAAGTGGCGAAGCACGGCGATGCCAACGTGCGGGTCTCCACAGTCTCCAACGCCACACTGCCGGCCGCTCTTCAGGCCCTGACGAATACCGCCAAGATCCATGTCGTCGGCCACGGGGGTCCGAACGTGTTCCTGGGTGGGACGTCGCCGACCCAGCTCGCCGACCGGATCCACACCGACCTGCCCCCCGGAACCACGCTCTCGATCCGGGTCGACACCTGCTCGTCAGGCGTCATCGCCTTGGGAAATACGGCCGCCGGGACGATCAAAGCTCGCCTGGTGGCTCAAGGACGGAATGCGGGAGACTTGACCGCGAGCGGCACGACCGGCGCGTCGGTCACCGGCGTCGTGGGCAAGAGACTCGTCGTCGACCCAGCGGAGGTGGATACGGCCGCCATCATCCAGGCCGTGTTGGAGCATCACGTGCACAAGACTGCTGTCGATCAGGCGCGAGCCGTCGCCGCGGGCCTGGCCCTGGGGGCATCGAGCCAGACGATCAAAACCGCCGCGCGCCAGGCCTGGACGCATACTCAGGGCTTCTTTGCGGATTTCGAGCACCTGCTCAACAACTGGCACCTGGCGCCGTTCAACGGTAACCAGCTGGTGCTCAGCCATGCGCTCAACGCGCACAAGGTGACTAGCTGAGCCCGCGCGATCCATCGACCTCCGTTCACGTCACCCCGTTCAGCGATCGGCTCGTGGGCGACGCCACGGGCGTTCTCTGGGTGCTCTTCGGGGGTCGGTCACGTGCTTCTGGTGGCCTGCGCCAACGTGGTCAACTCCCCCCTCAGCGTACTGGGCCTACCTCAGGGCTCTGCCTGAGCCTTCTCTTCGGGGTCGGCGGGAACGACCCGGCCACACTCGCTGTCGCCAGTTGCGGCTTCCTCGCCGTCGTCCTCGCGGCCTACCACCCAGTGCGGCGCGCGGCGGCGATCGACCCGATCCGCGTCATCCGAGCCGACTGAGCACTCCTCTCAGGGCACCTGCCGTTCGAAAGCGCCAACAGGCTGTAACCTTCGCGGCCCGTTGGCGTTTCTCGAGTGAGCCAGAACAGAGACTGTTCGACTCGCGGGAGGTCTCTTGGAGACGACGACGGCGAAGATGTCCACCGGAATGCGATGGCCCGGCCTCGGCTTGACCCTGTTTCTGATGGTGACCGTCGTCGCGATGGAAAACGGCGGTGGGCAGTCGCTCGGCCTCGGCCTTTCCGCTCTCGCCGTCGGCGGCGGAATTGCGTGGGCGCTCCGCGTCGCTCCGGCGAGGGTCCGCCTGTGCGAGCTCTACCTGTGGCTTTCGTTCATGCTCTCCATGTACTACTTTCAGATTCTTTCGGAGCAACTGGCGGGCGCGCTCGGCATCGACGTCATGAATGCGTTTCGAGGCATCGCCGCCGCCCATCTACTTCTCGTCTTGCTGTGCCTTGGCGTGCTCGGAGCCTGGTCGACGAGCAGTGATCGGACCTTCGCGAGACTGGCCGCCGGTCTGTCGATCTTCGGAGCAGCGGTGTTTTGGATCGGCGCCCGGACTTTTCCGGGAACCTCCTTGGAGCAGGTCCACGGGAGCCCTCTCGGCCATGCTTGGACGAGCATCTGTTTCTTGCTCTCGACGGTGATCACCGGCATCGGCCTGGTCTTCCTCGTCTCCGCCCTGCGCCGAGAGGGGGACCGAACCTTCGCTCCCGTGGGCCTGTTCCTCTTCTGTTTCGGCGCCGTCTTCTGGGTCTTGCACCTGGTCTACCGCTTGACGGTGCTCAGCCATGCAGCCGAAGTGTGGGCGGGGTCCGGGCACGCCCCGGCGTGGTTCGGTCCTTGGCAAGCCTTGGCAGGCTGGCTCTTCGCGATCTACAGCGTCCTCGCCTACCTCGGTCTCTTCGCATTCGGCCTGGCGATGAAACGCACTCGGTTCCCCGCCAGCTGGGTGGGCTGGGTGTGCCTGCTCGCGGGATTCCTGGCAGCACCCTTGGGCGGCCTGCCGCTGTTCATTCACGTGCCTCTTTGGATCGCCGGTCTCGAGATCCTGCGCGCAGCCCGGACGCCCCTCGAGGCAGGGCCAGGGTAGAGACCTCCGAGCTCAGCCTCTCGACCATCGCGATGCGCCGATGATCGCCAGGCGCGACCTGGTTGCCGCGCAGGATTCGATCTCGCGCGCAGGGACCAATGGACACTCCTCTGAGACCACCAGCCCGTCGGATGACGCGGCAGCCTGACAACATGAGGGTCAGCTCTCCGCGCTCCTCGAGCGCGGTGCGAACCTCACCGCCGTCCTCAGGAGACCGCGTGAATCTCGTAGCAAGCCTCTCTCGTTGTCTCGCCCTCATGATCGTCGTGACTCTCGGCTCACTCGCCTCCGGCCGGGCTCTGTCACAAGATAATGCAGTGACGCTGCGTCCGGAACGCCCCGACGGGACCGCGCCTCAGCAAATCGAAGCCGCCATTCTCGACGAGCATGGCGAGTTCTGGGGAGCATGGAGTGGGGCGGTTTCGGACCGAAGGACAGTCCGAATCCCCCTACCAGCGCTCGGTCGCTGGCGTCTGTTGGTCGCAGAGCCAGCCGGAGCAACCGTCGAGATGACCGTGACGCCCAACCAGGACTTCGGCCTGCTGACGCTTCCGCGGACCGGCGTCGTGCGACTCGAGACGCCTGAGCTGGCCCAGCAGCGGCTGTCGTTCATGCTCGAGCTTCGAGATCTCTCGGGACAGCCCTACCGCTCCGTAGAGACAGCGGATCGCAAACCGCTCTACCGGGGTGAATCGGTCGAGATACCACTCCCCGAAGGCGCCTGGGTGATCGATCTCGAGGCCGCGGACGGTCGCCGATGGCAGCGCGCCGTTCTGATCTCCGAGGGCCGCGAAGAGACGCTCAAGATTCCATAGTCGACGGCGCGTGCGGATCGGCCGTCAGCAGGTCAGCGCAGCGAACGACAGCTGCTTCGCGATCAGACGACCGGGACTTCGTTACAGCTCCGGCCCAGCCGGCCCTAGGACTGTCACCGTCCGGCTCTCGCTGGCCTGCTCCACTCCGTTGCGATCAACGACGCGAACACTGACGGTGAACTCGCCTGGCTGCCCGAAGGCCACCAGCCCAGGACTGGGAGAGCTGCTGTCGGGATGTTGGCCATCGAAATCCCACTCATAGGTCAAGGGCAGCTCGCAGAGGGTACAGGTCAGCTCCCCCGAGAAGCGCACCGTGGTGCCTGTCGTAAGCGTCGGGTGGAACGACGGGTTGGTCATCACCACTTGCCCTTCGCATGCATCGCCGAAGCCGGAGCCCCCGCTATCGAGCTGATCTGGGTTGGCGAATCCAAGGCAGTTGTCGAGAACATCCACGACCCCGTCGTCGTCCAGATCGGCCGCTTGGGCTTGGTGGAGCAGGCAGGAATTCGCGGGATCACCGGGGCACGGGTCGGCGGCGTCGACCCAGGAATCGCCGTCGCTGTCCTCCAGGAGCGGATCGAGGCCTGTGCTCGGCTGGCTGAGGAGCTCCTCTCCGTTGCTCAATCCATCGCCATCGACATCGGCAGTGCGATCGACGAGCAGAGCCCGCTCATCCGCGGGAAGGGAGTCGAGAGCGGCCTGCCCCAGAGCGGCGTGCAAGATCACCCAGTGCCGCAACTCCAGCTCCTGCGCCCCAGGCTCGATCTGCGATCGGCGAGCGAGGTCACCGGTCGTGGAGTATCCACCCTGAGCCCATGGCGGGGCCGCTTGCGGATCGAACGTCGTGAATCGAGTCTCGGCGGTCTCCGACCAGGGGGCGAGAGCCTCTCCGGGGGCCAGCAAGGCCTCCAGCTCGACCAAGAAGTCGGTGGCAGAGCGCCCGGTTTCCTTCCAGAGAGACACAAGACTCCCCCACGCCCCCGCCGGTCGGCGGCCTGAGTTGAGATCCCCCACCAGGACTGTTTTGGCGATGCCCTCGCTGGGTGCCGCCGCCCAAAGAGTCTCCGCACTCCAGGCCACGGCGAGGTCGGCCAAGGCCACCAGCGCGCTGGTGCCCGGGTCCAGGTCCACGCTCAGCACCTGCACGGCGTTCGCCTCCAGGTACGCCTGGTAGCCAGCCTCCCAGTTTTCCGCGCTACCGAAGGTCTGCCCTTCGCTGGCCAAGAAGCCCGCCACCGCGCCGGGGGAAAGGTCCTCCGTGCCAGGCACCCAGGCCCGGGCCCGCCACCCATCCAACTCTCCGTCGGCGTCGAGGTGGGCGACTTGGACGATGCTCGGATCTCCACCGGGAAGGCGCAGCTCGGGGATCACGCCCTCGTCGAGCGCGCCACGCACCACGCTGGCTCGCAGGTGGCTGGGGAGATCGGCTTCGTCCAGATCCGCCGCGGCCAGGGTGTCGGCGTCGGGCAGCGCAGCTTGATCGTACAGCACAGTCCAATCAGGAGTCAGCACGGTGAGGCCGTCGAGGTTCAGCTGCGTTGCCGTCTGAGCCGAGTCCTGCCACACGGCACCGCTCAGGCGATACTCCACCTCTGTGAGGCGCCGGGCCACTGGCTGGCTCGGATAAAAGCGCTCCGGGTCCTCGGGATCCGCGAGCTCGGCCGGGTCGTTGGGATCCGTTCCCCGCACCGTTTCGTCGAAGTCCGCCCATCCATCGCCATCGCTGTCGGAGGGAAGCGATGCGAGGTCGAAAGGGTCCGAGCCACGGATCAGTTCTTCGAAATCGGTCCAACCATCTCGATCGGAGTCGAGCGCCAGGTCGTCAGCCAGCGGATTCATTCCCCGCTCCGACTCCCAGAGATCAGGCAGGCCGTCGCCGTCCGTGTCCCTGGTGACGGGGCCGGTCCCGTTCAAGGTGTAGGTCCTAGTGACGGTGGTCGAGGTCTGCTCATCTCCGGCGACCAGAGCTTCCACATGAGCGTTGAGGGTGTAGACGCCGTCGGCCACCAGGTAGAAGGTCACTCTGCCGTCGAGGGAGGTGGCCTGCTCGCCATCGAGGCTCCAGACGATCTCCAAGGGTTCGGCATCCGGAGCTGCCCGTGGAGCCACGGCCTCCAAGACGACCTCGAGAGTCCCTTCATAGACGCCGGAGGGCGCGGACACGACGAGTCCCGGGATCTCCGGCTCTCCCGGCGTGGCAATCGCCGGGCTCAGGCCCGCCAGGGAGAACGCCGGAGCTCCAAGACCGGCGGCAGGAAGGCTGTTGGGGCCTCGATTCACCAGCACTCGGACGCCTTGATCCGGATCCACTGGCACGGTGGTCACCCCGTCTCCATGCTCGATCACCGTGCCACCGCCTTGGGCGCTGGCCGACTCCGTGCGCTCTCCCCCGCCGACACAGTAGGTCGCCGCGGTCTCCCCTTCGGGGCCCAGCACCCAGATATTGGTGCAGTCGTCCTGCGCTGTTGCATGGAAGGCGGGCAAGAGGGCCCATCCAGCGAGCAAGGTCAGGACCAGCCTTCCACTCGGTCTAATCGTGTGATTGTTCATGGTCTTGGCCACCTCGGACGTTTCGATCATCGACGAACCGCCGCTCGCTTCATTTGATTTGTGGTCTTGCATCATCTCGCTCGCTTTCATCACGGGGCGATCCAGTTGGAGATTCGGAAGCCGGAGATCTCTCCTCGACCGTCGAGGAAGACGAACTTGTACCGCAGCTGCTGATCGTCGCGGTACGGGAAGCGGTCCGTGAAGACCAAGCGATATCCAGCCCAGTCGTGCATCGGGTCGACATTGATCACTCGGTACCAAGGATCATCCAGGAAGGTCGAAGCCGTTTGGGTTCCTCCGACCGCTTCGCACCACGGGCCGTTCAGCAAGGGCGAGATCTGGTGGAAGTCACTCGCCGGCCCAGCGTCTCCGCTGCGCCACTGCCGATACGCGATCATCGGTCGGGTCACCGCAGCCGCTTCGTTCAAGCTGCTGCAGAGGGAGCACCGCGATTGCACCGGCAAGGGTGGATCACCCGGTTCTCCGACGCAGCCGAGGGGCGGCATGCCCTGGGGCAGAGCGCTCGGATCGCACGTTGGCAAAGCAGGCTCAGGCAGGCAAGCCCCTGGAACATCCTGCAACCGCTCGGACAGCAACACCAGGCCGATGTCGTCCGATTGGGCAAACGCCGCCTGCAAAGGCGGTCCGATCGGAGGAGACTCGATGGCGGGCCAAGGAAGAGCTTCCACCACGGCCGCGGCAACCGGCAGCCGGTCCGAGCAGACCTCCTCGGACCAGTCCGAGTATCCAGATCCCGCGTCGCCGGGCAGCATGCCGCCGACGGAGAACCCACGGAAGCACCACTCTTCTCGCCACTCTTCGCCCTCTGGCTCCGGTCCGACATCGATCGACAACTGTTCGGCAGTGCCCAGGGCGGCCTGGCCATCCCGAGCCGTGTACCGCACCTGCCGGCTTGCGGGATCCCCTTTGCGCCGCCACTCCAAGAGAGCGCCGTCCGCCGGCCGGTTGGCTTGGGCGAATCGCAGCGTCGCCTCAGACTCTCCAGGCTGAAACTCGATCGTGATCGGGCTCGGCGGCGAGGGCCGCGCCGGCCGGCTGAAGCAGGGCAAGTTGTACTGGGCGGACAGCTGGGCGTTCTCGTTCATCCAAGCCAACGCGAGGCAGATCGGATCTCCACCGGCATCGGGGAAATCGAGCGCCACGGGGCCATCGCCCGGGCAGACGGTACGCCAGCGGAGCTTGCGCCCACCAAGGTCTCGGTAGACCCGCACGCACAACGGGGATCCGCTGGGGTCGAGGAAGGGTCCCTCGTCCTCGGGGATGACGTCACCGTGGTCGACGATCTCGGTGGTGGACTCCTCACAGGACTCTTCGAGCACGCTGCCGACCGCCGGACATTCCTGTAGACCGTTCGGATAAGGCGCCGTATCCAGAACCTGGCCGTAGCGGCCGAGGTACTCCACCAGCAATCCGCCGGCTCCGCAGCCTGTTCCCGGATCCAGGAGGGAGTCGCATTGGGACTCTGTCAGGGATGCCACGCGACGGCCGGCCTGGCCTTCCTCGAACGGCAGGAAGAGCTTCGGTACTACGGTTTCCGGCGCACTCGCACAGCTCAGCCGCAGCAGACGAGCCACCGCGTCGCTCGACGTATCGACGGCGATCGTCCGGCCGTCCGCTGGAGGTGGCGTCGGGCGCGCTTCGTACCGGCAGACCCGACGGTGGAGCTCGATGCTTCCGATCAGATCGTGCCGCACCGGAGCGCTACGATCCGGCAGGAAACCACGCACGGGGATGGAGAGGGGGCCCACGTTGCCCGACTCGTCGACCGCCGCGATGCGGTACCAATAGTTGCTGCCAAGATCGCCGGCCGGCGTCGGGTCGCTGTACTCCATCACCCGCCGTCCGCTCTGCCGCACGGTGGCCTCTTCGGGGCTCAAAGCCGCCACCAAGTTGTTCTCGAGGGTGGACAGGCCCGGGTCCGGCAGAGACGGATCGCAGGCGCTCCCTACCTCGTCGAAGCGGCTGCGTTCCTCGCCATCGTGGAAACCATCGCCATCGCGATCGACAAAGGTCGCAGAGCGGCCGGAATCCTCGAAACGGTAGACCCGGTACTCAGCGATCGCCAAGTCGATTCCGAGCGGCTGACGATCTTCGCAGAGCTCGTCCTCTCCGACATACTCCAGGCGCCGGTCGGTCCGGGACGTGCCGAGATTGCAGTACGTCCGCCGGTGCTGATTGCGCTCGTAGTAGGCGCCGACGGTCATGTCAGGCCAAAGGATGCGCACTTGGCCGTTTACTTGATCCGGAAAGGCGCGCACACTCCATGCCGCGGGTGGCGCCTCCCGGTCGGGAATGCTCACGGCGATGGCCGTCGTCTCTCCCCAGTTCCCCGATTGATCCCGGGGCACCAGGTAGTAGGCCCGACGGTCGCCGGGCTCCAACCCATGGGCGGCCAGCTCCGGTTGGGTTTCCATGAATTGTGCGAAGGCTGGATCGAGCCCGCTGTACATGTCGACCGTGTCGGCGCTGCCCGAGATCACGATGGGCTGGCTGTTGACCTGCTCCAGGCCGGGAATTTGGACGCGCCCGTCCGCATCGTGCCCCGCCGCCGCAGCCAGGGCAGTGAGATCGACGGGCGCGGGCACGCCGACGAGCTCATCGACCGACCGGAAGAGATCGTAGCCAGCGATCCGCAAGGACCACGCATAGGTTTCGGTGCTGTTCGCTCCGGGGTGGTCCCAATCGAGGGCCACAGTGGCATGATCCTTCTCGCCCTCCGGGGCGTCGCAGCGGCCCAGGCTCACCTGGGAAAACCCTTCAGCGGCGGCGATCCCATCCGCGACCCCATCCACCTCCACCGAGAGCCAACCGAAGGGACGGATCTCTCCGCCAGCGAACAGACCCAAGAGCTCGTACTCGTAGGACCCTGCCATCGCGACGGCATCGCGAAAGCCCCGGTAGCGGGCCAGTGCGAGATTGACGTCCAGCCGCGAGGCGAGCCAGGCACGGGCGGGATTGGAGAGGACACGATCCAAGATCGCCTCCCCTAGATCCTCTGCAGCGATCGGTGCAGCCGGTGTTTCTTCGTTCAGAAGGCTGATTGCCTCCAAACGGCGGCGCTCGTTGTGGGGACCGTCATAGAGGGCCGTGATCTCGTTCGCCGCCATGGAGCCGTGAGCCGGCAGGGTGGCGATGACTTGGCCGTTCCGAGTTAGCTGGAAGGAATCCAGGCCTTCGGGCAGGTCGCCTTCGAGCACGTCCCAACGCAGGAGCACGTCGACCTCCCCTTGCCCCGGAGCGGAGAGGGATCCCACGGGCGCCTCGAAGCCGATGAAGTAGAGCTGGTGCGACTCCTGGGCGACGCCACTGGGTGCCCACAGCAGGCTGGACAGCAGACTGAGGGTCAGGGCGACCCACCGCGCGGGACCGCTCTGCAGAGCGAGGACTTCCTTGGGTTGCTTCATGGTTTCTATCCTTTGATCCATCAGGGTCCGGTCTTGGTGAGTTGTCTTGGTGAGATGTCTTGGCGAGTTGCCTTGGCTCGATTGGCGGAGACTTGCTCAGTGCAGACCTGAGAAGTCGAGGCCGCTGCGGTTGAGGCCGTCGCGATCGATCACGACGGTGGTCTGTCCGTCGCCCGTGGCACACCACTTGTCTTTGCGACTGCGGGACACGGAGGTCCACGTGTGGGGATCACACCGGGGCCCGACACCGGCCACGCCGAACGCCTGGCCACCGAAGCGGAAGCCGGATCCGGACTTTTCTCCAAAGGCCGTGAGCTGGCCGCGCAGCCCGCCGAGGCAGAGAACCTGGCCGGTGAGAGAGCCGTTCACCAAGCCCCCGACCGAAGCCGGTGGACCGCCAAGGAACCAGCTGCCCACATCCAGGCCGGCACGGAGGCTCAGCGGGCAGCCGAGCTCGACGATGGGCAGTGTGATTCCGCCCCGGGTGTACACGCCTCGGAAGATGTCGTTGGGCAGAGTGATGAACTGCTCCGCCTGCGGGTCGATGGTGGCGAGCGGGTCTTCACTGCAGGTCTGTCCTACGAGCAAGCCCGCGTTGACACCGAATCCAGCGAAAGACGACCGGACATTGCCTCCCAGGAAACCTTCATTGAAGGCGGCCTTCTTCTGGCAGAACTGATCCGCTTCACAGTCGCCATCCGCCTTGCAGCGCTCACCCTCTTTGTAGGCCCACCGCTCGCCGGGATCCACCATGTTGCAACGCCCTCGATTGCGCTGCGGAATGTTGGTGCAGACGTCTCCGACTCCGCAGTCGGCGTCGAGCTGGCACTCTGTGCCCGGATCGGCCACGCAGTAGCGCCGCACTCGAGTCGCTCCACCCACTAGCGTCATGTCGTCCATCTTGAAGGCCTGGAAGACGCCGCCGCGCTTCAGGCTCAGCCCAAGCGAGACCCCCACCGTCCTGCCGGACTGACGCACGATCCGTCCGTAGAGAGAGTCGATCGTGACGCGGTGCCCGAACAGGGTGCCCGAGTCACCGAGGTGGGCGTCGAGCCGAATGACGATGTCGAGCAGATCGTCGCTCGTGGCGGGATGGCAGGTGGAGTTGGAGCTACCTCGCGCGCTCCACGGAGTGACATCGATCCCCACCCTCGCCTCGAAGAGGTCGTCGCGAATCTCGTGCAACAAGTCGAAGCGGGCCAGCAGATGCAGTCCCTCGAGCTCATCGCGACGGATCTTGGCGAAGCCGTCGATCTCGTCGAGCTTGCTCAACGGGCTGAAGAGGACCTTCCGATCCTCTGCCGTGAACAGCTTCGAGCGCAGACTGGCCAAGGACTCCAACACCTCTCTGATCACCACAGCGATTCGGTCCAGGAGAGTGTCGGAGAGCAGCGACAAGGCTTCCAGCGGCTCGGTGAGGAGAGTGTCCGCAGTCGTCAGGAGCTCGCCGAGGCCAGTGTCGTTCATCACCAGATCGACGATCAGATCCACCAGATGCTCGCCGTTCTCCAGATTCGGAATCGCCTCCAACGTCTGAGCCAGCGTGCCTTGCTGAAAAGAGTCCAGGCTCGTCTTGACGGTGAAAAGACTGGTGCTGGCGTCGGCTTGCAGGGAGAGCACCACCGAGTTGCCCGTCGCCGGGTCGAGCCAGGTGTAGCGCCCTTCGGTCGCGCCGGCGACGAGGTCGTCGAAGTAGGTCCGCACGTCGGCCGCGCTCGCTGGGGGCGGTGGCGGAACCAACCCCGGCACACCGACGGTCGGCAGAACGATGGGGGCCGGCGGCGAGGACATCAAGGAGATGTCGATCTCCGACTCCAAGCCGTTCAACAGGTCCTCGACCACCGCCAACGTTGCGACCGTGTCGGCCATGACCTGCTCGAGAGCTCCGATCTGCCCTGTATACGGGGGATTGTCAGGGACCCCATCGGCATCGCCGTCCTCCAGCATCAAGCTCAGGAAAGCATCCATGCCTGCTTGGAGATCGCCCAATCGAGTCTCCAGGTCGGCCAAGAACGTCTCGGCGCCGGTGAGAACGGTGCCGAGATTGGGCCCTTCCGCCGACTCGCAATCAAAGAGCTGCTCGGCCGCCGTGAGGCTGGGGGTGAGGATCGGAACCAGGTCGTCCGCCAGCTGCTTGAAGGCCACCAAAGCCTCGGCGACCTCTTGGCCATCGAAGCCGGCGTAGCCCGCGATCAGCGAATAGATCACCATGCCCTCGAAATCGAGCTTCTCCACGATGTCGATCATGATGTCGTTCACATCGCCGACGGTGTTGAGCCAGCCGTCCGGCCCGGTGGCATCGCTGCAGACGTCCAAGCCACTCGTCGCCAGATCCTCGCGAGCCTCCACCAGGGCCTCGATGGCCGCCGGCAGATCGCTACCGAGGTCCGTCGCCAGGCTCTCGAGATCGTCGCGCAGAGACGTGATGTCGTCCTGGGTTCCTTCGAGGTCCTGCCGCACCTGGACAATGTCGGCCACCGCATCCTGCAGATCGCTCCGCAAGTCATCCACGACCGCGCTCTCCATGGCATTGCAGGCAGCGATCTCGGCGGGGGTCACCGGTGCGGTGCAGGCGGCATGCTGCGCCTGGATGGCCAGCGCACCATCGAAGTACAGGTCGAGCATCCTGGCGTCGGCACTGCCGAAGGGAGCGGCCGGCCGAGGCATGACGGCAGGACAGACCGCCATCACCATGGCGGGGGCCGCACCGACCGTGTAGAGGGCTTCACAGACCTTGAGCTGGGCGGCGGCGACACTCGCTTCCGCATCGCCGGTGGCGCGGTTCATCCCTTCCACGACCTGATCGTGGGTGAGCTCGGGGGGATCCGTGTCCGGAACCGTGAACTCCTCCAGAATCCGCTGCCGAAGTTTCGTCTCCGCGCATCCTTCAAGGCCATGGGCATCGAAGCAGCCGATGTTGTTTTGCAATTGCCCCACGATGTCCACCAGGGCCCGCACCGGACGCGGCTCCCCCGGCTCAGGCGCGGGAATCAGCAAGTACTGCTGAAAGAAGAGGTCGATGTCGTCGACGCTCTCGTCGTTGCGTAGGTCCACCCGCAGGGCCACCTTGTTGGCCTCCAAAACGAGGGGATCGAGATCGGCGGTGGCCCCGAAGCTGAGGCTGGTCCGCTCGGGAGTGATGAAGTCGACCTTCGCCTTGGTCTCGAGAAACGAGATGTTTTGCAGATCGGCCCGACCAGCGAAGCTCGGCTGGAGACCGAGATCATGACGCCCGGCCTCGTAGTAGATCGGCAAGTCGAAGTTGATCGAACCCACCCAGTCGTAGACGGCGCGGCTGTGGGCAGGCTGCGAGTTGCGCATTGCTTGGGCCAAGGATTCCGCGCTGTTGTCGAGGATCTCCTGATCGTCGATCGATTGCAGCTGGCCACGCTTGTAGACCAGGGTCTGCTCGGGCAACTCCAGATCGCGGTTCTGTAGGCGCAGATCGACCGGGATGTCGTCCCAGAAGTGCAGTCCCAGGAGGGCGTCGAACTGGTACCAGCCAGCGTTCTCGTCCGGCGTGGTGAGCATCTCGATCTCGCCGTCCAAGGCCACTTCGAAGGCTTCACTCTCGGGCGAAGCAGTATCGACATCCGGCCGATCGAGCTTGTGATCCGTCTGGCTGAAGACCTCTGCCTGTTCGGGGCGACCCTCGGCGTTCCAATCCGCCTCGAGGGTCAGGTCGTCGTCGAGGGCGTGAAGCGTCGCGATGCCACGGGTCATGAAGGTCCGGGGGCTCGCTTCGCACGCCGGGACGTCGTCCGCGGCCCGGAACTCCGCGCTCTGGATGTCATACGGTGTTTGCCAGGCGGCGAGGCGTTCGTTGCAGTTTTCGTCCACCAAGCCGTTGCCATTGTCGTCGAGCTCATTGCAGATCTCGCCGACCACCTGCGCGCCGTCTACATCTCCCGTGCAGCGGAGATCCATCGACTCCAAAGCGACCCGCACATCCCCCGGCTCCGGAACGGTGACGACTCCATCCATCCACGTCTCGGAGTCGATGGCGTTACTCACCTGGCGAAAGGCGAAGCGGCTCAGCGCCACATCGAAGCCGTAGAGCGTCGGTTGGGGGGCCTCGATCGAGTTGAATACTCCAGTGACACCCCCCGGGCGCACCACGTATTTGGAGCTGGAGCTCGCGGGGACGGCATGGAAGTCGGGGTCGGTCGCACCGCCGAAGCCGATGCGGGTCGACCGGCCGTCCAAGAACACGCCGATTCCAGCCTCCGCGGCGCCGAGCTCGCCGATGAGAAGCTCCGGACCGACGGTCAAACCCGCCATGAAGTGGTTGCCGCGCTGCGCCTCGGGAAACCCGAGTGGGAACAAGGTATCCGGCTGGAAGGCTCCCGCCTCCTCCCGCACGGCCCGCATGCCCAAGAGGTAGGCCGGTACGGTCAAACCGCCGATCTCGGACACGTCGGGAAGCTCGGCGCGATAGCCGGGCAGGTAGAGAAGGCCAGGAAGATCGCTGTCGTCCGTGCGCTCGAACATTCGGCTGGCACCGTCATCCGGGCCCCAGGCCGCTTCCTCCCCGATGGTTTCGATATGAGCGATCACAGAGCCGTCGGCACCCATTCCTTGAGGCACGCTCGGGCTGGTGTCGAACTCAGGGATCGGCAGGCTGCCCGCGTCGCCGCAGTCCGGGCAGTGCGGCCGCTGACTCAGCGTGTAGTCGTCCGCCGCGGAAGCCGGCAGGGTCTGGCCGGCCGCGACCCGGCTCGACTCGACGCCGAGGGTGAAGGTGGAGAACTGGATCTCGAGCTGCGGGAAGTGGGTAGACGCATCACCAGCCGCGAAGAACGCTTGGGAATGGAGCCCATCTCTGTCGACGAGCAGGGTGCGCTCCGAGTCGGCGAGGCCTGAGTCGATGGGAAACCGCATGCGTCCATCGTTGCTAGGGGCCCCGGTGGCGGCCCGCGGATCTGAGACGCCGAACGGTTGGTTGTAGTGGTAGTGCACCTCCTCCCAGAGAGCCGAGAGGCCACGATCGTCGATCGTGACGACATCGACCCGGAAAGCGATGGGCATATCCGCCGGCTGCAGGAAGCCGCTCTCCCCCGCCGCTCCGAGGTCGAACGAGAAGGACAGGTCGTTCAGGTCGTTCGATGCGGGCCAGCTGGCGCCGGTCAGCACCAGCTCCGCCAGGCCACGGGTTCTGGGCAGCCCGGTCGTGGCCGAGACCGGATGAAAACTGGCGGCAACAGGCAACAGGACCGAAAGATCTCCCAGGTTGACTCCGCTTTCTGTGAGGTCCGCCGCAGAGACCGTCAGCTCGAGCCCACCCAGCTGCCCCGACACAGCCAGGACCTCCACCGTGCCATGACTCAGCTGTAGATCCAACACTTCGGATGGACCGACGACAGGGTCCACGCAATGCGAGGCGTCGAGCTCGATCGGCCGAGGTGGCCAGGTGTCCCCGCTGGCCGGCTGCCACTCGGCCTGGGCGTTCTCGACTCGCAAGCCGGAGAGGAAGAAGCCACAGTCGTCCTGCCCCTGGAAGGCGGAAAGGCTGGTCGGTACATCATCGAAGAGCAGAGTCCCCGAGAGCGGTAGCAAACCCGTGGACGACGAAAGGCCCACGTTGTTGGCCGGATTCGGGTCGTCGGCGTAGACACCCCCCGTGTCGAGGCTGACTCGAACATGGACACTGCGTCCCGCGGCGCGCTGCAACGAGACGAAGCGATCGAGATCCTCCACCCCGGGCTCGGTGAGGTCGAGACTGACCACCTTTCTGGCGCCGGTTGGGGCCAGGTGCACGTCAATTTCTCGTGGATCGAAGGAGAGGGAAGCGAGAAAATGCTCGCAGTCCGCCGGCAGACTGCTCGCGTCGCTGCAGCTTCCCGAGTCGATGCCCACCAGGTGCAGGTCGGCATCGAAGGCCTGGCGGTCGGCCGCATCGAAGACCTGCGCCCTGATTCGCAGCGCCGCGTCGATCGACGCATCCTCGGCGAAGTAGACGCCCTCGCCGTGGTCCCCGATCAAGGTGAGATCGGTGCTGACCAAAGAAAGGTCCACTTGCGCGACGGCCGATGCAACGAAGGTCGTCCCCAAGGCCATCCAGGCAAGCAGGAATGTGGTGAACAAAGCTCGTCGATGCGCCATGACTCGGATCCTCGCTGGCTCCTCGCTGTTTCCCTTCGCTCCCCCCCTTGGCATGGCCGGCAGGGTCGAGACGGAGGCCGAATACAGCCGTTTGAATGAGTTCCATGCTCTGAGCTCGGCCTGGCAGCGATTCGGAAAGGCTCCGGGCCGATGCTCGGATGAAGCAACGAAACTCGCCGCCGGGATCCCTCAGTCAGGTCTCGGCTTTTTTTCGGCCGACGTCTCGGTCGACGGGATCGAGACGACCTGGCAGATCACCCATCTGAGGGAATCTGCTCACCACCGTCGTTGTGCATGCCGAACGACCCTGAATCCTCACGGTCGATGAACCAAGGAGCCAGCCATGACGACCTTCGACCATAGAGCATCACGAACAATGACCCGGGGCGGCCTGTTCCTCGTGATCCTGATGACGATGATGACGGTGGCCTGTACCGGCGGCCGGGTGACTGAGAACGGATCCGCGCTCGCCGGTGCCTCGGTGTTCATCCGCGGCTGTCCAGCGGAAGCTACGACCTACGGCACCACGACCGACGCCTTCGGCATCTATGCGTTCAACCCCTATGATCCCAACACCCCCCAATTCCATCTCGATCAATACGTCGAAACCGGGCCGGTGAAGATCGAGGTGGTCGCTCCCTCGGGGGAGGTGACGGTGGCGCGGCGCATGCACCAATACAATGGGACCTGCGCGATTCAGCACGACGGCGTCGAGCAGCAACTGCCGTGCGACATCCTCAATGTCGATTTCGTCCCGATGGATGGCTGGGAGGTCTTCATCGAGACGCTGCTGTTCTTCGGCGAGGACTGCGACATGGGGGCGGCCCAGGCCGAGAGTCTGGCCGACCAAGAGGTCGCACGTCTGGCCTTGGTGAAGCCCGCGCCAGTGCCGGCAGAGATCGGGTGCTACTCGCGCTGCGCCGAATCGTGCACCGCGACGAGTGGCGACCTCGATTCGCTCGCCGGCACCACTCTGACCGACCGCTCCGCCTGCCTGTGCTCTTGCGTGGCCAATGAGTGCGGCGCGGAGCTCCGAGGCTTCTGCGGCGGCTGAGAGCCCGCTATGAGCTCACTGCCCTCTGCGACACCACCGACCGGCTCCGGCCGGTCGGTGGTGTTCGGTTGTCGAACCACCTGGCCGACGACAAGGCCCTGCACGATCCAACTGGCCTAGACTCAGTGCAACGAAACCTGCGCCGGTACGTTGTTCCTCCAGAACACGCAGATCGAACCGACGGCTGCAGAACGTGCACAGAGAATGACCCCCGACGACGAAACGCCGCGAGCCCGGCTCAGAACCGAGTGCTTCAGACTCGAGAACTGGCGAGTCGAGCCCCTCCTCCACCGGATCACATCAGGCGAAATGGAGCGCAAGCTCCAGCCCCGGGTGATGGTCGTTCTGCAGTGCCTGGCCTCCGACCCGGGCGAGCCCTGGTCCCGCCAGCAGCTCCTCGACACCGCATGGTCGGACGTGGTGGTCGGTGACGAGGCCCTGACCATGGCGATCTCCAAGCTGCGCCGGGCTTTGGGGGACAGCTCGCGCTCGCCACGCTTTGTGGAGACCATCCCCAAGCAGGGCTATCGGCTGGTTTGCCCGGTCGACGCGGATCGAGAGCCCGATGACGACCCGAAGCCTTCGATGCCCGAGCCCGGCCGATGGGATCCGAGATGGGTGCTGGTGGGTCTCGTCGCGGTCTTGCTGGTGCTCGCCGCGGTGCTGTCCCTACCCCGCGCTCCATCGACGGCTCGGTCCGAGCCGGTGGTCGACATCCGCCTGACGAGCCAACCGGGCCCGGAGTCGCAGGCCGAAGTCTCGCCCGACGAGCAACATGTCGCCTACGTTCAGCAAGGCCCGCCTCGAACCGGTCCCGGCGTCTACACGATGGCACTCGATGGTCGTTCCCTCCGTCGGCTCGCGGAAGGGAAGGCGTCGTCCCCTGTCTGGTCACCCGACGGCGGACGGATCGCCTACACCGCCTACCGCCAAGACCGGACCGAGCTTCGCATCGTCACGCTCCTCGGGGGAGACCCGAAGGTCTTGACCTCGGCTGGCCCATGCCCGTTGGCCGGCATCGACTGGTCCCCCGACGGGCGCTGGATCGTCGCCTCCCTTCCCACCGCCGACGGTCAGACCTGCGCCGCGTTCGCCGTCGACGTCGACACCGCGGAACGAATCCAGCTGACGTTTCCCCCCGCCGGTAGCTTCGACTCGCGGCCGACCTACTCTCCCGACGGTACTCGGCTCGCGTTCAGTCGCGGTGAGACCTCGTTCGTCCACGACCTACACGTGGTGCCTGTCCGCGGCGGAGCACCACGCCGCCTGACGACCGACGGTCAGCGGATCTGGGGATTCGACTGGATGGACGACGGCGACGCCCTGGTGATGGCCTCCAACCGCCAAGGTCGCTTCCAGCTCTGGCGGGTTCCCTTGGATGGCGGCCCACCGACCTGGATTCCGGTACCGGCAGAGAACGTGCGCTTCCCGTCGATCACCGGGGAGACCCTGGTCTTCGATTCCTACGAGCTCGGCGCCGGCATCTGGCGCGTCGACCCCGGGTCCGAGCCCCGGAGCGAACCGGTCTTGGGTTCCAAGTCCCGAGATTCGAACCCACGGCACGACCCCGAGGGCCGACGGGTGGCGTTCGTCTCCGACCGCTCCGGTGCCAGAGAAGTCTGGCTGGTGGCCGACGGCGACGGCCCCCGCCGCCTCAGCTCCCTGGGCGCCACGCAGATCACGGGCCCCCAGTGGTCTCCGGACGGCCGTTTCCTGGTCTTCGGCGCGCTCGTTGGTGACACCCAGTCGATCCACATTTTGGACGTCGAGGACGGCACGACATGGGAACTCGAGGGCCCCGGCGAGAGCGGCCAGCTCGGTCATCCGAGCTTCTCCGCCGACGGCGCGTCGATCTACGTTGCCCTCGGCCGCTTCTCGGATTGGACGCTGTGGCGAGTTCCCGTCCACGGCGGATCCCCGGTGGCGGTCGTCGACCACGGGGTCTTCGGCCGCGAGTCCTCGGACGGTGCCACCCTGTTCTACACCGACGGTCAGGACCGCCAGATTTGGCGGATGCCCATCACGGGTCGCGACGCGACCCCGGTCACTGAAGACCTCGCGCCGGCGGGTGCGTCGGCCTGGTCCCTCGTCGCCGACGAGATCGTCTACCTGCGTGCGAGCGACGACGGGTCGCAGCTGGTCCGCCACCGGATCGAGGGCGAAGCTCCCGAGATCTTGGCTTCGCTGCCCCAAGGCCTGCTTGCATCCAGCATCTCCATCTCGCCTCTCGACGGCTCGATCCTGTTCAGCCGGTATCGAACGATCGAGAGCGACGTCAGGCTGGTGACCGGCTTCCGCTAGCGCTCGCAGGAAAAGGTTGGACAGGCGTTGGGTTTCGGTTGGGCTTCGGACTGCGGTGCCGAGTTAGCTTGCCCGTGCCAGCTCCCAGAGCCACCGGCAGCCCACCAGGAAGAGAGTCCACGAGGACCGATCGGCGGGCGCGCACGCTCTCGGTCGAGCTCTCGAGCTTGGCGAGGAGCCACCCACCCATCCCTTTCCACGCACGTGGGAGTTCATCTTCGAAAAGCCGCGGCGGTCGTTCACGACGGTCCGAGGCGTTCGAAAGGAGGTTCTCGTGACCGACTCTTCCAATCGATCGATCAGCATGCAGCTGATGCTGCTGGCTGTATTCCTACTGCTCGGCCCGATCGGCCACCTTGTCGCGCAGGAAGAAGACGAAGACGCGGGTGGAGATCCACCCCATTGGTACTACGAGATCACCGTCGTCCAGGTAGCCGAAGAGATCGAGGTCGAAGGAGGGGACTACCACTGGGTTCCAGATTTCGAAGGAAGCGGCCACTACGGCAACGAGCAGGATGAAGTCCCGGGGGAAAGCGGTTCTGGCGGCGGCGGCAACTCGACCCGGCCCACCGCCCGCTCCGAGGCGGAGTGTGTAAGGTCCAAGTTCTGCGAATCGGTTCGGGGCAATCTCCTCTCCGTCCATCAGTCTCCGCAGGAGGCTCACAGGCTCTTCTCCACGGCCACCCAGACATGCGACCCGAGCCGCGAGATCGCTCTTATCCACACCTATCATCACACGTGCGGCACGGTGTGCAACAGCCCCGAGAACGAAGGTCAGCAGTCGTTCAGCTACACCTTCACGGTCGACGGCAAGACCTGGGCGATGGCCTGCCCCTCGGAGGGCGGCAGCGACGGGAGCGGAGGCACCGACGGCGGAAGCGGCGGCGACTCAGAGCTGCAAGATCCCGTCGCCGGAGACGACTGCGTCCTCGAGAACGACCAGCCAGGAGTCTTCTGCGGTGAAACGTGCCGAGAGATCTGTCCACTCGGCACGGAACGAGACTTCTCGACCTGTGCCTGCTTGCCGCTCGGCCAGCTCGAGGACGGCGAGACGTCCGGATGTCTTCTCGCGGATGGCAGCGTCGGCTGGATGTGCAGCGGCCAATGCCAGGAGCTTTGCTCCGTGGGCACCCGGGCGAATTCCTCGACCTGCCTGTGCGAAGCCTGGGTGCCGGAGGAGGGAGACATCTGTGGGTTCGCAGACAACGGCCAACCGAAAATCTCGTGCGGCGGTGAGTGCTACGACCCCTGCCCCGTCGGCTTCTGGCGCAATCCCGACAACTGCTTCTGCGATGAACGCTTCGACCCCTTCGGCTACTGCGAACGCCATTGTCGGGGCCTTCTCGAGCTCCACTGCCCGCTCGCGCCGCCGGAGCCCCCCTTCGGCCTCATCGAGACCGTGGCGAACGACCTCGTCTGCGAAACGGCGGCGGTCTGGACTGGGTGGCAGGAAATGATGGGCTCGAACTGCACGCGCGCTCGGGCTCTCTGTGCCCAAGGCTTCCCGGGAAGTTGCTGGGACTGGGCCGAAGGCTGGCGCCTGGGCGACCCGACATCCTGGCAAACCAACATCTTCAATGGCTTCTACACCGAGAGCCCAGAACACCTGAGAGCCTGGGTGCTGTCCCAAGGGTTGTGCCACGATTCGTCTCCTCCCCCACAGGGCCCGGGCTCCTATTCCCTCCCCCAGGTCGTCACCGCATTGCCCCTCAAGTCCTCCGCGTCGGACGTCTTCGAGATCAGCTGGGACTATCCCGCCGTCGCCTCGGTCGACGTCGAGGGCTACGGCAGCTTTCCCGGCGGCTCGGGCTCGATCCAGGTGCCGACCACGCAGCCGTTGACGCTGCGATTCACAGTCCACAGCGCACCGGAGCTCGGCCTTCCTCCCGTCCGCTACGACGCGAAGCTGACCCCGATGGATCCCTCCGACCACCTCGTGGCGACCCCACAGACCGTGGCGGCCGGCCAACCGGTGACTCTTGAGTGGCATCTTCCGGGCGCGTCGTCGGTCACCATGGTGGGGCTCGGTTCGTTCTCGGGTGACCGGGGCTCGCTCGTGGTGCACCCCACCACCAGCAGCACCTACTCGGTCTACGGCCACTATCGGCCGTTCCACGAGACCCGCCTGGTGACACGGGCGGTCGAGGTCGTCGGCTCGGGATCGGCGCCAGAGCACTTCGGAACCTGCCAAGACCCCTGCTCGACCTCGGTTGTCGTGCCCGGCTTCACCGACCTCCACTACTGTCGCCACATCGCCTCGCCAGACGGTCGCGGCGGCAACGAAACGGCCCGCTGGATTCGCGTGAGCGACTTCGAGTCGCTGGTGGGGACTCCG
This sequence comes from Acidobacteriota bacterium, assembly GCA_039194425.1. Lineage (GTDB taxonomy): Bacteria > Acidobacteriota > Thermoanaerobaculia > Multivoradales > J023 > JAUIJL01. Next base: position 284,492 of record JBCCVZ010000003.1, on the reverse strand, counting down.
GAGCAGCCCCTGTCGAGCTACTGCTTCGAAGCGTCGTGCGGCGACGGTTCCCTGGCTCCCTTCCGCTTCCACAGCCCGGGAACCGCGCCAGCACTTTGGGTCCTGCCGTCCGCCGTGCCGGCAGAGGTGTGCGGCGACGGCTTCGACAACGACTGTGACGGCATCATCGACGACGGCTGCCCGGTCTGCACTGACGGCGAGCGACGCTGCCTCGGCGACTCGGCCCAGACCTGCGTGAACGGCCAATGGGGCGCCACCGAGGCCTGCACCTGGGGCTGCGACACGTCGCGGAACGCTTGCTACACCGAGGATCCGGCGTGCATCGGCCGGCCTTCACCGTGCAATCACGAAGGCGCGCGCTTCTGCTCATCGATCCAAGAGTCGGTGGTCTCGTGCGTGCGCAATGCCCAGGGCTGCCTGCAGTGGCAGGTGACGGAACACTGCACCAACGGATGCCACCTCGGGGTCTGCGAGCCCGACCCCCCGGCCTGCCCGTGGGGCTCGGGTTCCTGCTCGATCCTGGGCGAGAAGCGGTGCACCAGCGCCGCGGGCTACCGCAGCTGCGCCCAAGACACCGACGGCTGCCTGCGCTGGACGCCAAAGGACTCGGGGCAATGCAACGAGGCGGCGGGCGAAGTCTGCCACAGCGGCACCTGCGCGGTGGTGGCCTGCAGCTCGAACATCGATTGCGCCGGATCGACTCGCTTCTGCGACGCCGGCACGTGCGCCCGCTGTACCTCGGACTCCGAGTGTGGCGGCTCGGCGTACACCTGCTCCTCCGACGGTCGGTGCAAGACGGCCTTCTGAGGCCGAACGCCGCCTTTGGACCGTCGCGCCCGTTGGCCTCCAACCTCGTGCCGCCCACCGTGGGCGGCATTCACCCGAACCCGGTGACCCGGCGACGACGCCGGCACCGGACTCAGTCAGGAGTCGAACGATGAAGTTCACCCGTCTCGTCCTCTTCCTGCTCGCCGCCTGCTTGGTGGCGGCACCCCTGCTGCTCGGAGCCGCCGATCGCGCCGACGCCAGCGAGCTTCCGACCTTCTTCGCAACGGGCCCGGCCACCTGTGGACTCGCTCCCGCCCGGGAGCTCCCGGTGTTCGAGCCCCTGCCCTTCGTCGAGGCGCCGATTGGATGCTTCTCGTGTCAACTCCATCTCGACTGCCGGACGTTCTGTGGTGGTGAAGGGGCCTGCTTCCCCGACCTCACGTACACCTGCAGCCTGAGCCGGTACGACAAGTTCTGCATCTGCTAGTCGGCAACGATCCGTTGGCCCGCGGCGACAACACAACGCCGCGGGCCAAACATCTGCCGATGAGCTTCGATGCGTCGGTCTCCCATCGCACACGGAGGCTGGGCCGCGCCGCAATCGATGGTCTCTCCCGACAGTCTCGAATCATCTTGTTCGAGACGACCGGTGTCGAAGCCTGTCGACGTCTCGTTGACGTGACAGAATCGAGCGCCGGGTGACCGGCCCCCTTCACACGACCTCTCGGTCGGCCCCAACCTCTAGGCCAGGTGGACGTATCTCCACCGCACGCCTCGATCGGCGGCGTCCCGACCGATCGACGGCTGCGAGCGGCTGCACTCGCTGCGAGGTTCCTAGTCCGCCCGCCGAGCTCGAGCAGGCGGTCGCCGAATCTCCCACCGTCGACTCTCCCGCCGCGTCTTCGCCGGGTCCTCGCCCAGGAGCGCACTCCAGTCAACCAACCAAGACTGAGCTGATGAAATCAAACCAGGTCCTGATCCTCCTGATGTTCACTCTTTCCCTCGCCGCCTGCACCACGGTCCCTCTTCCCGAATCCAGCGAGCCAGCGACTACCGAGCCCGAGTCCACGGCAGCCGCAGCGGAAGCCGATGATTCAAAGGACGTCTCCGAGGCCAACCCGCTGCTGGCGGACTGGGATACCCCGTTCGGTGTCCCGCCGCTGGATCGAATCGAAGAGGCCCATTTCCTGCCTGCCTATGAGGTGGCCCTGGCCAAGCACAGCGCCGAGATCGAAGAGATCGCCACCAACCCCGAGCCACCCACGTTCGACAACACGCTGTTGGCCATGCAGAACGCTGGAGCGAAGCTAGGCCGCATTTCACCCGTGTTCTCTAATCTCACCAGTTCGGCCACCAACGATGAGCTTCGCGCGATTCAGCGTGAGATGAGCCCCCGTCTTGCCGCGCACGGCGCCTCGATCACACTGAACTCCGACCTGTTCGCCCGCATTGATGCGCTGTATCAGGCACGCAACGAGCTCGACCTGGCGCCTCAGCAGGCTCGTCTACTGGAAACCACGCACGAGGATTTCGTTCGCGCCGGTGCCCAGCTCGAGGGCGCTGACCGCGACCGTTTTGCCGAGATCCGCTCCTCGCTGGCCAGTCTGTACACCCAGTTCGCTCAGAACGAACAGGCCGACCGTGAAGCCTGGACGCTCGAGCTCAGCACAGAGGACCTTGCCGAGCTGCCGGACTACATTGTTTCGGCTGCGGCCGGTGCGGCGTCGGATCGCGGGCTAGAAGGCCACGTGGTCACTCTGGCCCGCTCGAGCGTGGAGCCGTTCCTGCAGTCTTCGCCCAACCGCGAGCAGCGTGAGATCGCTTGGCGTGCCTGGACGCAGCGCGGCGACAACGAGAACGAGAATGACAACAAGGAGACGATCCGCCAGATTCTGGCCCTGCGTCTGGAACAAGCCAACCTGCTCGGTTTCGAGACCTTCGCCCACTACCGGACGGCCGGCACCATGGCCGGTACGCCGGATGCAGCCATGTCGCTCATGGAGCAGGTCTGGTGGCCGGCGCGCAGTCGCGCCCGGGAAGAAGCCGCCGACATTGAAGCGCGCATCTCCGCGGCGGGCCTGGACCATGACCTCGAGCCCTGGGACTGGCGCTTCTACACTCAGCAGGTGCGCGCCGAGCGCTACGACCTGGACGAAAGCGAGGTCAAGGCCTACCTGCAGTTGGACAACATGATCGAGGCGATGTTTTACGTCTCGGAGCGGTTGTTCGACATCTCCTTCGTCGAGCGTGACGACATTCCGACCTACCATCCGGACGTTCGCGTCTGGGAAATGCGGAACCCGGAAGGTGAAACTGCCGGCCTGTTCTACGGCGACTTCTTCGCGCGCCCGGGAAAGCGTGGCGGGGCCTGGATGTCGAGCTTCCGTCCACAGAATGGGGTCACCGGCGAGATTCCGCTGATTCTGAACAACTGCAACTACAACAAGCCGGCCCAGGGTGAGGCCGCGTTGCTGTCGTTCACCGATGCAGTCACGCTGTTCCACGAGTTCGGTCACGGCCTGCACGGGCTGCTGTCCAGCACGGACTATCCGTCGCTGGCCGGCACGGCGGTCGACCGCGACTTCGTCGAGTTCCCGGCCCAGCTCTACGAGCACTGGCTGTCACAGCCCGAGGTCCTGAAGCGCTATGCCCTGCATCACGAAACCGGAAAGCCGATGCCGCCCGAGCTGCTCGAGCGCGTGCTGAATGCCACCAAGTTCAATCAGGGCTTTGCCACCGTCGAGTTCCTGAACTCGGGTTTCGTCGACCTGGCCTATCACCTGAACACCGATCCGGCGTCGCTGGAAATCGATGCCTTCGAGAACGAAGTGCTGGCCAGCCGTGAGAACCTGGACGACATTCCGATGCGCCATCGCTCGACCCACTTCCTGCACACCTTTGCGGGCGAGGGCTACTCCGCCGGCTACTACAGCTACCTCTGGGCGGGTGTCCTGGACAACGACGGCTTCGCTGCGTTCGAAGAAGCTGGCGATATTTTCGATGCCGAGCTGGCGCAGAAGCTGTATGAAAGCGTCTATTCAGCCGGAGACAAACAGCCGGCCATGGACGCCTACGTCAGCTTCCGCGGCCGCGAACCGAATGTGGGCGCGCTGCTGCGCAACCGCGGCTTCATCCAGATTCAGATCGCGACGGACGAGGAAAGCACCCCATAAGCCTCAGCGCGCGGCGGAAGGCGGCGCGTGGAGACTCTCCATGCGTGCATCCGCCGCGCGTTCTCGATCGCTGGATCGAGGTCAGCCGCTGGCTCCTCGGCGGCTCGGCCGTTCGCAGTTCAAGGGGAGTCAGAAGCGGACGATGGCGTGGCGACGTCCTGTGTCGAAAATGGCGCTGCGGACCGCATGGTCACGTTCAACGTTGACCAGGTTCACCTGCTCCGGCCACACGTCTCGGAGGGCGTCGTGAGAGAGCGTCAGGGCTGTGAGCCCATCCGGGATCGGGGCTTCCGAGTAGACCCAGAGGTAGCGGCCGTCGAGTTCGTGCCCTACGGGCGCCAGCTCGATCACCGTTCCGTTCTGGTCTGCCATGGAGAACCGCTGGTGCACGTAGCTCTCGAATTGCTCCCGAGTCGCGGCGCTACCCAGTATGTCAGCGTCGCCGCCGAAGAGCTCCCGAGTCGCGTGCTCAGCATCGTGGACGAGAAAGCGGTGCATCACTTCGATGTTGCCGGTCCGCGGATTGAACAGAATCCGCGTGACGGACTCCTTCTGCTGGTGCGCGAGACATGTCGGCGCGAGGACGAGCATCGCCAGAACCACTGCAACCAACGCAACCCAGCGAGGCGAGGCGATCATTCCTGACCCTCGGTGTCTAGCTTGGTCTTGATGTCCTGCATGATGTCTCGGTGCTCCAATCCTTCGCGGTCCCGAGTCTTGAACATCTCGATGCGCGAAGGGATGATTCGCCGTGGGTAGTGGTTGTTCTCTACGTCGGTATCAGCGGTCTCCCAGTTCGGATCGATCACGATCTGGGTCAGCTCACGATCGGTCACGATCAGCTTCTTCACAGTTCTTGGGTTCCGTCGCCAAATCTCGGCCGGGATGTCCAGACGCTCCGTTCCGCCGTCGTCGAAACTGAGCTCCAAGAGAATCGGCATCACCAGACCACCGCGATTGTTGAACTCCAGCACGTAGTAGTTCTGATCTTCCTGCACCGCACGCTCCAGGACCTGGCGCTCCCAGTCCTCGAGCCCTTCGAGGAAGCTCTGGTGCTCGTTGCGCTCTTTGTTGGTCACCGTGAAGCGGTCGTTCTGGTCGTAGAAGTCGCGGATCTCCGGGTTCTGCTCCACCCAGGTGGGTCGTTCGGCGCGGTTGCGCTCGACGATCACAGAGGGCGGCTTGTCCGCCTCTTCTTGGCGCCGACGACCGTAGTCGATATCAGGATCCGTCGTGTCCAGGCGCAACTTCCACACTCGGTCGATGCTGAGATCTACATGATCGGTCGTGTAGAACCAACCACGCCAGAACCAGTCGAGGTCCACGCCGGAGGCCTCTTCCATGGTGCGGAAGAAGTCCGCCGGCGAGGGGCGCTTGAATCTCCAGCGCCTCGAGTACTCACGGAAGGCAAAATCGAACAGGTCGCGGCCCAAGATGGTCTCGCGCAGAATCATGAGTGCCGCCGCCGGCTTGTGATACGCATTGGGCCCCAACTGCAGGACCGAGTCGGACTGCGTCATGACCGGCACCTGTCTCTCTGACTTCATGTAGTCGACAATGTCGCGAGGCTGGTTGTTCCATGGAATCTCCGGGTCCCACTCCCAGCCTGCCATCGCATCGAGGAAACTGTTCAAGCCCTCGTCCATCCAGGTCCACTGACGTTCGTCCGAGTTGACGATCATCGGGAAGTAGATGTGGCCGATCTCGTGGATGATCACGGCGACCAGGTAGCGTTTCTCAGCCAGTGTGTATGTGCGGTCGCCGTCATCCTGGAGATCGGTTCGCGGGCCGTTGAAGGTGATCATGGGATACTCCATGCCACCGACTGGACCGTTCACCGATTGCGCGACCGGGTAGGGATAGTCGAAGGAGTAGCGTGAGTACACCTTCATGGTGTGGATCACGGCAGCTGTAGAGTACTTCGACCAGAGAGGCTCGCCTTCTTTGGGATAGAACGACATGGCCATCACCTCGGGCTGCACGTCGCCACCTTGTTGGTAGCCTTGAGCGTCCCAGATGAACTTGCGCGAAGAGGCCCATGCGAAGTCACGCACGTTGTCGGCCTGGAAATGCCAGGTCTTCGAGCTCGCAGCGCCTTCCCGCTCGTTCTCCAGCGCTTCGTCCGCGGTGACGATGAAGACGGGGGCATCCGCCGTCCGAGCTGACTCCAAGCGCTGGAGCTGAGTGCTGGTCAGCACCTCGCTCGGGTTCTGCAGCTCGCCTGTGGACGAGACAATGTGGTCTTCCGGAACCGTAATGGCCACCGAGTAGTCGCCGAACTCCAGCGTGAACTCTCCACGGCCGAGGAACTCCTTGTTCGTCCATCCTTCGTAGTCGGTGTAGGCGTGGAGCCTTGGAAACCACTGCGCCAACAAGAAGATGTCGTTGCCGTCGTCGGGAAAATGCTCGTAACCTGCACGCGCAGAGACAGCATTCTCGTCGACGATGTTGAAGGCGAAGTCGATCTCGAACTCGGTGGTCTCTCCCGGTTTCAGCGGGCTGCGCAGATCGACACGGAGATTCGTACCGACCACAGTGTGCGGCAGCTCGCCGCCGGCGTCCCTCACCGAGGGAAGCTCGTAGCCCAAGGTATTGTCGGACATGAACTGCCGTCGACGCAGCGCATCCAGGCTGAGCCGGGGGGGCTTGCCGTCCTTGGCGTCTTCCACCCTCGGACCTCGCCGACTGGTCACGGCGAACCCCGCAGAGCGTTCGGCCAAGGAGTCGTTGCGAAACCGGTTCTGGTCGAGCTGAAGCCACAAGAAACGCAGCGTGTCAGGGCTGTGATTGGTGTAGCGAACGAGCTGGCTCGCCTCGATGCGCCGCCGGTCCTCGATGAGCCGCACGTCGATTTCGTAGTCGACTTCTTGCTGCCAATAGTGGTGCCCCGGCTCACCACCCGCGGTGCGGTAGGAATTGGCCGTGGGAAGCACCTCGTCCAGCTGACGGAACTTGTCCTGAAACTGGCCTTTGGTTTGTTCGGGGATCGGAAGGGCGGGCGATGCGAAGAGCAGCAATGCCAGGGACAGCCAAGACGCGTGACGGATCACTCGAAGACCTCACTTTTCACCACGGAACCTCGATTCGTTGAGCTGACCGAGCGCAGGATACACGCCAGGCGACTTCACGAAGACACCGGCGCCCGCCGGATGGCGTGCAGTTGATCTCATTGGACCGGCGTCCGTTTCGACGCGACATCCCGTCCCTTCTCCAACCCCAGAGTAACGCGTCATGCCTCCGGATACCCAGCAGGTCCAGAGCCTGCTCGACGAGGGAATTCCCAACGACTTGCTCCTGCAGGTCTGTTGCCACAGGAAGCATCCACAAGCTACTTGCTCGTGCAAGTCAATTTCCACTAGGGTACAATCGACGTTCCGTCGCGCGCTCGAGATCGCTATGAGAATCACCAAGGACGAAGCACGGCAATGGCTGCACAGAGGCGGCCTTCGAGTCACCGCTCCCCGGATGGCCGTGCTTGGCGTGCTGGCGGAAGCTGAGCTTCCGCTTTCCCACAGCGAGGTCCTCGCGCGTCTCGGCGAGACTGACTGGGACCCGGCGACGATCTACCGAAACCTGGTGAAACTCCGCGACGCCGGCGTCGCCCCGGTCGTGAGTCGCATGGAAGGCATCGATCGCTACGCGCTCGCGGAACGAGAGGATGGCCATCGTCACCCCCATTTCCTCTGCGAGGACTGCGGTCGGTTCGCCTGCCTCCCGGCGGAGCTCACCGCCTCGATGTCCATGGACGGCCCCTGGGCAGAGTCCATCCGAGGAGCGGCGGTGCAACTGCGTGGCGAATGCCCGGATTGCCTCGCTCAGTCGGAGATCGAGGGCGAGGACGAGCGCCAATCGATGCTCAGCCCTGTGTAAGTCCGCTGACCGCGAGCCAGAGGCGGGGTTGGCAGTGAGCCGTCGAGAACGCGCAGAACGGAGGACCCTTGAAGCGCGACAATTCGATGACGAGACGTTTCCTTGCCGAAGCAGGTGTTTCTCACGGGATGCGCGTGATCGAGCTTGGCTGTGGCCGCGGAGAGGTCACACAAATCTTGGCTGAACTGGTCGGCCCGTCCGGGCTCGTTGTTGCGATTGATCGCGATCCGAAGGCAGTGACGATCACCGCCGATCGGATGAAGGCGAACACGATCGAGCATGTGCGAGTCACGCCCGCGGATCTGATCGGCGACGGGTCGGACCTCGACGACCTTCAATCCGAGTCCTTCGATGTCTTGGCCGGCCGTCGAGTCTTGATGTATCTGCCGGATCCCGTCGAGGTGCTTCGTCGCCTCTCGAGATTGCTCCGAAGCGGAGGTCTGGTCGTGTTCGAAGAGACCGATTCGACCATGGTTCCCGCGCGAGTCTCGCCGATGACGGCGCACGATCGGGCGGTGGACTGGCTTCGGAAGATGCTCGTCGCAGAAGGTGCCGACCCTGCGATGGGATTCGGTTTGCCCGCCACGCTCGTTCAGGCCGGGCTGCGTTTCGAACGAATCCGAGCCGAGGCGGTGATCCAGGGTCAGGGCATCCAGTATCCATTGGCGGGACTCTTGGAGTTGGTGCAGGCCCGGGTGATCTCGGCCGGCATCGCAACCCAGGACGAAGTCGATTCCCTTGCAGCCCGACTGGAAATCGAGAGCCGCGACCCAACATCCGTCTACGTCAGTGAGATGAGCTTCTGTGCTTGGGCGCGTAAGCCCGTCCATCGAACCCGCTGAACAGCACGACCAAGCCGACCAGCACTGGAAGATGCTACCGACAACACCAGAGTCTCGGCGAACGCCGCCTGGCATCGCTTGAACGACTCGCTGGCGATTCGCTCCGCCGCAGGCTCGTGACCTTCGGGGATCGGTGGCCCGAGTGCGCTCTCGTGGAGCCCCTGTCGTCTTCTGTCCTTCGGATGTCCTTCGGAGTTGTCATGCCGATCTCAGGCGAACGGCTGACGCGACCACCTGAGCTTGGTGAAGGGAGCTTGCATGAGCAAGTGGCTTGCATATAATCCAGGCCGCAAGCCGCTTGCAGGCTCAAGTCGTTCGCAGACTCCTCGGGTGCGTCGCAGGCCCGAATGAAGAACGCCCGCACTGAGCCAGAACAACGCCACGATGCACTGACACCCAGACAAACGTCGATGAAACTGAACAAGAACCAACCATCCAGCGATCCACGCCTCCCCGTCACCGTTCTTTCGGGCTTCCTGGGAGCCGGGAAGACGACCCTCCTCAACCAGGTGCTCAACAATCGAGAGGGGCGCCGAGTCGCCGTCATCGTCAACGACATGAGTGAAGTCAACATCGACGCAGCGCTCGTGGAACGCGGCGGCGCCGAGCTCTCGCGAACCGAGGAGAAGCTGGTCGAAATGACGAACGGTTGCATTTGCTGCACGCTGCGAGACGATCTGCTCGCCGAGGTCTCACGCCTCGCCCAGGAGGACCGCTTCGACTTCTTGCTCATCGAGTCGACGGGAATCTCGGAGCCCATTCCGGTCGCCCAGACCTTTACGTTCGAGGACGAGAACGGTGTGAGCCTGCAGCGGGTGTCGCGCCTCGACACGATGGCCACAGTCGTCGACGCGGCGAGCTTCCTGCGGGACTTCAACGCGGCCGAGGCGCTCCAAGACCGCGGTGAGTCCCTGGGCGAGGAGGACGAGCGAACGGTGACCGACTTACTCGTCGACCAGGTCGAGTTCGCCGACGTCATCGTGCTCAACAAGCTTGACCTCGTCAGCCAGGAGCAGGCGCCCGAGGTCGAGGCCGTTGTCAAGGCGCTCAACCCCGGCGCGAGGATCCTCAGGACGACCCACGGGCAGGTGCCTCTCGACAGCGTTCTCGACACGGGTCTCTTCGACTACGACAAGGCGGCGAGCTCTGCTGGATGGATCCGGGAACTGCAAGGCGAGCACACGCCGGAGACCGAGGAGTACGGGATCTCGAGCTTCACCTATCAGACCGCGCATCCCTTCGATGCCGAGAAGCTCTGGGCCATGATGCACGATGACGAAAGCTGGCGTAGTGTGCTCCGCTCGAAGGGCTTCTTCTGGGTCGCTGCCGACCACCGGATCGCCTACGAGTGGGCTCAGGCCGGCGGCGTCAGCGACGTGAACCCCGCCGGCATGTGGTGGGCGGCGCTGCCCCGAAAGCACTGGGAGCACCCCGAAGGTCTACGTCCCGATCAGCAGCCGGGCTGGCACCCTCGATTCGGCGACCGCAACCAACAGCTCGTCTTCATCGGCCAGTCGATCGACGAGGCGGCGATGCGCGCTCGCCTCGACGCGTGCCTGCTCGACGAGCACCTCGCTGCCCAGAACAGCCAGAGCTGGTCGAAGCTCGAGAACCCGTTTCCAGAGCTCCGAGCCACCGAGGAACCCGGGTGAGTCCACGAAGAGTGACGAACACCTGTTCGACAGGGTGATCGTCGGTGGCGGTGCCACGGGAATCGGCGTCGCGGTCACACTCTCCGTCGAGGTTCCGGCGTGGGTCGCGGAGACTCGCGTTCGAGCCTCGTCTCTGCCGCTATAATCCCTGCCTGGTGATCCGACCACGAAAGAACCCGGAGGAATCGACTCGATGAAAGCCAAGCATGCCGCCGCCCTGTGCGCCTTCGCCCTCGTCGTGCTGCTCAACCCTGCCACGCTTTCGGCCCACTGCCAGATCCCGTGCGGCATTTTCGGAGACGAGGCGCGCTTCGACGCCATGATGGAGGATGTGACCACCATCGAAAAGTCGATGAAGCAGATCGTCGAGCTCTCGGCCGCCGAGACCCCCGATTGGAACCAGATCGTGCGCTGGGTCATGAACAAAGAGGACCATGCCGACCTCCTCACCGAGACCGTCACCCACTACTTCATGGCACAGCGGATCAAGCCAAAGCCCGCAGACTCAGAGGAACACGCCAAGTACGTGCACGAGCTGACCCTCCTACACAAGATCATGGTGCACGCGATGAAGGCCAAGCAAACGACCGACCAGGAGCAAGTCGAGACGCTGCGGACGCTGATCGGACAGCTCAAGAAGTCGTATCTCGGCGAGCATTCGCACCCCGCCTCGTAGCCGCAACCTGCCGATCGTCGACGCGACCTAGGGGCCAGCAGGCCTAGACCCAGGCATCGTCTCGGCCTACGTCCTGGTTTCTGAGCAGTTGCTGGTCCCGTCTCCCCTCCCCCTGGACGTCGCCATGGCGAAGAGCCCGTCGCCTTCCTTTGAATCACTCCGATGGCCCCTATTCTGCCCCAAGGGTCGCTAGACCCGCCAGACTCCCCTTCCGTCTCCCCTAGTCCTGGTCCTGGCCCGGTGCCAGTCGGGGAGCGGTTGGGCGTTCTCGACGCCATCCGCGGTGTCGCCCTCGGTGGGATTCTCGTCGCCAACCTGGTGGCCTTCTTCGGTGTGTACTGGATGAACGCCGAGACTCGGATGGCCATGCCTGGTGGGATCGTAGGCGAGGCCGTCATCTTCGGCATGGACTGGCTGATCGAGGGAAAGTTCTATTCGGTCTTCTCGATCCTCTTGGGAGTCGGATTCGCCATCCAGTGGCAAAGAGCTGCGGCTCGGGGCCAGTCCTGTGCGCAATTCGGACGCTTCTTTCGCAAGCGTATGGCCGTTTTGATCGGGATCGGGCTACTCCACATGTACGGAGTCTGGGCCGGTGACATCCTGACGCTCTACGGCGTGATGGGGCTCCTCCTCCCGACCCTGGCCCGAGGGCCGGGCCGCCTTCGGCTCGCCGTGATCACACTATTTCTGCTGATGCCCCTTGCGATGCACGGGCTCGTGTACTCCACCGAGGGTCGGCTCGACCCGAGACCGCCTTTTGTGGAGTTGGGGGCTCAGGTCCAAGAGGCACTGGATCCGGAGGGCAGGTCTTCGCTGGAGCTCTTCGCAGACGGAGGTCCGGGCGACTACCTGGCGTGGAACATCGGATACGCGGTGGCGCGCCCGGGGACATACCTCCAGGGTGGACGGCCAGCTCACGTCATCGGCCTTTTCCTCATCGGAGCCTGGATCGGGGTGGCCCTGCTGCCCCAGCTTGCATCTCTCGGTCGATCACTTCGGATCACCGCTCTCGTCGGTGCTGCGGTCGGGCTCCCGGCAAGCTTCGTGTATGCCCTGATCAAGCTCCGCACCGCGCAGTCCACCTTCATGCTGTCCTCCGAAGGATTGCTACAAACCGCGGCGTATGCGCTCGGCACGACCCCCTTGGCCTTGTCATACTTCGCCCTCGCAGTGCTCGCGTGGCGAACAAACGCTGGACGACGGCAGCTCGAGTGGTTCGTGCCCCTAGGTCGGATGGCGTTGTCCGTCTACGTCGGCCAGTCGATCATCCAGCTGTTCTTGTTTACCGGGTGGGGGCTCGGCTTGGCCACCAAAACCCCGGTTGCACTGCTCCCCGTCGTTGCCGCCTCGATTCTCGTCGTCCAGAGGCAGGCGTGTGTCTGGTGGCTCGCACGGTGGCAGCAAGGTCCGCTCGAGTGGGCCTGGCGAAGAGCCACCTATCGGTGATCTTGCTGCCCAGCCTCCGTCGCTGATCGCGCGCAGCGAGTCGCTCTGGAGCGGCGGCCAGATCTGTCGTTGTGTAATGAGCGCGGACGCGTCGAGCCTGCCCATGAAGACCCAAAGCCTCAAGACCCAGCACAGTTCGAGACCAAGGGCGACAGTTCGAGACCACGGGCAATGACCCCTTCGCGGTCTTCGGCCAGTGGCTGACCGCGGCCCGCACACCAGCCAGCTGGGTGCCTGGGCGTCGCGCCAGAGCCAACCCCTGAGCAGCCGCAGCCACCTGCTGCCCAGGTCGCCCGCTACCAGGCACGATTCGGGCTCGGTGCCGTGCCCAGACCACCGTTCTGGTCTGGCTTTCGCGTCGTTCCGCAGTACTTCGAATTCTGGCAGGCGGGCCGGTTTCGGCTGCACGAACGCTGGGCCAATGAGCCCGACCGCGATGGCGGCTGGCACAAACAACGCCTCAATCCCTGATCCGCAGGGCATGTCGCGGAGCGGAGAAGCAGACCGCAGCACGCAGCGTCACTCGTCGTGACTCCGGCGACCGCCCTCGCCCCCCTTGTGCGGCACGTCCTCCTAGTGATCGTGCATCGTCCCAGCCAGTCCGGGTTGCTGCGAGGACACCTTCGCCGGGACGATCTGCGATTCTTCAGGTCGACCGTACGAGCTCGAAGTGGGCTTCCCTGGAGCCTCGGGAAGACCTGCTAGCATCGGCAAGAATTCAGGTCGATGCAGCAACGGAAAGGTACGTTCAGTGTGACGCGTTCCTCCACTGAAGACTCGGTGTCCGCCGAGCGATTGCCGACGCTCGTCGGGCCCTACTCCATCGAGCGCAAGATCGGGACCGGGGGGATGGGGGAAGTCTATGCGGCCTACGATCGGCGCCTCGAACGCTATGTGGCGATCAAGCACCTGCGCGCTGACAAGCCTCTGAGTGCCAACGCACGCGAGCGATTCCACCGAGAAGCGAGAGCTGCGGCCGCGCTCTCTCATCATGCGATCGTTCAGATCTTCGACTTCATCGAAGGTGAGGATAAAGGGGAATGGATCGTCATGGAGTACGTTGAGGGCGAATCCTTGGCGCAGCGGCTGCACTCAGGGCCTCTGCCTCTGCACTCGGTTCTAGCCATCGCGCTCACGATTCTCGAGGGCTTGAGCTATGCCCATCGCCGGGGCATTCTTCATCGAGACCTCAAAACAGAAAACATCATGATCGGCCCAGAGGGTCGCGTCAAGATACTCGATTTGGGCTTGGCCAAGCAGTTTGGGGCGTCCGAGAGCTCTCTCACTGCCGACGGCGCGATTCTCGGAACGTTCAAAGCCATGTCACCTGAACAGGCGATGGGTCTCGAGCTCGATTCCCGAAGCGATCTGTTCTCTTTCGGAGCACTTCTTTACGAAATGATCGCCGGAGTTCCACCATTCAAGGCGGACTCCTCCGCGGCCACGCTGGCTCGAGTGTGCTCAGCGCAGCAGCAGCCCTTGCATCGCCTCGACCCTCGGGTTCCGCTCGAGGTCTCGCGGCTGGTGGACCGGCTTCTGGCCAAGTCTCCGGACGAGCGACCGAGCAGCGAGGCGACCCAGGCAGACCTAGAAGCGTGCCGAAAGCGTCTAGCCAACCGAGGGCGAGCGCAGATTGCGTCCAGTTGGGGCTCCATGGCTGCGGCGCAGACCCTTGACGATGGCTCACGGCCCAGGACCAAGTCTCGGATGGGCAACTGGCGCGCGCGGACTTGGGTCCTACTCGCCCTGGTCGGGCTCTCGGCCTCCTCGGCCGGCTGGTTTCTCGTCGACGCCTCGCTCTCCTCGTCCTTGTCCAAACCTTCCGGATCTTCTTCGATCTCTGACCACGAAACCAATCGCGAGTACCGGGAAGGAATGGCGCTCCTTTCCCGCGTGGATATCGACGGCAACGTCGAACGCGCGATCGAACACTTTGAAGACCTCGTCCAGAAGCGGCCGAATATGGCGACGGCGCACGCCGGGCTGGCCCGCGCGCTTTGGTACCAAGGCCGAGTCACCAAAGAGCAGAAACGGTTCCAGGAAGCAGTTCACCACGCTTCCCGCGCCGTCGAACTGGAACCTCTGCTGGCCGCCGCGCACGTGAGTCTGGGTCTGGCAAGCCTGGCACGCACGCCGGAGAGTGCGCTCGAGGCCTTCGAGACAGCGCTCCGGCTGGATCCGTTCGCAGCCCACGCGTACATGGGCCTGGGGCGACTTCATGAAGAAGTCCTCGACGATCAGGACGCCGCGCTCGCAGCCTATGAGAAAGCCGTGGACGTTCGACCCGACAGCCGTGAGCACCGAGACATCCTCGGCATCTTTCTTTGGCACCAGGGTGATTTGGACGGGGCTGCGCGGCAATTCTCCAGGAGTATCGAGTTGGCTCCAGACAGCGTCTTCGCCTACACCAACTTGGCCGGGGTCTTCTTCATGAAAGGAGATTACGCTTCAGCGTCTACTCTTCTGCAACAGGCACTGGAGATTCGACCCAGTGCCGGGATCTACAGCAATCTAGGAACGATCCGTTTCTACCAAGGTCGCTATTCGGAAGCGATCGCACCCTTCCAGAAAGCTGTGGAGACACCCGAGGGCCGAGTCAAGCCCTTGGCATGGTCGAATCTCGGAGACGCCTATCGATGGACTCCAGGCTATGACGAGGAAGCTCGCCATGCTTATGGCAAGAGCATCGAGCTACTGCGCCATCAGCTCGAGCACGACTTGGGGTCGGAGACCACGCTACAGAGTCAACTTGCGCTGATCCTCGCTCGGCGGGGAGACTGGCCGGAAGCACTGGCTCTGGCTGCCGAGCTCGAAGAACGCGAGGACGTCGGCCCGATGATCGAATTCGACTTGGTCATGACCTACGAGCAGTGTGGGAGCCGCGCGCAGGCCCTCACCATGCTTCGGCGAGCTCTGGCGAACGGCCTACCCCTGGACGTCGTGCTGCGCGAACAAGAGCTGGACCGCTTGCGCAACGATCCTGACTTCGAGGCTTTCGCCGAGCTTGGTGAGAACCAGCGAGAGTCTCCTTGAACTAACTAGGGCTTTCCCTCAACGGCCTCCTTGGAAACCTGCATGGGACTATAGACAGCGTGAGGCTTCACACCGAACCTGAGTCCAAGATCCACTTCGGGTCGAATTTGAACCTCCATGTCTTGCCTTCGGCTTCGATCTCGAGCTTGATAGAAAACTCGTAGGTAGTCGGAGTGCCTACTACGGACTTGAAGGTCCACGGAAAGTCCGCTTTCGTGTTGGCGGATGGCCATGGGTAGATGCGGGCTTGGCTGAGCAGCCATCGCTTGCCCTTCTTGGGTGGCTCGAGGGTTTCCCATGTGCGGCACTGATTGCAGTCGGCAAGTTTGATCTTGCTCACACCATGAGTGAAAGGAGTATCGTCGGGGTCTAGGTCCTTCGGTTTCTCTTTGCTGAAATCCACAACTCCTTGCTTCACCTTCATCATTTTCACATCCATCGTCGTTCGGACGTAGAGGTGGATCCGTGTGAGCCTGTCGCCTTCCTTGAAGTGATTTGCAAAGTCGGGGTTGTTTTCGTGCGCTCCTCCATCGTGAAGGAAATTGAAATCCTTGAAAAGAGCGTAGCAAAGATAGTTCCAAGCGCTGGATGAACTGCCGTCTTGGGGAGGGGGGTTCAGGGCCTTGTTAAGGTCCGCGAGGAGCGTCACAGCATAGTCGGACATGGTTTCCTTCCTGCTCTCAGACGAGAGCACAACGAATGTTCGGGCTCTGGGCTTCGGCACCACTCGGCCGTGCCGAGAAGCACATTCGATGCCACCTCACTCCGAGTCAACCTCCGTTCTCCAGAGAGCTCTGAGGAAGCCTGGGCGCTTCTCTTGGCGAAGAACGCCGCTGCCTCGGACTTCGAGGATGGCGTGTCGAGTGCCGGCGACACTCGGGCGGACACTCGACACGCCCAGCTTCTTAGCGCTTCGGCGAGCGGAACGTTCGATCCATCGTCAAGAGATCCGTAGCAGATTCGTGGTTCCAAGGCGGATTGACTTTGCTTTCGGGGTGGCACAGCTCTTGCTTACTCGACCGCTATGCAGGCTGAAAAGCCACTTGGTATCCAATTCCGAAGCTGAAAGGGTAGGCAGATGAGTGACCACTGTGCGCACGTACCGAGCATGATCCCTGGAATCGTGGCAGGAAGAATCGAAGCTGATATTTGCCAGGACGGCGCTCGATACCTCTTTTCACCCTCATATCCTCACGTCGGCTACCTCCGAGTGAAGCCGACGAACGACGCCGCAGCCGATGCCCTCGAAAGGGCGCTCAAGTCGAAGAAGGAAGTCGTCATCACTGGCTATCACTGCCACGGAGTCGAGTACTGTCTGCGATTCGACTGCTACCATGTCTCGGATGCCGAAGCATTCAGCGCGGGCGAGGCGCTCGCTGCGTGTTCCGACGGTGGCCGCCTGGCCGCCACAGTCTGGCAACTCAAAGCGTTTATCTCCGGTGACGCAGAGGAGCCGCCGATTGAAGATACGGTCATCATCATTCTCTTCAGCAGTGTCGCGGTCTCGGGCCGGGGTGGCTGCAACATCTACGGTGCGGACTATCTGGTCAAACCACCGAACCAGATCTCCATCACCAACCTCTTGTCAACTCAAATGCACTGTGACACTCCGCAAGGTGTAATGGGTCAGGAAAAGAGATACTTCGAGATTCTCGGTGAGGTCGACCACTTCGTTCAAACGACCGACTCGCTCGTGCTGACCTCTACCGTGACGAAGCGAGGGGTTCGATTCGAGGAACTCAGAGGCAGCGAGAGCTCTGACTGACAAGAGCCGCGGCACGCCAGCCACGCCGCACAGAACTGTGCGGCGCGGCTGCGGCGGCTGAAGATCGGTTGACGGAGAGCTCCCGACCGCGGCGTATCGGACAATGCACCGTCATCGGAAAGCCCGGGACCAGCTGCTCCGACCGTTCAACAGACTAGATAGCCGTTGGAGCAAAGGCAGATCACGCGCCGCCACGGGTCACTGCTCTGGTCGATGCAGCCGAACTGTGCACCGTCCGGTGAGCAGGGATCTCCGCAGACTCTGGGGCCAGGAAATGGGAACGCGGCAGTTCCGAGCCGCAGGCTCTCGGCGCCGACCGGCTCCGGCGCGACCTCTGCGGTGACGATGCCTGCGAGTTGCGTTTGGAGAGTTGCCGAGACGCCGAGACCGACGAGTCCGACGGCGACGAGGACGAGCACGAATGCGGGCTTTCTCATGGGTTCTCCCTTGCTCCCGACCAGTGCGTGGTCTCGACCAGTTCGGCGAGCTCGGCCGGGCCAGGTAAATTGTCTCCAACTAGGCTGTCTGGAGTATACGCCAAGGCGATTGACTGCACTTCAGCGCGGTGAGGTACCGTGAGGACAATGAACACAGCATCGACACGCCGTCCCCTCCCCCGCTGGCTCGGCCCTGTCCTCGGTCTTGTCGCCGGCCTCGTCGTTGGCCTCGTCGTCGCAGCCTGCACCAGCGCGCCGAGCACTCCGCGCCCGCTGCTCAACAGCGAGCGCATCGAGGCGACTTTCGGAAGCTATGGCGTCGAGATTCTCCACGCGACCGAGCGACTGCGCCTCTCGAGTCTCTACAGCCTCGAGGGAGGGCGGCACGTCGACCGCCGCGTGTCTCGGACACTCGCGGTCGTCCAGTTTCCCGACTCCGTCGACCCCCGCGTCGCCGCAGCCCATGGAGAGATCGTCGACGGGGCCTCGATCGGGTCGACGCTCCGCGCCCACGGATGGAGCGTCTCGAAGCAGCACCTCCTCCTCGACGAGATCGAGGCCGCGGCGGGCCTGCAACGCGTCTACGCGCTCATGGAGGTGCCCCCCGGACCGCTCGCCGTGGACGTCTATCGCCTGACCGCCATGCGTGACGACGTCGCGGTCGCCTATGCCACTCTGGCAGAGGTCCATCACCCCGACTACCTCGACCTCGAAGCGCTCCGGGCGCTCTTCGATCCGGACCGAACGCTGAAACCAGAGTCGACGATCGCTGAGGTTACGTCGACGGTCATCGCGGCGGTCGCAGTGTGGTCGCCAGACGCAGTGCGGTCGCCAGGTCGATGACCCTCGTCCCTGCCTGACGGGCCTCCGCGCCAGTGCAGGTGTCCATCACTCGATGAAGCCGGTGAACACGTAGACAGCGCCCTGATTGCCGCCGTCGGTGAAATCATCGTCCTGAGCCCCGTCGATCAGGCTGGCGCCGCTGTCTTCCGCAAAGGCACCGACGGCGATAGTGTCACCAGAAATGGCCACCGCGGATCCGAACTGGTCGTTGACTCCCGTGTTCGAGGCCTTGAGGTAGTGAGACTGGTACCAGTTGTTCCACGGGCCCCGGCGGAAGACATAGGCCGCACCCGAGTCCGAGGCAAAGACATCCTGCACACCGTCGACGCCGGTAGCGCGGCTGTCCTCGCCGGTGGCACCGACGACGATGGTTTCGCCAGAAATGGCGACGGACGCGGCGAAGTGCTCGAACTCGAGAAACTGCGGTGGCTTGAGATAGGCCAGCTGCTGCCAGGCACCGCCGGCATAGTCGAAGACGTAGGCCGCGCCCGCCTGGCGCCTCGCACCCGAATGAGGCTGCATCCGCTACCTCTCAGAAGGGCTGGCGCGCCGAGTCCTTACCGACCTTTCCAGGCAAAAACCGGCTCGCTGGATCGAGCCGGTCGGAGGGCGCTTCGAGGTCCGGCCCCTGCCGATCCCGACGAGCCTGCCGACGGTCTTCATCTCGAGAGCGACCGAAAGAAAGAGGATGATCTATCGCGAGAATGATCAGAAGAAGCGAGGACCCTCCGGGCATCGAGCCCAAGAGAGTCCTCGTGTTGCGGAGTGAACCGTGCCGACGATCAGGGGAGATTGGTGTCGTCGTCTCCTCTCGGATCGTCACCGTGATTTCCGTCTCCTCCCGTCGGGAAGGTGTTGCAGGTCGAAGGAATCTGATCGCAGATCAACATCGTTTCGAAGTAGTCGATCTCGCAAACCCGAATCAGCTGAGCATCCCCGTTGGCATCCGCCAGGCAAGCATCCAAGAGAACACCCGCAGCGGCTTCACAGGCGACCTGATCAACAGACTTGCGGCAGATCGTGATGCCTCCGTCGCCGTTGGCGACCACCGGCAGGGCCAAGAGAAAGACGGTTAGTGCGAGAAGAGCGAAGCCAAAAACCTTTTTGTTCATGAGGTCTCCTTGGGATGGGTGACGCTCCGAGCTTTCGAGCGCTCGGAGCAAGTGTGTTCATCATTCCCAGGCGGAGGTCCGTCGAAAGTTGGATCACTTTTTTCTCGCAGAGATCGAGATCGGCCGGACAGTCCGCGACCGCCTCGAAGACCTCGCGGACGCGACACCAGCTCTCAACCACCTCTTCCCTCGCAACGGCTCGCGACTCCGGGACTCGAGCTCATCGCGCGAAACAACCAAGCTCGGGCGATGCGCCAGCGCCGGGTCACGGAGGCCGACGACAGACCGACCGCCTCGGCGATCTCCTCCCGGACCAACCCGCCGAAGAATCGAAGCTCGATGATCCTGGCTCCTTCCGGATCATGGTCTGCCAATCCCCGCAGGGCATCTTCGAGCGCGATCAACTGCGTGGGCTGCAGGGGCATCGACAACGTGTCGAGATCGTCGACGGGCTCTTCAGGTCCGACGTACGAGCGCTTGCTCGCAGCGGCGAATCGTGCCTGATCGATCAGGATCCGACGCATGAAGCGTGCACAGAGCGCAAAAAAATGCGCCCGATCCTTCCAGTCGATCCGATCCAGGGTCACCAGCCGAAGATACGCCTCGTTGACCAGCGCCGCCGGTTCCAGCTCTCGGTGCCGGCTCTCTCCCCACAAGAGTCCTGACGCCAGGCTCCGTAGGCGACCGTACACCAGAGGCACCAGTCGCTGCAGAGCGTCCTCCTCGCCGCGGCTCCAGGCCCGCAGGAGGCGAGTGACCTCGTCCGGCTCACCGTCCCTGACAGGGAGCGTCGACTCTCGAGGTTCAGAAGAGGTCGGTACAGTGTTCAATGGAGTTGCCCTCCCGGTGCGATCCCTTGCAGCACAGGCATCCTGCGGCACTCGATCGAAGCCGCATCCCTCACCTCTTGGAAGAGCCGGCGCGCCGAGTCCTTACCTGCGGTCTTGCCGGGTAAGGATTCCGTTCCGAGCCGCGTCCAACCCTTGAAGGAGCACCATCGACACCATGAGTAGAAGCAACTGCCGCTGGCTGGCCGACCTGCGCGGACGCGGCCTTCCGCAGCACGAAGCCCTGGAGGCACTTCGGCACGTCCTGCTACGCGGTCTGCGCGGGGCCATCCGGGGCGCCGACGAAGCATTCCTCGAGGATGTGGTCCAGGAGGCGCAGCTGAGGATCCTCGACCGCCTGGAGCAGTTCGCCGGGCGGAGCCGGTTCGAAACCTGGGCGACGGCGATCGCCATTCGTATCGCCTTCGACGAAATGCGCCGCCGCCGATGGGCCGACATCTCTCTCGACAGCCTTCTCGCCACGGGCTCGAACCTCCTGCTGCAGGGCGAGCAAGCGGCAGCGCCCGAACGAGGAGCCGAGCGAAGCGAGCTCGTCTCCCTGATGTACGAGCTCATCCACCACCAGCTCACTGCGAAGCAGCGCACAGCCCTCATGGCCGAGCTCCATGGAATGCCCCAGGGTGAGATCGCCCGACACCTCGGCAGCAACCGCAACGCCGTCTACAAGCTCACCCACGACGCCCGCAAACGGCTCAAACGAGGCCTGGAGGCCGCCGGCTATCGGCCTCTAGACATCGCCGCCGCATTCAGCCCGTGAGGAACACCATGGCACTCTCAGCAAGAGACACCGAGACCCTCGTCCGCCTGGTCCAACTCACCCGCGACCAGGAGATCGACTGCGACGACTGCCTGCAGCACGTCGCCGAGCTCGCCGAAGCAGTCCTCGCCGGGCGCTCAGACCCCGAGGGCCTTGAAGCCGTCCGCCACCACCTCGCTTTGTGCACTGAATGCAACGAAGAGTTTCGCGCTCTCAAGCGTGCCCTGGCGGCCAGCGGGTGACGCACAATCGGTGAGCGTAGGCTTCGATCAGATTCGAGCACCTGGGTCAAGGCCTGCTCCTTCTCCAAAGCCCGGCCATGCGAGAAACTGTGTCGCAAGGACGCCTACGAGGAGTCGAGCAGAGTCCAAACCGCAGCTCTCAGCGGGTCCATGCAAACTTCCCCCGACCATCGACAAACGAAAACCGTCCCCATGGCGACTCGCCCGGTGCACTGACCGACGAGGCCGGAAATCTCTTCGCCCTGGCGCTCGAGCTCGATCCCGACGCTCGATCGACGCTCCTCGAGGAGGTGGAGCGGCGCGATCCTGTGATCTTGCCGACTTCGGCATCGCCCACGACCCGGCGAGCCAAGGCCTGACCGCCACTGGCATGCTGGTCGGCACCCCTGCCTACCTCGCGCCGAAACGGCTGACCGAGGCCGCGCTCCTCGACCCGCGGAGCGACCTCTTCTCCCTCGGGGTCACCGTCTACGAGCTGCTCGTCGGCCGGAAGCCCTTCTCCTCCGACGACACCTGCAGGTGCTGGCGAGGATCTACGAGGGGCGGCTGCCGAGCCCCCACTTGGCCGATCCTGAGATTCCGACGGATCTCGAGGCCGTTCTGCTCCGCTGTCTCGCTCACGGCCCCGACGACCGGTATCCCTCGGCCCGAGCCCTGATCGCCGACCTCGAGCGCCTTCTCGCCGGGCGGCCGGTCGAGCCTCGTCGGCAGCGGAGCCGGGGCCGCCGGGCCCGACTTGCGAGAGCGGCCCTCGCCGGGCCCGCGGGAATCGGCGCCTTGGCGGTGTTCCTGGCGTTGCCGCCCCGGTCGGTCGAACCCTCGATGGAAACCCCGTCGGCCGAGCCCAGCGACGCGTCCGTCTGCGTCGACCTGCGGATCAGAGGCCAAGACCAGATGCAGCGCCTCGACTTCGCCAAGGCCAAAACCTTCTTGACACCGCCCTCGAGTCCGCAGGGGACGATCCCATGCTCGAGGCCGACCTCTCCCGGGCCTGGCTGGGTCTCGGGTTCGACCTCGAGGCGCGGCATCACGCCGAGCGCGCCATCGGGCTCGGAGGCGCCCTCGACGAGCCCGGCCGGCGGTCCCTGCGCGGCCACCTCGAGCACACTCACCAGGGAGAAAAGCGGCTGACCCTGGGACGGGCTCGCGGACAGCATGCACACCAGGACCGCGAGGAGCGAGAGCCAGTGGCTCCGATCTCTCGGTGCCGGCGGCTTCGGGACGACGGCTTGCGACGTCTTGATCCTTGATTGCATCGGGTCAGTCCTTCCAAGGGTCGGAAGGTCCGGCACCCGGCGGTATCCGGACCCTTCCGCGTCGAGGGGGAGCCGAAGGCTTTCGCCTCCGGCGGCTGGGTCTGTCGCCCCCCCTTACGCGCACGAATCGGAAGACCTGGCTCAACCAGGTCGGGACGAGCCGGTCTGCATCCTCGCGAGAACGACTTGCTGCCCGACGGACTGACCGATGCATCCGAGCTCCTCAGGTCACCTCAGGGTGTCTCGCATTGCGTCAGATCGACCTCACAGGTCCCCGTGTAGGGATCGAGCGGATCGCCGGCTTCCGGGGTCTGAACGGTCGAGCTCGGAGCGTCTCCGAAGTAGTCCCCGGGAATGTTTCCAAAGAACTTCGGCGGATGCTGCATCGGCTGCCGACGAGGATCCTCCGGCATCAGCGGCACTCGGCTGCCGAGCACCGGAAACGCCTGCATGGTGTTCGACGGGTTGGAGTCGACATGGCAGCTGGTGCAGAAACTGTTCGCGAGCGAGGCGGGCCGCGGCTGATCGACGAAGAGCGGTCCTTCGGGGAACAGCAGGCGAGATCTGACGCACTCGGAGGCCGTCGTGCGCCGGGTCTGCCCAAGGCACGTGTAGTGGTCGTGGTCGTAAAGATCGAGCGCGTCCTCCGGACCCGCGATCGGCCGTTCGCAGGCGTAGCCGGGAAATCGCTCGGCGGGCAGCAGCTGCGCCGAGATCGCATCGTGTGATGCCGTCGGATAGAGCAGCGCCCGTTCTTCGTTGGCATCGTTCGACTGGGAGTCGAGCTGCACGCCCACCAGCGTACCCCGCGCATGGTTGCAGACGACCTCCGGGTTGGGTGCCCGGGAGATGATCTTGAAGTCGTCGATCCAGCCGAAAAATCCTCCGCTCGCATCGCCGACCGTCACCATGCCGCTGGTCATGCGGTAGAAGTCCTGGATCACGTACTGGGTCTTGAGTAGGTAGCCGTCGAGGTAGACCGAGAGGTCGGAGCCACCACCGGATGCGGGCTCTGACAGCACACTGATCGTCGACCACACCCCGGACGTCAGTTGCAGGCCGGCGGGAATCGCGACGTCGAAGGAGCCGTTGCGGCCCAGGCGCAAGGTCTGCGCGTCGACCACGTCGAGCCAGTTGCCGTCCGGCAGACTGAGGAGGCGGCGCTGGCTCGAGAGGTCACGGGGATCGATAGAGAGGCTGTAGAACCACGGCGAGTCCTGCATGTCGGCGACTCGAGTCGCCGGCGGCGGCGGTACCAGGTACTCGAGGCGATCGTCGATGCCGTCGAGCCACAGGCCCTTGCCCTTGAAGCCGCCGGCGGCGATCGGCTCGGCCCGCGCGCCGCCGAGCAGATAGCCGAAGGCCGGAGGATTCCACTGCACGTTG
The DNA here is from genome assembly GCA_039194425.1 of Acidobacteriota bacterium. Taxonomy (GTDB): domain Bacteria; phylum Acidobacteriota; class Thermoanaerobaculia; order Multivoradales; family J023; genus JAUIJL01. The sequence continues at coordinate 260,386 of JBCCVZ010000003.1, read as the reverse complement.
GCCGCGAGGTTCGCCCCGGAGTCTTGTTGGGCCTGGGTCACCACTGCATCCCCGACCGAGGTCGCGGCGTTGGCGATGTGGGCCGGTCGCTGAAATCCTTCGCCGGTGTAATCGCCGGTGTAGATGAAACCATCCTGGAACCGGCCCTTGTCGGTGGCCGAGGGCTTGATGGAGACATTCATCAGCGAGACGATCAGAGCCCGTGGATCCAGCACGTCGTCGAACGCCGCCTCGTCGGTTTGGTCTTGGGTGGAAAGCGTCCACACGACCTCCCGCGGGGTGTCGGGCAGCAGATTCGAGTCGTAGAAGAACTGATTCTGGGCCGAGTTGATGTCGGTGCGGATCGACGTTCCGACCTCGGTGCCTTCCTCACCCACCGGAAGGCCGGAGTAGAGTTTGATTTCTCGGTGCTGGTGCTCGCCTCCCCGGATGCCGAAGTCGACGGCGTTGTTGCGCGTGTCGGGAGAGATCAGTTTGCCCTGGGTCCACAGGCCGACGAAGGTGAGCCCCTCGCGCGACAGGGGGTCGGTCACCGACTTGACTTGATCGAGGTCGGCGGGATGCAAGGGCACGGTCGGGCACGGCTCGTCGTCGACCGGACACACGATGGGAATCTGGGCGATCGCGCCGTGGACGGGATGCCCCAGGACTTCGAACTTCTCCTTCACCTGGGCGCCGTCCATGTAGTAGAGCGTCGCGGCGCCGAGCATGAACATCATGTTGTCGCCGTCGCGGTCCAGCCACGGGTAGGCGCCCTTGATCTCCTGGCCGGACAACAGATTGCCCTCATGGTCTCGCATCGGATACTTGGCGATGCCGTAGTCGGCCATCATCAAGTCGCCGTGCATGTCGGAGATGGGTTTGAAGTTGCCCCACTCGGTGACGTCGCAAGGATCCGCGGACTCCGGCATCACCGCGTAGCGCAGCTTGCCGTCGCCTTGCACCACCAGCAATCGACCGTCGCCGGAGATGTTGGGCTCGAGCACGTTCATCATTCCGGTGTCGAGCCTCCGCACGCTTCCCGGGGTCACCGAGACGCTCTTCACCCGGGCCCGCGTGTGGGGGAACGGGTCGTCATCATTGACGCCGCTCCGCTTCGGGTTCTCCACCACCACGAGCACGCGGGCTTCCCACAGCTGATCCTCGTAGTCGAGATCTTGCCCCGAGGTGGGGGCGGTGTCGTAGACCGTGATCACCTTCAGGTCATAGCAGTCGTAGGCGCCCGTGGCATCGAGCTGGCCGCTCGCGTCGCAGGCGAAGGGGTTGCTCACCCGGCTGGGAATGTTCTGCTGCCTGTTGAGCTGGCGGGTCATCGGGCTCGAGCCGCGATGCGGATCGCAGATCGCCGTCGAATCGCCCTTGAACACGCCACCCGTCGCGTTGTGGAGCTCGGTGTGCACGAGGTCCTGGCCGAATTGATTGCCCCAATAGCCGGTTTCATAGCTGCGATCCCCTCCGGTTTGCAACTGCGTCAGGGGTGCGGTGAAGATCTCCGGGGTCTGAACGCGAAAACTGAGGTAGCGCACGTCAGCAATCTCCCGAAGAGACGCAAGAACTCGGCCGTCGAAAGACATCGAGCGCTGTGCCGACATGGCGGCGTGCTCCAGGTGATCGAAGTACTTCGCGTCCTGGGGATCGATCTTGCGGCTGACGATGTCGATGGGCAGAGCAGGAACCTCGGGCATCGCAGGCAGGTTCGACGTCCAGGGCCAGCGCGCCTCGACGCAGCCGAGCGTCATGCCGCCGCTCGCGTACTCCATCGGACCGATGCCACCGCGCAGCTCCGGGTCGACATCCGCGCAGAACTCGTGCATCGCCTGCCGGCATTCCGTCGACACCGTCGCGGAGGCGAAGGAGCATCCCGAAACGAACGCTTCGACGTCCGCCGGAAGCGGGGCGTGGTACAACACGACCTCGCTGCGGATGCACGTGATGTCGGTTTCGGTGGCGTTCGACTCGAGCGGGCCAAACCCCATGAGCCAGTCCCTGGGGGGAGGCGTGCGATGGCGGCAGTAGCGATCGATGGCGATGCTGCAGGCCTTGCTCGGCTCAGTCGAGCTGCACCCCGGAACCTTGGCCTGGAGCGCCGAGAGAGGCACGTCCTCGACCACTTCAGCGACCTTGGCGGTCAAGCAGGTGATGTCGACATCGTCGATGGCGTCGGCATTCTGCACGCCGAAGCCGCTGACATGACCGCGTCCGACACAAAACTCGTGAATCCCGAGATTGCAGTTCTTGCTCGTGATGTCGTCGGCGCCCGTGCAGTCGGGACTGGGGTCACCGGAGCACGAGGCGCTCGCCAGGCACGTCCGACTCAAGCGGTAGTGCACGGTGCCGGCGTCCGTGTGCACAGCGTCGAAGTCCTCGACGAGAAACGGATCGGCAATGATCGATGGGGGCAGCATCCATGCTGCCAGACAGACGAGGACGAAGCTGCGAAACCCGAGTGTTGATTCTTCTGGTTGTTGTTCAGACATGCGTGGCCCCCGTGGGAGTCGTGATTTCCTGTTGTCCAACGCGGGACCACAGCCGATGCGACTCAAACCGACGAGGCGCTCCGGCCGTGGCCATGGTTCTGCCGTTGCGAGCCAGGCCGGCTCGCACAGCTCGTGCGAGCCGGAAGGCCTCCGTCAGATCGGGAACGTCAGAGCGGGACCTCAGATCGGGAACAAGTAGCAGCAGTTGTTGATGCAGGCCTTGACGTGGTCGATCTTGTCCGGGCAGAGAATCACGATCCCGCCGGGACACGGATGGGTGCACGAGGACACGTCCTGTCGCTGCCACTGCTGGCCGGGCTCGAGATCGGTGAAGTCGATCTCCGCGGTGCCCGAGGCACAGTCGCCGACCTGCGGATCGAGGCCGACCTCGGCCTCGAGGCCGGCATCGACCTGCGCGGCGGCACCGGTTTGGACTGCAGGAACTTCGAGAGCCGCCGTCTGGTCGGACGCGGACACCAGCGGGACGGAGAGGAAGAGAACGAAGAGGACAGCAAGCAGTCGAATCGCAGGGTTCAGGGTCGAATTCATCATGGCTCCTTCGTTGGGTTTGCCGCCAGGACTCGGACCGACGGTCCAGCGTCTCGAGCGGCGATGGATGACCCAGAGAAGGGCAAGAGCCGTGCCAGGGAAATTCTTCGAAAAAACGCCCATTCACCGGATCCCTCCGTCCGGAATCGGCCGGTCCGAGCGGATCACCGGACGATTCCGGCCACCGCGAGGTGCGGAACCGCGCGCCGACCTATCGGGCGGTGAAGCCCCGCAGCCCGTGGCGCGCCATGCGGCGGCGAAGGGCCTGACGGCTGAGTCCGAGCAGGGCGGCCGCCCGGGTCAGGTTGCCCTCGCATCGGCGCAAGGCCTCCTCGATCAGCCGCCCCTCGATCGAGGCCAGCTCGAGAGAAGTCAGGGTCGTCGGATCGAAGCCATCACCACCCGAGCCCGGATGCACCGTCTCCGCTCCCCCACCGGCTTGCCCCTCCGCGAGACCTCCGACCATCGACTCCAGGTCGCTCCTCACCAAGTCCCCGTCGATGACCTGATGGGGGGCACATTGGTGCACCCAACGCTCCACGGCGTGCTCGAGCTCGCGGACATTTCCGGGCCATGGGGACTCGGCCACCTGCTGCATGGCTCCCTGCGTGAATCCGCGCACGTCTTTGCCCAGACGGCGGCTCGCGAGGGAGAGAAAATGGGCCACCAGGTGCGGGATATCCCCCCGGCGGCGCCGCAGCGGCGGCAGATCCACCGTCGCTCCCGCGAGGCGGTAGAACAGGTCTCGACGGAATCGGCCCGCCGCCATCGCCGCGGCGAGATCGGTGTGAGTGGCCGCGAGGATCCGTGCCTCGAGAGGACGGGATTCTTGCCCCAAGGGCTGGATCTCGCCTTCCTGGAGCACACGCAGCAATTTGGCCTGGAGTGACGTCGGCATGTCGCCGATCTCATCCAAGAAGAGCGTGCCGCCCCGAGCCTCGATCAATCGCCCCTGCCTCGGCGACACCCCGGTGGCCACGCCGCGCCCAATGCCGAAGAGCTCGGCTTCCAGCAGCTGTTCCGGAATCGCCGCGCAATTGATCGCGACGAAGCTCGCCGACGTGCGCGCCGAGGAGAGGTGAATCGTTCGCGCCACGCCTTCCTTGCCGGTCCCGGTCTCGCCGAGGATGAGCACCGGCAGCTCGGAGTCGACCAGGGGCACGACGGTCGCCAACAGATCCGCCATCGCCGGCGACGTGCCGGGCAGCCACGAGGGCGGAAAGGTCAACCCCGCACCGACCTCCCGATCCGACGGCACCGCGGCATGCTCGAGGCTCGTCGTTTCACGGCGCACGCTGCCCTCGGATTCGGTGCGCCAGGCGTCGAGGCGGATCGCCAGCCGGTCCTCGCGCTGCACTCTCTCGACGCGCAGAGAGAGCGAGGCGAAGCCGAGCTCGTCGCCCACCTCGAGCCGCGACACCTGCACGCGCCGCCCATTGACGTAAGTTCCGTTCTTGCTCGCCAAATCCTCGACCGTGAGCTCGCCGCCCTGGATCCGCAGCATGGCGTGGCGCTTCGACACACCCGGCGCGTCGAGGCAGATCGCGTTCTCCCGGAGGGATCCCACAGTGTTGCCGCCATCGACGACCAGGAAGCGATAGCTGGTGCCCCCACAGCGGCCGCGCAGGATCACGTCAGGTGGATTGGCTCGCTGCTCCACCTCAGCCGACTCCGTTCTCGAGCAGCCATGCGCTCGCGGCGGCCGCCGGATCAGTTCCTCCGGGCATCCCCCCGGATTCGGCCACCTGGCGAATCATCGCCAGGGCGGCTTCACGATCCCTGCCCTGGCGCCAGAGAGCTCGACCGAGCAGGAGTTGCCGACGGAGCGGTCTCGCCTCGTAGCCGGGAGTCGCGGCGTGGATCGCCGTCGCACGCTCCAGGGCCGCCACCGCCGGCTCGATCCGGTCGGTCTCGAGGTAGATCTGCCCCTGGACCGTGAGCAGGTTGGCGAAGTGTGGGTGTTCTTCGCCGAACTTTCGCTGCAGCCCCGCGAGGCAGACTCGCATCCGTTGCTCCGCGAGCTCGAATGCGCCCATGGCGAGGTGAACTTCTGCCTCGCTGCACTGGAGGGTGAAGTGGAGCTCGTGCTGCGGCGCCAGGAGATCGACCAGCGGCTCCGCCTGTGCGAGCGCCTCGAGCGCCTCCGGCAGGCGACCCAACTCGCGCAGAGACTCGGCGAGGTTGTTGAGGGCCGTGACCCGCTCGAGCGCGGAGAGCTCCAGGTCCAGGTCCAGGTAGCGGCGGTATTGATCCACGGCATCGCCGTGCCGCCCCTCACGAATCGAGATCATGCCGAGATAAAAGAGCCGCCGGCCTTCGAGGTCTTGGCGATCGCTGAGGCTCGAGATGGTTCCCTGCGCCATGCGGGAGAACTCCAGGGCGTCGCCGACCTCGCCGCGCAGGAACCCGACCACGATCAGCTGCAGGTAAGCGTGGGCCAACAGCTCGCGGTGCGAGGTGGCGAGCGCCTCGGACACCGCATCGACGAGCAGCGACTTCATGGCCGTCGAATCGCCGAGGCGTCCGACCACCCTGGCCTTCTGCAGCGCGGCTTCGCCGACCAAGGGGCGATAGCCCGTGGCCTCGGCCCTCTCGACAGCGGAGCTCACCAGCGGCAGGGCTTCGTCATAGCGCCCGGCGAGCTCGAGCACGAGAGCATCGGCCAAGTGCTCTCGGATCGCGGTGACCGTCGCGCGCAAGTCGTCTTCTGGTGGCGGCGGCTGGAGATCCAGCAGCGCTTCACGGTCGGCACAGGCGACGACCCCCGGCAGACCAGCGACACTTGAGACCGCGGTCGCCAGGATCTCGGGTCTGCCCCGCTCGAAGAGGCGAAGCTGGGCCTCCACCGCCCGCCCTCGGTCGTCGAGGCAGGCGATGCGCCGGTCGAGCAGCTCGCTCGACTGCTCGCCGCGCAGGTGGGTCGCTTCGCAGGCCTCGACGTACATCGCGCTGAGCCGCTGAACCTTGGCGTCGATCGCCGAGCTCACTGGATCCCAGCCCGCCACGTTCGCCCGCTCGAAGATCCGCCGAAGGCTTCCTTGTCGGGTCTCGCTCCACGTGGTCTCGAGCTGGCGACCCGACGCTTGGCAATCCATCGACGGTGCCCGAAGGCCCTCGTAGGCAACCGCCAGGACGGCCAGCGCAAGGGCCGCCAGCGCCGCCGCCGCCACCGTCCAACGCCTCCTGACCCCGGACTCGAGGCGCAGCTCGGCGAGCAAATCGTCCATCGACGGATGTCGCTCCCCAGGGTCGACGCGTAGCCCGCGCTCGAGCGCGAGGTAGATCCGTCGCGGCACCTCGGCGTCCTGCGGCGGCTCGCGCACTGGTCCCGCAGGGCCGGCGAGGACGGCAGGCCCGTGGTGGTCTCGGGCGAAGGGCAGGCGGCCATAGAGCGACTCGTAGAGGGAGACACAAAAGCTGAACTGGTCGCTGCGGCTGTCGACCGGCTGGCCGAGCACCTGCTCCGGCGACATGTAGCGCGGCGTGCCCAGGTGTTTGCCGGTGCTCGTCATCCGCAGCGGCGGCGTCTCGCCACCGTCCTCGCTTGCTCCGATTCCCGATGCGAATTCCTCCGCGAGCCCCGTGCCGATCGCCTTGGCGAGGCCGAAGTCGAGAATCTTGACCTGGCCATCCTCCGCCATCATCACGTTGCCGGGCTTGAAGTCCCGGTGCACCAGGCCCGCGCGGTGGGCGGCGGCCAGCCCTTGCCCCGCCTGGCGATAGACCTCGAGCGTTTGCCGCCACGGCCGCGGCTCGGACGAGAACTGCGTCAGCGTCTGCCCTTCGACGAGCTCCATGGCGATGAAGAGTCGATCTCCCACCGAGCCCACGTCGTAGACCGTGACTACATTCGGATGCGTCAGCCTGGCGGCGGCCTGGGCCTCCAGCCGCAGCCTCTCGTGAGCCCGCCGCCTCGCCGCGGTCTCCGAGAGCATCAAGGCGCCGTGCAGGACCTTGATCGCGACGCGCCGCCGGAGCTCAGGATCCCAGGCGGCGTAGACCGTGCCCATGCCGCCCGTGCCGATCGCCTCGAGCACGGTGTAGCGGCCGAGGATCGCCCCTCGGTAGACGTCGCCGGGGTCTTCCGAGCCTCTCCCCTCGCTCCCGTCCCTCGGCCCGGCGACCGTGAACGTGCTCACCCACTACCTCTTGGCTTCTCCAGGCGCGCGAAGATCTTCATCGCCAACCTACTTTGTCACGCAATCGATCGCCCGTGCCGACCGCCGTCCTGTGTCATGATCGCCCTCAAGGCCCAGCATTCCATGAGATCCGAACAGCCCTCCGACGAAGCACACTTCGAGGCCACGGGCGATGACCCTTTCGCGGTCTTCGGCCAGTGGCTGACCGCGGCCGAAGCCGCCGGTCTCGAGGACCCCAACGCCATGGTGGTCTCCACCGTGGACACGACCGGCCAGCCTTCGGCGCGTGCAGTCCTGCTCAAAGACTTCGATGCTGAAGGCTTCGTCTTTTACACCAACTTGGGCAGCCGCAAGGGGCGAGACATCGACGGCAATCCCAAGGTGTCTCTGCACTTCTTTTGGCGCGAGTTGCACCGCCAGATCCTCATTCTGGGTACCGCCCACGGGGTCACCGACGAGGAGGCGGACGCGTACTTCAGCAGTCGCCCGAGGACCAGCCAGCTGGGAGCGTGGGCGTCACGCCAGAGCCGACCGCTCCGCAGCCGAAGTCATCTGCTGGCTCAAGTCGCGCGCTATCAAGCACAGTTCGGGCTCGGCGCAGTCCCTCGGCCACCTTTTTGGTCCGGCTTTTGCGTCGCACCGCACGCCTTCGAGTTCTGGCAGGCAGGCCGCTTTCGGCTGCACGAGCGCTGGGCCTATGCACCGGACGGCGACGGCGGCTGGCACAAGCAGCGCCTCAATCCCTGAACCGGGATCGCTCCACTCTCGAGCATCGACCGTGAGAACCACGCCCTTGCCCTGATCGACCATGTCGCAACCGACCTTCGCAGCCGCCGCGTTGCTCTGCGCGCTGCTCACCACGCCGACGCCACCAGCGGCCGAGACGTTGCGCCTCGAACCGGGCACGCCAGCTCTCGGGGCGCTCCAGGGCAACGACATCGCCGTGTACGAAGCTCGTCTCCCCGCCGAGGGAACCTGGATCCTCGCGGTCACGGCCGACGCGAACCAGGCATCGGTCCGCGTGCACGAAGAGACCGGCGAAGACTTGGTTCCCCGGCTCGCCGCTCGGACCCTCTATGGCTTGGGCTGGACCGAGGTCCTGACGTTCACGGTCGGCGGGTTCGACGGCCCGGCCGGCACCGTCTCCCGAGCCGACGCCGGTCTCGTCACCATCACGCTGCGATCCGCCGAGCGCGGAGCCCCCGTAGGTTCGTACGCGCTCGTCCTGACGCCGGCGCCCGAGACCACGCCGCAAGAACGGCGCACTCTGCACACCCTAAGGCTCCAGACGCAGGCCGCCGAACTCTTCACCCAGGCGGTCAGTGTCGACGCGGCTCCAGCGGTGCGTCGAGACCTTCTGCGGCGTGCCCAGAATCTGCTCGAGGACGCTCTAGACGGCGAGCGAACGCACGAGAGGCGCGAAACCGAGCTCCGGACCCGCATGTCCCTCTCCGCCGTGCACCTGACTCGGGACGAGCCGGCCCACGCGGCCCGGGTCCTCGCGCAAGCCCTTCCTCTCACCTCCCCGCCCGCTCTCGCCTCGACCCGTGCCCTTCTTCTCGACCGTCTCGGCTATGCCCACCTGCGCCAGGGGGATCTCGACCGAGCCCGTCGAATGCTCGAAGAAGCTGGTGCCCTATGGCACGATGAGACTCTACCTTCCGGTGTCCTGTGGACCGGCACCACTCTCTGCCTGCTCGAGCTCAGACAGGGGGAGTGGCACCGGGCGAGGCGCTGCTACGAAGAGCTTCTTCCTGTCGCCGGCGCCGCCGGAGATCGTTGGCTCGTGGTCAAGCTCGAGACCAGCTTGGGCGGCGTCTACGCCAACCTCGGCGAGCCCGAACTGGCGATCGGCAGTTACGACCGCGCTTTGGCGCTGGCGCGGGAGCTCGGTCGGGGAGACGACGAAGCGACTGTTTCGAACAACCTCGGCGCGCTGTACCGCGCCCTGGGCGAGCCCGAGGAGGCGATCGCGCTCTACCAGCGGGCTCTGGAGTCCTACCGTGGGCGAGGAGACACCTACTGGCAGGCGCGCACTCTCAACAATCTCGGCTATGCCTTCCTGGCCCTCGGCGAGCTCGACCGGGCGCAAGCCTTTCTCGACGAGGCCCTCACCGAGCGCCGCCACGCCGGGGATCGCCGAGGTGAGGCCATCACCCTGCGCAACCTCGGACGCGTCGCAGCGAGTCGAGACCACCTGACGGCGGCGCAGTCGGCGTTCTCGCAGGCTCTCACCATCTCTCGCGACCTCGGTGACCGCCGCGGCGAGGCCACCGGGCTGCTGTTGCTGGGCTCGGTCCTCGGACGGCGAGGTCAGGTCGCGAGCGCCCGTGCGCAGCTCGACCGCGCCCTGGACCTTCGTCGCGAGCTCGGTGACCGACCGGGCATCGCGGCGGTGCTCCTTGCCCGCGGTCGCACGATGCTACTCGCGAACGATCACGGCGAGGCAAACCGGGATTTCGGTGAAGCCCTCGAGCTCTACCGGGCGATCCGCGACCCTGTGGGGCAGTTCGAAGCCACGGTCGCTCTCGCGAGGACGGCGCGGCAGCACGGCGATCTGCGCCTCGCGCGCCACCAGGCGGAAGCGGCCATCCCACTCCTCGAGAGCCTGCGCATCCGCATCGCCGACCCGTCACGGCAGGCCTCGTTCCTGGCCGCCCGGCACGGAGTGTTCGAAGTCCTGATCGAGACCTTGATGACGCTCCATTCCGCCGACCCCACCGCGGGATACGCCGAAGCAGCTCTCGAGGTGAATGAACGGGCCCGGGCCCGCACCCTCCTCGATCTGCTCGAAGAGCCCGCCGTGCGCGACGACCGCGCGATTTCCCCGGAACTACGTGACCGGTGGCGCACGGCGCGCCGCACGCTCGCCGCCAAAGCTCAGCGCCAGCTCCAGGTCCTCGGTCGCGGTGCGGTGGGGGCCGACGCCGAGACGGTAGCCTCGGAGGTGCGTGATGCCCTGACCGAGGTCGAAACCGTGCGGGCCGAGATCCGCCGTGCGAGCCCGCGGTTCGCCACCCTGAGCGCACCCCAGACCCTCGACGCTCGCGAGATACAGCGTCTCCTCGACCCCGACACTGTGTTGCTCGAGATCGCCCTGGGAGCCGAGAGGAGCTTCCTCTGGCTGGTGACACCCGACAGCGTGGCGAGCTTCGAGATCCCTGGACGGAAGACCCTCGAGGCGCTGGCCCGACAGTCTCACCAAGAGCTGACCCAGCTCGATCTCCGAACCCGCCGCACTCGCCGCCAAGTGTCACAAGAGCTCGCCGAGCAGCTGCTCGGGCCGGTGCTTGAACACCTCGAGACCGGAGTGGCACCCCCTCGATCCGTCCAGCGGCTCGTCGTCGTGGCCGAGGGCGCTCTCCACTATGTCCCCTTCGCGGTTCTGCCCCTTCCGGGAACCGAGGGGGACCTCGTGCTCGACCGCTTCGAAGTCGTCCACGCGACCTCGGCCTCGTCGCTGGCGGCCATGCGGCAGCTGCTCGCCAGCAAGCCTAAGGCCTCGCGCACCGCCGCCGTCTTGGCAGACCCGGTGTTTCACGCGCACGATCCGCGGGTTCGTTCCGCACCGCTCGCCTCGGAGAGCCACGAGCCCGCGACGCGGGGACTTCAGCCGCAGACTCCGGCCTTCGAGCGGCTTCCCAAGAGCCGCGAGGAGGCCCTCTCCATCGCCGCGCTGGCGCCTCCCGGCGAGGTCCTCACGCTCCTCGACTTCGAGGCTCGCCGCGACCGAGTGCTGGACGGCGAGCTCGCTGACCGCGCGATCCTCCACTTCGCGACCCATGCCGTGCTCCATCCCCAGAACCCGGAGCTTTCCGGCCTGCTGCTCTCTCAGGTCGATGCCGCGGGCCGTCCCGTGCAGGGATTCCTGCGCCTGCACGACCTCTTCGGAGTCGAGCTGGCTGCCGACCTGGTGGTGCTGTCCGCGTGCCAGAGCGCTCTCGGCCGGGAACTGCGCGGCACGGGATTCGTCGGCCTGGCCCAAGGATTTCTTCACGCCGGAGTTCCGAGAGTGGTGGCGAGTTTGTGGCAGGTCCACGACGAAGCAAACGCACGGCTGATGACGACCTTCTACCGTGGTCTGCTCCGCGAAGGCAAAGCACCTCCCGCCGCCTTGCGCGAGGCACAGCTCGCCTTGCGGGCCGACCGTCGCTTTGCTGACCCGTTCTTTTGGGGTGCCTTCGTGTTTCAAGGCGACTGGCGCTGAACCGGCAAAGACGATCGCAGCGTGCAAGAAGTGCGACATTCCGCGAGCTCCGCGCACCTATCCAAGGACGGTCGTTCGATCATCCATTCGCTCACAAGGAGAATGTCATGGCATGCACAGCAGGACGATTCGAAGGCACTTGGACTGTTTTGGTGGGCTCGCGGGAGGGCTCCACTCTCCAAGTCACCGAAGTCAACGGCCGCTATACGGTCGTCGACAAACGCGGAACGCTGTACTCCCTCCGGCTCGACCCGGTGGCGTTCACTCTCCGAGGTCCGTCCAGCTGCCTTTCGCTGCGGCACGACTGCGACCACCTCTTCGGCATCGAGGCCGACGAAGGCTCGAACGACCTCCGGGTCTGGGGGGCGGAGCGGGTGACCGAAACCGCCATGAGAGACGTCGAGCGGGACCCCGAGCGCCCCACGTGGCGCCTCCGCATGCCCTGGACAGTTCGCGTCACGTCCGATCCGTTCGAGGTGCTTCCGATCGGAGTGGACGACAGCCTGAGGATCGAGATGCACGCGGACCAGTTCCAGATCTTCGACGCATCCCAACCGGACCCCTTCGACACGCTGACCGAGAGCGACCTGAACCGCACGCTGGACGGCGCCGAGCGGTCGGTTGCCTTGTGGCGCAACGGACCCCGAGGCCAGAGTTATCTCTTCTCCATGGTCGTGGCTCCAGACGCGGTCATGGAGGAAATCGAGCAGCGAGGAGTCGGCGATGATCTCGAAGCGGTCAAGAGCATTCTTTCGGCACGAATGCGCGGCCTGAGCTCGTTCGAGATCGACCTCTTGGCCCGTCACATCGTCAGCAGTTCCAACTCGGTCGGAGTCTGGGGAGCGGACGAGGGCTAGGTCGCACCTTTCCGCGTCCACGGATCGACGAGCGCGCGGTCGACGCCGCACGAAGTGCTCGGAGAACCGTGGGCGCGGAGGCTCCGCTGACCGCGAACCGGAAGGACGCACACCACGTCATGGATCGAGGATCAGCACATCGACCAGCGGTTCGTTGATCGCCACCTGGCGGCCCCAGCTGAATCCTCCCCAATCCCAGCCTCCGCGTGCGAGATCGAAGCGCACCGAGACCTCAGGCATTCCGGCCAGCTCTAGATCGATCAAAAGGCCTGGGCTGGTCGAGGCCAGGACCGAATCGTCCTCCACCTCACGTCCCAAGGGGTTGGCGAGAGAACGGCCGGACACCGAACCTTCGGGCATTGGAAGGTTCGAGAATGCCAGCAGTACCGTATCTCTCGGAATGATCAAGCGACCGAAGGTCGTGTTGAGTGGAAACACGCAGTAGGTGGCGAACTCCTCGCCCACGGGCTGCGCCAGACCGACTCGAATCGCTTCCATCGCGGTGCTCGAGAAGCTCACCGCATTGTCGGCGCCTTCGCGTTCGATCGGCCCCGACAGGGTGTCGCCGATGAACCATGTGAATCCCAGGTCGATCGGCGTCGACACCGGGTGAACGACTCGGCGCGTGACGATCTCGTCGTGCGAGCCGAAGGCTTGATAGGTGCGGGTCCAGGCGAGCGGAATGCGCGGTGCAAGACTCGGTGCTCGCCACCACACCAGAGGCCGCCCTTCACCCTGTGAGCTCTGCACCGCCTTCCACGCATAGAGCTCGAACGACTGGCTCGAGAGGGTTTCCAAAGTGGCTGGGGGGAGGCTGATCTCGACGGTGCAGCGAATCGGATCGAGTGTGCTCATCGTGGTCTCGCTCTCACGAAAAAGACCCCGCGCAGCGAGCTCACGCCACGCGGGATCGGTCCAGGCTCGACTGCGCCCGGCGCCTCAGAAGGCAGTCAGACCGCCGGGGCAGAACGTGATCGTGTAGTCCATGGTGTTGGGATTGCTCGCGGAAGGCTCCGGAGTGGTGCAGGTGAACGTGCTGGTGGCATCGTCGAAGGGAAACGTGTAGGCAGAGGGGCACCCATCTTTCAGAAACTGCGACCAGGGCTCCGCCAGCCGGGTCCAGCTCGGATTGAAGGCGAAGCAGCGGAAACCATTGGCCACGGGCACCGGCTTGCCGTCGACATGCCACATCGGACAGCCACAGCAAGTGGGATCGGCATCGTTCTCCTGGTAGCACGAGTTCGAGTTGGCGCCATCGCACAGATAGAGGTTCGATTGGATTCCCTGCCCGGGCACGGCGGTCGCGCAGTTCAAGGGCGCTCCGAGCCCATTGGTGGTGTGGCCACAGAGCTCGTTGGCGGTCCACCAGGCGATCTGTCGGCCACAGACCTCGGAGACGTCTTCGGACCCGATCTCGAGCTGCCGGCCGCACACCTCACCGGCCGGGCATCCGTCGCTGCAGTCGCGGTCGGAGCCAGCGACCACGGTGGTCAACAGGTTCGACTGATCACCGAAGCCGGGGATCGTGGGATCGAAGGACCACGAGCACCCGAGGAGTCCCGTTTCGGAGGCTGCCACCGCCCCTGCCTCCTGGCAGAAGTACGGATCTGGCTCCTCGGGATCGAGCCTCTCCGCTGGCCGCATGGAGACCGGGACGTTGATCCCATCGATGATCGAGATGTCGTAGAAGTCCCGCCGCATGAAGTCCAGAGTGAACTCCGCCAGGGTCACCGGCCCCACCGGGCCGACCCCATTCGGGCAAGGCTCCACCGAAAGCTCGCCTCCGCGCGAGACGGGACAGAGGGCCGTGTCACAGTTCTCCCCGTCGTCGTCACAGCCGGTGCTCGCGTAGACATTACCGCTCCATTTGAAGAGGCTGCCGGGAGCTGTTTCGATCGGAGGATTCTCGAGCCTCACCTCGATCCGGCCACCGGGCCGGAGCACCCGGTCGCCGGGGGGAAAGTCCCAGAAACAGCCCACGGCCTCGTCGTTCAGAATCTGACAGGACGTGCCCTCGGGACAGCTGTTCGCCGGGCCGCAGTCCTCGACCCGTCCGCCCGTCAGACCAAGGCGCAACGTTTGGTCCGGGCATTCGTTCTCGAAGGCGAGGGTTCGATCGCCGTTGTTGGTTTCGTTCGCGAGGGTCGTCTCCGCTCTGAGCCCGGCAGTCGGACTCAAGAGGACCAGGAGAAGCACAAGAAGAGCCAGACGCGGCCTGGCGGGGCCAATCGTCCCTAGTGAGTGGTTTTGCATGATGCAATCATTCCTTCAGGAGTCAGACGATGAAAGGAGGGCCCCCGCCGCCCGATGGGCATCGCGGCTACAGGCGACGGGGGATCGTTCTTTCCGATCGAGCGAGGTCAGGGAGTGATCAAGATCGGTGCAAGGTCCTCGTTTGCCGGGAACTGCTCTCCCCAGCTTTCGTTGCCCCAATCCCACGCCTTGTCCAGATCGAATTGCACCTCTCTCAGGTTCGCTCCCGTCATGTCGATCATGAGCCCCGGGGCGAAGGCCTTGAAGATCACCGTGCCGGTATCGACCTGTCCGGTGGCGAACATCAAGAGCACCTTCTCGACCGGGAGCATGACGTTGAGATTGAGACCGTTGAGCCCAAAGGCACACAGGGGTCCGGTATCTTCGTCGAATGCCTGCCCTCCACTCGCGGCCAGCTGGCTTTTCGCGCCTTGTTTCAGGCCTGAGGCCGGCCAGGCGCGGGTCGCCGTGTTGAGGATGGAGATTGCGCCAGCTCTCCCCTCGTTCACCACAGGCCCTTGCCCTACGCTGTTGACCTGCCAGGTTTGTTCGATCCGGATGGGCGCCTCGCCAGAGGCCCCGATCGTCGCTCCCCCCATGATCTCGTCGTTCGACACGTAGGCTTGGTACTCCGGCGTCCACGAGACCGACATGGGTTCCGAAAAGTTGTTGGTCCTGAACCACACGGTCGGTTGCCCCCGTAGGGCCGGCGCTCGGACAGCCTTGAACGCATAGAGGAAGTACTCCTGCATGGGATCCGCAAGGCGTTCGAGGGTATCTCCCTTGAAACTGATGTTGACTCTGAATGTGTTCGCTTCCTGGAGCTCGTTGCTCATGACTTCTCCATCGAGGATGGTTGGTTCATCGACTTCTCGGTTCGGTCACGCCGGCGCCGCGCTTCCTGTCTTGGTGGTGAAGGCAGGGCGGAAGATGTCGCACGTTTTCTGCGCACACCGAAAGCCCGGCTCGTGAGAGCCGGGCTTCAGACTGGCAACCAGGCAGACTTCGAGTCAGGGAGCGATGGTGACGCGCAGGGCATAGCGCCCCGCGGGAACCGGCATCCCCTCGCCCGTCGTCCCCTCGGCCCGCAGCTCATAGTCACCCGCCGGCAACAGGGAGGACGGCAAGGTGATCACCAGGCGCTCGAGGGAGTCAGGACGCAGGTTCGCAGCCTCCCACAGCAGGTCGTCCGTCGAGTCTCGAGCTGCGGTCCGGCGCAGCTCGACCCGATACGCGGGCAACTCTGCGTGGGTCAAGGCGAGGGTGAGGACGATCCACTCCGGCTCGGAGGACAGGGTGAGCAGGTGGGGCGGAGCGGTGCCGAGGTCCACCCCGCGAAACGCCGACAGCTCGAAGATCGGCGTATTCACTCGAGGGCTCTGCGCAGCCTGCAGATCGCCCTCCAGGCGATCGATCCGCCGCAAGAGCGAGAGCGGAAGCAGGGCCACACCCACCAGCAAGAGCACGAGCAGAAGGGCACCCCGGTGGCGCAACCAGCGAGTCCACGCCGACGTGGCCACCGACGCCGTCATCACATCCTGCGCGGCCACCGCTTCCAGCCCCCGATGAAGGCGTTGCGCCAGGCGCACCTCTGCCGCGCACTCCGGATGCTCGAGAAAGTACTCCTCGAAGCGGGCCACTTCGTCGTCGGTGAGCCGCCCCGTCACATAGCGCTCGATCACGTTCTGCTCAGAAATGGTTTGCGGATCCACGGCGCGCGTTCCTTGCGAAGGCAGAGTTCACCTCGATCGTAGGAGTGAACGATCGGTCGGACATGTCGCAGGTTTTTCTCACCCTCTCCCCTCTCGTGATCGCCGGATCCCCAGGCGTAGTCTCTTTTCCGAACGTTCCCAGAGCTCTCGGAAGCGTTGCCGTGCGCGGTAGAGGCTACGGTTGAACAAGCCCGGGTCGAGATCGAGATCGCGGCAGATGTCTTCCCGAGAGTCGCCGGTCAGGTAGTAGCGCACCAGGATCCCCCGATCGCGCTCGAATCGCAGCTCACCGAGCAGCAGACGCACCCGCTCGGCCTCCTCCGAGGCCAGCAGCCGTTGCAGCTGCGATGGGTGGCGCTGTACCGGGCCGCGGGTCGGGCCGTGGACCTGCCGGTCTTCGTCGAGACGATTGTAGCGAGCTTCCTTGCGTCGATTGGCGATGAGCAAGTTGCGCGCGACAGAGCGCAGGAACGCGGGCAACGCCTTGGGATCTCGCAGCTCTCCTGCCCGCAGTTTGGTGAGCACCAGGGCGAAGGTCTCCTGGTGGATGTCCTGCGCCAGAGCCGGGTCGCGAGTCAGCTGGGCGAGAATCACCTCGACTCCCAGGCGATAGCGGGCGACCAGCTTGTCTTCGGCTCGGGTGTCTCCGGCCTCGATCCGACGGACGAGATCCCCTGGATCGGCATCCACTGCCGAGTCCGACGAGGCCCGCAGAGAGTCGTCCGAGTGTCTGGTCACGGCGCGGCGAAGCTCACGAGGGAGTCGCCAGCTCGTTCCCGTGAGACGACCGAGGGATTTGTCGAGTCGAGACGACCGCTGCCGGCATGCCCATTTTTACCACCTTCGCTGTCCGGCCTGTCAAGAGATCGCCCGCGCGATGCCCGATGGCTCGAACGAAGGTCGGATAGACTCGACGACGTGTACACGTCAGGACTGCACGTCAGGACTGAACGGCAAAACAGCAAAGTCGACCGTGAGACCGAGCCCGAGCCTCGACTCGAGATCGATGAATGCGCACCTGGAGTGATTGAGCCATGGGAACACCCGAGCCATCCGGCGACGCCGTGACGACCAGCGTCTCGTTGAATCGACCGTGCTCCGAGGCCTGGCGCTATCTGATCGATCCGGTCAAGATCCCACAGTGGTGGGGCGACGGCGTGCGCCTCGAACCACGGGTGGGAGGACGGTTCGAAGAGCCTTGGCGGGACGAGCGTGGCGAGCTCCACACGACCACAGGGCAGGTCCTTGCGCTCGACGAGCCGAATCTGCTCCGGCTGAGCTGGCAGGAAGATGACTGGGACGAGCCCAATCAGGTGACCTTTCGGCTCGCGTCAGACGGCGATCGGTGTCGGCTCGAGGTGCGCCACGAAGGTTGGGACCAGTTCGACAGCGAGCGGGTCGCGAAGCTGCGTCCTCAGTTCGAGTCCGGCTGGCGAGACCTTCTCTCCTCGATCGCTGCACTGGCCGAGCAGGACGATTCCGAGCTCCCGCCGATCGTGCATCGAACCTACATCGAGGCCCCGCCGGACAAGGTCTACGACATGTTCGCGACCGCCGAAGGCTGGGATTCGTGGTTCACGCAGGGAACGACAATCGACCCCCGCCCGGGAGGCAGTCTCCAGCTGCGATGGGTGCACTTCGGCGCCGGCCGGTGGACCACCGAGGACGGAGGCACCGTGCTGATCGCGGATCCGCCGCGTCGTTTCTGCTTCCAGTGGACCCCAGGCTCCAAGCCCACCACGGTCGACCTCCTGCTCACCCCGGCGGGTTCCGGAACCCAGGTGCTCGTCACCGAATCGGGCTATCCCCGCAACGACCCGGACCTCAAGTCGCTGATCGACTGCGCGGCCGGCTGGGGAGAGGCCTTGACGCTCGTGAAGTTCTTCCTCGAAGAGGGCGTGACCTACGGCGAGGTCCCGCGCGACGCCGCGACCGATCTCTCTTGACATCGCAAGGAGCGATTGTCTAGTCTTGCCGCACCGCGGCAAGATCATGCCTCGGCGCGGCATTCACCGGGCTGCGGCTCGCCGCTTCTTTTCTGTTGCCCTTTCGGGACACTGGCTCGACCCGCCGACCGCCGTCCATTCGACGCCGGTCGAGCGGATCCTCGTCACGATCTACCAGGACTCCCGAATCATGAGATCTTCCAGCTCTCGCCTTGCGACTCTCGTCGTCGCCGGCGCGCTCTGCGCCGGACTCGTCGCCCCACCCGCCGCGGCGTCCGGCTACACGGAAACCCGCAACCCGATCGTGCTGGCCCACGGCATGGCCGGCTTCGACTCGCTGTTCGGCGTGGTCGACTACTTCTTCGGCATCGTCGGCGCTTTGCGCTCGGGCGGCGCCGAGGTCTATGTCACCGAAGTCTCGGCCTTCCAATCGACCGAGGAGCGCGGCGCGCAGTTGCTCCTCCAGGTCGAGGAGATCGTCGCGATCACCGGCCGGCCGGTGAACCTGATCGGCCACAGCCATGGCGGGCTCGACGCACGCTACGTGGCCAGCGTGCGGCCCGATCTCGTCGCCTCGGTGACCACCGTCGGCACGCCGCACAAGGGAGCCGGCGTCGCGACCTTCCTGCGCGACAATCTCACCCCCGACGGCTTCGGTGAAGGCGCCTTGTCGTTCTTCGCCGACAGCCTCGGCGTGATCGTCGGCCTGCTTTCGGGCACCACCAACCCGCAGGACTCGGTCGCCGGCCTCGAGTCGCTGTCGGAAGCCGGCGCGGCGGCGTTCAACGCGGTGCATCCCGCGGGCGTGCCGACGACGGCCTGCGGCGACGGCGCCCACATAGTCCACGGCGTGCGCTACTACTCGTGGAGTGGCACCAAGGCGTTGACCAACGTGCTCGACGTCTCCGATCCGGCTCTCGGCGTCGCCTGGTGGTTCTCGCCCGAGGCCAACGACGGCCTCGTCGGCCGCTGCTCCTCGCACCTCGGCGATGTGATTCGCGACGACTACCGAATGAATCACCTCGACCAGGTCAATCAAGTCCTCGGCCTGACCTATTGGTTCGAATCGAATCCGAAGACCGTATTCCGCGCCCACGCCAACCGACTGAAGAACGCCGGCCTGTGAGCCCGAGGAGATCCATCATGACCACGACTCGCTGCCTCTTGCTGCTCCTGATTCTCCTCGCCTCCCCCACCTGGGCCGTCGACGGGACGTCGCTGGCCGACACGCGGCCGGACGGGCGCTTCGCCGCCGACGCCGACGGCCAGCTGATGATCGACGACGAGCTGCGCCGCGTGATCGACTACTTCCTCTCCGCGCGTGGCGAGATCGCCGACGCCGAGCTCGTGCGTCACGTCGCCGAGGAAGCGTCGCACCAGCTCGCGGGCGCTCCGGACGCCGCCACGAGTGCCGTCGAGCTCTTCGATCGCTACCTCCGCTATGTCGACACCGCCGAGACTCGCATCGGCCGGGCGATCGAGAAGGCCGCGAACGAGCCGTCGCGCGTCGCCGCAATCCACCGACAGGTCACCGCCCTCCGCACGGAAGCCTTCGGCGAGACGACCGCGCGGGCGCTCTTCGGCGACGTGCTGCGTCAGGAGCGTGCGGCGCTCGCTCTGCAGGCCGCCCGACTCGAAGCCCGGTCGCCCGGCGACCTGAAAGCCGCTCGCGTCGCCTACGAGGCGTCGCTGACGGCCGACGAGCGTGCGGCCCGCACCGCGGCGCGTCGGCCTCTCGAGGTCGCCGCCGAGGTGGCGGCGCTGCGCGAGGGCGGAGCCACGGCCGAAGAGATCTGGGCGGTGCGCGCAGAGGCCTTCGGTGCCGAGGCGGCGGACCGCCTCGCAGCGCTCGACCGCCGGCGCAGGCTCGACTGATCCATCGAGCGCTCCTCGGGCGCGGCGAAGCTTCCGAGGAGCGAGTCCAACGTTCGGGCGCATCGCGCCGACCTTGCGGGACCACAGACCAGTCGATAGCCTGGTGATCCTGCGCAAGGTTTCTCGATCACGATCGTGCTCATTGGGTTTGGATGAGGGATTCGTCACAGCGTGCCTTCGAGCTCGCCTATTTCATTCATTGTGATCGCTCGATCGCCCGGCGGCTCTCGATCGAAGCTTTGGACCAGCTCGAAACGGTTGCGCAAGTTCAAGAACGACGGTCGTACTATCGAGTGATCGGTCGGCGAGGCCGGCCCCCACGACGCGACAAGGTCAGCCTGCAAAAACCTCAGCTGCTGCAGGTTCTGATCTACCTCTGTTCCGAGCGGTACGAGGTGAGCGAGGAGGGCCGGCCGGGCCACGGCGGCACGCTGAGCGACGCCGACCGGATCGTTCGCTACCTCGTGCATCTGGTGCGGATCAGCCTGGCTCGCAACTCGTTCTACGCCAGTGTGGGACTCGGCAGGCTGCTCTATCGATACGACACCAGCGAGGTCATCCAGGTCTACGATGTCTTGATCCAAGACCCCGAACGCTACCGAGGAGCGGACGCCATAAGGGCCTGCAAGAAGAAGCTGATGCACGAGATCTTGAAGCGTTTCGGCCCGATCCTCCGAGTGCACCGCACCTCCCGAGGGGAACGAATGTTCGAGACCCGGCCGGTTCGAGACGCACCGATCCGGCTGATTCGCGACACCCTCGAACAGCTCACACCGTGGGACACCGAGTGCTCGCTGCCCACCGATCTCGAGCCTCGGCGCCACCAGCTCTCGAGCTTCTTCTTCGCGGGCTCGAATCCAGATCGGGAGCACGAGGTCGAGCTCCGGCGCCTCCATACGGTGGTCCATCCGCCCTGCTTCGCGCAGCTCGTGACGGCCCTGGGCTTCGCCACTCCGGAGCAAAGCCTCGCTCTGCCGATCTTCTTCACCGAAGGGGCCGGCGGCGACGACGACCACGATCCACAACGCCGCGTCACGACTCCGCTGTCGGCCGACGAGAGACGGAGGATCGGCGAAGAGCTCGAGACTCGAGCGCGGCGTAGGGCACCCTGGACGCCAGGCCAGCTCTCGTTCAAGGCCGACGGCGTCCGGAACCTTGGCGTGATGGATCTGATGCTGGAGAGTCGCTGCAGCGTGCGGACTCCCTCCGATCTTCGGATCCTCGAGGTGTGGGGCGAGCATCCGGACGGCCCAGTTCGCCTCGCCACCTACCTGCCGACCCAAGGAGAGACGGCAGATGAACGTGCCGCGCCCCAGGTCGTGAGGCTCGCCGACGGCCAGCAGATTTCCTTTCGGCTCGAGGCGGCCGACGACGAGATCCTCGACATCGTCATCCGATACCGAGAGACGAAGCTCGTACGAATTGGGGCCCTCGGGCTCGCCCGCTCTCGGGCTCGGTGGGCTCGCGCGCGCTGTCGCGTGAGCCGACCCGGTCCGCGACGTCTCGCCGTCGCGACAGTCCTCGCCGCGATGATCGGAGGCGCCTTGATCCTCCAGGACTCCTTCGATTCGGGTCCAGGAGGCGCCGCTTCGGGAGTCGGCGCGACGCAGCCAGGGCCGGCCGAGCTGCCGGTCCGCGACGTGATCCGAGGCAGCTCGTCGCCTTCCGAGGCGCGGAAGACCCTCCACCAGGTCGAGGCCGTTCACATCGAGCCGTTTGTCCCGAGGTTTCAGTCGCTGCAGCGTCGCCTGACCGAACGATTGGTGCAAGGAGCTCGGTTCCGCCTGGTCGGCGCACCTGAGGCTGCAGACGCAGTCCTCGCGGTGGCGCCGACTGCTTCCGTGGCCGATCCAACGACCGGCGAGCCCTCGCCGACCCGCGTCGAGCTGGTCAACCGCGCGGGAGAGATTCTGTGGAGCGGCGCTGTGGAGCCTGGCCCGGTCGACCAGGTCGCCGAGCGCCTCGCCGAGTCGCTCGAGACTGCGGCAGCGAGGTGAGCAGGAACCCCGCACTCGCTACGGCGGCGAGCCCTGCCAATCGCCCTGCAGAACGAAACCGCCCCAGAAATAGGGCGGCCATCCTTGCCGCCAGAGCGAAACCTGCGCCCGGCGCAGCGCGGCGGCGGGCTCGTGGTCCCCGAGCAGCATGACGCGATAGAAACGCCGCATCAGCTCCGCGGTCGCGGCGTCCTGGGGGCTCCAGACACTGGCCAGCACCGACGTCGCCCCGGCCTCGAGGAACCCACGCACCAGGCCCAAGACGCCTTCACCGCCCAGATCCTTGCCGAGAGCGGTTCGGCAGGCACTGAGCACCACGAGGTCGGCGGCGATCTCGAGCTGTCGAACGTCGGCCACGGTCAGGTACCCGTCGAGCGTCTGCCCCTGAGGGTCGACCAGGGAAAGTACGATTCCCGAGAGCTCGGGAAAGTCTCGACCGAGCAGCGCATGGGACGCGAAGTGCAAGACTCGATACTCGCCCAGCTCTCCGGAAAGGGCGAGCTCCCGGCTGGCTTCGAAACCCACAGCCACGAGACGCTTCTCGGGCGGCACCATGCCAGTGATGACCATCGCTTCATCGAGGGTCGCGGGCAGCCGCCCGAGCTGCTGCGGCGAGGCCAGCTCGGAGAAACGGAAGGCGTCACGCAGGATCCCACGCGCCGGATCGGGTCCTGCGCCGACGGATCGCCGAGGGCTTGGAACCCGAGGGTCGGACGCGTTGAAGACTGGATCCGCCAGCACCGCCAGGGTTCCAGGGGCTCCTGATCTCGCGGTGGCCCGTCGGCGCACAGCAGCCAAGACCGAAGACGACGGGGCGCCGACGATCTCGTGCGAAACGACGAGCGGTACCGCCCCTCCGCTGTCTTCTCGCAGCGGCAACACGGCAAAGGGAATCGACTGCAGAACCCCGTTGCCGACGATCATCAGCCGCCTCTTGTCGAGCCTGGGAGCGATCGGCGCGAGCAGCAGATCGCTGAGGCGCGCTGCGGCCGACGGCACCGCGGCATCCGCCGTGGCGACCCGCTCGCTCCACCGGGCATCCGACTCGAAGTCTCGGCGTTCACTCCGCGCCGTCAAGACCATGTAGAGATGGTGTGCGGCAGTCTCGATCACGCGACGTGGTGGCAGCTCGACCACCGTGAAGTCGTCGGTCGTCACCACCCATACGCGGCTGGACCGCGTCCCCAGGTGGTAGTGCAGAAGGGCCGTCTCGGGATCGAGAACCTGTTCCCTGATGTCTCTGAGCCCAAGCGGCGACGGACGCGACGGCCGGCCGCCCAGCTGTTGGTCGTGCTGAGCTTCGATCTCGGCCAACCGGTTCAGGAGATCGCGGCGCTCGAGACGCGAGGTCGCTACGGCGATCTCCTCAGGGCGCAGCAGCACTTCGAGCCGGCGTCTCAAGGCGTGATAGGCCCTGAGAATCCCGGTGTCGCCTCCGGACTCGGCGATCTCCGCCATCGCCAGATCCTCGAGCAGGCCGCGTGCTTTCGACCGCTCGCTGAGTTCGAACGCGTCGGCCAGAACCGCCCGGCTCGTAGACCGCCGATGAGTCTGCATCAAGAGGTCGACATGCTGATCGAAGAACGGCCGATCGGACGAGTACAAGGAGTCTCTGAGGTTGTGGTTGAGCACCCGACCTCGATCGGACTCGACGATCTCGAGCGCTCGACGCGAGGCGTCCAGCGCTGTAGCGAGCTTGTCCTGGCGACTGAGAAACTCGGCGAGGTCCAACAGAATGGAGCTCTCGAAGCTGCCAAGACCCAGCGCTCGGACTTCAGCCAGCGCTCGATCGTAGGACTCGGCAGCTCGCTCCGCCTGCCCGAGCAGCTGATGCAGCTTCGCCAGTTCCACCAGCACGCGGTGGGTCGCCAGGTTCTTCGCCTCCAGCTCGTCGACTGCCCGTGTGAAGCTCTCCCGTGCTCGATTCCACTGCCCGAGAGCTGCTTGCATCCGGCCCAGGTGCATGCGGGCCAGCGGAACCGCCTCCGGGCGGTAGTAGCTGGATCGGGCGAGCGCCAAGGATCGCTCGTAGGTCCTGGCCGCCTCGTGGGGCTGGTCCAAAAGCTCGTGCACCGGTCCGAGGCTCATCAACGCATCGATGTGTCTCTGGGCATGCCGCTGTCGGCGCCTGGCTTCGACCGACTGCTGCAGGAACGCCAGCGCGGTCTCCCCATCCCCCAAAGCCAGATAGGTATGACCGAGCCGCTCGACGGCCTCGAGGTAGGACCGTTCGCCTCGACCCTCCGTCGCCATGGCGTGTTCGAAGTACCCGAGAGCTCTCTCGGGTGCTCTGATCGAGAGATACAGATCGCCGATCTGAATCTGAGTCTCGGCGAGGAACCGACGCTCTTGCATCCAAGGGAAGGGATCCCACGCTGGGTGGGCTGCCCCCGAGCCGTCTTCGCTGGCGGCCTGATCAGCGATCGTTTCACGCAGGAGCTCGAGACTGGCATCGAAAGAACCTGCAAACCGCAAGACGTCGGCGAGCGTCTTCCGGGCCAGCAACACTCCTTTCCGACACTTGGCCGCCTCGTACTGACCGAGCGCCATGGCCGCAGTTTCGACGTGACGCCACACCTCTCTGCGATCCCGATGCTGACGGAACGAATGGTTGACCTCGTGCAGCAGCAGCTGCCCGCGATAGAGCGACCGATCCCGTTGCGAGGCCGGCCCCCAGTCGTCGAACTCCAGTCGATAGACACCTTGCCCGCCCGAGGCGTGAACCCGTTCAACTTCGAGGGTGTAGTCGCCTCCTCCATCAGACACCAAGAGGCCGCGCTCTCTGCCGTTTTCGTGGGTCGGACTGTCAAAGTCACTCAACAGCTCCCCGTCAGGACTGAGTAGACCGAGTCGAACATCGATTCCTTTCTGTTCGACCGTCCAGCGAAGGCTCTGCCGAGCCTTCATCCGCACTCGATATCGCTCGACCTGACCTTCTGACAAGGATTTCTCGAAGGCTGAACCGGGTTCCACCAGAGCCTCCGCGACCACGTTTCCTGGGCTCAGCCCCATCAGCAAACAATACAAGAGAAGATTTATTCGTCGCCCGAAACCCAACGTATTCAGATCACTGAGCCCGCTCCGAATCACAGAGAATCCCATTGATATCCTCCCAAAAACCGTTCCCTCGCCCTGGTGACTGAATCTCCAAGGCTCGAATCGATTGATCGACGTTTCTTGATCGAGAACGCGACAAGACGCCGTGTGGGGCGCGACGACCCGTGCTCGTCGCCGATTTGGATGCACCATCTCGCGTCCAACCGGCTCCCATACTCCGCGACGCGCGAGATTGGCGTGTGAACTTACGAATTTGAAGTTCACACGCGAGACCTGTTCATCCCCGGCCAGACTGCGTTCAAAGCAAGAACAGCCAAGCCTCGGTGAAGCACGAGCTCCCGCTTCACCGAAGGCCGACCCTCTGAGCCCAGCCCCTGAAGGCCTGATGTCTAGTGAGGATGCTAGTGATGATCGTTTCCAAGCCCTCGACCCAAAGTCGTTGCGTTCTCGAACTCTTGATCGTTCTTTTCGTTGCGTGGACTCCGATCCTCGTGCCACCGTCCACGGCGGCGATCGAGCGACCTGTGGACGGAACCAACGCGGCTGGCGGCGCGCCGCCGTCCTCGGTGCACATTCCCCTGAGCTTCGTTTCACTCGAAGAACGGCTCGACCCTGACGCGCGATTCTTCCTGCGCTACGGTGACCAGGACGTGTGGATCGGCGACAGGGTCGTGACCCTGGCGTCCGGTCGGTCCGCACGTGGTGAAACGTCCGATGTCGTGCGGCTTCGATTCGTCGGCTCCGACCCCTCGTCGCGGGCCGTAGGCCGCGATCGGCTTCGCGGAGTCGCCAACTTCTTCTACGGCCAGGACCCCGAGCAATGGCGCTCCGGCGTCGCCACCTTTGGCCGCGTCGCCCTGGTGGATCTCTATCCGGGAATCCAGCAGGTCTACTTCAGCTCCGGCCAAAGACTCAAGAGCGAGCTGCGCCTCGCTGCCGGGGCCGACCCCGCGGAGATCCACATCGCCTACGAAGGCCACGATGCGTTGGCCATCGCGCCCAACGGCGACCTGCTCATCACCACCTCGTCCGGCGCATGGCGCGAAACAGCCCCCGTCGCGTATCAAGAGATCGATGGCCGACGCGTCGAAGTCGAGGCAGAGTTCAGGCTCGTCGGCCCCAGCGACCTCGGATTCACCCTCGGACGCTACGACGCCAACCACGAGTTGATCATCGATCCGATGCTGCGATTCTCGACCTTCCTGGGCGGCGACGACTCGGACAGCGGCACCAGCATCGCGGTCGACGACGACGGCAACGTCCTGGTCTGCGGAGGCACGCGCTCGACCAACTTTCCTCTCGAGAACCCCGCGAACGGCATGTACTCAGACAATACGGATCTCTTCCTGGCCAAGCTCGACTTCACCGGCAGTGTCCTCCTCTACTCCACCTATCTCGGCGGAACGGGGCGCGAGCTTGGAGGCGACCTGGCGGTCGACCCCGCCG
This sequence comes from Acidobacteriota bacterium, assembly GCA_039194425.1. GTDB lineage: Bacteria > Acidobacteriota > Thermoanaerobaculia > Multivoradales > J023 > JAUIJL01. The sequence goes on along the minus strand of JBCCVZ010000003.1, from coordinate 233,871 downwards.
GCAATGCGTACTGTGTCGGCTGGACCGCTTCGGCCGATTTTCCGACCACACAAGGCGTTTCCCAGCCCACATTTTCCGGCGGTGCGGACGACGCCGCGGTGGTCAAGCTCGGCCCGTCCGGCAACTTGCTCCTGTCCACCTATCTCGGCGGCCTTGGGGACGACCAGCCGGAAGATCTCGCGGTGACGGCGGACGGCCGAGTATTCATCGTCGGCAATACCGACGACCCGTTGTTTCCCACAACGATGGGCCCGAGCCATGCCGGCAGCTGGGATGTCTTCGTCACCCAGCTCGATCAGTCCTTCGGCAGCCCGCTGCTGTACTCCAGGTTTCTCGGCGGCGCCGGCTACGACGAGCCCATGGCCCTCGCCCTCGACGACCAAGACAGCGCCTACGTGGTCGGGCGCACCCAATCGATGGGATTCCCGACCACACCAGGGTCATACGATCAGATCTACGATGGCACCGACACTGCCTTTCTGAGCAAGCTGAGCCCCGATGGCTCGACCCTCGTCTACTCGACCTTCCTCGACGGGATCTCTCCTCGCTCCGGCCACCGGCAGCTCGCTGTCGCGGTGGACAGCGACGGTCAGGCGCATGTCGCGGCACCGTCCGAAGGGTCGGGCTTTCCGCCCACGCCCAACGCCTACGACGGGACCTTTGATGGCCCCATCGACACGGTGGTGATGAAAGTCAATGCCACGGGCACTGGCCTGATCTACTCCACGTTCTTCGGCGGCTCCAGCGAGGATCGTCCCAACGACATCGCCATTGATTCGCACGGGAGTGTCTACATCACCGGCAGCACGTCCTCGACGAGGATGGACGGATTTCCCCTGGTCGACCCTCTAGACGACATGCTCGACGGCCCGACGGATGCCTTCTTGGCACGGCTCGATCCGGACGGCAAGAGTCTCTCGTTCTCGACCTACCTCGGGGGCTCAGATCTCGACAGCGCTCGGGGGATCGCCCTGGGGCCGACTGGCCCCTGCTTGACCGGCGACACGGCGTCGATGGATTTCCCCACGTTCCCTCCTTCGCCGCCGCCCTTGCCTGTCCAACCGAACTTCGGCGGCGGGACCAACGATGCCTTCGTCACGTGCCTCGACGCCCCCAATCCCTGCCCGGGCCAAGCGATTCTCAGCCAGGAGCCCAACGGAGTCTGTGTGGTGATCTCCGACCGCGGAAACCCCAGCTCGGTCGCAGAAAACTTCGTGCTCGGCCCCCTCCATGATGTTCGCTTGACACAGGTCCGATTCACCGGCGTCTACTGGAACAGCAACACCTACCCCGGGAGCGATGCGTTCGAGGTCAACCTCTACGACGGCAGCCTCGGACTTCCCGGTCCCGCTCCAATCGCCGGATGCTCCGAAACGTCGATCGCCCCCAGTTCGCGGGTGGATACCCTGCGGGACTTCGGCCCGCTCGACGTCTTCGAGCTGACCCTCGATCTCTCCGGCAGCTGTCAGCTGACGGCCGGAGGCACCTATTGGATCGAGATCTTCGAGACCGGCACCGCTCCCGACGACTTCGCCTGGGAGTGCGGGGCGACCGATCCCGTCCACGGCGCTCCCGGATCGGCCCGGGCCAGCCAGGCACCCGGGACTCAATGGATGGGAGGGTCGAATGAACTTGCGCTGGTGCTAATTGCCGAGGAGGACGGATGCGGCACGGAGCCATGCCTCGCGCCCCCGCCAGGCATGACCTATTGGGCACCGTTCGACGAGACGCTGGGAGTCGTCAGCGCGGATCTCGTCGCCGGCAACAACGGAGACCATCTCGGAGCGGCCCTGCCGGTACCGGGAAGAGTGGCCGGCGCGATCGAGCTCGATGGCGGCCATGTCAGTGTGCCCGACGCCCCCGAGCTCGACTTCGGCACCGACAACTTCGCCATCGACTTCTGGATCCAAGAGCTCGATGGCCCACCGCTCGGCACCGTGTTGGCCAAGTACGACGCCGCCACCCAGCGCGGATTCGAGCTCTTCTGGGACATCATCCCCACCGTCCCTGCATCGAACGGTTTGTACCTCCGGATCAACAGCGAGAGCTATTACCTCCAGTACGCGGTCGACGAAGGTAAGGTCCTACCCTGGACGCACATGGTGATCTCGGTCGACCGCACACAACAGCTGATCTTCTTCTCCATGGATGGTGTGCTCTTCAACACTGAAACGCTCTTCGAGCCGCCGAGCATCAGCATCAGCAACGACGAACCGATGTTGATCGGCAAAGCGATGAGCTTCTTCGCCGACTTTTCGGGCAAGCTGGATGAGCTCGAGCTGTTCCGTCGTCTGCTGACCAGCCAGGAAGCCCAGAGCCTGTTCGAAGCCTCCGTCGACGGAAAGTGCAAGGACAACCTCAGCGTTCCGTGGGATCGGCCCTACTGCCTGAACGACGACGACCGCGTGGTGAGCATCGAGGTCTGCAACTACTCGACCACCACCAGGATCTTCGAGCTCACGTTCAGCCCCCTGCCGGCTCTCCCTACCCGCTGCACCGTCGCCGGTCCGACCAGCTTCTCGGACCCGGTGACCGGGAACCCGCCTCCCCTGGCGGTCCAGGTGCCGGCCCAAATGTGCGTCCAACGAGCCGTTCGAATCGAGCGTCCGCAGGGATTCATGGCCCACGGCGACGTGGCCTGCTATCAAGTGACCCGAACCGATACCGCCAGCGGCGGCACCCGAATCTCCGAAGGGTCCGTGCAAGACACGAGGAACACCGTGGAGTGTGCGCAGCCACTGCCTGCCGACTTCGAGGTCGCATTGAGCAGGACCCGGGTGGTGTTGCCGGGCGACAACGCGATCGAGCTTCAACTCGAGGTGGAGAATCCGACGCCCTTCACCAGCACCCTGGACTTCAGGGTCGAAGCCATGGTTTCAGACATGACCTCTCCCCAGACCGGGCTGAGTCTCGATGGTCAGGCACCGGGCCTTCCGGTCGACGGAATGCTCGAGATCCCTCCTGGAGACCGCGAGCAGGTCCGAGTCACGGTCCGCAACGTGGGTGTCGAGCCCTTCAGCTTCCACGATCTCGTGCTGTCGACCCGGGAGCAGGGTACGTCCGACGACGTCCCGCTCGTCTCGACCGCACTGCGAGCGCCCTTGGCGACAGAAACCATCGTCGCGAACCCGGACCGCGTCACGGCCACGGGCATCGGTGCGGTCGTCATCGACGTCTTGGTCAACGACTTCGGGCTGTCCTCGGGGCTCGATCCGGCGACACTGCAGATCGTCTCTCCGCCCGCTCACGGACTCGCCGAGGTGATCGAAGGATCCATCACCTATCGACCCAACGAGGAGCCGAGCTCCAAGCGCATCGATGTCCTGATCTATGAGATCTGCACGCTCGACAGCAACTGCGCCGACGCGGTCGTGGGGCTGACCGTGTTGCCGGAGCCGGTCCTTGCGGAACCGATCTTCATGGACGGCTTCGAATCCGGCGATACCTCCCGTTGGTCGGCGACTGCGCCGTTGAGCGAACCATGACGCGAGGGGTCTGAGCTCCAGTCGGACCACCATCGACCAGCCCTTGTGTTCTTTCGTGCCTCAGGTTTGCGAGTCGATCCTGAGGGCGAAAAGATCACCCATACGGCTCAAGCGCGTGGAAGAACTCCCAGGATGGGAGTTCTTCCCACCCTATTTCTGTCGTTCCGAGACCGAAGATTCAAAAAGAATGAGCAAATCCGGGCGATCGACCGGACTCTCGATCTGGCACGAGGGTTGCTCAGAAAGAAGATTTTGGTCTCGAGTCGGACCGCCCCGTCCACAGCGCCGCTGCTCGACGAGGCCAAGGCCGGCTACTCGGCCGGAGGAGACGCCATGTCGATGTACGTCGATCCCACCTTGGTCGCCGGCTTCGCCGCCGAGGTCCGCAGCCAGCTTCCGGAAGTTCGCCAGGCGCTCGCGCGGTTCGAAGCGAACAACGATGGCGAGGCGCTGGAATCCGCCCGGAACCGGCTCTCGAGCATCCGCGACGCCTCGACTGTGGTCGGCCTCGAGCCTTTGGGCCGCGCTCTCGACGCCTTCGTTCGCACCCTCCGGCCGCCAGGTCCGAGGGCCCCCCTGCTTTCGCCACTGGCGCTTCTCGACCATTACCTCGACGATCTGGAAGAGGGCCACGGTGTCGGCGTCGAGCCGAGCCTCCTGCTCCAGGAGCTCGAGAGCCTGGAGCTCCGGGAGCGGTGACGGGACAGGCCGCCGCGGCCGTCTCCTAGCGCCTTGCGCCGCAGGCCCCTCAGACCCCGCCGTAGACTGCGTCGACCGACCGCAGCCAGGTGAGGCCGATGACCAGCACGAAGGTGACGGCACCGCCGATCCACAAGCGGTCACCGCTCGGTCGGTCCCTTTCGAGGGGTCGGGTGCACTCCTGCCAGGCGAGCATCAACCAGGGCGACCAGCTCCAGAAATACCAGCCGCCGACCGCGCCCCAAACGCCGAAGAGACGCTCCTTGCCAAGCGCAAAGGCCACGAATCCCGCCGTCGCCGCGATGCCGGCGGCGAGGTGTGGCCACACCCAGCTTCCGCGTTCGATTCGAGGCCGCGCACGCACCAGGCCTGCCCCGACGACGGCGACGGCCGCGACGAGAATCCAGACCGGCGGCTTGACGACACTCCAGCCACCGAGCCAGAGCGCCGTCTTGAAGAATGTATAGGCGCTGTGCGCGATGCCCACGATGGGCTCGATCCAGGTGTCGTACTCGCGGCCCGGCGCCGCCATCTCGAGTGTGCCGCCCCAGGCCCAGCCGCGGGCGATCTGAATCGGCAGGATCACCGCGCCGCCGAGCGCGACGGCCAGTGCACCACGCACATCGCCACGTCGCAATCGGTCGGCCGCGACGTAGACCAGAATCGGCGCCGCGGTGAGCTTCAGCATGGGGCCGACCGCCGCGACCGCCCCGAGTCCGAGAGCATGCGGTCGAGAGCCGTCGGTGCGCGGCCTCGCCCACAGCAGAAAGCCGGCAGACCAGGCGAAGAGCGGCGCATCGTTGGCCACTCGGACCAACGCCTCTCCGGCACCCGGGAGAAAGAGCAACATCACGAGCAACCACCCGCACGCGACATCGAGACGACGCAGCGCCCACGCGACGCCCGAAAGCACGCAGAGCACGGAGAGGAGTCGCAGCGCGACGAGTTGGTGACGCGGTGCCAACGGACCCGCGACGCCGTCGAGCGCTCGCAGCAGCACGCCAGCGGCCGTGTAGTAGAGCGGCGGCTGGTGGATCTGGTAGTTCCCGATTCGTTGAGCCGAGGCGCCCTGTGAACCTGCACCGAACACCGCATCGACCGGCTCGAGAGCGTTCCACCAGGCACTGCCCGCACCGTACGCGGGGCAGCCGGCGGTGCGCTGGAGATCGGGCCCGCAGGGTGAAGCCTGCAGGGACGTCAGAAGTGTCTCGTCGATCGTGTGCAGATCGAGAGCCTGCCCGGCGGCGACGCGAGCACGCCCCAGGTGAAACGGCTCGTCTGGACCTTCGTAGGCCGGCAGAGCCAGCGCCAGGACGACGAGCTGGAGGGCCAGGAGCCCGACAGCGAGAGGCCGCCCAGCATTCGGCGCGCTCGCCACGGGCGCCTCAGCGGCGGCTCGGGAGGTCGGCATCGTCACTGGCAAGGCGAACCGCCGAGCTCTTGGCCTGGCTCTGGACACTCGAACCGTCAGAACTGGTAGGACAGTTGGAGGGCGATCTGGCGTCCCGGGTCGGCGAACTTGTAGTTGGGCGTCGGACCGATGTCGCCGACTTGACCGACTCCGGTAGTCGAGTCGCCGAGACTCGAAGTCAACTCGTCGGTCAGGTTCTTGCCGATCAAGGCCACCGTCCAGCCGGCCGTGCGCGAGCTGAGGCTGACCGACGCGTTGATCTTGCCGTAGGCGTCCTGGGTGTCGAGGGGGTCGTTGGTCAGCTTGAAGTGGACGTCGTCGATCCAGTAGTAGAACAGGTCATAGACGAGTGCCAGCTTGCTGCTGACCGGAATCCCTTCGCCGCGGAGGCGCACGTTGAACTGCCACTCAGGCGCATAGGCGAGCGGGGTGCCGGCGAGGTCCTGGACTTCGGTCTCGGTGCCATTGGGGAACGTGGTCGAGACGCAGCCCTGTTCCGGAGTCTGGCCCGGGTAGCACGGCCCGTTCGGGAAGTCGTCGTACTCCGCGTCGGTCCACGCTGCCGACGCCGCGAGCATCGTCCGGTCGGTCAAGCGGACCACGACGTCGGCCTCGAGGCCGGTGGAGTTGGCCTGCGCAGCGTTGTTGACGTTCTGGATGACGGTCACCGCATCGAAGGCAGAGACTTGAATGTCCTTGAAGTCGGTGGACCACGCAGCCCAGTTGAGCCGGGCACGGCCGTCGGCGAGGGTTCGTTTGCCGCCGATTTCGAGATGGACCGTGCTTTCGGAGTCGTACTCGACCAGCTCCCGCGTGAGCGCCGTCTGCGGCACGTAGTTGGGGAACTGGAAGCCGCCGCTCTTGAAGCCTTCGGAATAGGTCGCGTAGACCATCGCGTCTTCCGAGGGGCTGAAGCGTAGCGTCACGTTGGGGCTGAAGTCCGATTCCGAACGGTCGAAGAAGCCCGAGCTGGTGAAGCGGGCCGGTCCACAGTCGAAGTCGATCGGCAGGCCGACGCCGTCGAGCTCGTCCTCGATGTTCGGGCAGTCGACCTGGTTTCCGGGCACCTCGAGGGCATATGGCGTCAGGACTGTGGCGTTCGAGTCCGTGGCCCTGTCCTCCTCGGTGTAACGTCCGCCGAGCGTGAGAGTCAGGCGATCGGTCAGGTACCAGTCGACCTGAGAGAAGAACGCCAGTGTCTCGGTCTCGAGGGTCGACCAACCGTGGCGCTGCAGACCGCGAAAGCTCGGATTCGTGGTGCCACCGGTGCACAGCCCGAACGGCCCCCGGCAGAACATGAACGACTGGATGAAATCGTTGCTCTGGTCGCCGTAGTAGAGACCGGCGATGTAGTCGAGCGTCTCGCCGCCCACCGAGGTGAAGCGAAGCTCGTGCGATGTCTGCCGCCAGTCGTCGCGGACGAAGATGTGGGTCCACTCGAGATCGCTGTGGTCCGAATCCCAGTCGTCCCGTGAGTCGTACGCCGCCACGTTGCCCAGGTAGCTCAGGAAACCGTGGTCGAAGTACTGGTTGAGGGTCAAGCCGAACATCGAGTACTCGGTGTCGTGCGGCTCGCGGCTGGGCTCGCCGTTGATCAGGAATAGGACATCTTTCTCGGAGTTGAACAGGCAGTCTTCGGCCGGATCACGGGGGTTTGGCGAGGTGGCATCGCCCACGCAGTTGTAAATCTCGCGGGAACGGCCGCTGCGCTGCAGGTCGCCGATCTGGACCATGAGCTCGGCGTGCAGAGTGTCGTTCACCTGCCAGTCGAGAATCCCGCGGGCGGTGAAGTCGTCGCGTTCTTGGTCGTTGCGGCCGGTACCCAAGTTCCGCACCCAGCCGTCGCGATCCTCGAAGCGGACGGCGAGGCGCGTCTTCACGGCCTCGGAAATCGGCACGTCGACCGCCGACTCGACGGTGTAACCTTCGCCGTCCTCGATGTCGTAGGTCGTCGTCAGGTAACCGCCGAAGGTCTGGCCGGGCTTGCGGGTGGTGATGTTGATCGCGCCGACGCTGTTGTTCTTCCCGATGAGAGCGCCTTGCGGCCCCTTGAGGATCTCGACTTGCTCGACGTCGAGAAACATGGTGCGTCCAAAGCGGCTGCGGCTGAAGTAGTAGCCGTTGACCACCTGACCGACCGCCTCCTCGAAGCCGAGGTTGGAGCCCGTGGTGCCGAGGCCACGGACGATGAAACGGTCGAAGCTGTTGACGTCTTCGCTGTGGATGAAGTTGGTGGCGCTGAGCGAGAGCTCCGAGAGATCGGAGATGTTGAAGTCTTGCATCATCTCGCCGTCGAGAAGAGTGATGGCGATCGGCACCTCGGCGAGCGCCTCCTCTCGCTTGCGGGCGGTGACCGTGATCTCTTCCTCGACGACTGCGGGTTTAGCCTCGCGGACGGCATCGTCGTCGCGCCCGTCTCCAGGCTCCCTGGCCGCACCGTCCGCTGGTGTCGGTACGGTCGTGCGAGTCGAACCGTCGTCCTGCAGCGCGTCACCCTGCGCGATGGCCACGAGCGGTAGCGCGGCCGTGAAGCCCAGCCACAAGCTCGCCATAAAGACGCCGCGGGCCGGGACCATGAATCTCTCTTCGTTCATCGACAAACCTCTCATGACCAGGCTCGCCGGATTCGTCGAGCCTCCCAAATGCTACGTGAGAGGGCGTTGCTGGTTCAGGTCGGCCCGGTTCGAGCTCAGCCCGCCGGGTAGACGGTCGGGGCTCCCGGCCCGACCGGCAGGCCGAGGACGAAGACCCAGAGATAGAAGAGGCTGATCCAGCCGATCAGGAAGGCGATCGAGTACGGCAGCATGGTCGCCACCATGGTGCCGATGCCGAGGTCTTTCTTGTAGCGCGTGGCGACAGCGAGGATGAGGCCGAAGTAGCTCATCATCGGCGTGATGACGTTGGTCGACGAGTCGCCGATGCGGTACGCGGCCTGGATCACCTCGGGGCTGTAGCCGACGGTCATGAGCATCGGCACAAAGATCGGCGCCGTCACCGCCCATTGCGCACTCGCCGAGCCGAGCATGAGGTTGACGAAGCAGCACATCAAGATGAAGGGCAGGAAGACGGCGGGGTTGTCGAGATTGAGCGCGACGAGAGTCTCGGCGCCGAGCACGGCCAGGATCTGACCGAGGCCCGAGTAGTTGAAGAACGACACGAACTGGGCGGCGAAGAACACCAGGACGATGTAGAGACCCATGCTGCGCATCGCGGCCGCCATCGCGTCGATGACGTCGCGGTCGTTCTTCATCGTGCCGACGACACGGCCGTAGACGAAGCCGGGGACCACGAAGAAGACCACAATCAGCGGCACGACGCTGCGCAGGAGCGGGCGGAAGACCTCGGGGCCAGTGGCCGTCAGGTCCGGATTGCGCAGCACGCCCCAGCCGGGCAGCCAGTTGAACAGGCCTGCTCCCGGGATGCTCGGTCCGGCGACGACGAGGATTCCGATCGAGACCAGGGCAGCGCTGATTCCGGCAGCGAGCAGCCCCTTGCGTTCCAGGGAAGTCACCTCCGCCATGGCGGCAGACTCGCCGAGATCCTCCGACGCCTCGGAGTCGTCGTACTGGCCCAGACGTGGCTCGACGATCTTGGCGGTGATGAACCAGCCGACCGCGGTGACCAAGAAGGTGCTGGCGACCATGAAGTACCAGTTGACCGCCGGATGCACCTCGTACTGCGGATCGATGAGGCGAGCCGCCTCCTCGGTGATGCCGGCGAGCAGCGGGTCGACCGTGCCGATCAGCAAGTTGGCCGAGTAGCCCCCGGACACGCCGGCGAACGCGGCGGCCATGCCGGCGAGCGGGTGACGGCCGAGCGAGTGGAAGATCGCCATGGCCAGCGGGATGAGAACGACGTAGCCCATCTCGCTCGCGGTGTTGCTCAAGACACCGGCGAAGACGACGATGAAGGTGACCTGGTTCTTGGGAGCGCCGAGCACGAGGGCGCGGACCGCCGTGGTGAGCAGACCCGACTTCTCCGCCACGCCGACGCCGAGCAGAGCGACCAGCACCGTGCCGAGGGGTACGAAGCCCGTGAAGTTGGTGACCAGACTCTGGCTGATCCAGCGCACGCCGTCGCCGGTCATGAGGCTGCTGACGGTGAGCAGCTGCCCCGCGGAGCTGGGTCGTGGATCCTCGACCTGCAGTCCCAGAGCGGCGGCGATCGCCGAGACTACAACGACCGACAGGGCGAAGAGAGCGAAGAGCGTGACCGGGTGCGGCAGCAGGTTGCCGAGCCACTCGACGAAGGCCAGGAAGCGTTCGAAGGGGCGGCGGCGGGGCGCGGGCTCGGCAGCAGGGGGCGTAGTCATCGCGGCATGGTAACAGCGGACGACGAGCCCGAGAACGCCACTCGCAAAAAGGTGGGGCGCGCTTCACTCGTCGGTGTGGAGAGACCCACCCCGGCGGGTGATCTCAGGGGCCCGACCGAGCACTAATCTCGACCTGTCGACGGCGCGAACGAGCCGTTCGCGCCTTCCGCTTCATGTGCTTACCCGAGCTCGGACGCCGGTCTCTGGCCGGCGCCGCGGACCGGGTCCAATGGATAGGAGACCAGCGTCATGACACCCAGGACCTCTCTGGCACGGCGCCTTCTCGCGGCCACTCTGGTCGCGTCGTTCGCATTCACCTTCGCTCCGCTCGCGGCCTCCGCCGACACCGGCGACTGGTTGATCCGCCTTCGCGGGATCAACGTCTCCCCCGACGACAGCAGCTCGGCGGTGCGCTCGAACGGGTCGGCGATCGGCGGCTCCAGTGTCAGTGTCGACGACGACACCGTGCCCGAGCTCGACATCACCTACTTCGTGCGCCCCAACTGGGGTCTCGAGCTGATTCTCGCGACCTCGGAGCACAACGTCAGCGCCGAGGGCTCTCTGTCGGCGCTCGGCGAGATCGTCACCAGCGACGTCCTGCCGCCGACTCTGCTGCTCCAGTACCACTTCGCGCCCGACGCGCGGATCCGGCCGTACGTCGGCCTCGGCGTCAATTTCACGCTCTTCTTCGATGAGGAGGCATCGGCCTCCTTCGAGGCCGCAGCGGGCGGTTCCAGCGATGTCGATCTCGACTCGTCGGTCGGCCTCGCAGGCCAGCTCGGCGTCGATGTCGGCCTGAACGACGACTGGTTCCTGAACTTCGACGTCAAGTACCTCGATCTTCAGACCGACGCCACCATCGAAACGCCGGGTGCCCTCGGCACGGTCGAGGTCGATGTCGACATCAACCCGATCGTCTGGGGCTTCGGATTCGGCCGTCGTTTCTGAGCGTGTCGACGCGCGCAGAGCGCCGTCCGCAGCAAGGGGCCGCTCCTCGGGGCGGTCCCTTTGTCGTGTTCGGACGACTCGGCTCACTGGTACGATTCAGGGCTGTCGAACCCCTGAAGATCGGAGGCGATGAGTGAAACCCGACCCTGCATCGCTCGACCGAAAGGCCCACCTCCGCCCGCGCTTCGAGCTCACGACGAGTCTCGAGGTCGACTCGGTTCTCGACCGCGTGCGCGCGGCGCTCGCCGAGAGCGACGACGCGATGGGCATGGTGCTCGACTCGGGCCGGATCGAGCTGACGCCCCACGAGGACACCGTCCGGTTTTGGTCGCCCCAGCTGACGATCGACGCCGAGAGGCGGGACTCCGGCGACGGCACCGTGCTGCGCGCCCGCTTCGGGCCGCATCCGCACGTGTGGACGCTCTACCTCGCCCTCTACGCCACGAGCGTCTCGCTGGCGATCGGCTGCATCATGTACGGAGCCTCCCAGTGGATGGTCGGCTCCGAGCCTTGGGGTCTGTACCTGACCCCGCTGGCGTTGATCCTCAGCGCCCTGGTCTACGGCGCGTCGTACGTCGGACAGGGCCTCGGATCGCTGCAGATGCAGGAGTTGCGCAGCCTGGTCGAGCGCGCGATCGCGGCCGAGCCGGCCGACGACTCGTCGCCTCGGCGCTGAGAGCACCCGGCCGCGGGACCCGGGCTGCGGTCAGGTCGGAATCTCTTCCAGCGGCAGGCTCATCGCGATCTTGAGAAAGACCGCGTTGGCCGCCAGGAAGAGCAGGAAGAGCAGGATCAGCCAGATCCAGGGATTCTCGCGGAACCACTCGCGCAGGGTAATGATGCCTTGCATGGTCACGGTCCTCGGAAGGTCACGGTGAGACGTTGGATCTCGCCCGTCGACGGGTCGGCGACGACGAGGTCGAGCGGGAACGAGCCGTCGAACTGATCGCGGTTCAGATACGCGAAGACCGGAACCTCGTGGTCCTCCAGCGCCTGGAGCACCACGCTCGGCTGAGGAATGAGGTACTCGATCCCCGGCGCGACGGCTTCGTCGCCCATGATCTCGAGAGTGATCGGTTCGTTGGTCTTGTTCTGGAGATGGATCGAGTAAAGGTTGCGGATGCGCTCGCCCTCGAGCATGTACGGAATGCCCTGGGCACGGAGCGCGTTGGCGTGGAACGGATCGCGGTCGGCGATCGAGAATCCCGCGACCGTCAAGCCGATCACGCCGAGGATGGCGTAAAGAAAGACGCGCGGCCGAGCCAGCGAAGCCCTCTCGCCGCCGTCGAACGAACGCTGGGAATCGTAGCGCACGAGCCCCTCGGGCTTGCCGATCTTGCGCATGATGTCGTCGCAGGCGTCGATGCACCGCGTGCAGCCGATGCACTCCATCTGCAGACCGTTGCGGATGTCGATGCCGGTCGGGCAGACCGCGACGCAGCGGTAGCAGTCGATGCAGTCCCCACCGTCGTTCTTCTTCTTCGAGCGTGGCTCGCCGCGCTCCGCGTCGTAGCCGACGATCACCGTGTCCTGGTCGATGAGCGCCGACTGGAGCCGACCGTACGGGCAGATGATGAGGCAGGTCTGCTCCCGGAACCAGGCGAAGTCGATGAAGAAGATCGTCGTGAAGAACATCGTCCAGCCGAAGGCGAGCATGTTCTCGTCGGGATGAGTGCGTACCACGGTGAGCAGCTCGCGCACCGGAATGAAGTACGACAGGAAGATGTGCGCCACGAGGTAGGCGATAGCCAGGAAGGCCAGGTTCTTGGCGACCTTGCGCCAGGTCTTGTCGAAGGTCCACGGCCCCTCGTCGCGCCGGATGCGGGTCGTCCTGGGGCCTTCGATCCAGCGCTCGACCTTGCGGATCACGCCCTCCATGAACACCGTCTGGGGGCAGGCGAAGCCGCACCAGATTCGGCCCAGGAGGGCAGTGGTGACGAAGAGCGCGAAGCCGATGCCGGTGACGACGAAGAACATCAGGAAGAAATCCTGATTCGTGAACGTCAGTCCGAAAAGGTAGGCGTTGCGAGACGCCAGGTCGATGTGGATGGCGGGATGCCCGCCGATGGTGATCCAGGGCAGCCCCGCGTAGATGGCGATGAGTACCGCCCAGATGTATTTCTGGCGGACCTGCCAGCGCCCGGCGACATCCGCCGGGTACAGGTAGTTGCGTGATCCGTCGGCGTTGACCGAGTACAGGGTGTCGAGGTCGGGGCGTCGCTGGGACGCCCCCTTCGCGGTCGCGGACATGGTTCGTCGTTCTTTCGGTCGGTGTTGACGCCGCCCGCGGGCGGCTGGTGAGCTACGCCTCCGCGTCGTTGGGGGCCGAAGCTTCCTCGGCCGAGCCGTCGTCGGCCAGGCCGGCTTCGGCCGGACCGGCCTCGGTCCCCTCCTCCACCGCGTCGTCCGCCGCCGCGGCGGGAACGTAGAGCTCGCCTTCCGGCGGCTTGCCCTCGACGTTCGTGTCGCGGATGGTCAACAGGTAGGCAACCGCCTGGTCGACGCGGCGCGGTCCGAGCTGACCGCCCCAGGCCGCCATGCCTTTCGACGGTACGCCGTCCATGATGGTCTGGCGAATATCCATCGGCGAGCCGCCGTGGATCCAGTACTCGTCGGTGAGATTGGGCCCCACGAGGCCCTGACCTTGATCGGAGTGGCAGACGACACAATACGTCACGAAGTGTTCCCGGCCCTCGGCGATCATGTCGTCCATCGTCGCCATCATGGCCAGGCTCTCGTTGGTCACGCCGCCGGCCGCCAGATTGGCGAGTTGAGCCTCCTCGGCCGCGCGCATGTCGGCCTCGTAACGGCCGGTGGGATGCGGCACGACTTCCAGCGTGTGGAAGAGGATCCAGTAGCCGATCGAGTACACGATCGAGCCGTAGAGGATCCACAGCCACCAGTTGGGCAGCCGGTTGTCGAATTCCTGAATGCCGTCGAACGAGTGTTCGCGGACTTTCCCTTGCTCACTCATTGCGCGATGCCTCCGAGCTCCCATCGTCGACGACGGGGCCATCGGTCAGCGGGAGGTTGGCCATGTAGTCCGGCACCGAGCTGTCGCGGAGGTGCACGAAGACCCAATACAGGATCGCGATGAAGGCCGCGACAAAGAGACTCAGGGCGATGACCGGCAAGACCAAGAGGTGGCTGTTGGCGTAGAACTCTTGATACATCTGACTACCCTTCCGTGGTCGAGGCCACCGGGGTCGAGGCCACCGGGTCCGCGTCCGTGTCCGTGAGGTCTGATTCCGTAGCTGCTTCGGTCCCGGCGTCGGTGCCGGCGTCGGCGTCGGCGCCCGCATCGGCGGCGGAGTCCGTGGCCGGGGTGTCGGCTGCCGGGGTGGCCGCGAGCACCGGCTCGGGGCCGACGGGCTGCGGGCCGCGCCCGAGACGCTGCAGGTAGGCGATGAGCGCCGTCATCTTGGAGCCCGGATCGAGCTCCACCTGCTGCGCCGCGAGATCGTCGACGATCAGCTGCGCCTGGCTTTCCTGCAGCGCCACGGCGTCGGCGATCTGCTCGTCGGTGTACGGCACTCCGATGGTGCGCAACGCTCGCATCTTGTCGTCGGTCTGGTCGCGGTCGACGCTCGACTCTGCGAGGAATGCATAGTTCGGCATGTTCGAGCCCGGAGAGGTCGAGCGCGGGTCCTTGAGGTGCAAGTAGTGCCAGAGATTGGCGTACTTGCCGCCGACCCGGTGGAGATCCGGTCCGGTGCGCTTGCTGCCCCACAGGAACGGCGTGTCGTAGACGTACTCCTCGAGGCGCGAATACTCGCCGTAGCGCAGCGCCTCGTGCCGGAAGGTGCGGATCATCTGGCTGTGGCAGACGTAGCACCCTTCGGCGACGTAGACATCGCGACCCTCGAGCTCGAGCGGGCTGTAGGGGCGCTGGATGAAGTCGTATTCCTCGGGCGGCTCGGTGTGCGCGATCGCCGCGGCGTCGGCCTTGCCATACTTGACGATGGTCGGAACCAGCTCGACGAGACCGCCGATCAGGACGGCGACCAGCACCAGCACGGTGAATGCGGCCCAGTTGCGCTCCACCAGGTCGTGCCAGTTGCCGCCCGAGCGGTTCTTGGCGTACAGCAGGATGATGCCGATGACCAAGACCTCGATCAACACCAGCGTGACGATGCTGGCCACGATGCCGGACACGCCGAGCACGATCGTCGCCAGGATGACGACGCTCGAGATCAGCACCGGCGGCGAGAAGACGAGGCTGAAGAATCCGGGCTCTTCGGCCTTCTCCACCGGCACTTCGATCTCCACGTCCTTCGGGCTACCGGCCCGGATGGTGGCGAAGATGTTGACCACCAGCATGATCCAGCCGGTGAAGTACGCGATGCCGCCGATCAGGCGCATCTGGTACATGAAGCGCGACGCCACCAGGCCCTCGATGAAGTCCGGGAACTTGAGGAAGCCGTCGGCGTCCATCGCGCGCCAGAAGAGACCCTGGCTGATGCCGCTGATCCACATCGCGACGACGTAGAGCAAGATGCCGAAGGTGCCGATCCAGAAGTGCGCCTCGGCGAGGCGCTTCGAGTAGAGCTTGGTGCCCCACATTCGCGGCACCAGCCAGTAGAGCATGCCCGCCGCCATGAATCCGTTCCAGCCGAGCACGCCCGAATGCACGTGGCCGATGATCCAGTCGGTGTAGTGGCCGAGAGCGTTGACGCTCTTGATCGACAGCAGCGGCCCTTCGAACGTCGACATGCCGTAGAAGGTGACGGCAACGACGAAGAACTTGATCACCGGGTCAGTGCGCAGCTTGTGCCAGGCTCCGCGCAGAGTCAGCAGGCCGTTGAGCATGCCGCCCCACGAGGGCGCCCACAGCATGAGGCTGAAGATCATGCCCAGGCTCTGCACCCAGTCGGGCAGCGACGTGTTCAGCAAGTGGTGCGGGCCGGCCCAGATGTAGAGGAAAACCAGCGACCAGAAGTGGACGATCGACAACCGGTACGAGTACACCGGGCGCTCGGCCGCCTTCGGCAGGTAGTAGTACATGATGCCGAGGATCGGCGTCGTCAGGAAGAAAGCCACCGCGTTGTGGCCGTACCACCACTGGACCAGTGCGTCCTGAACGCCGGTAAAGACCGAGTAGCTGTGAAACAGCGACGTCGGGATCTGCAGGTTGTTGACGATGTACAGCACCGCGATCGTGACGATGGTGGCGATGTAGAACCAGAGCGCGACGTAGAGGTTCTTCTCGTTGCGCTTGGCCAGCGTCCAGAAGAAGTTGATCGCGAAAACGACCCACACCAACACGACGGCGACGTCGATCGGCCAGATCAGCTCTGCGTACTCCTTGCTCTGGGTCAGACCGAGCGGCAGGGTGATCGCCGCACCGACGATGATCAGCTGCCAGCCCCAGAAGTGGATCCAACTCAACTTGTCGGAGGCCATGCGCGCCCGCGTCAACCGCTGCGTCGAGTGGTAGACACCGGCGAACATCATGTTGCCGACGAAGGCGAAGATCGCCGCGTTGGTGTGCAGGGCACGCAGTCGGCCGAACTGCAGATAACTCGTATCGAAGTTCATCTGCCAGAAGGAGAGCTGGCTCGCGACCAGCACGCCGGCGAGGAGTCCGACCGCACCCCAGATCGTGGTGGCGAGACAGAACGCACGGACGATCGCGTCGTCGTACACGATGCGTCGGGTCACCGGTTGACTAGATTCCATTGCGGCTTCCATTGGGCTCGGCCTTTCGTGATTGAAACATTGGCATCATGGGTTCTTCTGAGATTCTTGGGTTTCGTCCTGCTCCAGCGGCAGGAGCGAGAGTCGGTCTCCGTGCTCGAAGTCCCCGGCGCTCAGGCGGAGCACGAAGAGGACCAGGCCAGCGACGACCAGGAGCAGGCTGACGAAAAGGGTGATGATCAGAATGTCCATCGCAGCGACCTCCAGGCGAGGCGACGGCTGGTCAGCGTCACCACAGCGACGGAGCTGAGCGGCATCAGAATCGCGGCCACCACGGGGCTGACGACACCCGCGAAGCAGAGCGACACTGCGACCACGTTGTACAAAGCGGCGAAGAGCAAGTTGCCACGCTGGACGCGATGGAGATGGCGCGCCATCTCGAGGGCGTGCCGCACCGCACCGATGCCGTCGCCGAGGAAGTAAAAGTCAGCTTTCTGCGGCAGGATCGCGCGATCGACCGCCGGTGTCGCCTTGCAGTACGCGGCGTCGAAGCTCAGGCTGTCGTTCAGGCCGTCACCGACCATCAGCGTGTCTTCGTCGTCGAGGGCGGCGACGGCGGCGGCCTTCTGCTCCGGCGAGAGGTCGCCCAGGATGTGCTCTGCCGGCAGCTGCAGCGCGTCGGCAACGCGCGACACCTTGGCCCGCGTGTCGCCGCTGAACAGCGACACCGACTGACCCATCGCCTGCAGCGCCGCGACCTCGTCGGCGGCGTCGGGGCGCAGATCCTCTTCGAACTCGAGCGACACCAGCGCCTCGCCGTCGAGTCCGAGAACTGCGCCGGGGAACGTGTCCGACGCCGAGTCTTTTGCGGCGGTCTCTGGACGCCCCAGCACGAAGGCCGGACGGCCGAAGCGGTACTCTCCCGTTCCGCCGCGCCAGACGAGGCCCTGGCCTGCAACTTCGCGGACCTGATCTTCGCGGATCGGGCCGACCGTGAGCGCGGCCTGGCCCCGAGCGCTCCGGTGGCCTGTGAGCCGATCGGCGACGCAGCGGCTCACCGGGTGATTCGAACGGGCGACCATGCTTTGCAGCACGACGCGGTGGGCCGGAGCGAGCGCGTCGAGCGTTTGCTCCGACGTGTCGCTCAGCCGCAGCTGCCCGCGGGTGATGGTGCCGGTCTTGTCGAAGATCACTTTGCGGACCTGCAGCGCACGATCGAGGAAGGTGTCGTCGCGCAGCAACACGCCGAGGTCGCGCAGCCGCGCGTGCGCCAGCTCGCGCCCGAGCGGCAGGCCGAGGCCGAGAGCGCACGGGCACGTGACGACGAGAATCGCGACGCTGGTCTCGATCGCCTGCTGCAGGCCGGCGCCGAGGCCGACCAGGAATCCAAGCGTCGCGAGGACGAAGACGAGCGCCACGTAGACCGAGGCGACGCGGTTCCACCACGCCTCGATCCCGCCCGAGCGTGAGCCCGCGCCGTCTGCCGGTCGTTCGAGATCGCCGCGGATCAGGTCGGTGAGCCGCGAGCCGGAGAAGGCCTCGCGGGCGGTGACCCGGAAGCCATGCGAGCCGGCGTTGAATGCTCCCGCGGGAACCACGTCCCCAGGCTCGGTCTCGACCGGCGCCGCCTCGCCGGTGATCCAGTCGAGCGACACGGTGGCGGCTCGGTGAAGCAGAATACTCGCCACCGGCACCAGGTCGCCCGGCGCGATCCACAGCGTGTCGCCCATCTCGATCGCGCCGACCGGAATCGCCTCTGGCACATCGTCCACGAACCGGCGGGTGAAGAGATCGGCGACGCCGGCCGATGCCAGGAGCGCATTGCGGTTGCGTTCAACCACCCGCTCCTGCAGCCAGCGACCGACGAGCATCAGCGTGACGAAGATGGTGATCGTGTCGAAGTAGGCGGCATGCGGCCCCTGCTCGAGATACGCCCAGGTCGAGCCGGCGAATGCGAGCACCATGCCGAAAGCGATCGGTAGATCGAGATGGGCGATGCCGCGCCGGAGACCGCGCCACGCCGACACGATGAACGGCGAGCCACCGACCGCCAGCGCGACCGTCGCCCAGCCCAGGCTGAGCTGGCCCAGCAGCTCGAAAAGCGCGGCTTCGTCGGCCGCCAGCCCGAGGTAGTACGACAAGCTGAACGTCATCACGTTCATCGACGCCGCGGCGCAAATGCCGATGCGCACCAGCAGCGCGCGCGAGCGGCGCGGCGCCTCCTTGCGCGGCGGCCCGAAGCGGTAGCCGAACGACTCGACCTCGCGCAGGTAGTCGCGCAAGTCGCCGACGGCGACGTCCCAGAGCATGTCGACGCGGCCGACCGCCGGATTGATGCGCAGCTGCCGTCCCCCGGCATGGCGCTCGAACAGCTTCTCGAGCAGCCAGATGCAGGCCGCGCAATGAACTCCCTGGAGATCGAGGCGCAGCCGCCGGACCGTGGATCCCGGCAGCACCGGCGCCTCCGCGAGCACCGAGTCGAGCCAGGCGAGACTGTCGGCGCGCAGCTCCGCGGGAGGCGCGGTGGGCCGTTGCCGCAGGTCGTAGTAGCGCTCGAAGCCCTGCTCGTGGATCAAGGCGTACACCGTCCGGCAGCCCGAGCAGCAGAAAGGCCCGTCCTGCTCCCGCCAATGTCGCCCCAGCGCCAGGCCGCAGTGCGCGCACGTGCGCGGACGCGCGGAACGCTCTCGCGCTCCGGCGTCCGGCGTCGCGTTCGCCACGGGCCGAACCACCGGTGGCCGAACCACTCCCGGCGCCGCGGAGCGGATCGATGGGGCGACAGACGTCATTCGACGACCACGCTCGGTTCACCCGCGGAGTGCAGGGCGTAGAAATCGTAGACGTCGGTCTCCGTGGGCGCGTCGTGCCACTCACCGGTGGTCGCCCCCCACGGATTGTCGGTCGACGCGGCGTCGCGCATCAACGACGCGAGCAGGTCCCAGCCGACGACCACGAGGCCCAGGAAGAGGACGAGGCCGCCGAACGCGGCGACCCGCTCGAGCGTCACCGCCACGCCGTGGGAGAGGAGGGTCAGAGACGATAGACCCTGGCTGCCGGCGACCAGGCTCGGGCCGAAGGCGAGCAGGAATCCGGCGAAGAGCAGCGCCGCGCTCGTGCGTCCGAGGAGCTCGCTGGTCGAGCGGCCCATGAGCCGGGGCCACCAGTAGTAGAGGCCGGTGACCAGGCCGGCGATCGCGCCGCCGCCGAGCAGAAAGTGGAGTTGCGCGGTGGCGAAGAGCGAGCCCTGCAGGTACGCACCCGTCGACAGGGTGGCCAGGAAGACTCCGGTCCACACGCCGAGGGTCCACAGCACCACCAGGTTCAACGCATGGAGCAAGGCGGCCGAGATCTCGATCGCTCCGCCGGCGAGTGTCGCGAGCAGGTTGTAGAGCAGCAGCGTCGCCGGTACGAGCGCCAGCAGACCGATGCCGCTGTGTGCCGCCACCAGAGCCACGGACGTGCCCTCGGCGACCGCTCCGTCGCTGACCAGCGCGATTCCGCTGCCGCCCATCGACAGGACCGCGAGCGCAGCCATCGCGAGCGGATTGGAGAGACCGCCGGCAGGCGCTTTGCGGCTGAACGTCGCGAAAACCTCGAAGGCGATGCCGAGCGCCGGCAAGAGAACGACGGCGGCACCGGCGTGGAGGATGAAGTCGACCAGACGCTCATAGGCGAACGGATCGTCGGCGATGCCGCCGAAGACCCGCGCCGCCGTCGCGCTCTCGAAGAGCAGCAGCAGACCGAGGCTGGCGATGGCGATCGACACCACCAGTTGCACCGCGCCGCCGGTCACCAGGCCCCAGACCAGAACGGGCCAACGCGTCGGCGGGGACTGCTCCGAGCGCCCGTAGAAGGCCGTCACCAGGAGATTCAGAGCGCTGCACGCGAGAGCGAGGCCCAGCAGGTGGAGACCGATCGACGCGACGGCGAGGGTCCACGAGGTCGCGCCACCGGTCGCCGACAGGCCGCGCAGCGTGCGATCGATCGAGCCGCCGAGCAGCGCCAGCGCGATCAGCACCCAGGCTCCGCCGTAGAGGTGCAGGGTCAGCCGGTTGAGCCCGGGAAAGACGAAGTCGTCGGCGCCGACCATCGGCGGCAGCACCAGGCCGCCGACGACCAGCGGCAGCGCCGGCAGGGCGAAGAGGAAGACCAGGACCAAGCCGTAGGCGCTGAGCGCGCCGCCGAGAGCTCCGGTTCCGACCAGTGCCGGCCCAGGGGCGAGCAGCTCGGCCTGGAGCACGAGGGCGAACTGCACGCCGAGCAAGAGCGCGGCGAGCACCCCGCCGAGCTCGATGCGCGCGATGCGCAGCCGGTCGGTAGTGGCCCACCAAGGCCGTGAATCGATGGCGTGCTCGCTGCGTGGAGCGGCTGCTGAACCCTGCATCTAAAGTGCCTCCTCGGCGTCCGCCAGGCTCTCGAGGTACGTGAAGATGGCGTCGATCTCGGCGTCGCGGATGGTGCCGGCGAACGGCGGCATGACCGGCTCATAGCCCGCGACCACCTGCGCGCTCGGCTCGAGAATCGAGCGACGGACGTAGTCCGCGTCGGCGAGCTGGCTGGTGCCGTCGCCGAACTGGCTCTCGCGGCCGACCAGGCCCTTGAACGTCGGTCCGGTGAGCGGTGAGCCGTCCGTCGTGTGACACACCAGGCAGCCCTTGCGCTCGAGCAGGACGCGTCCCGCCTCGAGCGGCGGCAAGCTCAGCAAGATGTCCGACTTGGAGAGCAGCCACTCGTCGAAGTCGGCCGACGAATGAACGGTGACGAGAGCCGGCGAGAGCAACGAGGACGCCAGGCTCGGGCCGGCGGCGAGCAGCTCGTAATCTCCCGGCAGGCTGGCCTGGAACCAGGCCTCGGAGTCGGATCCGAGCTTGGCGTTGCGACGCACGCGGAATGCGGGGATCGTCACCGAGACCGGCACGTCGTCGGTCTGGACGACCAGGCGAACCGGCCGCTCGCTCGGCACGTGCAGCTCTTCGACCTCGACGTCGGCCGAGTAATGGAAGGTCAGGCCCTCGGGCCCGCGCCGCGCTTCCACCGTGAGCGCGTCGGTCGGCGCCACCGCCGCGTCGAGATAGCCGTCGACTCCCATCGCGAACGTGGCGACCACGAAGATCAGCGGCAGGACGATGGCGAGCGCGCGGTAGTGGCCGCGATCCCAGCCGGGACGCCCGACCTGGTCGTCGCTCTTGCGCAGATTCATCACCAGCAGCAGGTCGATGGCGAAGAGCAGCGCGACGAAAACCGAGCCGGTACAGACCAACAAGATGAAGAAGTGGCGGTCGACGGTTTCGGCCGCATGTGCCGCCGCCTCGGGCAGCCAGCTCGTGGCGCCGGCCGGCAGCGCGGCCGCCGCGGCGACGGCCACGAGAAGGAGCGAACGAAGCATCCGGTGTGCGTTCACGGGCTCGCCTCCTGACCGCCCTGCTCCGCCACCACCAGCTCCATCGCCCTCTCGATCGGCAGATGCACTCGGCCGGCGTCCGGGTCGAGCCAGTGATAGCCGGCCGAGAGCTGCTGCTCCTGCTCGCGCTCGTAAGCCTCCAGCGCCGGATAGGGGCGCTCGAAGACCTTCCGGCTCTCCTCCTCGGCCATGCGTCGCAGAACCCAGCCCTGGAGGAAGACCCCGACGGTCGCCACCACCAGGAGGGCCGCGACGACACCGAGCACGGTGGTCGCGACGAAGACATGTCGATCGCGTGAACTCACTGCAGGGCTCCTAAGCGTTCTCGAAGGCCAGAGAGTCGTCGATTCGCGGGTCGCGCATCGGCACCAGCGCCTGGCGCGATGCCAGGTGGGCGATGCCGGCGAGGTAGAGACCACCGACGCCGACGAAGGTCAAGACATCGAGCCACTCGATCGCCGGACCGGCAGTTCGCCAGTTCGGCATGACGATCCAGTAGAGGTCGGTCCAGTGCATGGCCAGAATCCAGGTCGCCCAGAAGAAGAGCGAGGCGCGGCGGCGCTTGGCCGCCTGCGACAACAGACCCGCGAACGGCAGCAGGAAATGGCCGAAGACCAGGACGAGGCCGATCCAGCCCCAACCGTTGGTCTGGCGGGTGAGGAACCAGGCCGTTTCTTCCGGAATGTTGGCGTACCAGATGAGCATGTACTGGCTGAATCCCAGGTACGCCCAGAAGAAGACGAAGGCGAACATCAGCTTGCCGTAGTCGTGCAGGTGCTCGACGTGGATGGCGTGGCGCAGCCTGCCGCGGCGCTGCAGCCAGAACGTGGCCAGGGTGAGGAAGGCCATGAAGCTGACGAAGCTGCCGGCGAAGACGTAGGGGCCGAAGATGGTGCTGAACCACGACGGCTCGAGCGCCATCAGCAGGTCGTAGGCGGCGAAGTTCACTGTCAGCGCGTAGAGCAGAAGGCACAGCCCGCTCTTGCGCGACATGCGCACGCTCAGCGCCGGGTCGCCGGAGGAGTCCTGCTCCACCGACCGCTTCCAGAACCACAGCGCGTAGCCGCACCAGACGGCGAAGTAGAGCACCCAGCGGGCGTAGAAGAAGCCGAGATTCAGGTACGGCTCCTTGGCCGCGAGCAGCTCGGCCGGCGCATGGCTCGTACCGGCAGCCCACGGCATGACGCGATGCGCCAGCAGCAGCATCGGCACCGCGAGCGCCGCCAGCGTCACGAGGTTGGCCGCCGTGACCTCGGCGAGTCGCCGGGACACGACGTTCCACACCGCGCCGGTGACGTGCCCGATGGCGACGAAGAAGAGCGCGCCCAGGGACAGGCTGAGGAAGAAGACGAAGCTCAGCAGGTACGACCAGCCGAACGCCTGCCAGCCGTCGCCGCGCGCTTGGCCGAGCACCGCCGCGACGGTGAGCCCGAGCAGCCCCACCGCCCCCGCGATGCGCAGGACCCGCGGCCCGAGCTCGTCGAGCGTCGTATGGTCGTCCGTGAGGGATGGAATCGATCGATCGTGCGACACGTCGGGCTCCTACTCGAGTTCGCCTCGATGGCTCATGGGCACGTCGTCCAGGCGGCCGTGGGCGCTGCGCTGGAGCGCCCGGACATAGGCCACGATGGCCCAGCGGTCGGCCACCGGGATTTGCGCGTCGTAGGCCGGCATGTTGCGGATGCCGTGGCTCACGATGTCGAAGAGCTCACCGTCCGGACGCGCCAGGGTAGCGGCGGCCGTCAGGTCGCTGGGCGGCGTCCAGGTGCCTTCGGCGAGCTGCGTGGCACGGCGCGCGATCGGCCCGTCGCCGGAACCGGCTCCGCCGTGGCAGGGCGCGCAGAAGATGTCGTAGCGCTCTCGGCCGCGCAACATGATCGCCTCGTCGACGCCGTGCGGAATGCGCTCGACCCACGCGTCACCGATGCGTCCAAGGTGGTACGCGTCGTCGGCGTGCAGCGCGTCGCGCGCCACTGTGCCCTCCGCCGGACGCCGCATGGCGAGACCGTCGGCGAAAAAGGCGCTCGCGCTCTGCGCACGGTGGTAGGCCTGGTTGTCCATGTCGGGCACCACGTGCAGGCGCGGCTCGGTCGAGGTCGTCGCCTGGGCGCGGTAGAGCCAGGCCAGCGGCAGCAGCGCCAGCGCGGCCAAGACGACGCCTGTGTAGACCAAGATGCGGGGCATTCTCACTCCTCCAGCTGCTGGACGTGGACTCCGCCGAGCGAGGCGGCGAACTCCTGCGTGCGTCGGAGGTCGAAGCGGCGATCACTCGCTTCCAGCACGAGGAAGAAACGATCGGCGGTCGCGCGACGGAAGCGTCGGCTCTTGAACACCGGGTGGTAGAGGCGCGGCATGCCGTTGCGGCCCCACAGGCCAAAGAATGCGGTCAACGCCGAGCACAAGACGGTCAGCTCGAAGGTGACCGGGATGTTGGCCGGAAGGCCGAAGAGCGGCTTGCCGCTGATCAGGAACGGGTAGTCGACGGCGTTCATCCACCACTGCATGAGCAGGGCGATGGCCAACCCGGTGAGGCCGCCGAGGAGGATGAGCTTCGGCAGACGGGTCTCGCGAATGCCCATCGCGCGGTCCATGCCGTGGATCGGGAACGGCGTGTATGCGTCCCACCTCTCGAAGCCCTCGTCGCGCACTCGGCGGCACGCCTCGACGAGTCCTTCGGGATGCTCGAACTCGACCAGGAGGCCATAGATCGCGCGATCGGCGGCCTGCGCAGCAGACGGTGTCGCAGCGCTCACGGCGCCACCTCCTTGGAAGCACGGGTCGTTCCGCCGCCGTCGATATCGCCGTGGTAGTCACCGACGGGGCGCGCCTCGCCGTGCACGTGCGCCGCCGGCATCACCGTCTTGACCTCGGCCATGGCGACGATCGGCAGGTAACGGATGAAGAGCAGGACCAGGGTGAAGAAGAGGCCGAAGCTGCCGAGGAACGTGAGCACGTCGACGGCGGTCGGCTTGTAGTAGTCCCAGCTCGAGGGCAGGAAGTCGCGGCTCAGCGACGTCACCGTGATGACGAAGCGCTCGAACCACATGCCGATGTTGACGAAGATGTAGAGGATCCACATCACCAGCGTGTTGGTGCGGATCTTCTTGAACCAGAAGAACTGCGGCGCGATGACGTTGCACGAGACCATGATCCAGTACGCCCAGGCGTAGGGACCGAACGCGCGATTGACGAAGGCGAACGCCTCGTTCGGATTGCCGCCGTACCAGGCGATGAAGAACTCGGTCGCGTAGGCGAAGCCGACCATCGAGCCGGTGGCGAGGATGATCTTGTTCATGTTCTCCAGGTGGTGGAGCGTGATCAGCTCGCCGAGCCCGAACCATTTGCGCGCCGGCACCAGCAGTGTGCCGACCATGGCGAAGCCGGAGAAGATCGCGCCGGCGACGAAGTAGGGCGGGAAGATCGTCGTGTGCCAGCCCGGAATCTGCGACACGGCGAAGTCGAAGCTCACCACCGAATGCACGCTGAGCACCAGCGGCGTCGCCAGGCCGGCGAGGATCAGGTAAACCTTCTCGTAGCGGTGCCAGTGGCGATGGCTGCCGCGCCAGCCGAGGGCGAAGATGCCGTAGAGGATCGCGCGCGACTTCTTGGTCGCCCGATCGCGCAGAGTCGCCAGATCGGGCACCATGCCGGTGTACCAGAAGAGCAGCGAGACGGTGGCGTAGGTACCGACCGCGAAGACGTCCCACAACAGCGGGCTGCGGAAGTTGGGCCACATCGCCTGGTAATTGGGCACCGGGAAAAGCCAGTAGACGACCCAAATGCGGCCGACGTGGATCGCCGGGAAGATGCCGGCACAGATCACCGCGAAGATCGTCATCGCCTCGGCGAAGCGGTTGATGCTCGTCCGCCATTTCTGGCGCAGCAGGAAGAGAATCGCCGAGATCAGGGTGCCGGCGTGGCCGATTCCGACCCAGAAGACGAAGTTGATGATCGCCCAGCCCCAGCCGACCGGATTGTTGAGGCCCCAGACTCCGATGCCCTTGAAGATCAGGTAGGCAATCATCGCGAACATCATCACGGTCAGCGACGAGGTCACCGCGAAGGCGATGTACCAGGCGCGCGGCGGCCGAGGCGTCTCGGCGATGCCGCAGACCTTGTCGGTGAGGGACGTGAAGTCGTGCCCTCCCAACACCAGTGGCGTCGGCCGTGTCGGGTCTTCGGCGGTGTTGTCGAGCGGGTCGACCACCATGGTCTGCATTGGAGTGCTCATCCTCAGTGGACCTCTTCGGGCTCGGTGTGCGCCGCGCCGTGGGAGCCATGGGAGCCCGCGGACGACGGAGCGCTCAGATCCGGATGAGGGTTGCGGATCCGCGCCAGGTAGACGGTCCGAGGCTTGATGTTCAGATCGGCGAGCACGGCGTAGGCCCGCGTGTCCGCGTGCAGTGCCGAGACCTCGCTCTCCGGATCGGAGAGGTCGCCGAAGGTGATCGCGTCGGTCGAGCAAGCCTGCTGGCATGCGGTCACCACGTCGCCGTCGCGCAGCGCACGGCCGTCGTTCTTGGCCTCGATGCGGGCATGCTCGATGCGCTGCACGCAGTAGGTGCACTTTTCCATCACGCCGCGCGCGCGGATCGTCACTTCAGGGTTCTTGCCCAGCTGCTCGAGGTCGGAGACATGCTCGTTGTAGTTGAAGAAGTTGAAGCGCCGCACCTTGTAGGGGCAGTTGTTGGCGCAGTAGCGGGTGCCGACGCAGCGGTTGTAGGCCATCACGTTCAGACCCTCGGCGTTGTGCATCGTGGCGCCGACCGGGCACACCTGCTCGCACGGCGCGAGCTCACAGTGAGCGCAGGCCATCGGCTGGTGCGCGATGCCGGCCTCGTCCGGGTCGCCCTGGAAGTAGCGGTCGATCCGCAGCCAGTGCATTTCGCGTCCCCGGATCACCTCGTCCTTGCCGACCACCGGAATGTTGTTCTCGGCTTGACAGGCGACGACGCACGCGTTGCATGCGATGCACGAGTTGAGATCGATCGCCATGCCCCACTGGTGTCCTTCGCCCTCGCGCTCGGTCCACAGCGAGACCAGCGGCGGGTGATGCAGGCCCATGTGTTGGGCGAACTCGGGGTGGTGTCGATAGTCCTCGAGGGTTCCTTCGCGCACCAGCCGGTCGATGCGGCGCGTGCGCTCCGCGCGCCCGCGGCTGTCGATCGCATAGTGGTTCTGGGTCGACGCCAGGGCTCCCTTGCCGCCGACCGGCGTCACGGTCACGCCGCGCCGGGTCCAGCGCTCGGCCGCGGTCTGCAGACCATAGGCATCGACTCCGACGTCAGCGGCGACGCGGCCGACGCGCCGTCCGTAGCCGAGCGCGACGGACACAGTGTCGCGTGCCATACCCGGCAGCACGAAGACAGGCAGCTCGATCGCCTCGCTCGCGAGCTCGGAGCCGCCGGCTTCGATGCTCACCAGGTCCTCGTGCTCGACTCCGAGCGAGGCCGCCAGGCTCGGTCCGAGCAGCGCCGCGTTGCCCCAGGTGAGCTTGGTGATGGCGTCGGGCAGCTCCTGCAGCCAGCCGTTGTTGCCATAGCGACCGTCGAAGACCTTGGAGTCGGGACGCAAATCCAGCTCGACGCCTTGCGCGGTCGATGCGCCGGGCGCCAGCTGCTCCCAGTCCATCGGCCCGCTCACCTCGAGAGGTCTCGCAGCATCACCGAGCGCGCCGTCCGGGACCTCGGTCCCTGCGAGGAATCCGTCGTGCAGAAAGCGTCGCCATGCCTTGTCCGGCGAGGCCTCGGTTCCCTGGTAGAGAGCGTCGAAGGTCTGTCGCACCATCGCGTGCGCCGCCCGGGGAGCCTCGTCGGCGAACATCGATAGCAGCTCGGCCGGCGTGCGACCGTCGAACAGCGGCTGGATCAGCGGCTGCACCGCCAGCAAACGCCCGTCGCGATCCCAGTGATCGCCCCACGACTCGAGATCGTGCGCCAGGGGGAGGTGCCATTGGCAGGCGTTCGCGGTCTCGTCGGCCACGGCGCCCAGGTGCACCGTGCGCTTGGACTGCGCCAGTGCAGACGCAAGCTCGAGATCGGGCGGTGCGTCGAACAGCGGGTTGCCCTCGAGGATCAGGAGGCAGTCGATCTCCCCCGCGTCGAGCCGCGCGGTCAACGCCTCGAGAGACCCTCGCGGCACGCGGCGCGCGGGGCGCGGGCGAATGCGTACCGGCGCCTGCTCGTCGGCCGCCGACTCGCCGTCTGAAGTCCCGTCGCCGAGAGCGACATTCCCCAACGATACATTGATGCGGTGGGCCAAGGCGTGGGCGGCGGCCGGATGGCGGTCGCCGAGCGCCACGAGTCCGGCGCCCTGGTGCGAGAGAAGGTCGTCGGCCGCGGCGTCGAGCGTGGCGCGGAGCGTCTCCGGCTCGTTCACACCCATGCCCGCCGAGTCGAAGCCCGCCAGGGCCTCCGGACGCGCCAGTCGACCCGACGCGACGAGGCGCGCCGCCAGCGAGCCGAGCGCCGGCACGATCTGCGACGGCGCCACCGGCACCCGATGGTCGGCGGCGGCCCCGGTACCGCTCGGCAGCGGCTCGAAGCAGTAGAGGCGGTTCATCGACGCGTCGTGGCCATCGGCGGGCAGATGCCGGCCGGCGGTAAAGCCGCGCGCGTTCGCGACGGCCTCGGGATGAGTCACCAGCAGGTCGGCGTCGAAGTCGAGCAGGATGCGCGCGCGGTGCAGGTCGTAGCTGACGGTCACCGGCCGTCCGAAGACCGACTCCAGGCCCTCCGCCTCGCCGTCGCCGTGTCCGGCCGAGAACTCGTACCAGCGCAGCGCGGGGAATCGATCGAGCAAACGCCCGGCGACCCGCTCGAGTGTCGCCGACGCATGCGGACGCGCGAGCACCGCCAGGCGGGTCGCAGGGCCCTCGGCCACCAGCTGCGGAATTGCGGCCTCGAACTCGCGCCAGTCGGCCCGGCGCACCAGGCCGTCGGCGCGATGCACCGGCTGGCGGCTGCGGTCGGGATCGTAGAGCGCCAGGATCTCGGCCTGGGTCAGCGCGTCGGTCGCCCCGGCGCTGGACGGATGTTCGGGATTCCCTTCGACCTTGATCGGGCGACCGTCGTAGCTCGAGACCACCACCGGGCGCGCGACACCCGCGACGACGAGACTGGTCGCATAGCGCGCGATCTTGCCGGGCTGGTAGCCCTCCGGCCGGCGATCGAAGGGGACGATCTCTTCCACTGGCCAGCGGCAGCCGGCGAAGCTCGCCAGCGCCACCGACGCGGACATCAGCTGCAAGACGCCGCGGCGCGACACGGCGTCGAGAGGCGAGCTCGCGGATTCGCTGAACTCCCGAGCGAGAGACTGCGCGAACGCCTCGTCGCCGGCGAGCTCTTCCAGGCTCTGCCAGTAGCCGTGGGCATGCGAACGGGGCCGAGTCGAATCAGACATCTTCATCCTTTGGGAGGCGAACGCGAAGGCGTCAGCGATGGCAGGTGGAGCAATCGGTCGAGGGAGCGATGCCGCGTAGCTCCGCCAGCTCGGTGCCGGCGGCGAGCGCGTCGCCCGAAGGCTGCCAGCCCAGGTCGGTGAGCCGATCGAAAGGCCGCAGCTGCGCTTCCGGGGCACGGTGGCACTCGAGGCACCAGCCCATCGACAGCGGTTCCTCCTGCCGTACGACGTCCATGCGATCGACGCGTCCGTGGCACGAGACACAGCCGACACCCGCCGTCAGGTGCGCGCTGTGGTCGAAATAGACAAATTCGGGCAAGTCGTGCACGCGCACCCAGCGCACCGAGGTGCCGTCGCGCGCGGCCCGGCGCAGCGGCTCGAGCAACTCGCTCTCGGTTTTCACCGAGTCGTGGCAGTTCATGCAGGTGGCCACCGGCGGAATGGCGGCGCGCGCCGTGTCCTCTACCGTGTTGTGGCAGTACCGGCAATCGAGACCCAGCTCGCCGACATGCAGCCGATGGCTGTACGGAATGGGCTGCACCGGGGCATAGCCGACGGCGAGGGTCGACGGGGAAAAGCCGCCCGCCACCACCAGGGTCGCGAAGACGATGCCGAAAAGGACGCCGACGACCGCGATCCCCCGCAGTCGGTTCGTCCACTCTGGAAACACGAAGAGAGTCGGCTGGGGATCTCTCGATTGGAGATCTCTGGACTGGGAATCTCTGGACTGGGTGCTCAAAACTGTAGGGCCCGATGCAGCGTAGTGAAGGTGGGAACTGTGTGCGCGGGACACTCTCTACACGCCGCATTATGGGAAGGCGCCTACGCTTTGTCCTCGCCCCATTGGATGTGGTCTCCCTGCACCTAGGGGTAGGGCGACGACGCCCGAATCCACGCCTCGCCCCACCCCGTGCACCGGCCGCAGTCTTCGGCGTCCGTCCGCGAGCCCACGCAGAGGGTCTCGCCCGCGCATTCGGCCAGCCTCCGGGTAAGCTACGTCCATGCCGCAGGGGTTGAGATCCGCGCTCGGAATCCTCGTCGTCGCTGCCGTGCTCGGGACCGCCGTTTGGCGGCTCCTGGCACCGACCGCCCATGCCGGACTGTGCGACCTGAGCGCGCAGCGGTGCTCCATCTCCCTCGGTAACCAGGACTTCGAGGTCGAGTCAATCCCTCGGAGACCGGCCGCGGACGACACCCTGCGCCTCGTCGTCACGCCGACTGGCGAGCCGTCCCGGGCGCCGGCCGACGACCCGATCGAGGCCGAGTTCTCGATGCCCGGGATGCAGATGACCGGAGCCGATGGCGGGGAGCTGATCGTGGGGCTGAAGGTCGCCGAAAATGGGACCTTTGAGGGTCGAATCCAGCTGCCGTCCTGCCCCATGGGGCGGTCGCTCTGGCAGGTGACGCTGCGCGACGCCGCGACGAAATCGACGGCCGAGCTGGCGCTCCATGTTCAGCAGTGACTCGATCTTCGTCCTCATGCTACTCGCCGGTCTCGCCGGCGGCCTGGGTCATTGCGTCGGGATGTGCGGCCCGCTCGTGATCCTGCTGTCGCCGCGCGACACCGGTCTACCCCATGCGCTGCGATTGCACGCAGGACGCGTCCTGTCGTACGCACTGTTCGGCGCCGTCTTCGCCTTCGTGACGGCATGGCTCTCGCTCGAGATCGACGTCGTCCCGGCACGCCGCATGGCCATGTGGCTCGCCGGTGCCGTCTTGCTGCTGAGCGGACTGTCGACCCTCGGCTTGCCCCTCCTGCGAGGCCGCGGCGTAGGGCTCGGCGGCGCGTCGATCCGTCGGGCGGCCGCGCTCGCGCGCAAGGTCGGGCCCTTCACCCTCGGCCTGTTCTGGGGCCTGTTGCCATGCGGCCTTCTCTACTCCGCCTACGCCGCCGCGGCTGGCGCCGGCGCCAGCGCGGTGCACCCCTTCGGCGGTGCGCTCAAGGGCGCACTCGTCCTGGTGCTTTTTGGCCTCGGCACCGCACCGCCCCTCGTCGGCATCGGCTGGGCTGCCGAGCAGCTACCGATCGGTGCGCGCACCTGGCTGCAGCGCATCGCCGGCGCCGTGGTCGCGGTGTCGGGTCTGTTGCTGATCCTCCACGCTGCGTGACTGTCGATCGAGCGGTCGGCCTCGAGGCAGCGTGTAACATCCGGGCGCGATGAGGCTCGTGACGACGATCGACCGAAAGCGGACGCGTGCGCGGTGACGCGCCGCGGTGGATCGTCTTCACCGACCTCGACGGTACGCTGCTCGACCACGACGACTATTCATGGCGCGCGGCGGCGCCGGCGATCGAGCGCCTACGACGGCTCGGCGTGCCGCTGAGTCTGTGCTCGAGCAAGACGCGCGTCGAGATGGAGTCGATCCGGCGCGACCTCGACAACCACGATCCGTTCGTGGTCGAGAACGGCGCCGCGATCTATGGCGCGGGCGAGGGCACCGAGCCCGAGCTGCTGGCGCCGCCGCGCCTGAAATGGCTCGAGACCCTGCACACGATCCGCCAACGGCGCGGCTTTCGCTTCGTCGGGTTCGCCGACTTCACGCTCGACGAGATCCGTGAGCACACCGGCCTCGGCGCGGCGGCGGCGCGCGCCGCCGCCCAACGCGACGGCACTGAGCCACTGCTCTGGCTCGACGAGCACCATGCGCCCGACGACTTGGCGCGTGCGCTCGCGCCCCACGGCCTGCGGCTGGTGCAGGGCGGGCGCTTCTGGCACGTGATGGGCAAAGACGTCGACAAGGGGTACGCGGTCCGCCGACTCGCGGCGCGATACCGCGGTTGCGCACCACGGTTGCGCACCGTCGCGCTGGGCGACAGCGCCAACGACGTCGGCATGCTGCGCGCCGTCGACCATCCGGTGGTGATTCCCCGACCGCACGGGCCGGCGCTCGATCCCGGTCCGTTGCCCGGCCTGTTGCGCGCACCGTCACCCGGCCCGGTCGGCTGGCGCTGGGCGATCGACCACCTTCTCGACGCATTCGACTCGTCCGACGACACGGAGGCCTGACGACATGGCCGACTTCATTCAGAACGGCTCGATCACGACGCTCCACAACCTGCGCAACCGCAACCTCGAGGACTTCGAGCGCCAGCTCCACACCTGGGGTCGCGAGCGCCCGATGGCCCTGGTGCTGCCGAGCCTCTTCTCCGAGCTCGAAGGGCCCGCGCTCGACCACATCGTGGAGCAGCTCCGCGCCGCGACCTACATCCGCCAGATCATCATCGGCCTCGACCGCGCCGACGAAGGTCAGTTCCGGCACGCCGTCGAGTTCTTCGCGCGCCTGCCGCAGGAGCACCGAATCCTGTGGCACGACGGGCCGCGGCTCCGCGCGGTCGACCGCGTGCTCGCCGAGGCCGACCTGGCGCCGCCGGAGCCAGGCAAGGGCCGCAACGTCTGGTACTGCATGGGCTACTTTCTGGCCTCCGACCTGTGCAAGTCCCTCGCCCTCCACGACTGTGACATCTTGACCTACGACCGCGGTCTGCCGGCCAAGCTCTTCTACCCGATCGCCCATCCCACCTTCACCTACAAGTTCTGCAAAGGCTACTACTTCCGCGCCAGCGACACGAAGCTCAACGGTCGCGTGACCCGCCTGCTGGTGACGCCGCTGCTGCGGGCGCTGAAGCAGATGTTCGGCGATCACGAGTTCCTCGAGTACATCGACAGCTTCCGCTACCCCTTGGCGGGCGAGTTCTCGATGGTGTGGGACCTGGTCCATTCGATCCGCATCCCGAGCGACTGGGGGCTCGAGATCGGCGTGCTCTCCGAGGCGCATCGCCTCTACTCACCGCAGCGCATCTGCCAGGTCGATATCGCCGACGCCTACGACCACAAGCACCAAGACCTGTCGGCCGACGACATGAGCCGCGGCCTGGCCAAGATGAGCACCGACATCTGCAAAGCCTTCTTCCGCAAGCTCGCGATCACCGGCGTGGTGTTCAACCGCGGCGTGCTACGGACGCTCAAGGCGGCCTACTACCGCACCGCTCTCGACCTGGTCGAGCAGTACCACGCCGACGCCGACTACAACGGGCTGACCCTCGATCGTCACCTCGAGGAGCGCGCGATCGAGCTCTTCACCGAGACTCTCGTGCGCGCCGGCAACGACTTCCTCAAGAACCCGCACGAGACCCCGTTCCTGCCAAGCTGGAACCGCGTCGTCAGCGCCGTGCCCGACATCTACGAGCGCCTCGTCGACGCCGTCGAGGCCGACGCCATGATGACCGGCATGCGCTGACCCGAGCCCGTCGCGCGGCGGTCAGCGCGGACTATTGGTCAGCCACAGGCTCTGGTACGGCTCGAGCCGGATCGAGCCGTGCAGATCGTCGACCGCCCCGCCGCCGATCAGGTCCTGCCAGCGATCGGTGCTGACCAGGTTGAGGCTCGACAACGGCAGCCTGCACCGTCGGCGACCGAGGTTGTGCACGGCGAAGATGCTCTGGTCGCGCTGCGGGCTCTGCCGCCAGAAGCCGAACAGGCGCTCGCCGAGCTGCAAGGTGTACTGCGTGGCGTTCGGATGGAACGCCGGCTGGCGTCGACGAATCCGCACCAGGCGCAGCAACTCGCCGAGGATGCGCGCCTGCGGCGTCGACGGGTCCGCCAGCAGAGTCTCGAGGCGATCGGCGTCCCAACGATGGCGGTTGATCGACCGCGCGCGCCCGGTGCGCCCCACGCCCTCGAGGTCGTTGCCACAGGCGAGCAGACTGTGGATGTAAAGCGCCGGCACGCCCTCGAGGCCGAGCATGATCGCCTGCGAGCAGAGAAAGCGCGCGTCTTGGTGCCGGTCCTCGCCGTCGACCGTGCCCTTGAGCGCATCGTAGAGCGTGATGTTGACCTCGTACGGCGCCAGCGAACCATCGGCCAGCGCGCGCTGGCTGACCCGGCCGCCGAAGCCGCACAAGGTGTCGACCAGAGTCGCCACGTCGGCCTCACCGAGCAGCCCCTCGGCCGGACGCAGGCCGATGCCGTCGTGCGAGGCGGTGAAATTGAAGTAGGCGCAGCCGTGGGGCGCCGGCGGCATGCTCATCAACCAGGCGCGTAGGTATCTCGAGCGGCCCCGGATCAAGGCGTCGATCAGCAGCGGCGGCAGGCTGAAGTTGTAAATCGCATGCGCCTCGTTGCGATTGCCGAAATAGCTCAGGTTCTCGACGTTCGGCACATTGGTCTCACTCACCAGGACCACACCCGGTGTCATCGCCTCGGCGAGCGTCCGCACGAGACGCACCAGCTCGTGGGTCTGCGGCCGATGAATGCACGGCGTGCCCAGCTCCTTCCACACGAAGCCGACGGCGTCGAGCCGGATCCAGCGCGCGCCCATGCCCAGGTAGAAGAAGAGGACGTCGACGATCTCGAGCAGCACGTCCGGGTTCGAGAAATCGAGATCGACCTGGTCGTGGCTGAAGGTCGCCCACACGTGGCGCGTTCCCTGCTCGGTCTCAAACGGCACGAGCACGCGGTGCCGGCGCGGGCGCACCACCGTCGAGACGTCGGTGTCGGCCGGCAGGCTGATGAAGTAGTCGCGGCCCGGCGACTCGCCGGCGAGGAACTGGCGAAACCACTCGCTCTCGACCGATACGTGGTTGA
The DNA here is from genome assembly GCA_039194425.1 of Acidobacteriota bacterium. Taxonomy (GTDB): domain Bacteria; phylum Acidobacteriota; class Thermoanaerobaculia; order Multivoradales; family J023; genus JAUIJL01. The sequence continues at coordinate 198,992 of JBCCVZ010000003.1, read as the reverse complement.
CCACCAGGTCGACCATCAGCGTGACGTCCTCGGCGAGCGCCCGAATGTCGGTCCACGACCCGAGGTCGTCACGCACGCGGCGGTAGTCGATCACCGAGAAGCCGTCGTCTGAGCTGTAGGGATAGAACGGCAGAATGTGCAGCCCGGGCGCCGCGTCCGCCAGGTGGCGACGCCAGAAGTCGTGCAGCGTGCGCAGCGACGGCTCGCCCGCGCGCCGCACGCTGTCGCCGTACGTGATCAGCATCACGTCCGCCTCGGACCAGGTGTCGCTGGAGCCAACAGACCTCGGCCGCTCCTCGCCGCCGGCGAACGCCGCGACGCGCTCGAGCAGCGCGGTCACCAGGCGGGCCCGGTCGGCCTCGGGGTAGATGCGGGAGAGATGATGCTCGAGGCGTGTCGCCAGATCGTCGGCCATCGCGCGCGCTCCGCTCGGTGGGAAAGGCGCAGTCTTATGGCGCGATCTCGGCCTGTCAACTGCCGCGCGTGGGCTGTGGATACCGAGGATCCGTCGGCCCGAGGCCTCGGCTCACGCATCGAGCCACGTGTTCTCCCAAAGCAGCCGCACGTTCTCCTCGTCGCCGACTTCTTCCGCCCATCGATAGAGCCAGGTGAAGACGGCCTGGGCGAGCGGGCGCTCGCGGCGCCCGTCGTGGAGCCGAACCGCCCAAACCCAGACGGGACCGAGCACCTGGTAATAGAGCACGGAGTTCGGGATCCCCAACCGCTGCGCCTCGCCGAACGCGCGGAGGAGGTGACACCAGGCGTCGAGGTCCTCGTATGGATCGTCCCCCGGCTCGACCGCGGACCGTCGCCGGATCAGCTCGAGGCACTCGTCGAGACGACGCGAGACGGTCTCGTGCTGCGATTCCATCAGGCTCTCGGCGAACCCCGGAGGCACGCTCGTGTTGGTCTCCGCGGCGATCTCCGACACCGCCGCGGCGAGGCTCGCGCGGACTCGCTCCAACGAGTCGCTGATGTCGAGCTCGAGCGCGTCGCACCGAGCCCCCAGCCACGCCGCGAGCTCATCGCTGTCGAGGGCTTCGAACCAGGCACCGACTGTCTCGCCCACCGGCGCGCCAGACACCACCAGCCCCCGAGCACGGTCCAGCGGCGACGGATCGGTGGTTTCGGTGGCGGTTGCGGCCGCCTCCTGAGACGGCTCGAGCCGGGCGCCTCGAGGAAGGGTCTCACCCGCCGCTCGCCAGGCGCGCCGCAACAGCCGGCGCGTCGACCACCAGTGTCCGCAGACCAGCCATCGACCCACCAGCCGCCGACGAAGGCGGCGCGCCGCGTCCGCATCGCGAGGCTCGTCCGGATCGCCGAGAGCTTCACCGACGACGAGCAGGAACGTGCCGAACTGGAGGTGCTCTCGACTCAGCGCACGGACGCTCCACAGCTCGTCCCAGGCACCGCGCTCCGCCGCATCGAGGAGCAGCCACTCTTGCGCGCGCTGGCTGGCGGCACGCTGCCGCGCCTTCCGCGGCATGGCGAGAAGGGTCGCCATCAGCAGCCGAACCAGGATCCGATCGCGGCGCAGCTCCGCCCGCAGCGCTTCGGCGAGCACATGCGTCGAGACCAAGGGCCCCCGACCGGGCCGTGGGCGCCGGCGTCGCTGCAGCCAGCCGTCGACAGCGCGCGGACGGTCGCGGTCCGCCTTGCGCAAGCGAGCCAGGAGCGCGGCGCACACAGCCCCGGTCTCCGGGGCGAGCCTCCAGGTTCGGTTCGCCAGGAGAGACAGCGCAAACGAAGCCCGGGTCCAGCCGAGGGGGCGCAGCACGAGGCGAAAGAGGAGATCCGGCCAAAGGAGCACCACGCCCAACAAGTACGCGGAGTGCACTCGGGGAGCCTCGCCGGCGTCGATCGCGTCGAGGAGGTAGATCGACACACCTCCGACAAGTAACCAAACCCATCGATAGATTCGCGAAGGGACGACATATCCCTCACGCCGCCGATCGCGACGAGTCGCCACCAGATAGTAGATGACACCGAGGATCAGCCCACCGACGAGGCCGATCATGACGAGCGGAGCCAGCCGGTGGCCGTGAAGGCCTCGGGCCAGCCCGAGGCGCTGTCCGCCTCGGACTCGGGAGGCGGCACCGCGGCCCCCGCCCAGAGCTCGTGGACGAGGCGCCGCCGAGGCTCCCGCAGCTCGGCCATCGCATGACGCACCCCTTCGTCGGTCCGTGGCTGCGGGCCACATGGCGTCGGGTAGCTCGCGGCCGCCGCCAGCTCGAGCTCGAGCATTCCCAGGAGCTTCTGTCCCTGGCGTTCGATGTCGACCGCGCGGCAGTCGACCGGCAGCTCGAGCACAAAGAACGGATTCTCGGTGATCCACCGCGTCATCAATGGATCCCGGACGAGTGCGACAGCAGGCGTTGCTCCGCGGTGGCCGGCAAGAGAGTCCAGAGCTCCCGCACGCACCGCTTGAGCCGCTCGAGATCACCCGCCTGGCGCGCCGCGCGGCCGGCGGTCACGGCGGCCTGGGCGGCGCGCGGGTCGGTCGCACGGTCGGCATCGGCGGCGAGGCGATCGAGCTCCGAATCCCACGCCGCCGGGTTGCGGAATCGCGCCGCGGTGCCGATGCGGCGAATTACCTTCAGGTGCTGGCGCAGCAGTGCATGCGAGCGACTCGCGATCGCCCGCTCGAGACCCCGCCCGGCATTCTCGAGCAATTGCTTCTCGCTCTCCTGGCCGTGCAGGCTCACAAACCCGAGCGCCGAGGCCAACCACAGGCGCGCGTCGGACTCGAGCTCGGGCCACGCACCCAGCTCCTCCAGGGTGTCGATCTCGGCATCGATCTCGAGCAAGAGACGCGCCGCACGCTGCCCGGCGTCGTCATCGCCGCCCTGCGCCGCCTCGATCGCCAGCTGAGCGTCGATCAGCCTGGAGTCGAGCGTCGCCAGCGCCGTCGAGACAGCTGTCTCGACGGCGCTACCGAGCAGTGTGTGCAGCTCGAGCAGGCGCTGGTTCAGCGCCGTGGCGCTCCGCGTCAGCGTCTCGGTGTCGGCCCGCGGTACCAGCAGATGCGCCACCTGCTCGAACACCTGGTCGGTTCGTTGCACCCGCGCCGAGGCCGACAGGTGGCCTCCGCGGTCGAGCTCGAGGGTCACATCGATCTCGGAGCCGGCCGGCAGCGTCTGCGCCAACGCACCGGCGTCGATCTGCAGGCTCCCGACCAGGCGGCACAGGTCGGCGCGCTCGAACTCGCCTTGAACGATCGGGATCTCGAGCCGATCCTCAGTGCCGGCGCCCAGGCCTTCGACGGTGCGATGGGTGAAGGTGCGCCGTGCCGGCAGCGGCACGCCGCGCTCGAAGTAGGTCTGGACCCTGCCGTTGGCGAGCGCCACGCCGAGCGTGCGCGAGAGCGGCGGATCCTGCAGCGAGACTCCGTGCATGATGCGGATCGCGCCAGGGTGCACGACGAGCCGGCGACCGGAGGCATCGCGGCCCGCGAGGCGGAACCGATTGAGGGCTCGCGGCTGGAGCTCGACCTGGACGACGAAGGCGCCCTCCGCGTCTACCTCGGCCTTCCACGACGCGGCGCTCCAAGACGTACCTCCGGCTTCGCGCTCGACCTCGACCGAGGTCAGCCGAGGCCCGCCGGAGTCGGTGACCCGTCCAATGATGAACGGCGTCGAGACGCCGGTGACGGCCGGAAACTGGAGCCACAGCCGGTGAACCTTCGCGGCGGTGTCGGTGGACGGGCTCGCCCCGTCGCCCGACGCCGCAGGTCCGCCCGAGGTCATGGTCTTTGCCGGTGTGCGCGCCGCCAAGCCGGCCGACGCGCCGTAGATCGCGGCGCCCTGGGACACCAAAGTCATTGGATCCAGGCTGCCGCCGGCGATCGGCGCGAGCTCCTCCTCGACTTGCCGGCGCACGCTCGGCATCACGCTCGGTCCGCCCACCAGAACGACCCGCTCGAGGTCGTTCGCATCGCGTCCGTGCTGCGCCAGCAGCTCGTGGCAGAGGGCGAGGCTGCGCGCGATCAGCGGGGCGGCGAGCGACTCCAGAGTGTCCCGGTCGAGCGACAGGTCGAGCTCGATCAGGTCGTCGTCCAGCTCGAGCTCGAGACCACCGCCGATCGACGTCGCTTCGGCACGCGTGAGCTCGATCTTCGCCTCCTCCGCCGCCAGAGTCATCAGCCGCAGGGCGCCGCGGTGTCGCGGCTCTCGCCTCGAGAGGCTCACCCCCTCGGACTCCGCGAGACGCTCGAGCATCCAGTCGACGAGGACCCGGTCGATGTCGCGCCCACCGAGGAAGTTGTCACCGTGGTGACCGACGATGCGCAGCAGCCCCTCGCGGCTCTCGAGCAGCGAGACGTCGAAGGTGCCGCCGCCGAGGTCATAGACCAGCCACGCCCCGGGCGAGCTGTCGGCCTGCCAACCCGCGGCGAGCGCCGACGCCACGGGCTCCTGGAGGAGCTCGACCCGCTCGAGCCCGGCGCGCCGCGCGGCGTCGGCGGTGGCCGCGCTCTGCGGAACTTCGAAGAGTGCCGGAACCGTCACGACGGCCTGCTCCGGGGCGAATCCGACCTGCTGCTCGACATCGGCCCGCAGCACCTCGAGCACCAGCGCGGCGAGCTCCACCGGAGTGCGCGTGAGGTCGGCCGCGGGGAACGAGAGCCGGCTGCCTGTGCCCATCAGGCGCTTGAACTCGCCGCGCGTGTTGTCGGGGTCGCGATCCAGGAAACGACGAGCCCTCGACCCGACGATCGCGGTTCCTTTGGCGTTGAAGCGCACCACGGACGGTGTGAGCAGACCGCCGAATGCACTCGGGACAGACAGCGCCCGCTCACCGTCGAACACCGCCGCGGACGAGTTGGTCGTCCCGAGGTCGAACCCTACGTATACCGCGTCAGCCATGCCTCTCGCACCCCCTGGGGCCGAGAGTGTATCGCCATGTATCGCCACCCTTATGCTGTCCGGTTTCGCGCGCGACTGTCGCCAGAGAAGGCATACGGGGCGAGCTCGGCCCCCCGTTCCTCTCACGACCTCGACGAGGCCAAGATGCTGTTCAAGGCGACCGGAGCGGTCCGACGCGGTCGCCGCCGCCATCCAGTACCGCAACGGCATGCCGATCACCGTGTACTACGACGCCGACGACCCTGCCCAGGCGGTGCTCGACCCGTCACTGTCCGTCGGCGTCTACGTGCCCCTGCCCCTCGGCCTGGTCTTCGCCGGCCTGGGCTGGGCGCTGTTCCGATTCGGCCCGGCGATCGAGCGCGCGGCGGCGGCACCAGCCCGCGCGCGAACGCCCGCTCTCTGACCCCGCCCCGCGGGACCTACCTCTCGGGGTGTCGACTCCTTACCCCTGCACTTTGCATCATGGGTGGATGAAGACTCTTGAGCTCGGGGATCTCAGAGCGCTGTTCGAGGAGCTCGCGCGTCGCGGTTTCACGTTGGTGGGACCGACCGTGCGGGACGACGCGATCGTCTACGACGAAATCGAGTCGATCGACGACCTGCCGGTGGGCTGGACCGACGAGCAAGACGGTGGCGTGTACCGGCTCCGGCGGCGCGACGACGAAGCGCTTTTCGGCTACGTCGTCGGTCCCCATTCATGGAAGACGTACCTCTTCCCGCCCCGCCTGCGGCTGTGGCGGGCCGAACGGGGCGGAGACTCCTTTCGTGTCCTGGAAGAGCCACCCGACGACACGGCCTACGCGTTGATCGGCGTCCGGTCGTGCGAGCTCCACGCCATCGCGATCCAGGACCGCGTCTTTCTCGAGGGTGCCTCGGTCGATCCGGTGTATCGGCAGCGGCGCGACAGTTCTTTCGTGGTCGCCGTCCAGTGCGCAGAGGCCGGCGGCACCTGCTTCTGCGTGTCGATGAACACCGGGCCGCGAGCCGACTCGGGATTCGACCTGGCGCTGACCGAGATCGTCGAGAAACCCCGACACTATTTCGTCGTCGAAAGCGCGTCCGCGCGCGGCGAAGAGGTGCTGGCGGCGCTTCCAACGCAGCAGGCGACCGACGCCGAACGAGCGGCGGCCGCGGCGGCCAGCGAGCGAGCCGCCGGCCAGATGGGGCGCACCCTCGACACCGACGGGATTCGAGAGCTGTTGGCCGAAAATCTCGAGAATCCACGCTGGGACGCAGTCGCCGAGCGCTGTCTCGCATGCAGCAACTGCACCCTCGTGTGCCCGACCTGCTTCTGCTCGACGGTCGAAGACGTCACGGATCTCACCGGCGATGTCGCGGAGCGCTGGCGCACGTGGGATTCCTGCTTCACCTCCGACTTTTCCTACCTCCATGGCGGCAGCGTCCGAACCTCGATCAAGTCTCGATACCGACAGTGGGCGACCCACAAGCTGGGCACCTGGATCGATCAGTTCGGTACATCGGGGTGTGTCGGTTGCGGACGCTGCATCACCTGGTGTCCCGTGGGAATCGATCTCACCGAGGAGGTGCGCCTGATTCGCGACAGTGACCACCGTCGGCGTCCCGAGGACGCCTCGTTGGAGGAGACGGCATGAGCATCAAAACCCTGGAAACCCTCCTGACCGACCATCCCTTCTTCGCCGAGTTTCGACCCGAGGACCTCACCTTGATCGCCGGCTGCGGAGCCAACGTCAAGTTCGCCGCCGGCGAATCGGTTTTCCGCGAAGGAGAGCCCGCGAACCACTTCTACCTCCTGCGCTACGGCCGGGTCGCGGTCGAGGTCTTCAGCCCGGGCAAGGGCCCGGTGACGATCCAGACCTTGCACGAGGGAGAGGTCCTGGGCTGGTCGTGGCTGGTTCCGCCGTACCGCTGGCGCCACGACGCGAGGGCCCTGGAGCTCACCCGCGCCTTCTCGTTCGACGGCACCTGTCTGCGCCGCAAATGCGACGAAGATCCGCCCCTCGGGTACCGGCTGATGCGCCGTTTCTCCCAGGTGATCGCCGAACGATTGGGAAATGCACAGATGCAGTTGATGGATCTCTACGGGCCGGAGGATCAGGGTGCTTGAGCGTCGGGCGACCCCGATCCCGGAACCGGCAGAGCCCCTCGCCAGTGACCCGATGGTGCCGCGGCCCTTTCGGGTCCGGCGCCTGCGCAAGGAGACCGCCGACACCTTCAACCTCGAACTGGAGCCGGCGGACAACCGAGAGGTGCCCGAGTTCCTGCCGGGACAGTTCAACATGCTCTACCTCTTCGGAATCGGGGAGTCCGCGATCTCGATCTCCGGCGACCCGGCGCAGCGCGACCCGCTGATCCACACGATCCGCGCTGTCGGCACGGTGACCCGGGGACTCGCCGCACTGAAGCGAGGTCACATGGTGGGGGTTCGAGGCCCGTTCGGCACCGCCTGGCCCGTGGCGTCGGCGGTGGACCACGACGTCGTGGTGGTGGCCGGCGGCATCGGCCTGGCGCCGCTCCGACCGGCGATCTACCAGCTCTTGGCGCAGCGTCCGCACTATGGCCGCCTCGTCATCCTCTACGGCTCTCGCAGCCCGGACGACCTACTCTTCGCGCGCGAGCTGGAGCGCTGGCGTGGACGCTTCGATCTCGAAGTACTGGTGACCGTCGACCATGCGACGAGCGGTTGGCGCGGCCATGTCGGGGTGGTGACGAGCCTGATTCAGCGCATGACGGTCGATCCGCTGCACACGATCGCCCTGACCTGCGGCCCGGAAGTCATGATGCGATTCGCGACGAAGGCTCTGGTCGAGAGCGGCGTTGCGCCCGACCACATCTACGTGTCGATGGAGCGCAACATGAAGTGTGCCATCGGGTGGTGCGGACACTGCCAGCTCGGGCCGACCTTCGTCTGCAAAGACGGCCCGGTGTTCCCCTTGCCACAGATCGCCCCACTCTGGGGCGTGAGGGAAATGTGATGGCCAAACCCAAACGAAAGCCCAAGCTCGCCGTGTGGAAGTTCGCCTCCTGCGATGGCTGCCAGCTCAGCCTGCTCAACTGCGAGGACGAGCTGCTGCCGATCGTCTCCCAGGTCGAGATCTCGTACTTTCTGGAAGCCTCCCGCGAGGTCATCCGAGGGCCGTATGACGTCTCCTTGGTCGAAGGGTCGATCACCACGCCCCACGACGCCGAGCGCATCCACCAGGTGCGCCGACTGTCGAAGAACCTGATCACGATCGGCGCCTGCGCCACCGCCGGCGGCATTCAGGCCCTGCGCAACTTCGCCGACGTCGAAGAGTTCACCCGCATGGTCTATGCCTCGCCGGAGTACATCCAGACGCTCAAGAAGTCGACGCCGATCGCCGAGCATGTCCGCGTCGACTTCGAGCTTCGGGGCTGCCCGATCGACAAAGGACAGCTGGTCGAGGTTCTCAGTGCCTTCCTCAACGGCCGTCAGCCCAACATCCCCAACCACAGCGTCTGTGTCGAGTGCAAGCGGCGCGGCACCGTCTGCGTCATGGTGGCCGGAGGCGAACCGTGCCTCGGGCCGGTGACCCAGGCGGGCTGCGGTGCACTGTGCCCGGCGTACTCCCGCGGCTGCTTCGGCTGCTTCGGCCCCAAGGAGATGCCCAACCCCGCCTCGCTCGGCCGCTGGTGGCTCGGCCAGGGTGCCGCCAAGGCCGACCTGGTGCGCCGTTTCCGAGGCTTCAACGCCTATGCCGACGCCTTCCGCAGGGAGAGCGAAGCGCACGAGCGGGTCGAGCCATGAGTCGAACGACCACCAAGAACGTGACGATCAAGGTCGACGCCTTGGCACGGGTCGAGGGTGAGGGCGGCATGACCGTCAAGGTGCGCGGTGGCCGGGTGCAAGACGTGGCGCTCACCATCTTCGAGCCGCCGCGATTCTTCGAGGCTTTCCTGCGCGGACGGTCGCACACCGAGCCGCCCGACATCACGGCACGGATCTGCGGCATCTGCCCGGTCGCCTACCAGATGAGCGCCTGCCACGCGATCGAAGACGCCTGCGGCGTCGTGGTCGACGGCCCACTGCGCGAGCTCCGCCGACTTCTCTACTGCGGCGAGTGGATCGAGAGTCACGTGCTGCACGTGTTCATGCTGCACGCGCCGGACTTTCTCGGCTACGAGAGCGCGATCCACATGGCGGCCGACCATCCAGACATCGTGGAGCGAGCTCTCCGCCTGAAGAAAACCGGCAACGACCTCTTGACCGTGCTCGGCGGACGCTCGGTGCATCCGATCAACGTCCGCATCGGCGGCTTCTATCGCGTGCCGACGCGGCGGCAGCTGCAGGCGCTGATCGAGCCGCTGTCGCGCGGCCGCGACGAGATGCTCGAGACTGTGCGCTGGCTCGGTACTCTCGACATGCCGGACTTCGAGCGAGACTACGACTTCGTCGCGATGCGTCACGACGACGAGTACCCATTCAACGAGGGCCGCCTCGTGTCGTCGAGCGGCCTCGATCTCGAGATCTGCGACTTCGATCGACACTTCGAAGAGATCCACGTCGAACGCTCGAATGCGCTCCACTCGGTGATCAAGAACGGCCGAGAGGGCGCCTCGTCCTACTTCGTCGGTCCGCAGGCACGCTACAGCCTGAACTACGACAAGCTGTCGCCCTTGGCCCAGGACGCGGCGCAGACGGCCGGGCTGGGCGAAGAGTGCCGCAACCCGTTTCAGTCGATCGTGGTGCGCGCGGTCGAGACGGTCTATGCCTTCGACGAGGCGCTCCGCATCCTCGAGGACTACCGGCCGCCCGAGCGACCCGCGGTCCCGGTGGAACCGCGGGCCGGAGTGGGGCACGGCTGCACCGAAGCACCGCGGGGCATCCTCTACCATCGCTACCGCATCGACGAGGCGGGACTCGTGCAGGACGCCAAGATCGTGCCTCCGACGTCGCAGAACCAGAGCACGATCGAGGCCGATCTGCATCAGGTGGTCGAGCAACATCTCGAGCTGCCCAAGGACGAGTTGACCTGGCTGTGCGAGCAGGCGATCCGCAACTACGATCCCTGCATCTCGTGCGCCACGCACTTCCTGAGGCTCGAGATCGACCGTGACTGAGACTCCAGCCGGGCGGACCGGTCCGCCGCCAGGAACCACCCTGGTGATCGGCGTCGGCAATGCCTGGCGAGGAGACGATGCGGCCGGCCTCGAGGTGGTCCGCCGCCTGCGCGGGCGATCGACACTCAGCGTGACGATCGTGGAGCTGTCCGGCGAGGCCACCGAGCTGCTCGACGCGTGGAGCGCGGCCGATTGGGTCGTGGTGATCGATGCCGTGACCTCGGGTGCCCCTGCCGGAACGCTCCATCGACTCGACGCCGCGGACGGTCCTTTGCCGGCGCACCTCTTCAGCCACTCGACCCACGGATGGGGCGTCGCTCAGGCGATCGAGCTGGGTCGTTCCCTGGGCCGACTCCCCTCGAGACTGACCGTCTGGGGAATCGAAAGCCGCGTCTTCGACGCCGGCCGAACCCTTTCGCCGGCGGTCGAGCGCGCCGTCGACGCGGTGACAGAGCAGCTCGCCGCCGCGTTGGCACCGAGGATCGGCGGCCCTCCCAGGGCCTGACTTCACCGGCGAGTCGCGAGCCCACCGGTTCGTGTCGACCGCGGTCCGTTCGGAGCCAGCCCGGCAGCGACGCCGGGCCGCTGCGCCATGTCCGGTTTCGGCGCGGCGCGTCGCCAGAGACGGTGAGAGCCACCTGTGAATGAACCCTGCTCCACCCTGGCTCGATGCATGGCGAACCCACGGCAGGGTCGATCCGATCAAGAGGTATGCAATGTCTAGATGGCGGCAGTCGCTTGTTTCCACGAGTCTTTTGCGAGCCGAGGCCGACACGGCCCGCGCAGCGTCGGCGGCTATGGTCCTCGTCCCTTCGATTCTCCTTCTCCTGACCGCGGCACCCCCGAGCCGCGCCCAACAGCTGGTCCTCGATGTCGACCAGACCGGGAACCGTTCGATCGACTTGGACGTCTCGTTCCTGGCGGCGGGCGGACCGGCCATGCTCTTCGAGGGCGAAGATCCGCTCTACGGTGAGGAGCTGTGGTTCAGCGACGGGACGGCGGCCGGCACCGAACTCGTCGCTGACCTCTGGCCCGGGCCCGAGAGCAGCTCGCCCGGCATCGCGGTGGCGCTCGGCGGCGTGTTCTACTTCGCCACCAGCGACCCGGTCCACGGTCGCGAGCTGTGGAAGAGCGACGGCACTGCCGCCGGCACCGAGCTCGTGCTCGACATCGTCCCGGGCCCGGAGTCGTCGTCGCCGACCGCGCTCTCCCGATTCAACGGCTCGATCTACTTCTCCGCGACGACCGAGAGCGAGGGTCAGGAGCTGTGGGTCACCGACGGCACCGCCGCCGGCACCGAGCTGCTCGTCGACATCAACCCGGGCACCGAGTCGTCGTCCCCCCTCGGCTTGACCGCGGCAGGCAGCGTCCTGTTCTTCGCCGCCGACACCGCCACCCACGGCCGTGAGCTGTGGATGAGCGACGGCACCGCCGCCGGCACCGAGCTCGTGCTCGACATCGAACCCGGCAGCGTCGGAAGCTCACCGCTCTTTCTCGAAGCGGTAGGCCTGAACATCGTCTTCTCGGCGTTCACGGCCACCAGCGGACGCGAACTGTGGCGCAGCAACGGTACCGCTGCCGGTACGTTTCAGGTCGCGGACATCCGACCTGGCAGCGACAACTCCAGCCCCTTCGCGATCACTTTCGACGGCGTCTCGACGGCGTACTTCAGCGCCACCGACGGTGTCTCAGGATCCGAGCTCTGGAAGATCGACAGCTCCGGCGTGTCCCTGGTCAAGGACATCGCTCCGGGCAGTGACTCGGGCTCGCCGAAGGGATTCGCCATCGCCGACGGCCGCGTCTACTTCTCCGCCGACGACGGCACCAACGGCGACGAGCTGTGGGCGAGCGACGGCACGGAGGCGGGTACTGTCCTGGTCGCCGACCTGGCGACGCCCCCGGGAGTCCAAGACTCGGGGCCGCTCGGCCTCACGGAGCTCGACGGTCAAATCTACTTCGAAGCATTCGGCTCGAGCTTCGGCAGCGAGATCTTCTGTTCCGACGGCACCGCCGCCGGCACCGAGGTCTTGCTCGACATCGACCCGGGCTCGTCGGGCTCGTTCCCGAGCCTCCCGGTCAAGGCCGGCGGCCGGCTCTACTTCACCGCGGACGGTGAGGACGGCGACCTCGACCTCGGCAACGAGCTGTGGACCTCGGACGGCACCGAGGTCGGAACGATGCGGCTCACCGACCTCGTCGAGCTCAGCTCGGAGGTCGAGAGCTTCGTCACCCTCGGCGACGTGGTCTTCTTCGTCGCCGACGACAGCATCCACGGCCGCGAGCTGTGGCTCGGCGACGGGACACCAACCGGCACCCAAGTCGTCGACCTCGTTCCCGGCGCCGACGACTCGGATCCTGAGTCTCTGATCGTCTTCGACGGCCGTCTGTTCTTCGCCGCCCTGGATCCAACCGCCGGTCGCGAGCTGTGGGTCTCCGACGGCACCGTGTCGGGCACCATGCTCTTGGCCGACCTCGACCCGGGGGAAGACGGCTCCAGCCCGAGCGAGCTGACCGTGCTCGGCGAGCTGCTCGCGTTCCGCGCGACGGACGAGCAAGCGGGCGCCGAGCTGTGGATCAGTGACGGGACGGTCGCCGGGACGGTCCTAGTCGACGATCTCCGCCCGGAGCCCGAAGAAGGGTCGTCGCCGAGCCAGCTCGTCGCCTCTGGAGGCCTACTCTTCTTCACCGCCGACGCCAGCGACAGCGACGGCGAGGAGCTCTGGGTGTCGGACGGCACGGCGCCCGGAACCTTCCAGCTCGCCGACATCCGGCCGGGTTCCTCGGGCTCGTCCATCGATGAGCTGACGGCGGTCGCGGGCGGAGTCTTCTTCGTCGCCAACGATGGCGTCGTGGGCAAGGAGCTGTGGTTCTCGGACGGCACCGCTGGCGGCACTGCGCTCGTCGCCGACATCGAACCAGGCGGCGACAGCTCGAATCCCGACCACCTGACAGCGTTCGGACCGGGCGTCGTCTTCGAGGGCGACAACGGAATCGACGGCGACGAGCTGTGGGTGAGCGACGGCACGGCCGCTGGGACCGTCCAGGTCGCGGACCTGCGGCCGGGTTCCTCGGGATCCACTCCCGAGCACTTTCTGGTCTTCGCCGACCGCGTCTACTTTGCCGCCAACGACGACATTCACGGCGAGGAGCTGTGGGTCTCCGACGGCACCGCCGCCGGCACCGAGCTGCTCACTGACCTGCGCGCAGGCGGCGACGGCTCGGATCCCCGCGACCTCGTCGCGGCCGGCGAACGCGTCTACTTCTCGGCCGACGGCAGCGACGACTTCGGGCGCGAGCTGTGGATCTCCGACGGCACCGCGGGCGGCACCGGGCGGGTCTCGGACCTGTGGCCGGGTGTCGGCAGTAGCCTGCCGACCGACCTGACGGTCGTCGGCGACGGGTCGTGGCTCTACTTCGCGGCCTGGACCGAGACGACCTGGAAGGAGCCGTTCCGACTCGCCCTGCCCTACTTCACGGACGGTTTCGAATCGGGCGACCTCAGCGCCTGGTCGTCGACCGTTCCCTGACCTTCAGCCATCGGGACGACTCGACCCGAGCCGCGACGGCGCGGTGCCCACGAAGACCGCTTCCGCGGCCAGAAACACGGCTTCCTTGGTCTCGGGATGCACCAGGCCCCAAGCTTGGTACGGACTTAGGCACTCGTCGAAAAGCCGGCGCGCCTCCTCCACCGCGACGGGCTCAGGGAGTCGGGCGAGCGCACGCGCCAATCCACACCCAGCTTCGGAGCGCAGCGGCTCGCGCGTCTGGAACTCGTAGGCTCGCCGATACTGCACGGCGGCGGCGCGCGCATGCTCGATGCGGCGTGTCTCGTCGCCGTCGACCAGTAGAAGCGCCTCACCGAGCATCACCTGAGTTTGCGTGACCCGGTAGTCGCCGTCCGGGAACAGCTCTTCGAGCTCCTCTGCGATCCGGAGTAGATCGCGCACCGCCCGCTCGGGCGCACCCAGCCGCATGGCGAGCGCCGCCTGCTGATTGGCGAAGAACGGTTCCTCTCCAGGCGCCACCTCGAGGCGGGCGGCATCGGCGCGCTCGAGCAACTCCAGCGCCTCGTCGGGCCGGCCCTGAATCTCGAGCAGGCGCGCCAGATTGCGTGTCGTGTTGACGGTGCGTACATGCTCATCGCCGACCAGCGCGCGCGACGTCTCCAAGGCTTGCCGGATCGCCTCCTCGGCGGACGGCCAGTCGCCCAGGTTGGCCAGCGTGTTGCCCAGGTTGTTGAGCGCGTCGGCGATCACCATCGACTCGTCACCGTAGGCGGCGCGTTTCCTCCGCAGCAGATCCTCTTCGAGCTCTCGCGCTTCGGCGAAGCGCCCGGCACGCATCAAGGACGCCGCCAGATTGCCGCGCACCGCCAGGGTGTGGGGATGGTCGGGGCCGCGCAGCGTCTCGACCAGTGCGCCGACCTCGCGAAACCGCGCGATCGCCCGATCCAGGCGCAGGCTCCACATGTCGATCAGCGCCAGGTCGTTGAGGCTCGAGGCCGTCAGGATCCCCGGCTCGGGCTCGAGCTCGCGGCGAATGTCGAGGCTCGCCTCGAGCAAGCTCGTTTTCTCCGGTTCCTCGACGGGCAGGACCGTGGCCAGATCTTGCAGAGCCTGCGCCACGCTCTCGTGTCGCGCGCCGTGGACGCGCCGATGGGCGTCGAGAGAGGCCCGCAGCAGGCGTTCGGCGCGGCCGCGGTCACCGACGTCCCGAGCGAGAACCGCCAGGTCGTGCTCGATCGTGAGCACCAGGGGATCGTCGGGGCCGACCTGCCGACGCCGCTGCTCCAAGGCGTCGGCGTACAAGCGGCGGCTGTCGTCGAAGCGGCTGTGCGCCTGGTGGACTCGGCCGAGCATGTGGCGCAGCCGCGCCTGCACCGCGGGCTGGCCGTCGAGTCGCTCGACCGCTTGCTCGGAGTGCTGCTCGAGCAGCTCATCGACCGTCAACTTGCGGCCGTCCGCCGTGCGGCTCGGATTTGCCTGCTCGAAAAGCTCGACCAGCACGTCCGCCACCTGCTCGGCGGTCGCTCGCTCGACTCGCGCTTCGTCGCGCTCGCGCTCGAGGGCACGCGACTGGCGGACGGTGGTGACGACGAAGGCGACCGCGAGCAGCAGCAGCGCCGCCCCCGCGGCGACCTGCCAGCGGTGGCGCGCGACGAAGCGCCCGAGGCGATACGACAGGGCATCAGGCCGCGCCAGCACCGGCAGCCCCGCGAGATGACGCCGCACGTCGTCCGCCAGCGCCGAGGCCGAGCCGTAGCGCCTCGAAGGCTCCTTGGCCAGCGCACGGACGACGATCGTGTCGAGGTCGCCACGCAGCCGGCGGGCGAGCTTTGGCGGCGAGGTGCCGCGGGCGTCGGCGAGCCCCGAGGACTCGGAACGGGCGCGCAGCGCCTGCGACGGAGCGGTCGGCGCCCGCTCGCAGATCTGCGCCTCGAGCTCCGCGCGGCCGAGGCCGGCGCCGACAAACGGCCGCACGCCGACCAGCAACTCGTAGAGCACGACACCGAGCGCATAGGTGTCGGTCGCCGTGGTCACAGCCTCGCCGCGCACCTGCTCCGGCGCGGCGTGCTCGGGAGTCATCACCCGGGCCTCGGAGCGCGTCGGTCCGAGCCCGTCGTCGGCCTCGAGCAGCTTGGCGATGCCGAAGTCGAGCAGCTGGACGCGCGGCTTGCCCTGAACCTCGGCGACCAGGATGTTCGACGGCTTCAGATCGCGGTGCACGACGAGATTGCGGTGCGCATAGTCGACCGCGTCGCAGATGTCGCCGAAGAGCTCGAGCCGCGCCGCCACGTCGAGCTGTCGCGCATCGCAGTACTCGGTGATCGGACGGCCGTCGATCGCCTGCATCACCAGATACGGCCGTCCGTCCTCGCTGACGCCGCCGTCGAGCAGTTGCGCGATGTGCGGATGCTCGAGGCGCGCCAGGATCTGACGCTCGCGCCGAAAACGCTCGGCCATCTCGGCGCCGCCGAGGCCCCAGCGCATGATCTTGAGCGCGACGTCCTGCTCGTAGCCGTCGCTGCGGTGCGCCAGAAACACCGTTCCCATGCCGCCACGGCCAATCTCGCGGTCGATGCGGTAGGGGCCGATCCGTCGGCCGATCAGCGCGGCGTCGGCGTCGATCTCGGGCTGTAGGCGCGTCTCGATCTCGAGCGCAGCACTCTCACCGTGCGCCGCGAGCATGGTACGCAGCTCGCCGCGGAGCGCCGGCGCGTAGTCGTCGAGAGCACGCCGTCGCTGCGCCGGCCCGAGCTCGAGAAGGTCGAGGAATGCCTCCTGGAGCTGCCGCCAGTCGTTTCGAGCCGCGTCGTCGGTCTCCGACCTGTGGCTCGTCTCCGTGGCGACCGCTCGCGGCTCAGGCATGTCCGTGCGAGCGCTCGTCCGGCTCGAGCGCGGTGAGCACACCGAGGTCCGCGGCCACTTCCTTGCGCAGCCAGGCCCGCGCGGTGATCCAGTCGCGGCGTACCGTGCGTTCGGACATGCCGAAGTGCCCAGCGATCTCGTCCATCGTCAGGCCGCCGAAGAACCGCAGACGGACGACGCGCGCGGCGCGCTCGTCGAGCGACTCGAGCCGTCCGAGCGCGTCTTCGAGCGCCAGGATCTCGTCCGCCTGCCGTACGCTGAGGAAAGGCTCCACCTCGTCGAGCGGTACCGGCACGGCGCCACCGCCACGCTTCTCGCGCCGGCGCGCCCGCGCGTAGTCGACCAGCACACGCTGCATCGCGCGGCTGGCGGCGCCGAAGAAGCGCGCCCGGTCGTCGACGCTGATCGGCCCACTGCCGAGCAGCCGCAGGTACGCTTCGTGCACCAGGGCCGTCGTCTGCAGCGTGTGCTGCGCGCGCTCGCGCCGCAGGTTCTCGCGCGCGATCCGCCGCAGCTCACCGTAGAGCCTCGGCACCAGCTCTTCGAGCGCCCCGGGCTCCCCGCGGCCGAGCTTGCCGAGCCACTCGGTCACATCGCCGACATCGGTCGTGCTCCGCTGCTCCACCATCCCGGTCAGCCTAACCCAGCCCGCGCCACGCCTCCACGGCCCGAGTCTCTGACGCCCGCTCACCCCCGAGACGAGGCAACTTCTGGCAACCTGAGCAGATCATCGAGATCCTTCGGCCGACCACTCGCCGCCTTGTTCAACCGCAGATCTGAAAGGCTGATGATGCTGACATTGACGCCGTCTATGGAGTCGACTGTGCGGTTTGGGTAGCAGTCCTCGAACTCGACGCCGGAGATCCTGGTCAGCAGCTCCAACCGAACAGGAGGGACTCCCATCCGGATCAGACAATCCTCTCGAAGGAAGAGCTCCGGCGGGACATCACTGCCTGTGAAGCCGAAGCTCGTCATCACTCTTGACATCCTTTCCGCGTTGTCCCGACTGATCCCGATCCAGAGGTCCATATCGTAGGTGGACCGTGGGTACCCGTGGTAGCTGACTGCATATCCACCGATCAGCAGATACTCAACCGCGTTCTCGTCGAGTAACTTCAAGAACTCTCTGAAGTCGAGCGGTAGCTGCGTCGTCTCCAAAGTTGAGCCTCCTGAGGGCTTCCAGAGCACCGAGTCGCCTCTGCGGTGTTTGCGCATGCCAGTAGCGCTCTTCCGCGTTGTCTTCGGCCTCGAAACTGGTGATCTCAATCACTCTCTTGTCCAATCGCGGGAATTTCATGCTGCCCTCCACTGCAGCGCCCGTCTCGAAGTCTCCGAATCGACCCAACGCAAGCCTAACGCAGAAGAGATCATGCCGCGACAGGTCAGTTCTCATTCTCGAGATCTCAATCCCCCCACGAACTCGATGCAACCTCTGGCGATGGACTGTAGTCCTACCGATCGAACACAGGCCACGGAGGCCTTCCGGCGGTTCGCCGAGCAGATCCCCAGCGGCTTCCCCTCGATCCATCCACCGACTTGGACTCCACACCCATGATGTTCTGGCTCTTCCTCGCCGCCGTCAGCGTTGCTTCGCTCACCTTCATTTCGGTCGTCGTCTGGAGCGACAGGCGACTCAAGGAGCGTCAAGAGTTCTACCGCTTCGAGTTTCGCAAGCGCTTGATCGACGCCGGCAAGCTGGACGCCGAAGCCGTCGTCGAGCTGATGCGCTACGAGCACCAGATCGGCCTGCGCCAGGCGCGGCACAAGGTGCTGACCGCCGGGTTCATCTTCGTCGGCACTGGCATCGGCTTCTGTGTCGGCCTGCTCTTCGTCGGCGGCGTCGCCTGGATGCTCGGCTTCATTCCACTCAGCATCGGACTCTGCATGCTGGTCTACGGATTCCTCATCGCCGCCAAGCCCGGCACCGAGCCGCCACCCGTCGGCTGGGCCCCAGAGCCCGGCGATCGTCCTTGACGCGGAGCGTTGGCTTGCCCCCACCCCGCAAGAGCTCCGAGGACGGACGAACCGTCGACCGAGTGCTGGCCGGTGACATTGACGCCTTCGAAGAGATCGTCGTCCGCTGGCAGACACCGCTGCTCCATCTCGCCTTCCGCTTCTGCCGCGATCGCGGTCTGGCCGAGGAGATGACTCAGGAGGCCTTCGTCAAGGTCTTCCGAAGCGTGGGACGCTGGCGACGCGACGCCGAGTTCTCTACCTGGATGTTCTCGGTGGCTCTCAACCACTACCGCACCGTCTTGCGCCGCCGCGTCCCGCCCCGCGTCGAGCTGAGCGCGCTCGACGCCGTCGCCGCGACGAGCGATGCCTCCGATGCGATGGAGGCTGCCGCCCACGACGAGATCGTGCGGCGCGCCGTGACTCTCTTGCCGCCGAAGTATCGCGACACGATCGTGCTCTACTACTTCCACCAACAGGACGTTGCCGACACGGCACGAACCCTGAACACCAAGCCGGGAACGGTGAAGGCGCGCCTGCATCGCGCGCGCAAGCTGCTCGCGACCAAGCTGCGCGCGCTGGGCCATCCGCGAGCCGCCACGCGCCAGGAGGCTGAACGATGACGAGTCTCGAGCTCGATGAGCTGAACCGAATCCTTGGCGACGAGGTCGATCTGCGGCCGAGCCCCGGCTTCTCCACGCGCGTGCTGAGCGCGGTGCGCGCCGAGGCCGCGGCGAGACCCCCGATCGACTTCCCGTGGTCGCGTCTCCTCCCCGGCCTCGTCCTCAGCCTCTCCCTGCTCGTCGCTGCGGCGCTCTGGACGATTCCCGCGGCCGACCTCTGGGTGCCGAGGACGCACGGGCTGGCCGAATGGAGCTCGGATCCCTCGGCGCGAACCCTGCTGTGGGCCGTGGGTACCCTGCTCGGGTCGTTGGCGCTGGCGTCGGCCGCGCTGCGCTCGGCGATTCCCCGGAGCGTCTCGTCGTTCTAGGCTCTGAGTTTGGCCTCGAGCGCGTCGACGGCGCGCGCGAGCGTCTCCGCCCCGTCGTCGGCGGCGAGGTGATCCAGCCGCTGGGTCGCGAGGGCGGCGAGGTGCAGGGCGCGGCGACGGGGCCGACGCGGTCCCGCGGGCAGCGACCGGTCGAAGCGCTCGAGCTGGACGGCGGCGGCGTGCACCAGCGCGACGAGACGCTCGAACGATGCTTCGGACAGCGGCGGCTCACCGCGATAGCTGTGCACCCGCCCGTCGGGCCGGACGCGCGGAAACTCGTCGAGGCCCAGAAATCGATGCAGCCAATCGGCCCGAAAGCAGCCGCGGGCCGCGACGATGCCGGCGTAGTCACACAACAGCTCGTCGAGCAGGTGGTTGCGGATCGCACCGAACACCCGCCGGGTGAAGTAGTGCGTGCACTCGTGCTCACGCCGGATGGTGAGCGACAGCGCGCTCCATTCGTCGTGCTCCAGGCCGAGGTCTCGCGCCGGCACATCGCTGTACGGTCCCGCCGAGAGCAGAATGAACTGGTCCTGGTAGAGCGACTTCCGCGTTCGCAGGTCGGCGAAGGCCTCGGCCCACGTCGCATGCCGACGCTCTTCGGGCGGCTGCTCGAGAAAGGCCCGACGATGCTCGGCGATGCGGGACCAGTTGTTGTAGCCGGCCACCATCTGGGCGCCGACCGCGGCGGCGATCGGCGCCGGCTCGTTGCGCTTGGCGAGCGCGCGGCACAGCTGCACGAAGGTCGGCCGGTGCGTGATCTCCAGGATCGGAATCCGCCCGGCGAGGCTCGGGTGGACGATCAGGCGCACTGAGTCCGGGCGCTCGAGGTCGAGCCCCGTGGCCTCGGCGAGGTCCTCCGGCGCCACGCCCTGCAGCGTCGCCCGGCGATAGGCCTCGGTGCGGCTCATCCCCGCGGCGATCGGAAAGCTGAACTGCGGCAGGTAGCGACGCAGCACCTCGAACGCACCCGCTGTCTCGGCCTCGGCGGCCCACGCCGACCAGCAGTCGACGAACGGCTCGTCGGCGAGCGGAAACCCGTCCTCCCGACGTGAACGAGACACCGGTGGCCAGGCGTCCAAGCGAAAGGTGTCGGCGAGATAGGTGTCGAGCTCATTCATTCGAGTGCCTCTCTCGAGCAGTCGTCCTTCGCTCCCTCGCGAGGGGCTCCCGAGTCTTCAACAGGTCGGAACACGGTCCCTGGAGTCTACGCCGTGGCGGCCATCGCATGCAGCGAGATGGAAGATCAAAAGATCAATTCGAAATTGTGTACTTATCGTCTTGACTCCATCCGAGGCAAGAGCTATTGTGAGGATAGTAATCGCAGCCATATGGCTAAATACCCTGGACGACAATCACTCCTCCCCGGGGAGGTGGTGGTGCCGAAATGGAGACATCCATGCAGAAGCAGACTCGTCTCAACGCGCCCATCCGTCCCGCCCCACCGCGCGGTCGCGGCCGGAGCCTGATCCCCTCGATGACCTTCGTTGCAGCGCTGGCGCTGCTCGCCGCGCTGGTGTCCTTGCCGGCCACGGCGGCAGACACCGGTGACACGACGATGATCAAGCCGACCGAGCCGGAAGGGCTGGTGGCCGACTTCGCGCGCGCGCTGACCGGGCGTTGGCAGCTCGACGCCCGCCTGGTCGCCAATGGCACTCGCTACCAGGCGGCCCACACCCAGCAACTGACTGTGTACGACATGCGCGAGATCAGCGCCGACAAGGCCACCGGCAAGGTGCTGATTCTGGAAACCGGCATCCTCGAAACCTTCGTCGAGAGCCCGGAGCTGTTCGAAGAGCATCCCGACCTGGTTGGAAACAGCTACTCCTTGGGCGGCCTCTGGGACGTGATCCTGGAAAAGGCCGAGGACTCGCGCTGTGACGGTGGCCAAGGCGTGAGTATGCGCTTTCTCGGTGAGACAGAGGGCTCGTACGGCATCTTCGAGTACGGCTGCGTCGCCTCGAATACCACCGGTTTCACGATGTGCCCGACGAGCACCGGCTTCGAGATGGTCGGAGTGACGCTCACCGAGACCGGCGTCGAGGGGGTCTTCGACAAGTGGACCGAGTTCTCGCTCATCACCGACGGTGAGCACACCAAGTTGACTCACGAGCTGCCGCGTGCGCCGGCCCCCGGAGATCGCTTGGTGCCGATCCTGCGTGATTTCTATACCAAACTCGACTCGGAGACCAAGGTCCAGCGCCAGTCGGTGGAAGGCATCTGGAACCAGCTGGTCGAAGACAAGACCCTCGTGATGAACCAGCTGAACACCGTGCAGCTGCTGGCGACCCTCTGAATCAAAACCAGGCGAAGGAGACTCACGATGTCGAAACGATTCTTCCACCTGACGCTGGCGCTGTTGGCGTTGGCCCTGGTGCTCGAGCCGGCTCTGGCCGAGCCTTCGAGCACCGTGAAGCGCGACAATCGCGTGAAAGCACCCGCATTCGAGGACCTCAAGGCCTCGGACCACACACCGAATAGCGCGTTCTGGATCGACCAGCTGTCCGCGATCGCCGAGCCGCCGGCGCGCATCACCCGCTTCGTCACTCCGGACGGCACGATCCGCCGAGCCGCGGTCGACGCCGAGGTCGAGCGCCTCGAGGAGTTCCCGTGGGAAGCCGAGGGATTGCTCTATGCGATCGCCGAGGAGACCGGCGAAGCCGCCCTGCCGCTACTGGTCGATCGCTACCACGAGTCTGACCGCCCGGTCGACAAGATCGGCGCGGCGCTCGCGATTCGCCGCTTCGGCGGCACCCAGGCGGTGCCGACTCTCCAGGGGCTCGACGCGAGCGGTGAGATCGAGGTCGACCAGTGGGTCGAGCTGCTGGCGCTCGAGGCGGAGGGCGGACCGCTGCCCGGCGAACAGCGCTCGATGACGATCGACGACTCGAACGTCTTCGACCAGGTGATCCCGCTCCAGATCTCGCTCACCGTCTACTCGACACTGCCGAACGGCACGGTCGAGAAGCACGTGATCTCGCCGCAGCAGCTGCTGCGCGTCTACGGCCAGGCCTATGCCAGCACCAACTTCGCGACGCGTGACCAGCAGCTGGTAATCGCCAAGCACCTGAAGCAGGGCGAGCACAACCACGTCGAGGGCTTCCTCTTCCAGGGGATGACCTTCCATCCCGAAGAGAACGTCGGTGTGGTGAACTTCTTGTCGCGCATGGATCGCGACATCTACCCGTCCGGCCAGGTGCTCGACGACTCGCTCGGACGCGTCTCGGTGCAGACCGAGGTCGAGCGCT
Source organism: Acidobacteriota bacterium (assembly GCA_039194425.1). Lineage (GTDB taxonomy): Bacteria > Acidobacteriota > Thermoanaerobaculia > Multivoradales > J023 > JAUIJL01. The sequence continues at coordinate 176,512 of JBCCVZ010000003.1, read as the reverse complement.
TCGCGCGCTGGTTCTCGCCCGAGCCTGAGTGCGACGACGCGCCGAAGATGGCCGCGAATCCGGTGCGCATGGTGGGTGGCGGTGTCACCGGCTGGAGCTTCTTCAATACGGCGCAGATGCTCGACGACGACGATGGGGACGGCAATCCGATCGACCCCGGTGAAGGTCAGCTGGCGTCGCGCGCCTCCGCGGATCCCACGGTCGCCGCCAACGCCTACTTCACGGGCTTCTTCTACGGCAAGCTGAGCGATCTCGACGGCGACGGCAAAGTCGACCTGAACACCATCAAGACGCATCTGGCCCAGAACGGCTACCTGGACCTCGACGGCGACGGCAAGTCCGACCCGTCGAACCTGACGATGATGCGCTGAGACCGGACCGCGAGGTCCATCTGGGGAGGCCGCGCGGCAACGCGGCCAGCGAGCCCGGGGCTTCACGGCCCCGGGTTTTTTTCATGTCTCGGGGCCCACTGCCCTGCAAAGGCTCGGGTGATCCAACCATCGTAGCCGCTGTGCCCGGGGTAAAGCGCCTCGTTGTCGTTCCAAGGGCCGCTTGGCCCCGCGCGCGCTACCACCCCAGGTTCGATCGTTCCCCATCGGCCTTGGCCGACCCTGGACGATGAAGCGAGCGCAAGTGACCATCGGAGGAAGGGCCGTGCACGGACGACCACTCCGATTCGGTCCGTATGTCGTGGCGCGGCAAGCCCCGCCCCCTACGCGGTCCGAGTCCATTGAATCGCCGAGCAGCTGCCTAATCGCCGAGGCGAGCCTCTTGGGCCCCGGAATCTACGCCAGCCTCGAGGGCCCAGACTGCGCCGAACTGGAAATGCCCTGCACTGAGCCGGAGGGCATGCTCTTCAGCGCCAAACTCGTTGCGGTAGGAAGTTCAGGACCGCCGGCATGTTGCCGGCCGAGCGGGGCAACGCCCCTCTCGCCCTCCGACACACTCTCCCGACTATCGCGCCGCCTGGGCCTGATCATCGGCCTCGACGATCAGACGCCCGTCGGCGCTGTAACGCTCGACGCCGGTGAGAGAGCGCAGAAAGGCGACGAGGTCCTGCTTTTCGCGCGGCGACAGATGCAGCGGCCGCAGCTTGGGGTCGAGATCGGGCGCCGGATTGCCGCCGCGATCGTAGTAGCTCACGACCTCGTCCAGCGTCGAAAGGCTGCCGTCGTGCATATAGGGCGCGGTCGCGGCGACGTTGCGCAGGCTCGGGGTGACGAAGACTCCCCCTTTGCCCTCGTAGGAGTTGATGCCCGCACCGACGTCCGAGAACGTGCCGGTGGCGGCGTCGTAGCCGACGCCGGTGATGTGGAAGTCCTGATCGGTGAGCAGCGCATAGCGCGGTCCGATCAAGTGACACTCGGCGCAGGCCGCCCTCCCCTGGAACAGCGCGAGGCCGCGGCGCGCGGCGGCGTCCAGGGCCTCGGTCTCGCCGCCGTAGTAGTAGCGGTCGAAGGCGGAGCCTCCCGACACCAGAGTGCGCTGAAAGCTGGCGAGGGCGAACGTCACTTCCTCGATCGTGATCTCGGCTTCGGGAGTGTGCGTGAGCGCGGCGAGTCGCTGGCGATACTTCGGCTCACGGCGGACGTAGGCTTCGACGTTGTCGAGCAGGCGCACGTCCATCTCGTCGACGTGGATCATCGGGTACTTCGCCTGGCTCTCGAGCGAGGCCACGTAGCCGTCCCAGAACAGCGAGCCCTTGTATCCGACGTTGAGCAGCGACGGCACGTTACGCATAGTCAGCCGGCCATCGAGCCCTTCGCTCAGGGCACGGTCATCGGCGAAGTACTTCTCCGGTTTGTGGCACGTGGCACAGCTCATGTCTCCCGGACGCGACAGATTCGCATCGAAGAAGAGATCACGCCCGAGCTCAACCAGCTCCGGGGAGAACTGCGAGTGGCGGGGAATCGCCATCATCGGCAGCCCGAGGGACGCCGGTGGTGCGAGCGCGTACGCCGGGCTCTCGATCTGCGCGGCCGCCACCGCGCCCGGGTCCTCGTCGCCGTTCGGGGTCGCACCGACTGGCGGAGCGCCGGCCGGGAAGACGCCCCCGAGGCGCTGCTCGGGCTGGCGCGTCGCCACCACCAGCGAGACCCGATGCTCGCGGCCGATGTCGGCGACGACCTGCGGCCAGCCGTAGAGCTCGTCGCGGCGCCAGCCGGCGGGCACCAAGAGCACGTCGGCGCCGAGGTCGGCCAGGCGCCGCACGCCGACCATCAGGTCGTGTCCGAACAGCAGACCGACGCGGCGCCCGCCGATGTCGACCGATTGCACGACGGTCCCGGCCGCGCCACGGACGAACTCGCCCTCGGCGCCATCGCCTCCCGGCATGATCTTGCGCACCGTGTGCAGAATCCGACCGTGGTCGTCGAGCAGCACCGCCGTCACGTGATGGGTGCCGCCGTACGACGCCGTTTCGAGCACCGGCACCACGAGCCAGATGCCGTGACGCTTGGCGATGGCGGCAAAGTGCTCGGTCGTCGGCCCGGGAATCGACTCCGTCGGCACGGACTCGAAGGTCGGCTCGCCGTCGGCACCGACCAACGGGCCCGTGACGGCCAGTTCGGGGAGGACGACATGGTCGGCGCCGTCGCGCACGGCGCGTGCGATCAGCGCGTCGAGCGCCCGCAGGTTGTCGTCCGGCCGGCCGGCGACGGGTGTGTATTGGACGGCCGCGAACGTCGGCGTCGACTCGTCGGATCCGGGCGCCGAGTCGGCCTCGTGCGCGGCGGAGCCGGTGAGCCAGAGCGCCGCCAGCAGAGCGAGCATCACCCGGGTTCGAGCACCCATCATCGACCTCCCTCGGAGTCGGCCTCGCGCTCCAGCGCTGCGAATTCTTGCGCGGTGACGTAGCGATAGCGACGGATCTCGGTGTGGCCGGCATGGTCGACGTCCCGCACTGCGACACTGAGGAACCCGGCGTAGCCCGCCACCTTCTCGTCGAGCGGCGCCATCGCCCCGTGCACGCCGGCAATCGGCGCCCGGTGCAGAATCCTGCCGGTATTGCGATCGTGGAAGTGCAGCTCACTGCCGGCCGCGAAGTGCCCGCGGCCCGACCAGGTGCTGATCAAGTCGCCGCGCACCATCGCGATCCCCATGGTGCTCTCTTCCGACCACAAGACGCGCAGCAGCTTGCCAGTCTCGGGATCGATCTCGGCGAGATGTGGGTACTGTAAGTAAAGCTGGGCCAGCAGCACCGACTGTTCCCGGTCGTACTCGAGGCCACCGACCTGGCCCGAGACCGGTGCCCGCTGCACGATCGCGCCCGTTTCCGGATCGACCTTGAGAATCTCCGGTGGGTGGAGGCTCGAGACGAAGAGCCATCGACCATCGCTGGCGAGACCACCGTAGTGCCCGAGATTCAGCGGGTAGGTCTTCACCACCTCGCCGCTGTGGCGTTCGACCAAGAGCAGTCGACCACGGTACTTGGTCGGCAAGTACGGCGTTTGATCGGCCATGTAGGCCGTAATCTTGTTGGCGAGCAGCCAGTAGAGATCGTCGTCGGTGGCATGGGGGTAGACCCCGGCGAGCTCGACGCTCAGACCCGGTGCCGGATTCGCCTCCACCAGCACGGCACGCGTGGCGCCGAGGTCGCCGTCGGCGCGCGTCACCGAGGCGCTTCCGCCGTCCGCGAGGACTCTCGTCGCGAGAACACCCGTCGCCACGAGCGCGGCGACACTGCAGGCGGCAAGCCCGCATGCAACGACACGAGCGGCGGCGAGCCACGACCGCGGGCCGAAGCCCGGACGTGAGAGTCGATGCGCCGAGCGGGTTCCGACGCGGGATCGATGGTGCATGACGGCGTCTCCTTTCCGGCCCTGAGGCGGCCTCCGTGTCGTGGTTCGAGCGTGCACCGATCAGCCGACGGCGAGAGACTCGGCGGCGGGTGCGCGGGACGCACCGCGTGCTCTGCCCGCACCGAAGAGGCCCCAACCCGACGCCGCGAGCACGAGTGCCCAGAGCACGATCGCCAGGTTGCGCAAGCCCGCGACCGGCGTCGGCGAGATGTCGACGATCACCAGCTCGCGATTGAACGCGTCCCACCACCAGAAGCGGTCGGCCTTCTCGACTCCCGGCAACCAGTTCGACGTCCCGGGCCCGACACCGTCGATGGCCAGAACCATGTCGGTGTCGATCGCCTCGGTGCTCGAGGTCTCGGGCCGCCAGCGCTGGATGAACGCCGTCTCGGGCACTTCCTCGCCGTGGTACTGCGTGCCGATCAACAGACCGGTCCACATCCTTCGCCCGTCCCACGCCAGCCCGGTCGTCTCGTAGTTGCCCTTGTAGGTCGCCAACACCTCGCCGTTGCTTCGTTGGTCGACCTTGAAGATGAGGTAGTCGTCCCAGTTGGCGACCCAGAGGTGCGTGCCGTCGAACGTCAGGCCGGCGCACGACCCTTCGCCGGGAGTGGGAATCGAGTCGACGACCCGCCCTTCCGGCATCTCCAGCTTGTAGATCGTGTCCGCTTCCCATGCCATCTGCCACAAGTACTCACCGTCCCAGGCGCTGCCTCCGGTGGCGGTCCAGGGAATCTCTTGCCGCCCGAGGACGTCACCGGTCTCCGGGTCGAGCCGATAGAGCAGCCCTTCACCCTCCAGGGTCGTCCACAGCACCTCGCCGTCGTACGACAGGCCGGTGATCTCGCCGGGAGACGTCAGACTCCGTCGTTCGACGCGCTCCCCTTCTGCTCTCTCGAGTGTCTGCAGGGTCATGGCCAGCGCCGCGGTGGCGACGATCACGATCAGCGCGAGGGCCGCCCACGACTTGGCGTTGCTGTCCTTCATGTCTGGCTCCTTGGAGACGCCGACCGGCGTCGGTTCAGGGGATTCACCTCCTGAACGGATCGACCGGGGTTTTGATGAGCTCTGGATCCCCGACGCGGAGTGGCGCCGAACGGAAGCGGCCTGCACCGTACGGACCCATGTCGGGAACCGCCCGAGACGCGGTACGAGTCTCGGCGCCGAAGAAGTCGACGGCCGGCGGCACGGTCGAGGCCGTGTCTTCGGCGTCGGCGGAGCCGCGGGCGGCGGCGAGCGGCGAACCGGGGCCGGTCACGTTCTCGGCCAGCCAATACTCGACCGAGTGCTCGACGCTGGTGAACAGAATGTGTGCTCCGTCCGCGGTGTACGACGGCCAGCGCCCACCGACGGTCGCCTCACCGAGCGAACGAACGGCGCCGTCGGTCGAGCGTTCGACCAGACTCTGGACGCCGTTGTCGTCGAAGACGCTCCACACCGTGCGCCCGTCGGGCGCCTGCTCGGGGTAGTTCTTCTCGGTGTAGTCGGACGGCGACAGTCGTTCGATGGCTCGGTCTGCGAGACGCATCGTCACGATGCCCCAGGTCCATCCGCCTCCACGGGTCGACATGAAGAGCAGGCCGTCGCCGTCGCGAGTGAACGACGGCGCCTCGTCCCACCAGATGTCTTTCGTGAGGCGCTCGAGCGAACCGCTCTCGACGTCGAGCAGGAAGAGGTCGGACTCGAAGGGTGCGGTGTCCGATCGGAACGCGATGCGGCGGCCGTCCGGCGACCAGCTGAGCGGCCCGTAGAGGCTGTGCAAGCTTCGATGCGCCGGCGTGAGGAGGCGCTCGCCGGTGCCATCCGCCGTCGCCACGGCGATCTCCCAGCGCACCGTCCCGCGCGTCACGTACGCCAGGTGACGACCATCCGGCGACCACCGGGGATGGCACGCTTGCCGCGACGAGTCGCCGAGCTCCCGCACGGCGCCAGTGTCGAGATCCCGGATCTTGATCGTCTCGCGATCGCCGACCCGCGCACAGTACGCGAGAAGTCGTCCCTCGGGATGGAGCGACGCCTGGCGCGGACGCTCGTCGGCGCCGACCAGGCGAGTCACCGCACCGCTGGCGCGATCGAGCAGCTGGATTCCGGTGCCCTCGTCGGCGACGCGATGGAAGAGCAGACGAGTGCCGGAGCGATCCCAGGTCGGCCAGCGATCCTCGTTCAGGCCGTGAGTGAGCCGGATCGGCTCACCGCCGGCGGCGGGTACGACCCAGATGTTCGACGGTCCCTCGTCCCAGCGTGAGAACGCGATCCAGCGTCCGTCGGGCGAGTACTCGGGCTTGTAATCCCAGGCACGATCGTCGGTGATGATCCGCTCCTCGCCGTCGGGAACCCGCAGCTCCACGACGTCGCCAGTGCCGGCGTCGTAGCGATGGCAGAGGATCGAACGACCGCTCGGATGCACCGAGCAGGCACCCGCTGCACGCACGGTCTGCCGTGTGATCTTGATCGGATCCCCGCCCCGGCTGGGAATGATGTAGAAGTCGCGCACCTTCCACGGCCCACCCGAGTAGACGACATAGCTGCCGTCGTGCGCCCACGCCGGATACTCGTCTTCGGTACCGTGCGTCAGGCGCTCGAGCGTTCCGCTCTCCACATCGATCAGCCAAACGCTCTTGCCTTCGCCCGCACGCGTCGACGTGAAGGCCAGCTTGCGTCCGTCGAGCGACCACTGCGCCTCGGCGTCCTCCCCCGGGTCGACCGTGATCTGGCGCGGCGGTCCGCCGTCGATCTCGTAGAGCCAGATGTCCCAGTTGCCGGCACGGCGCGACGAGGCGACGAAGCGTCGGCCGTCCGGCGAGATGTCGGCGTCGCCACCACCGGCAGGATCGACCGCCACCTTGCGGAGCGCGAAGGGGCGACGGTTCTCGAGGTCGGTGGTCGAGGCCACAGGCACGGCGCCGGGCTCGACGCCGGAGGGAGCGGCCGCCTCCACGTTCGGGAGCGACGGCCGCGACGCCTCGGCGTCGCGAGTCTCCGTCGCACACGGACAGATCGCGGAGCTCGCGCAGCCGCCCAAGCCGATCAGAAGAAGTGATCCGAGGGTGACGCGAGCAATCGGAAGGTGAAGTCTCCAGGACGGCATCACGAGAATTTCCTTCGCAGTCAGTCGGGCGAGTTCAGAGAGTATGCTACTGTAAATTGTGCTTTCGGACAAGTTTTTATCCAAGAATCTGCCCACTTCGGCACCATGGTGGATCCTCGGTCTCGTCGTGCTCGTGTCGGCCGGGGCGGCGTACGAGGCGCTGCAGCTGCGCGTCGAAGCCGACGGCCGACGGCTGCTCGACGCGGACCACACGGTGCGCCGCCAAGACGATGCCGTCGCGGAGCGCTTCGCTCTCGGCGACCCGGTGCTGCTCGCGGTAATCCCGGACGACCCCGGCGACGAGGACTGGCCGAGCCAACAGACCCTGGCGATCGCCGCCAACGCATCGGCGGCAGCGCGGCGCGCCTCGGGCTTGCCGCCCGAGCGCGAGCTCAGCCTGCTGAGTCTGCAGCCTGCCTCTCGGTCGTCGATTCGATTCGATGCCGACGCGCTGCGGGACAGCCCCTTCCTGCGCGGCACTCTGATCGGTGACGACACGGCGTCGGTAGCATCCCTGCTTTCGCTCGATCGCTCGCGGCCGCGGGATTCGACGGTCCGTGACCTGATCGAGTCGGTCGATCGCCTCGACGAGCGACACGGGCATCGCGTCGTCGTCACAGGAGCGACCGTCGCCGAGTCGCTCTTGACCGAGCACATTCTCGACGACCTCGCGGCGACGATCCCGGCGGTGGTGGCTCTGGTCGGTCTGCTGCTTCTGCTCGGGCTCGGCTCGCCCTTGGCGACGATGGTGGCTCTCACCGAAGTGCTGCTGAGCCTGCTCTGTACCGCGGGCCTGATGGCCTGGATGGGTCAGCCGATCTACTTGCCAACGGCGATGGTGCCCGTGGTGCTGGTGGCGATCGGAGTCTGCGACGAGATCTACCTGTTCAACGCCGTGCGGCGCCTCGCGACGCGCCATCCCGAGTGGACGAGCCGACGCATCCTGAACGGAGCGCTCGACCATGTGCGGACACCGGTGATCGTCACCTCGCTCACCACTGCCCTCGCCTTCGTCTCCTTCGCCCTCGGCGAGGTCGAGGCAGTCCGCGCCGCCGGCATCGCCTGCGCCGTCGGCGTGCTGATCACGATGACGTTCTCCCTCACCTTCACACCCGCCCTCTGGCTGCTGCTCGGCCGCTGGCTGCCGCGCCACGAAGGGCACAGCCTGCTGAATCCACTCGCCGCCTGGTCGCCTCGTGTCGGTCGTCTCGCGGCGCGCCATCGACGACCGATCCTCCTCGCCTCCGGCACCCTCGCGGTGCTCGCTCTCGCGCTGCTACCGACGCTTCAGGTCCAGGACAGCTGGATCAGCAACTTCTCCCCCGGCAGCCGCCTGCGCGTCGACACGGCGGCCGTCGACGCACGCTTCGCCGGGACCCACCGCATCCTGGTGCAGCTCGACGGCGCCGAGGACGGTGCCTGGCACCGGCCGGACGCCCTCCGCCGCCTGGCCGCGCTCGAAGCCGCGCTGGCGCAGCCGGGTCTCGTGCCCGACGACCCGCACGACGACACCGACGTCCGCGCCACGCTCTCGGCGGCCGGATTCGTCACCGAGATCGAGCGGCTGAGGGGACACACCGCCGCGATCCCCGACTCGCCGAGCGCGGTGCGAGCGGCGCTCGGCGCCCTGGCGACTCCCGCCGGCGACCGCCTGGCGGCCTCCCTGGTCACGCCGGACGGACGCCATGCGCTGCTTCACATCCTGCTCCGCCGCGCCGACTATGCCGCGAGCGTGCGGGTCGTCGCTGGGATTCACCAGGAGATCGCCTCGCTTTGGCCGGACGACCCACCGGATGTGACCCTCGCCGGAGACGCGATCGTCAGCCAGCACATCGTCGACGCGGTCGTGAGGCACCAGGTGCTCAGCCTGGTCGGCGCCCTGGCCGTCGCGTGGGTGCTCGCGGCGTGGTTCCTGAGGTCGCTGCGCCTGGCGTGGATCGCGATCGCACCGGTGACGCTCGGCGCCTTGCTGCTGCTCGCCGGCATGGCTCTCTCCGGCATCGCGCTGGGCATCGCGACCAGCATGGTGGTCGGGATCGGCATCGGAGTCGGAATCGACTACGCGCTGCATCTGGTGAGCCGCTGGAGCCGAGAGAGCGGACCCAGCGCCCAGCGACTCGAGCGCACCTTCGCCGCGGTCGGCCCCGCCGTGGTGGCGAACGCTCTCGTCGTCGGCGTCGGCATGCTGGCGTTGGCGGCGGCCGACACTCCGCCGCTCGCGACTCTCGGCGTGCTCATCTGCATCAGCCTGGTGCTTGGCTTCGTCCTCACCGTGTGCCTGCTGCCGGCTCTTCTGGCCCGCGGGTCTTGAATCGGCCCCACTGCGCCGTGTGACCGAGCGAACGGGCGACGCAAGGCACCCTGCGCCGCCCGCCTCGGTCACTGCGACTCGATGTGTGGTCCGGAGAGGGTCGTCCGGAGATCGTCGTCCGGCGATCAGTCGCGCCGGCCGTCGAGGCTCAGCAGATACTCGGCCAGCTCCTCGAGCTGGCGCTCGTCGAGATGGCTGGTGACGCCGTGGCGATCCCCCGGATTGTGCGTGGTCAGGACCGCTTCGATCGTCGGTGCCGTGCCGTTGTGGAGGTACGGCGGCGTGTTCCACAGCCCGTGCAGCGTCGGCGTGTCGATTCCCTGCAGCACCTCGCGTGAACGGTGCCCGGTCCCGGCGCTCATCGTGCCGACGATGTGCAGGCGCGGCTCGCCGTCGTCCTCGAGCCCGCTGTCGGTCAAGCGCTCGCCGGAATGGCACGTGGCGCAGCCGGTCTCGACCGACTCGAAGATCGCACGGCCACGCTCCGCCGCCTCGGTCAGGCTGCCGTCGGCACGCCGGAAGGGGCTTCGCTGGTGCGTCCGCAACGAGGTGACGAAGGCTGCCAGCGCGTCGAGATCCTCACTCACGCCGGTCTTCAGATCCCCCATCGGATCGTCGCGGCAACCGTCGAAGAAGTCTCCGTCCTCCATCAGTCCGGTGCCACCGAAGACGTCGCGAATCGCCTGCTCGAAGTCCTGGACTTCGTCGAAGTTCGCGCTCCAGTGCAGCGGACCGTCGTCGAGACCGCCACGTCCGATGAGCGTGATCGTGTTGCGCAGCCCTTCCCCGAGAGCGGTGAAGTCCCAGATCCGATTATCGCCCATGTCGTCCATGTGGCAGTGAGCGCACGCCAGGTAATGATCGAGCGTCAGGCGCTCGTCGAGCGAGTCGTTGAACAGCTGCTTGCCGCGCAGCAGAGTCGCGGAGAGCGGCTCGAAGCCGACGCTCGGAAGGCGCACGATCTCCGGCAGACCGATCGCGTTGCCGGTGATGTCGTAGACCGCGACCTCGCGCGACAGGTACGAGTCGACGAAGAGGTGACGCCCGTCGGCCGACAGGGCGAGGCCTTCCGGCGCGAAGCCGACCTCGTGGATGCGGCCGACCTTGACGTCTTCCAGTAGATCGACCCGGTCGACAGTGCGCGATCCGCGGTTGGCGACCAGCAGATAGTCGCCCGTCGCGTTGAACACAGCCGACGATGCGAGGCCGCGGCGCTCGAACTGCCACCGCCGATCGAACATCTCCTCGCCGGTCTCCAGGTCGATGAACGACACGGTCGACCGGAGGGTCGTCTCGTGGGTCAGCGGGGTTCCGGTTCGATACCTACCATCGACGATGTTTGCCTGCAGCGAGGGAACGGCGAGGTAGGACGCGTCGGGCGACACGATGATCTGGTTGAGATAGGTCGGGAGACCGCCGATGCGCTTCTCTTCGATGAGAATCTCGTTCGCCGCCGAGCGCGGATCGAGGCGCAGGGTCCAGATCTGCCGTGCGCCAGTCTCGGGATCGACCACGGCGATCTCTCCCTGCTCGTCGGGAGAGCGCCAGCGGGTCACCGCGAGGCGCCCGTCCGGCAGCTCGGCCAGCGCGCGCGCATCGGGCACGGCATCGTGGATCGCCACCATACGCGGCTCGGCGTCGGCGTCGAGCTCGATGCGCGCCAGCGCCCCGGGCCCCTGCAGAGTGACGAACAGCGCTTCGTCGGTTCCCACCACTGCGAAGGGGTGACTGCCGTACGGCAGCTCGAGCGAAAGGCGTGCACCACGCCCGTCCGGGCGCAGGAAGTCGATCGTGTCCGAGAGCTGGCAGGCCACCGCCAGCCACTCGTGCCACGCCGTCACGGTGCGCGGATTCTCGCAGGTTGGTAGACGACGGACGACCTCGTAGGCTCCCTCACCGTCGGAGCCGACCAACGTCAGCTCGTTCGAGTCGGGGCTCACCACCGCCACCTGCTCGAGGCCCTCGAGCCACTGAATGCTGCTGCCGTGATTGCTGCGATGCACCGGCTCATGGATCACCAGGAGCTCGAGGAAGTCGGTCTCCCACGTGCCGCCCTCGCCGTACGCGGTGAGCACCGCGAGGTGGCGCCCCGGAGCGTCGTAGACGACTTCGGCCACCGGCTCGGCGCGCGGGCCGTCCCAGCTTCGCTCATCGCCGAAATCCCAGTGATAGCTCGAGGCCCCTCGCGACGCCGACGCGTCGAGGGACACGACCTCACCAACGAAGACGGTTCGCGACTCCCCCGCCTCGGCGACCAACTGCCGCTCGACGGCGGCGAGCCCACCCGGCAGTGCGAACGCGAGACCGGCGGCCCAAACCAGGGTCGCGCGGCCGAAAGAGTAAGCTCGAGAGCGCGCGGGGAGGGCGCCTTTCTCGTGTGTCGTGCGCATGCGTCTCCTCCTTGTCCTGTCCTGTGTCGGGCCTTGTGAGCGAGATGCCAGAGAGATCATAGCATCGATTAGATGAGAGTTGAAGTCTAATTTCTGAACTAGCCGTTCTACCTGACTCGCCGGCGAAGTAGGACTCGAGCTCGTTCAAGCAATCGAAGTCACTCTTCTCGCACAGGAGACTGAATACAAGATCGCAGCAGTCGTCTCTCAGGCAAGGCGAAACGCGCCTATTTCAGTTCTCTGACGCAAGACCAGAGATCGCGTTGCTTTGATAGGCGACAGCTGTTGCAGAATATGACGATTTCATTTATCTTGATGACCCCGCCGGCTCCAGGCCACCTTCCTCGAGCATGATGCGGGAGCACCGCATGGGTCTTCTCTATGGCGCGCCCAGCCTATCTCTTTGCCTGCTCTTTTCTCCTGGCTTTTTCCAGCCAAGGGAGCGACATCGAACGGCCGGCCTTCGCCTTGACGGAAGTCATCGAGATCACGCTCGAAGAGGATCCGAACATCAGAATCGCGGAGAGCCGGCTGAACGCGGCACGGGGTGCCGCACTGGTCAGCAGTGGACGCTTCGACGCGATTCTGCTGGCCGATGCGACCGCAGTCGACGCCCGCGAGCCGACCAGCGAATCCGAGTCGACATCGAGCGAGTCGAGGTCGCAGAGCACCTCGCTGTCGTGGCCGCTGCGCTCGGGGCAGATACTGTCGCCGAGTCTCGAGCTGCAGCAGGTCGTGGGAGAGCCCGGGCTCTCGACTGGAACGTTCTCCTTCACCGTGCGTCAGCCCCTGCTGCAGGGCCGAGGCCGAGAGGCGATCACAGCCGAAGAGGAGGCGTCGTTTGTCGAGATCGAGGCCAGTCGGCTCGATTTCGTTCATCGGGTGGCCCAGCGGTTGCTGGCGGCGACCAACCAGTACTGGGCGGCACGCGCTGCGCGCTTCGACGTCGACGTGCTGCGCGATGCCGAGCTACGGTCGAGCCAGCTGCTCGAAACGACGAAGCGCCTCGTCGAAGCCGACCTGACGCCGGCCGCGGAGCTTATCCAGCTCGAGGCCGACCTGGTGTTTCGCCAGGCCAATCGCATCGCCGGCGAACGCGCCCTCGTGCAGACCTTTCAGGAGTTGGCGGCGACCCTCGGCCTCGGCGCGACGCAGTCACCGCACCTCGGCCTTCCCTCCGACGAGTTCCCGTCCGTCGACCCGGCGACCCTGCCCGCCTCAGCCGAGATGTATCTCGCCGCAGCGCTGCTCAACCGAGCCGATCTCGGCGCCGACCGCGCCCGTCTCGACGCCGCTCGGCTGCGTCTGGCGAATGCACACGACTCCCTCCGTCCCCAGCTCGACCTGGTGTTCACACCGTCGGTCACCGGCCTGATCGAGGACGACGGCCTCGGCGACGCCTTGACGGCTGTCGGCAGCCATGTACCCGGGGTCTCCGCCAACCTCTCGCTGCGGTTCTCGTTTCCGATTCCCAATCGGGTGGCGGAAGGAGACCTAATCCTGTCGACCGAGACGGTCCGCCAGCAGGAGCTGCTGATCGAATCCAGCAGCATCCAGATCGCCGCCGACGTGCGATCGGCCCACGACGCTGTACGCAGCGACGCCGAACGCGTCCAGGTTCTGGAGCATTCGGTCGAGCTGTTTCGCGAAACCCTCGAGAACGAAGAGAAGAAGCTGCGCGTCGGCAGCGCGACCCTGATCGACGTGATCAACCAGACGGACCGCTTCACGGCGGCCCAACAGCGCCTAGTCGAAGCCAGACTCTCCCTGGCCCAGGCACTGGCGACGCTGCGATTCGCGACCGGCACCCTCGTGCGACCGGACGGCACTGGAGCCGAAGCGGTCGACGTCGGCGACCTGACCACTATTCCTCGGGGTGACTGGTGATGGCGAATCGAGAGATCTTCCGCAAGGTGGCGATCGAGCGGCTGTCTTCGCCAGAGCAGCTCGACCAGCTGATGCGAGTGACCAGCCCGAAAGGCTGGATCGCTCTGATCGCCGTGATCGGCCTCCTGATCATCGCGCTGGTCTGGGGCTTCCTCGGCTACATCCCGACCAACGCGTCAGGCCAAGGCATCTTGCTGCGGCGTGGCGGCGTGTCGTCCGTGATCGCGACCGGATCCGGCCAGATCGCGGAGATTCTGGTCCATGTCGGCGATCGAGTCACCCGCGGCCAGGTCGTTGCACGGCTACGGCAGGAAGGGATCGAACGGCAGATCCGCGACAACGAGGCCCGCAGGGAGGCCCTGCAGCGCGAGCTGGACACGCTCGAGCAGTTCACCCGCGATCAGACGCGGCTCTCCCAGGCCAACGCCGAGCAACGCCGCACCAACCTAGAGCGCTCGATCGCAACACTCGGTCGCCAGCTCGAGCTCCAGAAGGAGAAGCTCGAGGTCCAGCGTGAGCTGCTCGCCGACGGTCTGGTGACACAGCAGACCGTGCTGACCAGCGAGCAGGAAGTCAACCGCTCTCGCGATCAGCTGGCGGCGCAGCGTCTCGAGCTCGCCGGACTTGAGCTGCAGCGTCTCGAGCAGGAGCAGCAGCTCCTGCAGCAGCTGGAAACTCGTCGCGCCGCCATGCGAGAGCTCGAGCTCGAGCTCAACGAGAAGCGCGCCGCGTTGCAGGAGAGCGCGGAGATCGTCTCGGCCGACGAAGGCCGGGTGATCGAGCTGCGGGTCGACGCGGGCGACGTCGTCTCGCCGGGTACGACCGTGCTCAGCATGGAGGTTGTCTCGGAGGACCTGATGGCCGTGATCTTCGTGCCCGCCGAGATGGGGAAACAGGTCGAGCCGGGCATGGAGGCTCGGGTGACACCGACCACCGTCAAGCCCGAAGAGTACGGCTTCATCATCGGCGAGGTGCAGTGGGTCGCCGAGTTTCCTTCGACCTCCCGCGGTATGAGCCGGCTGCTCGAGAACGACGATCTCGTCCTCACTCTCATGCAGCAGGGGCCGCCGATCCAGGTCGATGTGCGCTTGGAGGACGACCCGCGAACACCGTCGGGATTCCACTGGTCCTCGTCCGAGGGTCCCCCGCTCGAGATTTCGAGCGGCACTTTGGCCGCCGGCAGCGTCGTCGTCCGCCAGAATCGTCCGATCTCTCTGGTGATTCCGACGGTCCGCAAAAAGCTCGGGATCTGAACCCACCGGACGGAGATCCGACGGAGGCGCCGGAAGCAGACGAACCATGCGGCTCGCGACATCGATCAAAGAAAGCGTCGCCCGCCTGCGGCGCCGAGTCGCCGGCGTTCTCACTGGCGCTCTGGACCGCGTGGCAGGCGACGGAGCCACGCACGAGCGGTGGCCGCTCTCTGTGCTCCGACGGCGCCTCGAGCGCTGGCGCTTCGAGCTTCCCCGTCCGGTGAAGAGTCCGACTGTGCTGCAGATGGAGGCTCTCGAGTGCGGCGCCGCCTCGCTCGCCATCATTCTGGCTCACCACGGCCGATGGGTGCCGCTCGAGAAGCTCCGCATCGACTGTGGTGTCTCACGCGACGGCAGCAAGGCCGCCAACGTCCTCAAGGCGGCCCGTCGCTACGGCATGGTCGCAGCTGGCCTCAAGGCCAAACCCGCGACGCTGCGGCAGATCGATCCACCGATGATCATCCACTGGAACTTCAATCACTTCGTTGTCTTCGACGGCTTCGTCGGCAAGTACGCACGCATCAACGATCCGGCCGCCGGTCCCCGATTGATCAGCCCGGAGGAGCTCGACCAGTCGTTCACGGGCGTGGTGCTCCGCTTCGCCAAGGGCCCTGAGTTCTCCGCTGGCGGCGAGCCGCCGCGCCTGCTCCCCGCCCTCGGCAAGCGCATGATCGGGGTGAAAGCCGGGGTGGCCTTCGTGCTCCTGGCCGGACTGGCCCTGGTCCTGCCGGGCCTCGTCACTCCCGTGTTCTCGAAGATCTTCGTCGACCAGATCCTGCTGCGCGATTTCGTGTCCTGGGTGCGCCCGCTACTGCTCGCCATGGGCATCACGGCGGTGGTCGCCGGTGCCCTGACTTGGCTGCAGCAGCACTACCTCCTCCGGCTGGAGACGAAGATCGCAATCACCAGCTCGGGCAAGTTCTTTTGGCACGTGCTGCGCATGCCGATCGATTTTTTCGCCCAGCGCATGACCGGTGACATCTCGAGCCGAGTCGCCGCCAACGACCGGGTCGCTCAGCTGCTGTCGCGGGACCTCGCCACGAACGTGCTCGGCACGCTCTTGATCGTCTTCTACGCCGCGCTCATGTTCCAGTACGACGTCGCGCTGACACTGGTCGGAATCGGCGTGGTGTCGCTGAGTCTCGGGGCTCTCCACATCGTCTCCCGGCTGCGCGTCGACGCCAATCGGACGCTTCAGCAAGAGCAGGGGAAGCTGAACGGCATCGCGCTCAGCGGCTTGAAGGTGATCGAAACCCTCAAGGCTCAAGGCGGCGAATCGGATCTCTACCAGCAGTGGGCCGGCTACCAGACGAAAGTGATCAACAATCGCCAGCGGCTGGAGCTGTACACCCAAGTGTTGCAGGCGGTGCCCCCGCTCCTGATCGGGCTCACCACGACGGTCGTCCTCGGGCTGGGCAGCTCGCGGGTGATCGAAGGCGCGCTGACGCTCGGCGGCCTGGTCGCTTTCCAGGCACTGATGGCCGGCTTCACGCAGCCGGTCCAGAACCTGGTCAATCTCGGCAGCAAGTTGCAGGACGCCGAAGGCGACATGAGCCGCCTCGACGACGTCCTCCGCTACCCGCTGGATCGGAGCTTCGCCCAGCAGGCCGACGCGCTGCCCGAGCTCGAGGTGGGCGACGAGGCCGAGAGCAAGCTGATGGGCCGCCTCGAGCTACGCGACGTGGCTTTCGGCTACAACCGGCTGGCCGCGCCTTTGATCGAGAACTTCAGCCTCACACTCGAGCCCGGAAAAAGGGCCGCGCTGGTCGGCGGCTCCGGCAGCGGCAAATCGACCATCGCCAACCTGATCGTGGGATTGAACGAACCCTGGGACGGCGAGATTCTCTTCGACGGCCGCCATCGCCTGGAGATCCCGCGCTCCGTGCTCAACGCGTCTCTGGCCAGCGTCGACCAGTCGATCTCTCTCTTCGAGGGAACGGTGCGCGAGAACTTGACGATGTGGGATCCGACGATTCCGACGACCGAGGTGATCACCGCTGCCCGCGACGCGATGATCCACCCGGATATCGCCGCTCGGCGCGGCGGCTACGAGAGTGAGATGACCGAAGGCGGCGCCAACTGGAGCGGCGGCCAGCGCCAGCGTCTCGAGATCGCCCGCGCTCTTGTCGGCAGGCCTTCTCTGCTCGTCCTGGACGAAGCCACCAGTGCACTCGACCCGACCACCGAGAAGAGGATCGACGAGGCTCTCCGGCGCCGCGGCTGCACCTGCCTCATCGTGGCCCACCGCCTGAGCACGATCCGCGACGCGGACGAGATCATCGTCATGGACAAGGGCAAGATCGTGCAGCGCGGGCGACACGAAGAACTGATCGAGCAAGATGGCCCCTACTCTCAATTGATCGCCAGCCAATGAGAAAAGACCAACGCCAGAAGCTCATCGAGCTGGGAGCCGAAGTCGTCACGCTCGGCGGCAACGAGTCGATCCAACTCGACCAGGAGCCCTACGCGTGGGTCGTGGAAGGCGGCAACGTCGAGATCTTCGCAGTGCCCCGGGACCCGGCGGCCGACAAGCATCGAACCCATGTGGCGACGATCCGGACGGGTCGAATCCTGTTCGGCGTCCTGCCTCGCCGTCGGATCGCACGACCAGAGTTCCTGCGCCAGCGTGAGGAAGAACGTCAGACGATGCTGCTCGCCGTCGGCACCCCCGAAACACGCCTCCTGAGGACCCCGATTCGCGGTCTGATCGAGCTCGCACGGGAGTCGGAGAACGCCCCGGAGATCAAACTCGCCATCGAGCACTGGCTCGGCGACTTGACGCGTGAAGCAGTCTGGACCGCAGCGCCGAGTCATTTCGAGATCCTAGACGCGGGCCAAGAGATCGAACTCGAGGAGGGCGCCGTCGGTCGTTCTGCTCGCGGCATCGTCTGGGTCCGACATCTCGACGGCGGGTCGCGTTTTCTCGGTCGCCCCGAGCTGCCGATGAACCCGGCCGGGTACCTCCTGCCGATCTCGGATCAGACATGGCTCGTTACTCCTGCTGGAGCGACCGTCTCTTGCGTCGACACGGAGCACCTGGTCAAGAGCGGCAGCGTATGGGAGGGGCTTTCCCGCTTCCACGACCTCTTCCTCGACTACGTCGACCTGCTGGTCGAGGCCGACAGGATCCAGGAAGCCGAGCGCTTGCGCCGACGCCAAGACCTCGACGAGCAGATTCTCCGGGGCGCCTCCGACAAGCTCGCTTCGGTGATCGACGGCGAATCAGCGCCGGCCGCCGCGCCGGCCGCGGCGGACGATCGGCAAGCCTTGGACCCGCTGCTCGAGGCAGCTCGCCTGGTGACTCGGAATCAACCGGGGCTGTCCTTGCGCGCAGCGCGGGGCACGGCGCAGGCGAGCAACCACGGTCACGCGCTGGCACGGATCTGCGGCGTTTCACGGGTCAGCCACCGCCTGGTCGCGCTGCGCGATCGCTGGTGGCGGCAAGATTGCGGGCCCCTGTTAGCCTTCGTCCAGCACCCCGAGTACACATCGAATCCGAGGCGCCGGCTGCAGGGACACCCAGTCGCCCTCCTGCCGACGTCGGTCCGCAGCTACGAGCTACTCGACCCGAAGACCGGCGAGCGCAAGGCCGTCGACGAGGTGGTCGCGAACGGCCTAGAGGCCGAGGCCTTCATGTTCTACCCGTCTCTCCCGGAACGTGCGGTCGAACTCTTCGACCTGGTCCGACTGGCCACCCACGGCCAGCGACGAGACGTGGTGGTCATGCTGGCGATGGGCGCGGCGACCGGCCTCCTGGCCCTCTTGGTCCCGATCCTCACCGGCCACATCTTCGGCAACGTGATCCCAGCGGCGGACGAGCGAAGCCTCTTCCAGATGTCGCTCGCCCTGGCCGCCGCCGCCCTGGCGGCCTTCGGATTCCGCCTGACGAGGTCGATCGCCCTGCTGCGCATCTCGGGCAAGCTCGACGGTTCTCTGCAAGCCGCCGTCTGGGATCGCCTCCTGGCACTGCCGGTGACCTTCTACCGGCGCTACACCACAGGAGACCTGGTCCAGCGCTCGATGGGTGTCGATCAGATCCGCAACTTGCTCCTGGGCAACGTGGCGACCTCGTTCTTGGACGCCATCTTCTCCGTCTTCAGTCTGGCGCTGATCTTCTACTACAGCTGGCGGCTCGGTGTCGTCGCTCTCGGCATGGTGCTTCTCCTGCTGCTCGTCACGAGCCTGCTGGTCTGGCTGCAGATTCGGAGCCATCGCATCGTGCTGCATCTACAGGGCAAGCTGGCCAGCCTCGTCTTCGGCCTGCTGGCCGGTATCCGCAAGCTCCGAGGCTCCGGCGCCGAGCCACGCGCGTTCGCCCTCTGGGCCGGGCGCTTCAGCGAGATGCGACGGCAGGTGTTGAAGGTCCGCAGGCTCGCCAACCTGCAGGCGGCCTTTAACATCACCCACTCCGTCCTGACCCTGATGGCGCTGTTCGCGGCGATGTTCTTCTGGTCGGGCATCGAGCTTTCGGTAAGCCAGTTCCTGGCCTTCGCCGCCGCCTTCGGGCAGTTTCAGGCCGCTTCCCTGGTCTCGATCAGCCTCCTGTCGAGCATCCTGACGATGGTTCCCATCTACGAACGGCTGCGCCCGATTCTGGACGAAGAGCCCGAGAGTGACGAAGACAAGCTCGTCGTCGGCCGCCTAGCGGGTGACCTGGAATTCAGCCAGGTTTCCTTCCGCTACGACCCGCAGGGACCCCTGATCCTGAACGAAGTCTCGATCCGCGCCCGACCCGGCGAGCTCGTCGCTCTGGTCGGCCCGTCGGGATCGGGCAAGTCGACCACCCTCCGCCTGATTCTCGGCTTCGAGACACCGGACGCGGGATCGATCTACTTCGACGGTCAAGACCAGCAATCTCTCGACAGCCGCTCCTTGCGGCGCCACCTGGGCGTCGTGCTGCAGAACGGCAAGCCGATGGGGGGCGACATTTTCCGCAACATCGTCGGCAACTCCAACCTGGGGATCAAAGAGGCCTGGGAAGCTGCGGCGATGGCCGGTCTCGCCGAAGACATCAAGGAGCTGCCGATGGGAATGCACAGCCTGGTCAGCGAAGGCGGCGGAGCCTTCTCCGGCGGCCAGATCCAGCGGCTGATGATCGCGCGTGCCATAGTCCATCGCCCGCGCATCCTGCTCTTCGACGAAGCCACCAGCGCGCTCGACAACCGGACCCAGGACCTGGTCAGCCGCAGTCTCGAGAACCTGAAGGCCACTCGGATCGTGGTCGCTCACCGTCTGTCGACGATTCGAAATGCCGACAGGATCTATGTCATGGACAAGGGGCGGGTCGTCGAAACCGGGACCTACGAAGGGCTGATGAACAGCGGAGGAACCTTCTCCGAGCTCGCCCGCCGCCAGATCGCCTGACAGGAGCCGAGAGATCATCATGGATTGCACGCAGTGCCTGTTCGACAATCCCGAAGGAATGCGATTCTGTGTCGAGTGCGGCTCGCCCCTGATGATCGCTTGCGGCGAATGCGGAGCGGAGATGCTCCTGACCTACAAGTTCTGCGGGCGGTGCGGCAAGCCGCTGGAAGCCGCGGACGCGAGGTCCAAGAGGCCGCTCACGCCAGCCCGAATCGAGTCGCCGCTGCGCCCTGCCGGCGCTGAGATCGGTGTCGGCGCGGAGGGCGAGCACAAGCAGGTGACAGTCGTCTCCTGCGAGGTCGCTCTGTTGGACGGCGAGACATCTCCGGACGCTCTGCACACTCATCTCTCGCAGTTCTTCGAGACCGCGCAGCAAGAGGTCGAGCGGTACGGCGGACAAGTGAGCCGCATTTCCGGCCGGGGCTTCATGGCTCTCTTTGGTGCCCCGGTCGCCTACGAGGATCATCTGCATCGCGCGGTTCTCGCCGCCCGCGGCCTGCGCAAGCGCCACGCGAAAGAGACGCCCGGAGGGGCGGCGTCTGGCCTGCGCCTCGCTATCGAGACCGGGGAGGTCGTCGTTGGCGGAGCCAGCGGGATGGCTGTAGGCAAGGCCCCCGAGATCGCCTCCAGGCTTCAAATGATGGCGGCTCCGAGCGAGATTCTGGTCGGTGAAGCCGCCGCTCGCCTGTTGCGCAACCTCGTGCTCCTCGAACGCAAGACTGCGGCAGATGGCTCCAATGTCCCCGGAGCATGGATCGTGCTCGAGGATGACCAACGAGACTTTGCGCAGGGCGCGTTCGCCAAAGAGAACACGAGCCCTTTGGTCGGCCGAGAGCGCGAGCTCTCTGTGCTGGAAGGCTTGTGCGACGAGGCACGACGCGGTCACGGGCAGGCCGTCGCCATCTCGGGCGAAGCCGGCGCAGGCAAGTCACGCCTGCTCCACGAGTTGTACCTAAGCACCTACTCGCGCCGCGACGACATCAGCTACCTCCGCGGGCAGTGCGTGTCCTATGGCACTGGTGTCCCCTACCATCCGCTCGCGGACATGCTCCGCAAGGCCTCACGGATTCGTGAGAGCGACGATCATGCCGCGATTCGGCGCAAGCTGGAGGCCAGCTTGCGCAAGGTCGGCACAGACCCCGAGGGCACCCTGCCGTTCTTGCTGAGTCTTCTCGGTGTCCGCGAGGAGCTGAAGAAGCTCGGCGAGCTCGAGCCGCAGGCCATCCAAGCCAGAACCTTCGCCGCCATGCGGCGCATGCTGCTCGACGCGAGCCGCCAATCCCTCGTGGTGGTCGAGATCGAAGACCTGCAGTGGATCGACGCCACGTCGGCCGACTTCCTCGACACTCTGATCGACAACTTGGCGGCGGCCAGGATTCTGGTGCTCCTGGCGTTCCGCCCCGGCTACAAGCCGACCTGGCTCGATCGCACCTACGCCCACCAGATGAACGTCGGTCGACTCTCGGAAGACGACAGCCGCCAATTGGTGGCCAGTCTGCTTCGTCGCGCAGGCCATTCCGACGAGACCCCGGACCAGCTGATCGACAAGGCGGACGGCAACCCGTTCTTCCTCGAGCAGATGGCCACCGCCATGATCGAGGGCACGGACGCCGCGGGTGTGCCGGACACGATCCAGGGAATGCTGATGGCGCGAATCGATCGGTTGCCCGACGAACACCGAAGGCTCTTGCGAACCGCGTCGGTGCTCGGCCGCGATCTGCCGGTCGACCTGCTGGAAGAGATTTGGGACCCCGCGCTCGGCGACCTCAGACCCTTGCTCGAGGATCTCCAGCGCTGGGAGCTGCTGCACAAGGCGCCTTCCGAGGACCAGAAGACCTATTTCTTCCACCAGGCTCTCACCCAAGAGGTGGTGTACCAGAGCCTGCTCGAATCTCGGCGCCGAGAGCTCCACGGTCGGGTCGCCCAAGTCTTGGAGCGGCTCTACGAAGACCGACTGGAGGAAGCTTTCGACCGGCTCATCTATCACTATCCCAAGTCCGGGCACGCCGAGAAGACGGTCCACTACCTGACCCTCTTCGCGCGTCACGCTGCCGGAGGGTATGCCCATCTCGAAGCCGCCCGGGCGCTGCACGAAGCCCTCGGGCAGGTCGAATCCCTGCCCGAGGACGTCAGGGACCGAAAGCTCATCGAGCTCTTGCTCCAGCTCGCCGAATCGCTGCTTCCGCTCGCGGCCTTTCCGGAAACCCGGGAGCTTTTCGAGCGCCATCTCGAACGGCTCGAAGCGCTCGACGACCCGTCCCTCGCTGGCCCCTACTATTTCTGGCTCGCCCACACCTTCACCTACCTGGGCCAGCAGGAGAAGACGCAAGAGTATGCGCAGATGGCGATTGCCGCCGCCCAGGAGTGCGCCGACGAGACCACCGAGGGCAAAGCAAGGTACGTCCTCGGTCGCGACGGATTCTGGTCCGGCAAGTTCCGCAGCGGCATCGAGAACAGCTTGCGCGCCGTGGTCTTGCTCGAACGCAACGGCGAGCCGTGGTGGCAGGGACAGGCTCACTGGGTGGCGGGCTTCAATCACTATGCTCTCGGACAGTTCCGGGAGGCGATCGAGGCGTTGGAGCGAACGTACGAGCTGGGTGAAGCCCTGGACGACTACCGACTGGACACGTCGTGGAGCCTGGGCCATTTCCATGCGTCGCTGGGCGAGGTGGACACCGGAATCGACCTCTGCCGCCGCGGCCTCGAACGATCACAGGATCCCCTCAACTCCGCGGTCTCCGCCGGCTTCCTCGGGCATGCGCAGCTCCAGGAAGGTCGACGGTTGGAAGAGGCCGCGGTCCACCTAGACCGCTCGACCGGGTTGATGGCCGAGGCCGGAATGCAGCAGCTCGAAGGCTGGTTCTCCACCTTCTTGGCAGAGGCTCTCCTGGAGCAAGGGAAGCTGGAAGAAGCCCGCACGGCTGCCACGCGGGGGCTGGACTCGTCGCGCGAATCTCGATTCTGGTACGGCGTCGGCCTCGCCGAGGGGGCCTTGGGAAGAGTGGCGACGGCAGCCGAGGATTTCAGTGGCGCCCGGGAGTGGTTCGACCGAGCTCGGGAACGGTTCGCGGAGCTGCAAGCGCCACTGGAGGTGGCACGGGTCGACCTCGAGCTCGGGCGCCTCGCCCGGTTGGCGGGAGACCCTGCGATCGCAAGAGAACGACTCGAGGACGCCCGGCGCCGATTCGACGAGCTTCAGGTTCCTTTCTGGAGCGAGCTGGCGGTCGCGGAGGCCACGACCGTCGGGAACGATCAAGCCTAGCCACCCGGCCTATTCATCGAAAGCACTTCGTCCTGAGACGCGTCGCTATAGTCATTTCGACTGAAGAATGTTAGATATGAAAACGCAAAGTCTTATTGACTAGAGCAATGTCTTTGACGTAAGCTCTGCGGGCCGACGTTGACCGGCGCTTTTCACTGAACCGCACCGTGAGCTGGCCACCTTCGGGGCGCTCGAGGAGGAGTCCTGAGAACCAGGTACGCCTCGCGACATCGCCAGGTGTCACGGTAAGTGACGGAGTGATCCCTTGCCTGCAACCTCTCGCCTCGCGCTCGCCGACATCATTTCTCCCGTATCGCCACAGGAATTCCTGCAGCATTACTGGGAGCAGAAACACCTCGTCATCCAGCGGCAGGACCCCGAGTTCTACGGCCCGATCATGAAGGCCGAAGACATCGATCGGTGGTTTTACCTGGCCAAAAAAAGTGGCGAGCAGATTGGCATCGTACCACCTCCAGGAAGCAATTTGCCTGGGGGCTACTCGACGCCGCGCGATGCTTCGATCAAAGAACTCTACCAGGCGTTCGAAGCCGGATGCTCCATCGCGCTCCAGAATGCACACGAGTACTGGCTGCCGATGCAGCCACTGGTCCAGGCTCTCAGCGAGGCCTTGAGTGCACCGATCACGGTCAACGTCTACTTCACCCCGCCAGGCAAGCAGGGGGTCCACATCCACCCCGACATCAGAGACGTCTTCGTGCTGCAGCTTGACGGCACCAAGGAGTGGTTCATGTACCCGCCGGGATACATGCTGCCGACCAAGACGATCACGCACTGGGACGAACTGTCGGAACGATACCAGGCAGACTTCGCCACCTACAAGGACAAGGCTCCAGAGGATCTCGAGACCCTCGATCGATTCGTCGTCGAACAGGGTGATTTCCTCTACATCCCGCGTGGCCTGCCCCACTGCGCCCGCTCGCCGGAAGACTCTCCCTCGCTGCACCTCGCCATCCAGATTCACAGCCTCTGTTGGGTCGATCTGATGAAAGCCGCCGTCGAGGCGGTATCCGTGGATCACATAGAGCTGCGCAAGGCACTCGAACCCGGCTTCCTCCACAACGCCGACGCGCGCGCGCGGATAGCAGAACGCTTCCGCGCGGCACTCGATCTCATTGTTGGCAATGCATCTTTCGATCGCAGCTTCGAAGCCGTGTCGAGCCGTG
Organism: Acidobacteriota bacterium; assembly: GCA_039194425.1. Taxonomy (GTDB): domain Bacteria; phylum Acidobacteriota; class Thermoanaerobaculia; order Multivoradales; family J023; genus JAUIJL01. The sequence goes on along the minus strand of JBCCVZ010000003.1, from coordinate 151,973 downwards.
AGACGAGCCGTCAAAAGCTCCCTCCGGACGGGCACTTCCGAGACATCATCGATCTTCCTCGACTCAACGCCGAGAGCATCGTGGTTCGTCGCCGTGGTCTCACGCCTCGAATTGTCGAGAGTGACAAATTCCACATTCTCCAGTTCGGCGAGACGCAGTTCCGCGCTCCCAGCCGAATCGCGCCCGCGCTCCGCTTCATCGTCGACAAACGCCGAATCCGCGTCTGCGACCTAGAAGGCCTGCCGGACGACAAGTCACGCTTGGTGCTGATACGGCGTCTGATCCGAGACGGCTTGTTCACGATCGAAGAGTTGAATGCACCGGCATTTGAAGAAGGTGCCGCACTGAGCACCGCGGAGACCGAAGGCTGAGACCTGGTCGAGCTCGCCAGGAGCTCGGACACCCCAGCCCTCTATTTCCATGAGCAATCCCCAGCTCGCAGAACGATCCAGCGCTTTCGCCGGTGGGCAGGCACTCACCTGCGATCAGTGGCTCCCTCTGTTGGTGCCCTACCTCGCCGAAGCTCTCGTCAGCGGCGAGAGCCTCGGTCGGATCGAGCGACTCGCTCGACGGCTGCCCGGCGGCTCCCTCGGCGCGATCGAGGTTCGTCTCGGGGCCGGTAGCGACCAGGTCGACCTGGCGTTTCGCCTTACCAACGCCGAGCAGGCGCGACAGTTCGCAGACCGCGTCGAGCCGACCTACCTTCGCAACTACCTGCACCTCTGGGCCGACTCTCCGGATCACCGGGTGCCGTTTCTGTGGGTCGAATTCGACCTCGACGACGAGCCCGACGGACCGCTCCATCCCTTCTTCGCGTCGAAGCTCAACGGCCATGAGGTCGACGCGGCCTGGCTGACCGGTGACCTCCTGCCGGCGATGGCGGGAGAGCCGCTGCCCGGCCACCAGGTCGAGCTGATCCAGCGGAGCTACTCCGCCTTGCCGCCCCAAGGCAGTATCACTTACGTCGCCAACCTCAAGGCCCGCGATCAAACGGCTGTTCGCATGGACTACTTCGGACTCCGCCCCGAGTTGATGCAGCGGCACCTCCGGACGATGGGCTGCCCGGACCTGGCCGAGCACATCGCAGGCCCCTCGCAGCTGCTCGAATCTGCTGAGAGATTTCACTTCAGCCACGACATCGATGACGAGATTCTTCCCAGGATCGGCATGGAAGCGTCATTCGGCTCGTGGCCGAGCGCACAACAGCCCGACTGGCGCCAACTCTTCGACACGCTGGTCGAGGCCGGCCTCTGCACCCCGGAGAAGCGCGACGCCGCCTTGGCCTGGAACGGGTATGACAGCCACGCCACAGTCCGCACGGTGTGGCCGGAAGCAGCCGAGCAAGAAGGATTCATGGTGCGCTTCCTCAGCCACATCAAGCTGGTCTGCCACCCCGGCCAGGAACCCGTGGCCAAGACATACCTCATGTTCGGTCAACACACCCGCGACGCAGAGGGGCGCATGACCCTCACCTCTTGAGTCATCGACATCTCGAGGGTGAAGAGGATTCACAAGATCAAGGTCTTGACCTGGAGTTCAGGTCAACCGGCGGGAGCTCCCGGATCGAGCTCCGTTCCCAGCCACATTGAGGAGTGAAACATGGACGCAAAGAAGAGAGAGCAGCTGAAGACCGAGCTCAAGAACGCCCAGGAGAAGCTCGAAGAGATCAAAGGCATGGATGTCGACTCGCTGTCCGACGACGAGCTCGAGGCCGTATCCGGCGGTGGCTCGGGCTGGTGTTGCGACGCCGCCCAGTGATCGAGCGATTTGGGTGCCGTATGACCAACGCCAATGCGACGGTCGTACGGCACCGCTTCTTCTTCCCCCATCAAAGGGAGCCCTAATGACGTCATGCAGACCGCGCTTACTCTGCCAGATCCACTGCTGACCGCCAGCCTCTTCTGCGCAGGCCACCTCGATGAGCTGATCGCCGATGCCGTCGTCGACGCGTGGCGCGAGCTCGAGACGATGGACGAGCAGGCATTTCTCTGGATGATGCGCTACCCGCGAGGCGGCGAGCACCTCAAGCTCCGCATCCACGGCCGCCACGCCGGATCCGTCGAAGCAGTGCGACCGATTCTCGAACGCTCGGCCCGGAGCTTCTTCGCCGACCAGAAGAAGCGCATCGAGCGCGGCGAGTTTCAGCGCGAGGAGCGCCGCGACGTGGCGGCCCCGCCGATCGACGTCGAGGACGAGCCCGACGGGCTGCGCGACGACCACGAGCTCATCTGGTCTCAGTTCCGCCGCAGCCCCGTATCTCTCGGTGGCCCTCCGTTCACCGACCGCGACGAGTTCGTTGCTCTCTTCGCGCGTTGTCTTGGAGCGAGCTGTGCCTGGTACCTTGAACAGGTCGCCGACCATGGCACCTTGGCGCCTGCTTCGCGCCACCTCCTGTTCTCCGAGATCGTGCTGTCCGGCCTCGAAGGACTAGGCCTCGAAGGCGACCGGCAGGCCGACTTCCTCCTCTACTACCGCGACTGGCAGGCGAGGACGCCGATGCGCCGGATCGGAGCCAGTCAGGAGAAGGCCGACGCCTGGCTGGCGAAAACCCATCGCGATCTGGCATCGAGATCGGAGAGGCTCGATGCGATTCGGTCGCTGGTGGACCGCCGCAGTCGCGCCGGCCGGGCCCGCGGTCCACGAGAGAGCGCGTGGATCCGCAGCCTCCATGATCTGGCTGCGGACATCGAGACCTTCCGAGGCGACGAGCGCTACGAGGTCGACCCGTTCGCCGTCGACATGCTCTTCGCTCCCGTGCTCAAGGTGTTCACCGGCACGGCGAATCAGCTCGGCTTCGGACAAATGGAAGAGGTCAAGGCCGTCCAGCTCCTCCTCATGACCCTGTTCGGCGAGCGAGCGCTCTGTCCGATCGCGCTGACGATCTGACCACGAGCCCGTGCCGCCTCAGGTTCTCGTCCGCGTCGGCGGGCTGCCGATCGACCGCCTGAGGGACTTCACCAGCCCCGGCTGTCTCGAGGCCCTAGAGGAGATCTGGCGTCTCGAGGAGGAACTCGGCCAACTGCGCCGTCAGGCCGTCGATAACCTCGGCGACGCCGTGCCCGGCGCCGACAAGTCGCGACGACGCCTCCTGCTGGCGGTGCGGCGCGATTGCCACAACGGCCGCCCGCTGGACAAGTATCGAGGATCGGAGCTGTGGACCGAGCTTGTCGACACCGGGCGCAAACTCCAGAAGATTCTAGACCTCGAGCGGCGGAGAGCCGACCAGCGCGAGGCCTTCCAGTCGCTGTACGACCGTGAGATCGTCCGCGAGCTCGGCGCGCTCTCGAAGTTGCTCGACCAGCAGCGCTTCCTGCACGGCCTCTCGCTCTCGAGCCCCTCAATGGCCTCCCAGCTCCCCCGGCTGCGCGAGAATCCGAAACGCCACGGGCGCCGCGAGCGTCGGCTGGCGTCGAGCCTCCTGCGCTACGCCAGCCGTGCCGCTGTCAAACTGTCCCCCAACTCAACCTTGACCCGGGTGACGTGGGCGCGGCTCGATCGAGAATCATCCCCGGCCGGCTGGCTGAGACTTCCGGCCCGCCCCTGGCGAGAGACCTCGACTCTTCGCTTTCGGCGCTCTTCGTTGGATCAGCTGGCGGCGCTTCTCCTCTGCACCCCGTCTCCTCTGCGCCACCGACTCGAAGTCACCCTGAATCGCTCTCTCGACCGACCGGTCGACGGAGTCGTCCGGTTCCTGCGCCCGGCGGCGTGGCTGCCCGACCGCGAAGGCACCCTGCGGTATCGCCCCTCGACGGCCGTTCGGCTCGATGTGGAAACGCCGCTCCTGCCCTGGTGCATGGGGAACTTGCGGTCGGTGTCCATGACCTTCGCCGAGCTCACGACGCGCCTCATCGATGAGGTCGGAGGCGACCTTGCCGAGGAGGTCTCGGCACTGACCGAGCAATTCCTAGACCTTGGAGTGCTCGAGTGGCTATGCCCGTGGTCCGTACCCGGCCGACACCCCGAAGCGGAGCTCGCGACCTTCTTGGGCGAGGCGTCGGACGACACCGCCACAGGCGGCATCGCCGAGGCGCTGGAGGACTTGGTCGCGCTCGAACGAGCGCACCGCGAGCGCGAAGGCACCGAGTCGCCACCCTCCGCGAGCTTGCCGCACCGAGCTGTCGGCCATTTCGAGCGGGCTTGGCGTCGCGCGACCCGCCGCGACGAGCTCCGCCCCTTCGAGACCGGAGATCTCGCCCTCTCCGAGACCGTCCTCCTTTCAGAGTGCAACACCTCCGCCGGGGACGCTCTCGGCTCGCTGTCGAAGCAGGCCGCGGTGCATGTGCTTCGCGATCTCCTCCCATGGTCACAGATGGTCGGGCTCTGCGGCCATCGGCTCGAGATGTCGATCACTCTCTCCGAGCACCTGCGCCGGCTCGCACCCCGCGCGGATCGCTTTCCGATCCTGGATGCCTTCGAGCTGGCGGGTCCTCTGTGGCTCGACTACCGCCGACTCGTACAGCGCCATCGTCTGCGAAACGAAAGCTGGACAGAGGTCTTCAACCCGCTGGAGCTCAACGAGATCCAAGCGCTGAGGAGGCTCAAGCGGCACCTCTTCGAGCGGCTGCTCGAGCTGAGCGACGTTCCCGAAGAAGGGCCGGTCCGCCTACCGCGCGTCGCGCTCGAAGAGCTGGCGCGCCAAATCCCTCCAGACTTTCGGCCACCGGTCGGCCCCTGCCTGCAGCTCCAGCCGGCCGACGCCGGGGGCCGCTCCTGGGTGCTCAACCGATTCTTCGAGGGCACGGGGCGCTACGGCAGTCGCTTCTCGCAGTTCATGGCCGACGAGCCTCGGAAGCGGTTTCTCGACAAGCTGCTCGAGCGGTCGAAGGTCGACTACCGAGGAGAAACGCACCACTTCCTGGACTTGATGTGTAGCAGGAGCCACGAACTCAATGCTCGTCACATCCAAACGAACAAGGTCTTGCTCCTGCCCGGAGAGGGTTTCGACTTGCCCTCCCCCTCTGGTGTGCCGCTCCGCGACCTGTTTTGCGAGCTCGAGGAGTCTCCCTCTCCCCTCCGTCTGGTGGGACGAAAGGGAACGCGGTATTTGCCAGTACATCTCGGCGGGATGGCTCTTGAGATGATGCCCGCGATCGTGCAGTTCCTCGCCCTCTTCGGCCCCGGCGAGTATCTCTCCCCGCGCCCACCGGTGCGGCCGAGAGCTCGCGAGAGCCACACCTACTCTCCGCGGCTCGACCTCGGCAACGTCACTTTGCGACGCGCGCGCTGGACGCTGGCGACCGACGACGACCTGGTCGGCCACATCGTCTCCTCATCGGGCGCCGACTCCTTCGAGGCGGTCCAGCGTCTCCGCGCGGAGCTCTCGCTGCCGCAGCGCGTCTTCGTGCTGGAACGCATCTCCGAGCAGGGTCACAAGCCTCAATTCCTCGACCTCGGTTCACCGCATTTCGCGGACATCTTCCGCACGGCACTGGGCTCCCAGGACCACGTCAGCCTGGTCGAGGCTCTTCCCGACATCGACGACCACCCGCAGTGCGCGGACGGTACATCGTGGGCCATGGAAGCCCAGATCGACGCTCGAGCTCTCGCACCTAGGCCGACTCTGGCGAAGAGGTAGCGACCGCCCACAGAGTTTTCCGCGTGAGGCGCTTCAACTCGGCGAGCAGCTGGGTCTCGGCGAGGGGCCCAGAGGAGCGCTCGCCCACTCGCACGGGCTCGACAAGGTCGACGAGACGCGACGCCCAGTGGAGCAAAAGCAGCTCCTCCCGGTTGTCGAGTCCCAGCCTGTTCATCGTCATGTGGACGTGGCTGCTGACGATTCGGCGTCGCTCCTCGCCGGGGAGGTAGTGGCCCAGCCGAGCCAGGCCCTGGGCCAGGCGGTCTTCCGGAGAGTCGGTCGGCGAAGCATGCCCTCCCTCGGCATCGGCGAGCGCGCTCTCGAAGAGCCTCGGCTGGCGATCGAACAGCGCGCTCGCCTGCTCGATCAGCTTCCGATGAATGCGCCGCGCGGACTCTGGCGGATAGCGGCAGAGCGCGGCAAGGTCCTCGATCTCTGTCGACGCTGCGAGCAAGAGTCTCAGCACAAGAGCCAGGTTCTCGAGCCGGCCCGGCCGCTGCGCCGGGTCGAGTCGGGCCCGGTGCAAAGCGACCAGAGACGAGAGGCCGAAGAGCTCGTGACTGAGGGCCATTGCGCTCGGGCCGCCGTAGCGTGCCTCCTCCGGGTGATACGCGCACTCGAGGATGCACTCGTCGGGTGAAGCCGGCACCGCGACAGCCGACGGGTCCGACGACCGCAGCTCCGCGTCGACCCGGGCGATCCGCTCCGCGCTCCAAGACGCGGTCGACGGAAAGAGGGCAAAGTACGTGCCCGCCCACTCTCGGAGCTCTTGCACGAACAGCGAGGCATCTGCGTCGCCCGACCACTCTCCGCGGATGCGCAGGTGAGGGCCTCCCAACCAGTAGCGGACGAAGAAGAGTCGCTCGGCGCGTCCCTGTATCAGCCACTGACACCAGCGCGGCCTCAACGCCGCGAGCAGGCGATCCTGGTCGTCGTGATAATGAAGATGAAAGGCCCGCCACACGATCTGCTCCAGGAGGTCCAGTCGCCAAAGTCGACGACCGAGTCGAACCCACGAAGAAGCGGTCTATCGACGGCGACGAGCTGTCCGCCAGTCGATGAAACGAAAGAGCAGGTAGATCTTGGCCACGGGCTCGCCGTCGGCCCGACCGACGAGCTTGACGTGACTCAAGAGGCGCACGATCCGACCTTGGGACAGAGCTGGATGCGCGGGCCAGCTCTCCGGCATCTCGCTCCGGTCCTCTTGGCCCACCCAGGCCTCGATGCCTTCCGCGACGTCCTCTGCGCACAACCCAGCGGTCTCGAGCCGTTTGAATAGCGCGGACCAGCGAGGATCGCTCTGCGGCAGCAGGGCATACGACGCCTCGACACCGATGCGCTCTCCGACGGTGCCGTCTCCACCCAGGTCGAACGAAAGATGGAGTCGGTCGGCGTCGCCGACCAAGGCTTCGAGCCGATTGAACCAGCCTGGAACAGGAGCCTCAATCGCGCTGAGGTAGGTCGCCATCGAGGCGAGCGGTGGACCGAAGAGCTCCAGTCGAATGTCTCCGGCCGTCCGCGCCGAGAGATCGAAGAGATACATCGGCCGCGCCGACCGCGGCAAGTGGCTGACGCACCGTTCGAGACTGCGCCGTTGTCCGGCGCTCCGGCGGCCGGAGGGAGGTCTCGTGAGCTGTGCAAGCCAAGGTTCGAGAGATCCGGAGTCGCGCGGCAACCTGAGGCAGACGATGGGCTCCGCGGTCTCGCTGCGGCGAAAATCGAACTCCAGCCACGCCGCACGAAGCCGTGCGAGATGACCTACTTGCTCTCGCCGAGCCCGCGCCCAACGCCGCAGCCAGCCCGCAACACGCAGATCGACCATCCGATCGGCGAGCGCCTCCGCTTGCTCGACCGTCTCGATCTTCTGAGAAACGTCCGGTCGCTCCGAGCGACCCCAGGACAGCAGAGGATACTCGAGCGCAGTCAGAGCATCCGGAACGAGCCGCCTCAGCAGTCGAGTCAGGCTTGCGTCGGCTTGGGGAATTGGCAGGCCTGCGGCCGCCAGACGTTTGGCCAACAGCTGCTCCCAGACTGAGGCGTCGAGGAGAACGCGCTCAGACGTCCTCAGCCCCCCGTACCCCCGTCGTCATCGCCGCTCCAACCACCCGAGACGTCTTCCAGCTCCTCGTCCGACAATTCCTCGAGCTGCTCGTCTTCCTGCTGATTCTCTGCCTCATATGTCTCTTGCTCAGTCATCCCCTTCTCCTCTTGCGGTGTCGTCGGCGTTCGCACTCGGGCCGGAATCAAGTCCTCCGGGATGCCCTCAAACTGTCCATAGAATAGGTAGGATCCAGGCATCTTGTCAATCGTCCTTTGGCGATCGATCTGTGCGCGAAGCCCGCTCCGAGGCGGCCCCGGACAGCCTTGAGGGCCGAAAATGACTTGATGGAATCAAGAATGCCTCTTGACAGAGGAAAGCTCTTGAGCTATCTTTTGAACAAGTTGTCTCACCCATAGCCATCCTGCCTCGGCCGGACTCTCCTTCGTCTCGCTGCCAACGAGGGGGACACAGATCGGGTCCGTGCGGGCAAACAAAGAAATGTTTCTTTACGGAGGCCCCCCTGATGGTCAGATTCCAACGGCGTGCGAATATCAAGATGGGGAAAGTCGCCGAAGCGGTCGGCTGGGCGCAGGAGATCGCAGACCATCTCCACGGATCTGAGATCGCCGGCACCGTCCATGTCTTCCACGAAGTTCTCGACGAGGTCGGCGCCATCTACTGGCACGCCGACTACGACAACGTCGCCGAGGTCGAGGAAGCGCGCCGGAGGCTTCTCCGCGACGAGAAGTATCAGGGCTTGATCGCCGACTCGGGCCAGTTTCTCGTCGAGGGCACTCTGGAAGACACCCTGCTGGCACCGGTTTGAGCCGATGAGGTCGCCGGCGCCGGTCTGATCGGACGCAGCGCTCACGATCGTTCCGGGCTCGACGAGACGCCGGCAGGATCGTCCGCATCGCGTTCGAGAGTCGGCGCGGCCCCGGAGGAGCGTACACTGATCAATCTCTTTGAGCTGGGTGTCGCCGCTGCCGCACTAGCTTCGGCTTTCGACGCCGGTCTGCTCAAGGCTTTGCGGCTCGAACCCGACACTCCGGAAGGATTCGCCGAGCGGCTCGAGCTGCATCCTCGCGGCGTCCGCCGGGTCCTCGATGCCCTCGTCGCGGTCGACGTCGCTGAGCGTGACGGCTCCCGGTATCGCCCCAGCGCTCAGCTCGCGGCTCTCGATCGCACGCAGTCCGGAGGCATCGAGGTGCTCTCCGGCATGCTCAATCAGACTCCAGCGCTGCTGCGCACCGGAATGCCCGTGGTTGCGATGGATGGGGCCCCAGCGACCCGCGAGTTCTTCTACGCCGAGGTCGTCGAGCCGTTCGCCTCGACTTTGGGCGATGCGCCGTCACGACTCGCCGACCAGGTACCGGAGCGTAGTGCCATTCTGGACATCGGCGCCGGCGCCGGGATCTGGAGCCTCGCCATGGCACAGAAGACGGTCGACGCGAAAGTCACGGCGCTCGATTTTCCGCGGGTGCTCGACGTCTTCCGAGATTTCGCCAATCGAGCGGGATTGAGCCAGCGCGTGGAAACCATGGCCGGGAACTATCACCAGCTCGCGCTGCCGAGCGGACGCTTCGATCGAGTGGTTCTGGCAAACGTGCTCCATCTCGAGTCTGAAGAGATGGCCTCGGCCCTGGTGCGCCAAGCGGCGCAGAGCCTCCTCGCGGGCGGGGACCTTGTGATCGTCGACATGGTCGGCGGCGACTCGGCCGAAGAGCAGCGAGGTTTGGCTCTTTACTCCCTGCACCTCGCCCTGCGCACCGAGCACGGCAAGGCACACACTCTGCCGCTGCTCCAACAGTGGTTGACCGCTGCCGGCCTGTCGAAGCCGGTAGTAATCCCGCTCGGCTCGCCCCCGGGAATGGCTGCCGTGGTCGCGATGAACGCTTCTCGGCCGACGGCGACGGAAGCTCGATGAAGGCATCGGCCGCAACTCGCGCGCCGATCGCCGTCGTCGGTCTCGGCTGTCGCCATCCAGGCGGAGTGACGGGGCCGGAGGATTTCTGGCGCCTCGTCCGCGACGGCGGAGAGACCGCGTGCGAGATCTCGGCAGATCGCTGGTCGGCGAGCCCGGAGAAGGCTCCAGTCGGCGGCCGGTTCGCCGCGCTCGTCAACGACCTCACGTGCTTCGACGCGGACTACTTCGGCCTTTCGGCACGGGAAGCCGCGAGCCTCGATCCGCAGCAGCGCATGATGTTGGAAGTCGCGTGTGAGGCGCTGGATCGTGCCGGCATTCCGCGGGAGGGCATCGCCCGATCGAAAGCCGGAGTCTTCGTTGGTGCAATGCACTCCGACCAGCGCGATCGCTTGCTGAACAGCAGCCGGTCGCAGGAACCCTACTTCCTCACAGGGAGCATCCTCGGCTTCATCGCGGGTCGTCTCTCGTACTGGCTCGGCGCGACCGGCCCTTCGATCACCGTCGACACCGCTTGCTCGTCGTCGCTGGCAGCGGTCCACCTCGCCTGCCAGAGCCTGAGCCGGGGCGAGGTCGACCTCGCTCTGGCGGGGGGCGTCAACGCAATCTTGAGCCGGCGAGCCATGGAGCTCACGGAGGATCTCGGCGTACTCTCTCCTGATGGCCGCGGTCGCCCCTTCGATGCCGAAGCGAGCGGCTTCGTGCGCGGCGAGGGGTGCGGCGTCGTCGTGCTCAAGCGCCTTCCTGACGCGCATTGTGACGGCGACTCGATCTGGGGCTTGATCCGCGGCTCGGCGATCAACCACACTGGCAACGTCTCACATTTCACCGTACCCAACGTCGAGTCGCAGAAGAGCCTTCTGCAGCAAGCTCTCGCAGATGCAGAGGTGTCTCCCGCTCAGGTCGGCTACGTCGAATGCCATGGTGCCGGTACCCGGCGCGGGGATCCGACAGAGCTCGAGGCCTTGCGCCAGGTGCTCGGAGCACCGCGGGCGGACGGCTCACGCTGCGCCCTCGGCTCGGTGAAGCCTACCTTCGGGCACCTCGAAGCCGGAGCCGGCATCACCGGCTTCCTCAAGGCGCTGCTGGTCCTGCGCCACGGCGAGATTCCCGCCCTGGTTTCGTTCCGCTCTCCGAACCCCGGCGTCGAGCTGACCGACAGCGCCTTGACGATTCCTGGAGAGCGCACGCCCTGGCCGGCGGGCGAGCGCCCTCGATTCGCCGGCGTTAGCTCGTTCGGCCTCAACGGTTCAAGCGCCCACATCGTGCTCGAAGATGCGCCCGCCCCCGAACGCCACCACCCTGTGGCCACCGACCGCGTCGAGATTCTGCCTCTCGCCACTCGGACGCCGACGGCACTGCGCGAGCAGGCGGCCCGTTTCGCCAGACACCTGGAAAGCCGCCATGACCAGCGGTTGGCCGATCTTTGTTTCACCGCCGCCACCCGGCGGAGTCATCCCGCGCATCGGCTCGCGGTGTGCGGCTCGTCTCACCAAGCCCTGGCCTCGCGTCTCCGAGAGCTCGCCGACGGCGTGCCGTCGCGAGTCGCCGGCCAGCCACCGCGCGTGGTCTTCGTCTTTCCAGGCCAGGGCTCGCAATCCGCGCGCATGTGTCGCCAGCTGCTGGCGCAAGAACCGGCCTTCCGAAAGGCCCTGGACGCGTGCAACGATGTCATCCGCCGGGAGACCGGCTGGTCCGTTCGTGAGGTGCTAGACGACGACGACGAGACCTTCGAGGCCATCGATGTCGTGCAGCCTACGCTCTTCGCGGTCGAAGTGGCGCTGGCGGCGCTCTGGCGTTCCTGGGGGATCGAGCCCGACGCGCTGATCGGCCACAGCATGGGCGAGGTGGCGGCGGCCTGCGTCTCCGGGGCACTCGCTCTGGAAGACGCCGTCGCTGTGATCTGCCGCCGCAGTCGCCTGGCGCAGCGGCTCAGCGGGCTGGGCGCCATGGCCTTGACCGAGCTCGCCATGACCGACGCCGAGGCGGCGATCCGTCCCTGGGCGGATCGCATCTCGGTCGCCGTCAACAACAGCCACCGCTCCACGGTCCTCTCGGGCGAACCGAAAGCGCTCGGCGAGCTACTGGAAACGCTGGAGGAGCGCGGCGTGTTCTGCCGCCTGGTGAAGGTCGCTTTCGCCTCCCACAGCCCCCAGGTGGAACCGTTGCGCGGCGATCTCCTGGCAGCTCTCGAAGCGCTCTCGCCGCGTGCCGGCGAGCTCCCGATCGTGTCGACCGTCACAGGCGAAACGGTCGACGGATCGGGCTTCGACGCGCGCTACTGGGTGCGGAATCTTCGCCGACCGGTTCGCTTCGCCGAAGCCGTCGAGAAGATCCTCGCTGCCGATCGACCCACCGTCTTCGTGGAGATTAGCCCGCACCCCATCCTGCTCCCGGCTCTCGCCGACAGCCTCGGCACTGCGACCAGCGGCAGCCTCGCGCTCGCAAGTTTGCGCCGCGGGGCCGAGCGCGAATCGATGCTCGAGTCGCTCGCGGCGCTCTACGAGGCGGGTTCGGAGGTCGCCTGGGATCGCCTCTACCCCACCGGCCGAGTCGAGGAGCTGCCGACCCATCCCTGGTCTCGCGACCGCCACTGGGTGGACCCACCGCGGGCGCGGGAGAGCTCGGACGACGGCGGATCTCTGCTCGGCACCCCCCGGACGCTGGCCACCCATCCCGGCACGCGGATCTGGCAGACGTCGATCGGGCCGCTCGGCCGGCCCTGGCTGAACGACCATCGAGTGCAGAGCATTCCGGTCTTTCCCGCCGCCGCCTTCGTCGACCTGGCGGCGATCGCCGCGAGCACGATCCTCGGCTCCGCGGCCCACTGCATCGAGTCGCTGGCGCTGGTGGCGCCGCTCACCTTTTCCGACGACTCCGAGCGCATCGTCCAGCTGGTGGCGACCGGCGCCGCGGGTGGAGCCGAGGTGGTCGTCGCCAGCCGCGCGAAGAGCGACGAGGCCTGGCTTCACCATGCGACCGCGCAGCTGCGGCCAGCGTCCGAAGAGCCACCGGATCCACCCGGAGAGCTACGGCAGATTCGTGCCCGCCTGAGCGGCCCGGTCTCGGGACAGGAGCTCTATCGAGCGGCTGCCGGCAAGGGGCTCGACTACGGCCCGAAGTTCCGAGCCGTCGCCGAGATGTGGATCGGAGACAACGAAGCCCTGGCGAGAATCGTCCTGCCGCCGGACGCCGGCGTCGGCGAGCCGGAGATGCAGACGGTGCTGCTCGACGCGTGCCTGCAGGTTTTGATCGGCCTCTTGCCCGACGACGAGACCGGCGCGGTATGGCTGCCGGCCCGGGTCGGCAGCCTCGTCCTGCACGATCGGCTGCCCGCCGAGCTCTGGTGCCACGCCAGGGCCGACTCCGGGGCGCCGGGAACCGTCGTCGCCGATCTCGACCTCGTCACCGCGCAGAGCCGACCGCTCGGCACGTTGCGCCGCGTGTCGCTGCAGCCGGTGCCGGCAGCGGCCGACGAGCCTCCTTGGCTCAACGTGAGATGGCAGCCGCTCCCGGAGCTCGCGGCACCGACTCGCGACTTCGAAGCTGGCCGGTGGCTGGTGGTCGGCCCGGCCGACCGGCTGATCGAGCGCTGCAGGGTGGCGCTCGAGGGTCTCGGCGGCCAGGTGATCCGTCGCGAGATTCCGGAGCGGGGCGCTCCGCCGACGGCCGAAGAGCTGGCCGAGCTCCTGGCCCGGCCGAGCGGCGAAGGCGGCTGCCGCGACGCCGTTCTCGTCTGCGGCGAAGGCGCGTCCGCGCTGCCGGCAGCCGTCGAATCATGCCTCGGCGCCGCGCTGCACCTCTTCCAGGCGGCCGCTCGCCGGCCCGAGACCCGGGCTCCACGGCTGTGGCTGGTGACCCGTGGCGCCCAGGCGCTCGCCGCCGACGACCCGGTGGCACCCGGTCAATCAACGCTCTGGGGTCTCGCCCGAGTCCTCCGCAGCGAGAGTCCGCGGCTGCGCTGCACCTGCATCGACCTGGAAGCCGATGCCGATGACGAGATCGACGGCTTCCTCCGCGAGCTCCTGGAGAGGCAGGCGAAAGAGGAGGAGATCGCCCTGCGCTCGGGCCGTCGATTCGGCGCCCGCCTCGACCTGCGACCACCGGAGCCCGAGCGCGTGCCCGAGGATCGTGGGGTCGCGGCCGGCGAGACCCCCTACCGGTTCGAGATCCCCGCGCCCGGGCGCCTCGGCTCGCTGCGCGCGCGCGCCGTGACGCGCCGTCGTCCGGCGGCCGGCGAGGTCGAGATCGAGGTGAAGGCCACCGGCTTGAACTTCGTCGACGTGCTCGAAGGCCTGGGCACCTACCCGGGCCAGGAGCCCGGAACGGTGTACCCGGGAGCCGAGTGCGCCGGTCGGATCGTCGCCGTGGGGCCCGGCGTCGAGAACCGACACCCGGGACAGCGGGTGGTGGCGCTCGCCGTCGGCAGCCTCGCTTCCCACGTCACGGTCGACGCCCGGTCGACCGCGCCCTGGCCCGACGGGCTCACCGCGGCGCAGGCGGCCGCCCTCCCCGCCGCCTCGGTGACGGCTCGGCTCGCGCTCGAGGACTGCGGGCGCCTGCGCGCCGACGAGGTCGTGCTGATCCACTCGGCCGCCGGCGGCACCGGCTTGGCGGCCTTGGATCTCGCTCGCCGCCTCGGTGCGCGAGTCTTCGCGACCGCGGGCACGGAGAAGAAGCGGCGGCTTTTGCGCCAGCTCGGTGCCGAACAGGTCTTCGACTCTCGCTCGCTTTCGTTCGCTGCCGGCGTTCTGTCGGCGACCGGCGGACGCGGAGTCGACGTGCTTCTGAACTCCCTCTCCGGCGCCGCGGTCGACGCCGGCCTGTCGATTCTGGCCCCCGGCGGGCGCTTCGTCGATCTCACCAAGACGGAGTCGGCCCGACGGGTCGACCTGGCGACTCTCGGTCGCGGCCGCTCTTACTCGACGGTCGACCTCGAATGGCTGGCGCGCAACAAGCCCGATCGACTGCAGCCGTTCCTGCGACGCGTGACCGAAGCGGTGGCGACCGGCGACCGGCCCGCTCTCGGGGTCGAGTCCTTTCCCGCGTCGCGCGGCACCGAGGCGTTGCTCGCCCTGGCCTCGGGAGACACGATCGGAAAGCTCGCGATCGATCACGGCGACGAGGAGCTGCGCCTGGCCGTCGACGACACCGACAGCCCGCTGACGCACCCCGACGCGACCTACCTGATCACCGGCGGCCTGGGCGGGCTCGGGTTGGCGACCGCCCGATGGTGGGTCGAGCAGGGCGCGAGGCATCTCGCGCTGGTCGGCCGCCGCGGCTGTCACGATCGCGCGCAGGAGCAGGCGATCGCGGAGCTGGAAGGCGCAGGTTGCAGTGTGCTGGTGGTCGCCGCGGACGTGGCCGATCGTGAGGCACTGCGCTCGGCGCTCGACACGGTGCGCCGCGAGCTGCCACCTCTGCGGGGCGTCTTCCACGCCGCCGGAGTCCTCGACGACGGGCTTCTCCCCGACCAAGATCTGCAGCGCTTCCGCACCGTGCTGCGACCCAAGGTGAGCGGCGCCTGGAACCTCCACGAGCTGTGCGCGGCGGAGTCGTTGGATCACTTCGTGCTCTACTCCTCGGCCGCCGCTCTCCTCGGCACACCGGGCCAGGGTTCATACGCCGCGGCCAATGCTTTCCTCGACGGCCTCGCCTGCCATCGGCGCCACCTGGGCTTGCCCGCGCTGAGCGTCGACTGGGGAGTGTTCTCCCAGGTCGGCCTCGCGACCACCCAGGCCAATCGGGGCGAACGCCTGCTCGATCGCGGTCTCGGCAGTCAAACACCCGCCCAGGGCCTACGCGTCCTCGAGCGGTTGCTGCGCCGCGGCGCCACCGTGGCGGGAGTCGTTCCACTCGACGTCTGGCGATGGCTCGAGTTCTATCCGCACCAGGCGTCGTCTCCTCGGTGGCAGCGGCTGCTCCGTGCCGAGCGGACACCCCGCGCCGCGCGAACGAGCGCCGTCCGGCAAGATCTCGAAGCATCGACCCCAGAGCTAAGGCGGGAGTCTCTGGATCGACTCGTACGCACCGAGGTCGTTCGGGTGCTCCGGCTCGATCCCGCGAAGTTCGAGCCCGGCACCTCGTTCGCGCGTCTCGGCCTGGACTCGCTGACCGGGCTCGAGCTGCGCAATCGACTGGAAGCGTCGCTCGGACTGTCGCTTCCGGCGACCCTGCTGTGGACCTACTCCAACGCCGACGCGCTCGCCGAGCATCTCGCTCGCGAGCTGGCCCCTCCCGAGGAGGCAGCGCAGCCGGAACCGCAATCTCCAGACCAGGCCCGGTCGGCCGCCGCCAGTCTCTCCGACGATGAAGTGATCTCCCGGTTGATGTCGAAACTCACCGCCGGAGTCGAGGCCGGTGAGTGACGACCTCCACAACCTGCTGAGGCGAGCTCTCGAACGGATCGAAGAGCTGGAGGCACGGCTGGGCTCGCACGGTCGGGACAACGAAGCCGTCGCCATCGTCGGCATCGGCTGTCGCTTGCCCGGCGGAGTCGAGAATCCCGCCGAATTCTGGCAGCTCCTGGAGTCGGGCCGAGACGCGGTGAGCGACGGGGGCGATCGCTGGCCGCGAGACGCCCACGACGAGATCCGATCGCGGCCTGCGGGCTACCTCCGCGACGTGCGCGGATTCGATGCCGCATTCTTCGGCATCTCGCCACGCGAGGCCGCGGTCATGGATCCCCAGCAGAGAATGCTGCTCGAGGTCGCCTGGGCGGCGCTCGAAGACGGCGGCCAGTCCCCCGAGACCCTGCGCAACAGCCAGACAGGGGTCTTCGTCGGCCTGTCCGCTCACGACTACCGCGAGCGTGTGCTCGCCGATCCGGAGCGCTGGGACGCCGCCGCGCTGACCGGCAACGGTCTGTGCTTCGACGCCGGCCGGATCTCCTTCTGTCTCGATCTCCGCGGACCGGCGATCGGAATCGACACCGCCTGCTCGGGAGGCCTGGTCGCCGTCCACCTCGCCTGCCGCTCGCTGCGCTCGGGAGAGAGCGATGTGGCTCTCGCCGGCGCCGCCAACCTGATCCTGTCGGCCACCTCCACGACTCTGCTGGCGCGCACTCAGGCTCTCGCTGCCGACGGCCGCTGCAAGGCATTCGACGCCGAGGCGAACGGCTTCGGCCGAGGCGAGGGCTGCGCGGTGATCGCCCTCAAGCGCCTGGCGGACGCGCTGCGCGACGGCCATCCGATCCGCGCCGTCGTGCGCGGCTCAGCCACCAATCAGGACGGCAGCTCGACCGGCTTCACCACGCCCAACGTCCTGGCACAACAAGAGCTGCTGCGCCTCGCCCTGCGCGACGCCGACGTCGATCCCGCCGACGTCGGCTATGTCGAGGCGCACGGCACCGGCACCTCTCTGGGCGATCCGATCGAGCTCGAGGCTCTGCGCGCGGTCGTGGGAACGGCGCGAGGACGACGAAGCCCATGTCGGCTCGGCTCGGTGAAGTCCAACCTCGGCCATCTCGAAGCGGCAGCGGGAATCGCCGGGCTGGTCAAGGCGGTGCTCGCGCTGGAGCACGAGTGCCTGCCGCCGAGCCTCCACTTCAAGACGCCGAATCCTCGGCTGACGCCCGAGCAGGCCGGCTTCGAAATCCCGACGTCGACGTGTCCTTGGCCGCGTGGCGAGGCACCGCGCATCGCCGGCATCAGCGCCTTCGGGTTGAGCGGCACCAACTGCCATGTCGTGGTCGAGGAGGCGCCTCGGCGCGAGCCGCCGCCGAGCGCGGAGAGCGAGACCGAACTGGTCGTGCTCTCGGCCCGGAGCGCGGCGGCCCTGCAGCGGCTGGCGGCTCGCTGGGCCCGGTACCTCGAGGACCATCCGGACGTGTCTCTGCCGGACCTCGCGTACACGGCGCGGGTCGGACGCAGTCACTTCCCTTTCCGCGCTGCGTTCTGCGGCGCCGCGAGCGCCGAGATCCAGGCCGTCCTGGCGCAGTGTGCGCAGGCGCCGGCGCCCCCGGCGCCGGCCCCGCCACGGCCCGAGGTGGTGCTGCGCCTGCGCGGCGACAGCGCGGCCGGCCCGCGGCTGATCCGCCGCCTGGAGGCGTGGCCGGCTTTTCGCCAAGCCGTGCGCCAAAGCGACGCGTTCTTGCGCCCCCACCTCGAGCGGCCGCTGCGCACTGCCTGGCTCGACGACGATCCCTGCGTCCCCGCTCGCTGGCGGCCGGCGGTGGCGCTGGCCCTGGAGATGGCGGTGGTCGAGCTCTGGCGCAGCTGGGGGATCCGGCCCGGAGCGGTGCTGAGCGCCGAGGCCCGGGCGCCGGTGACGGCCTGGGCGACCGGCGTGGTCTCTCAGGAGGATGCGCTCAGAGCCGCCACCGGCGAACAGACTCTCCCGGCCGACTGGCGACCGGGCGAAACCGCGCCGACGGAATCGACGCTCGCCTTCGAGCCGGGAGCCTCCACGACCTGGGAGGCCGTGCTCCGGGCTCTCGGCGACCTCTACACCGCCGGAGTCCGGGTCGCCTGGGAGGCATTCGACCTGCCGCTGCAGCGCCGCCGCCTCGCGCTGCCGACCTATCCGTTCGAGCATGCACCGCATTGGATCGATGCCGACCCCGCGACCGTCTCGGATCGACGGGGCGGCGGCGTCCGCCCGGTCGGAGACCGGTTGTGGCTGGCCAACGGTGAGAGCCATTTCCCGTCGACCGTCGATTCCGTGCGCCAGCCTTATCTCGCCGACCACCAGGTGTTCGGCGAGGAAGTCGCACCCGCGGCCTTCCACCTGGCCTTCGTCCTGGCGGCCGCTTCCCGGCTCGAAGGCTCTCCGGGCGTACTTGAACGGGTTTTCTTCCCCCAGGCCCTGAGGCTGCGGAGTGATCTCCACTGCGATCTCACCTGCAGCCCCACGGCTCCCGGGACTTGGTCCTTTCGCTTCTCCAGCCTGAAGGTCGACGAGTCCTGGCTCCACCACGCCGCCGGCACGCTGGCCACGGCCCCCCCCAGGTCGGGCGCGTCGTCGCAGCTGGCGCTGCTGCAGCGACGATACCGGACGCGGCTGGACACCGAACGCTTCTATGGCCGCCTCCAAGAAGCGGGCATCGAGCTGGGATCCACGTTCCGCAGAATCGCCGAGCTCTCTCTCGGCCGCGACGAAGCGCTGGCCCGGCTGACTCCGTTCGCGGCCGCAGAGCCCGAGATGCCCTTCCATCCGGCTCTTCTCGACGCGTGCTTCCAGACCCTCGCCGCGGCGTTGCTCGAGGCTTCACCGACCGCCAGGGCCGTGCTGCCCTACAGCCTGGGGCGTTTCGAGCTCCACGCCCCGGCGCGAGGTCAGCTCTGGTGTCACGCAGACCTCCACGGTCCGCCGGTGCCGGGAGACGACGTCCTCGGCGACCTGCAGATCTTCGATGACGAAGGCCGAAGGGTCGCGCGTATCGAGGCGCTCCGCCTGCGCCCAGCGAGCAAGGAGGCTCTCCTCGCCTCGACGCGGCCGAGCGCGAGCTTCGAACGCACCGCCGGGCTGGCGCCCGAGCTGCAGGAGCTCGCTCCCGACGAGCGCAGACCAACGCTACGCACTGTCCTGAGACAGCAGGTGGCCAAGGTGCTCGAGCTCGCCGACGAGGCTGCCATCGACACCGAGCTGCCGCTGCGCGACCAAGGGCTCGACTCGCTGACGGCGATCGAGCTTCACGACCGCGTCGAGTCCGCCGTCGGCCGGTCTCTGCCGGTCACCGTCACCTTCGACCACCCGACGATCACGAGCTTGGCCGACCGCCTGCTCACCGAGCTGGGTCTCGGCGACGCTGGAACTGGCGCCGCCGCCGCGCCGGCGGATCTCGGCGCGACGCTCGATCACCTCTCCCACAGCGAGGTGATCGATCTCCTCGACACCTCTCTCGAGAGCCTGGACTGAGGAGCCGCGAGGTGACGGAGAGTGGCCCGGACGAACAGCGGCTACGGCGTGCGGCGGCCGCCATCCAGAAGCTCCAGGCTCAGGTCGCGGCGCTCGAGCGTCGCCCGCACTCCGCCATCGCGATAGTCGAGGCGGCCTGCCGGTTCCCGGGCTCGGTCGAGGATCTGGAGTCGTTTTGGCGCCTGCTGATCGCTGAACGCGACGCGATCGGCCCCGTGCCTGAAGACCGCTGGGACGCGGCGGCGCTCTACGATGCGAACCCGGAAACACCGGGCAAGACGTACGTCACGGCCGGCGGGTTCCTGGCCGACGTGAATCGCTTCGACGCGCAGCATTTCGGCATCTCGCGCCGCGAGGCGATGAGCTTGGACCCTCAGCAGCGACTGCTGCTCGAGCTCGCCTGGCAGGCCCTCGAACGGAGCGGCGTGGCCCCCGACTCGCTCGCCGACAGCCGCACCGGCGTCTTCCTCGGCCTGGCGTCGAGCGACTACGGCCGGCGTGCGCTCAGCCCCTGGCACCTGCGAGCGATCGACGCCTACACCGGCACCGGCTGCGCCTTCAGCGTCGGCGCGGGGCGGATCTCCTACCGGCTCGGCCTGCGCGGGCCGAGCCTGTCCCTCGATACGGCCTGCTCGTCGGCGCTGGTGGCGCTCCATCTCGCCTGCCAGAGCCTGCGCTCGGGTGAGTGCGACATGGCCCTCGTCGGTGCTGTCAACCTGATCCTGTCGCCCGAGATGACGGTCTACTTCAGCCGTCTCCACGCCCTGTCTCCCGACGGCCGGTGCAAGAGCTTCGACGCCACCGCCGACGGCTACGGCCGCGGCGAGGGAGGAGCCCTGGTCGTGCTCAAGCGCCTGGACGACGCCGTGGCGGATCGCGATCCGATCCTCGCGGTGATCCGCAGCTCGGCCGTCAACCAGGACGGGCGCAGCAACGGCTTGACGGCGCCGAGCGCCCGGGCGCAGGAAGAGGTGATTCGCGAAGCCCTGGCGCGCGCCGGCGCGGCGCCGTCGGAGGTCGGCTATGTCGAGGCCCATGGCACCGGCACGCCGCTCGGTGATCCGATCGAGCTCTATGCCCTCGCCGCCGCCTACGGCGTCGGCCGCCCGCCGAACCGGCCGCTGCTGGTGGGATCCGTGAAGACGAATCTGGGGCATCTGGAGACCGCCGCCGGCTTGGCCGGTCTGCTCAAGGCGGCCCTCGCGCTGCGGCACCGCGAGATTCCGGCGTCGCTCCATTTCCATACACCCCATCCCGACGTGCCATGGCAGCGCATGCCGCTGGCCGTCGCTGCCGGCCGCACCCCGTGGCCGACGTCCGACGGGCCGCGCCTGGCCGGAGTCAGCTCCTTCGGCTTCAGCGGCACCAACGCCCACGTGATCCTCGAGGAGCCGCCGGCGCGCGCCGCACCCGCCGCCACACCGGCGCTCCAGGTGCTTCCGCTCTCCGCGCGCGGCCCCGACTCGGTGCGCCGCGCGGCGCGGCGCTGGGCTCGGCATCTGCTCGACCATCCGGAGCTCGACACCGCGGCCGTCGCGCACACCGCCCGCGTCGGCCGCTGCCATTTCGAGCACCGGCTGACCGTGGTGGCCGACTCCACGGCCGGCCTCGCCGCCGGCCTGCAGAATGCCGCGGAGAGCACGCACACACAGGCGCCGCGAAACGGCCGGAGCCCGAGGGTCGCGTTCCTGTTCAGCGGCCAGGGCGCGCGACTGCACGCGGTCGGCCGAGAGCTCTACGCGACCCAGCCGCTCTTCCGCCAGGTGCTCGACCGGTGTGACGAGATTCTCGGCACGCGCGGCGATCAAACTCTGCTCTCCGTGCTCTATCCCCGGCAGGCCGAAGATTCTCCGCCCCTCGAGCGGGCGAGCTGGAGCCAGCCGGCGCTGGTCGCGATCGAGATCGCCCTGGCCTCCCTCTGGCGGCATTGGGGCATCGAGCCAGTCGCCGTCCTCGGTCACAGCCTGGGGGAGTACGCCGCCGCCTGGGCCGCGGGCGTGCTCCGGCTCGAAGAGGTTCTTGAGCTGGTCGCCGCGCGCGCCGCCGAGCTCGAGAGACTCCCCGGCGACGGCGCCATGGTCGACGTCCGGGGCGACGCGAGCACGATCGCTGGCTTGCTGGAACCCTGGGGCGATCGGGTGGTGGTCGCGTGCCACAACGCGCCCGGACGCCTCGTGCTCTCCGGGCTCCGGCCGGCCCTGTGCGAGGTCGTCGCGGCTCTCGAGGAGCGCGGCTTCCGGTCGAGCGAGCTGCACGTCGGCCACGCCTTCCACTCGCCCCAGGTGGATCCCGCGCTCGACGCGATTGAGCGCCTCGCCGGAGCGTTCGCGCCGCGTCCACCGCGCCTTCCCTTCGTCTCGAGCCGCACCGGCCACGAGCTGGCACCGGGCGAGTGCGACGCGCGGCACTGGCGCCGGCACACGCGCGAGGCCGTGCGTTTCGACGCCGCCCTGGAAACGCTCGAGGCCCGGGAGATCGACGCCTTGATCGAGATCGGGCCCGAGCCCGGTCTCCTGGTCTTCGCGGCCACCGCCCTGCAGCGGCGCGGCCGGCTCTGGCTCCCCTCCCTGCGCCCTGGTCGCTCCGACCACCAGGTCCTTTTCGACGGCCTCGCACGGCTCTACGAGCGCGGCGCCGCGGTCGACTGGCAGGCTTTCGACTCGCAGGCGAAGCGCATCAGGCTGGCGCTGCCGACCTACCCGTTTCAGCGCTCGCGCCATTGGCTGGAGGAGACCGGGCCGCCGAGCGAAACGACACCTCCGGGCCATCCGCTGATCGGCACACCGGTGCCGTTGGCGACCCGCCCGGGCACCCGCGTCTGGCACACGCGGCTGACCCTCGAAGGGGTTCCGTTCCTGCGCGACCATCGCATTCAAGGCTCCGTGGTGGTGCCGGGCGCGGCCTGCGCCGAGATGATGCTCGCCGGCGCCTCCGACGCGCTCAGAGACGCCCCGTGGGCCCTCGACGGGCTGCGATGGCTGGCCCCCGTGGTGTTGACCGAGGACACGCCGACGAGTCTCCAAATGGTCCTGACGCACGCTCCGGGAGACGCGGCCGGCGGCGCCTCGGTCCGCCTGCTGGCGTCGCGCCGTGCGCAAGAGCTCGACGACGCAGAGCCCTGGCGCCTCCGGGCCGAGGCTCGGATCGAGCCGTGCACGAGCCCGCCCGGCTCCCAGATCGATCTCGAGCGGATCCGGCAGCGCTGCGGCCCGGCCACCGGGCGCCGCGAATTCTACTCTGCGCTCGACGCCATCGGCCTGCAGCTGGGCGCCAGCTTCCGAGGCCTCGGCGACGAGGTGTTCCAGGGGCACGACGAGGCGCTCGCTCGCGTTCGACTGCCGCACGCAGCCGCTGGCACCGCGGGGTACCGAGTTCATCCGGCCCTGCTCGACTCCTGCTTCCAGGTGCTGGCTCAAGTCGTTCCCGAGAACCAGGACGGTCCCTGGGTGCCGTCGGCTCTGCGACGTTTCCGCCTGCATCGCGACACCCCGCGCGAGGTCTGGTGCCATGCCCGCCTGAGCGCGACCGACGCGCACGCCGCCGCCTGGATCGAAGGAGATCTCGATCTCGCCGACGACTCGGGCCAGATACTCGCCGAGCTCCGTGGCCTGCGCCTGCAGTGCCTGGACGGCGTCCGGCCGCCGGCGCCCGACGGCGACTTCCTCGTCCGCGACTGGCAGGCGCTCGACGCGCTCCGCAGCGACGACGTCTCGGCCTCCGGACGGTGGCTGCTGGTCGCCGACTCGGGCAGCGTGGGGGAGCGATTGCGCGGGGCTCTGGAGGCTCGAGGCGGCCGCGTCCACCGCCTGTCCTGCTCCGACTTCGACGCGGCGGCACTCGACGATGAGCTCGAGCGAGCTTTCCCGCCGGATGCCCGCTGCCGCGGAGTGGTCTTCCTCGCCGGTCTCGACGCCGCAGCGGCCGACGGCGCGGACTCGTCGCACCTGCTAGCCGCCGCGCTGCGCCTGCTGCAGGCTCTGGCGCGCTCGCCTCGGCGCCACGTACTGCGCCTTTGGATGGTGACGCGCGGCGCCCAGGCTCCGGGCGGGGGGCCGGCGGGACTGGCACAGGCACCGCTGTGGGGGCTGGCGAGAGTGGTGGCGGCTGAGCACCCGGAGTGGCGGTGCACCATCATCGACCTCGAACCGTCGTCAGTGCCCGGAGCCGCGCCGAGGCTGGCGGACGAGATCCTCCTCGGCAACGAGGAAGAAGTCGTTCTCGACGCCGGCGCCCGGCACGGCGCACGCCTGGCGCGCCGGCCTCCGGATCGCAGCGCGGAGCGGGAGCTCCAGCTCGAGCCCGCGTCGCTCTACGTGATCACCGGCGGCCTGGGCCGCCTCGGGCTCGCCGTCGCCGACTGGCTGGTGCGGCGAGGCGCCCGCAAGCTCCTGCTGGTGAGCCGCCGCCGGCCCGAAGGAGCCCCGCAGGCCGCGCTCGAGGGCCTCGAGTCACGCGGCGCCGAGGTGGCTGTCGCGGCGGCCGACGTCGCCGACCGCGAGGCCATGGCCCGTGTTCTCGACGAGCATCGCCAGCGCACGGGGCCGTTGCGCGGAGTCGTGCACGCCGCGGGCGTCGCCGACGGCGCGCTTCTCGCCTCGCGCAGCGTCGAGAGCCTCGACACGGTGCTCGCACCGAAGATCGCTGGCGCCTGGAATCTCCACCAGCTGACGCGCAGTGAAGAGCTCCAGTTCTTCGTCCTCTGCTCCTCGGCCGCCGTGCTGCTCGGCCCACCCGGCCAAGGAGCCTACGCCGCGGGCAACGCCTTCCTCGGCGCCCTCGCTCGCTACCGGCGCGAGCTTCGACTGCCGACGTTGAGCGTCGACTGGGGCCCGCTCGAGGGCGGTGGCATGGCCGCGGGCTCCGCCCTCGCCGAGCTGGGCAGGAATCGCGGCCTGAGCAGCCTCGGAGTCGACCAGGCCCTGGCCGCTCTCGAGATCCTACTCGCCGCCGAAGTCGCCGAGTTCGGCGTCGTCGCCCTCGACATACGCCGATGGCTCGAGGCTCACCCCCACGCCGCGGGCTCGTCGCGCCTCGAACGACTGGTCGCGGCGACCGAGCCGGCACCGGCTCCGAGCGTGACGGCAGAACGCCAGCGCCTGCTCGCGGCTCCCGCCGGCGAACGCCGCCACCTGGTCGACCGCATCCTGCGCGCTCGAGCCGGCGCGATCCTGCAGATCGACCCCGCCGACGTCGCGCCCGACGCGGCGCTCGTCGACATCGGCTTCGACTCCCTCATGGGCCTCGAGCTGCGCGACAGCCTGGAGACGTCGCTCGGCCTGCGCCTCCCGGCGACGCTCCTGTGGTCCTACCCGACTCTGGAAGACCTGGCGCGGCACCTCGCCCAGACTCTCGACTCCGCATCGACCTCCGAACCCACGGCCCCGCCCGAGCTGCTTTCCACCGACGAGCTGCTGTCGCAGCTCCGACAGGAGCTCGAGGAATCATGAGCAGCGACATTCGCGAATCCCTGCAGAGCTCGCTGCTCAAGATCCGCTCGTTGAAATCGCGGGTCGCGGAGCTCGAGTCTTCGCTCGCTCGTTCCGCAACCACGCGGCCGGCAGCGCTCGGAATCGTCGGCATGGCCTGCCGCTTCCCGGCGGGAGCCGATTCTCCGGACAGCTTCTGGCAGCTCCTGGCGGACCGGCGCGACGCGATCCGCGAGATTCCGGCCGAGCGCTGGGGCCACGAGCCCGCGGGGTCGAGAACCGATGCGCCGGAGGTGCGATGGGCCGGCCTGCTCGACGAGGTCGACACCTTCGACGCGGCGTTCTTCGGCATCTCGCCGCGCGAAGCCGCCGCCCTCGACCCCCAGCAGCGCATGCTCCTCGAGGTGACCTGGGAGGCGTTGGAATCCGCGGCGCTCTCTCCTCGGGCCCTGCGCGGCCGCTCCGTCGGCGTATTCATCGGCATCTCGACTCACGACTACTCGCAGCGAATGGTTGCCGGCGATCCGAGCGTGATCGAACCCACGGCGTTGGCCGGCAACGGCAACGCCTTCGCGGCCGGCCGGCTGTCCTACTTTCTCGGTGTCCAGGGACCGTCGATGGCGCTCGACACCACCTGCTCGTCCTCCCTCGTCGCCGTCCATCTCGCCGGCCGGAGCCTGCGCACCGGGGAATGCGAGGTGGCCGTGGTCGGCGGCGTGAACCTGATCTTGTCGCCGCGGACCATGTGGGCGATGGCTCGCATCCAGGCCCTGTCGCCGGACGGTCGCTGCCGCAGCTTCGACGCCGACGCGAACGGCTATGTTCGCGGGGAGGGCTGCGGCGTCGTGGTGTTGAAGCGACTCAAGGACGCGCGTCGCGACCGGGATCCGATCTGGGCGGTGGTGCGCGGCTCGGCGGTGAATCAAGACGGTCGCAGCAACGGCCTGACTGCACCCAATCCGCGGGCACAGGAGTCGGTGCTCCGGCAGGCCCTGGCCGACGCCGCGGTCGAGCCCTCGGAGATCGGCTACATCGAGACCCACGGCACCGGAACGCCGCTCGGAGATCCGATCGAAGTCGAGGCGCTGCGGTCGGTGCTGGCCACGGAGCGGCCGCCCGGCGCCGCCTGCGTTCTCGGGGCGGTCAAGAGCAACCTCGGCCATCTCGAGGCGGCGGCGGGCATGGCGGGATTGATCAAGACCGCGCTGATCCTCCGTCGCGGCGAGATCCCCGGCAACCTCCACTTCCAGACGCTCAATCCGCGCATCGCCCTGGGAGACGAGTTCCTGATTCCGCGCCGAACCCGCCGGTGGCCCTCGGCGGCGTCACCGCGGCGAGCCGGGGTCAGCTCATTCGGCCTGAGCGGAACCAACGCACACGTCGTCCTCGAGGAGCCGCCGCCACGCGCCGCATCGGCTCCCGGGGGCGGCGCGTTGCAGATTCTGCCGCTCTCCGCGGGCAGCCCCGAGTCGCTGCAGCGTGCGGCGCGGCGCTGGGCCGGGCATCTCCTCGACCATCCGGAGCTCGACCCGGCGGAGGTCGCGCACACCGCCCGGGTCGGCCGGTCGCACCTCGAACACCGGCTCGCGGTGGTCGCCGACTCGACGGCCGGCCTCGCCGCCGGCCTCCACGACGCGGCGCGCGGCGCCGGCCGCACCGTCCGGGAACCCCGGATCGCCTTCCTGTTCAGCGGCCGGGTCGATGCCCTGCACGCGGCCGGCCAGGAGCTCTACGACACCCAGCCGATCTTCCGCCAGGTCCTCGAGCGCTGCGACGAGATCCTCGGCGCGCGCGACGGGCGCACCCTGCTCTCCGTCGTCTATGCCGAGGCGACCGAGGATCCGTCCCTGCTCGACCGAGGGTCCTGGAGCCGACCGGTGTTGGTCTCTCTCGAGATCGCGCTGGCCGCTCTCTGGCGGCATTGGGGCATCGAGCCCGTTGCCGTCCTCGGCCGCGGCGCGGGGGAGCACGCCGCCGCTTGGGCCTCGGGAGTGCTGGAGCTCGACGAGGCTCTGGCCCTGGCCGCCGCGCGAGACGCCGTCGAAGCCACCGACCGGGAGCATTTCGACGCCGCTCTGGAGGCGCTCGCTGCGCGGCAGATCGACGCGCTGGTCGAGATCGGGCCCGCGCCCGTGCTCCACGACGGGGCCGGTGCCGCTGCCGGCACCGCGCCGCACGACTTGCTCTCCCTGACCACGCTGCAGCCCGGCCGATCCGACCAGAGAGTCGTTCTCGAATGCCTCGCCCGGCTCTTCGAGCTCGGCGCGTCGGTCAACTGGTCGGCCTTCGATGCGCATGCGCCGCGCCATCGGCTCGCGTTGCCGACCTACCCCTTCCGGCGCACCCGCCACTGGCCGGAGGAGGCCGAGACCGAGTCCACAACGGTCCAGGATCCGGCGACGGAGGCCGCGACAGAGCCGGCGACAGAGCCGAGGCCACCGACGGCCACCCTTTCGAGCGTCGCGCAGCTCGAGCCTTGGCTGCGCGACGCAGTCGCTCGGGTCCTGAAGCTGAGCGGCCCGGATGCGGTCGATCCGGACCGTGGCTTCACCGAGCTGGGCATGGACTCGCTGATGGCTCTCGAGCTCAAAGAGCGCCTCGAGACGCTCCTCGGTCGGGAGATCTCGCCGGTGCTCGTGTTCGAATATCCGACCGTTCGCAGCCTGGCCTCGCACTTCGCCGGCGAAGCCGAGGCGCGAGCCTCTCGGCCCGAGCCTTTGACGCCGTCGGCCGAGCCGATCGCCATCGTCGGTGCCGCCTGCCGCTTCCCCGGCGCCAACGATCTCGACGCCTTCTGGCGGCTGCTCCACGAGGGCCTCGACGCGATCGCGGAGATGCCGGCGCATCGCCGCCAGAGCACGGCCTGGGTTCGGCTCGGAGCGAGCGACGGCTTCTCGCCCCGCGGCGGATTCCTCGAGCGAATCGATGCCTTCGACCCCGAGTTCTTTCGCCTTTCCGAGCCCGAGGCCGCCGCCCTCGATCCGCAGCAACGCCTGCTCCTCGAGGTCTGCTGGGAAGCGCTCGAGAACGCGGCCGAGGCCGGCGATTCGATACGCGGCAGCCGGACCGGTGTCTTCGTCGGGGCAGGTCCCGGGGAATACGGTTTCGTCGAGGCAGGAGCGGTCGATCACGATCACTTTCTCACCGGCAACGGCCCCTCATTCGCCGCCGGACGCCTGTCGCATCTTCTCGGTGTGCAAGGGCCGAGCCTGGTGACGGACACCGCCTGTTCGTCGTCGCTGGTCGCGCTTCATCTCGCCTGCCGGAGCCTGCGAGAGGGCGAGAGCCGGATGGCCGTCGCCGCCGGCGTCCAGCTGTTGCTCGCACCGCAGCCCTTCGTCCACCTCGACAGGCTCGGTGCCCTCTCCGCGCGCGGCCGCTGCCGCACCTTCGACGACGACGCCGACGGCTACGTACGCGGCGAGGGATGCGGCGCGGTGATCCTGAAGCGACTCTCCGACGCGATCGAGGATCGCAACGAGATCCTGGCCGTGATCTCGGCGACGGCGGTGAACCACGACGGACCGAGCAGCGGTCTGACCGTTCCGAACGGCCCGGCCCAGGAGAATCTGCTGCGGTCCGCGCTCGCCACTTCGGGCCTCGGGTCTCACCTCGACATCCAGTACGTCGAGGCCCACGGCACCGGAACTGCGCTGGGCGACCCGATCGAGCTCCGCGCCCTGGCGAACGTCCTGGGTCACGATCGGCCCGCGTCGCGGCCTCTGCTCGTCGGCTCGGTCAAGACCAATCTCGGCCACCTGGAGTCGGCGGCGGGAATGGCCAGCCTGCTCAAGGTCGTTCTCGCCCTCCGCCACGGCGAGATTCCACCCCACCTTCATCTGCGCGAGCCGACCCGTCTCTTCTCGTGGCGAGGCTCCGGGCTGGAGATTCCCACCGAGCCCACTCCCTGGCCAACGAGCGACCGCCGCCGTGCCGGCGTCAGCGGCTTCGGGCTCAGCGGAACCAATGCTCACGTGATCATCGAGGCGGCGCCACCGATCCGGCACCGCGAGTCCCCGCTCGCGCGCGGTATCCACCTGCTGCCGCTCTCCGCACACGATCCGGAGGCACTTCGCCGCTCGGCTACGCGCTACGCGCGCGAGCTGCAGGGCCGCTCCTCGGACGAAGTGGAGAACCTGTGCTTCTCGGCCGCCACCGGGCGCCTCGCCCTACGCTGCCGCCGTGCCGTGACGGGCCGCGGCTCGGCCGACCTGGTGCACGAGCTCCTGGGCCTCGCGGCCGACACGGGGTCCGATACGGGGTCCGGAGCTGGAGCCGAGCGAGACGACGCCGAGTCGTCGCGGGCGCATCGGAGAGGGCTGCTCTTCTTCTTCGCCAGCCAATGGCCCGAGCGCGCCCGGGTGCGAGCGCTCGCGGCGGTGGAGCCCGGCTTTGCGCAGGCTCTGGCGACAGACCCGGACGACTCCGGGGCTCGAAGCTCTCCGGGCCTGCTCGCCGCCTGCGCGCTGGCCCGCCTCTGGCGCTCCTGGGGCCTCCAACCCGACGCCTTCGCGGCCGAGGGTCGGGGCTGGCGCGCCGCCGCCCGCGCGGCGGGAGCGCTCGACCTCGCCACGGCCTCGAGCTCCACCGTTCGCTCGCTGGCCGGGCTGGAGGCGCTCGACGGATGGCGGACGCCGGAGGTGCCACTGCTCACGCCCTCGGCCGGAAAGTCGAGGGGAATCGACACGGTGCTGGTGCTCGGCCCGCCGCCGACGCGACGACCGAGAGGCCTCGAGCGAGACGTCCTCTGGCTGGAGTCGGCGGACGGACAGCGGGGCATGCTCGACTGCCTCGGCAAGCTATGGCAAGCGGGATTCCCCGTGGACTGGAACGCCTTCCATCGGCACTGGCCGCGGCGACGGCGCTCCCTCCCGACCTATCCCTGGACACGGCGGCGGCTGTGGCTCGGCGACTCCGATGGGCCGAACGATCCACCCGCCGCGTCCACCGAGCGGCTGCACGGCGAACGCCTGGTGCTGCCGGGGACCGAGATTCACTTCAGCCGCACGGTCGATTCGAACGCGTTCCCGTGGCTCGCCGACCACCGGATCCTCGACCAGATCGTCGTCCCCGGCGCGTTCTTCCTCTCCCTCGTCGCCTCCGCCGCCCAGACACTGCTCGGCGGCGCGGCCTGCGAGCTCCGCGACGTCTCCTTTCCCGAGTTCCTGTCAGTCGAGCGCACAGCGCCTCGCGCTTACCTGACGCTCACACCCGACGGTCCCTCCGCGTGGACTTTTCGAGTCGCGACTGCGGACTCCTCCACACCGGAACGCGCGACGACCTGGAAGGGCCACGCGGTCGGTCGCCTGTGCCGCCTGGATCCCGTCGCCGCCGTGCGCGACGCGGCGCCGGCCGAGATCCGGCGACGCTGCGACCGGGTGGTGGCGCCGGCCGAGGTCTACGCCGACCTCGAGCAGCGTGGTATCGACCTCGGCCCACGCTTTCGCGGCATCACCGAGCTGCGCCTGGGCGACGACGAGCTCCTCGCGCGTCTCGACACGGCCGTCACGGCCATCACGACGCCCGGCGAGCCGATCGATCCGATCCTGCTCGACAACTGCTTCCAGTCGGTCTTCGCCCTCCTCCGCACTCCGGAGCAGTCGGCGACGATCCCCACCGGACTCGGGCGCCTGCGCATTCACGCCGACGCCACCCACGCCAGCTGGTGCCACGTGCGCCAACGAGTCGGGAACGCGCTCGGCGAGGCGCAGACGACTGACCTCGTCGTCCGAGACGAAAGCGGACGCAAGATCGTCGAGCTGGAAGGCCTCCGCGGTCGATCGCTGCACCGAGCAGCGCCGCGTTCCGCAGCGGCGGCTAGCGCAGGAGAGGTCTTCGAGATCGCCTGGCGCGCCAGGGCGCTCGGCCCGAAGTCGACCGATGCGCCAGCGAAGGGAACCTGGATCATCCTCCAGGATCGCGGAGGCCTCTCGGAGCGCCTGGCCCGGAAGCTGGAGGCCGAGGGCCACGCATGCCGCCAGATCGCCCTCGACCCGACCGCTCCCGGGGCGGCTATCGACCGGGTCCGGGCTGAGGCGCGACGGCTCGGCGGAGACTGCCGTGGAGTCCTTCATCTCGACACTCTGGACTCATCCTCGAGCCTCGACGATCCGGCCGCGGCGACACCGGGTCTGAGTGCGAGCGTCCTGGAAGTGGTTCGGCTCTTGCGCGCGCTTCGCCACGGCTCGGCCGATCTCTGGCTCCTGACTCGTGGCGGCCAGCATGCCGTCGCCGAGGACGTGGTCGATCCGGTACAGTCGACGGCCTGGACGCTGGCCGGAGTCGCGGCGCACGAGCTCGAGGATCGGCGCATTGTCTGCGTCGATCTCCCGAAGTCGCCCGGTGACGACACGATCGACGCGCTGGTGCACGTCCTCAGTTCCGACATCGACGAGAGCCTCGCGCTCCGAGGCGGCCGGGCGCTGGTTCCCCGCATGCAGCCTCACTCAGGCGACAGCGACGGCCCGATCTCGACCGAGCCGCTGTTCGACGCCCGCGGCGGCTACCTGATCACTGGCGGTCTCGGCGCCCTGGGCCTCGCGCTGGCGACGTGGCTCGCCGACCAGGGGGCCGGGACGATTTTCCTCCTCGGACGGAGCGCCCCGTCACCACGAGCGAGCGAGACCATCCGCCGGCTGCGGGCCGAGGGAGCGCACATCGCCGTGCTGCGGGCGGATGCCGCCGACTCCGAGTCGCTGGCGGCCGCTATCGACGAGATGGAGCGCCAAGAGACCCCGCTGCGCGGCGTCTTCCATCTCGCCGGGGTCTTGGATCCCGGCCCGATCGACGCGATCGAGGAAGCGCAGCTCGCGCGCTCTCTCGGCGCCAAGGCGGGGGGCGCGTGGAGCCTCCATTGCCTGACCCGCCGTGCTCGTCTCGATCATTTCGTGCTCTTCTCCTCGATCTCGGCCTGGCTCGGAGCTCCGGGGCTGGCAGCGTACGCCGCCGGCAACGCGTTTCTCGACGCGTTGGCACACTCCCGTCGGGCTTCGGGATTGCCCGCCCTCAGCGTCGCATGGGGTCCCTTCGCGGAGAGCGGTATGGCGGTGCGCACCGGCGCGGGCGCCCTTCTCGCCGAGAATGGGATGCCAAGCCTGGGGCAGGTCGACGCCCTGGCGTGGCTCGGCGGGCTGCTACGGCAGGCGCCACCCCGTGTCGCGGTGGTCGCCTTCGACCGTGATCGCCTCGATGATCTCCTCGAACGAGGTCTCGCCCCGCCCATCGTGTCCGGCCTGGCGGCCGCATCCTCCACGCCGCCCAGGACGGAGAGCTTCGTCGACGTCGAGACGACTCTGCGCCACTCGATCGCAGGCCTGACACAGGTGGAGCCGGCGGCGGTCGGCCGCCACACTGCCCTCGCCGACCTCGGCCTCGACTCGCTGGTGGCGATCCAGCTGCAGCGGCGGATCCAGAGTGACTTCGGGGTCAGTCTCCCGATCGAGGAGATTCTCGACGGCGCCAATGTCGTGACCCTGGCTCGATGCGTGTCTGGCGCCGCCGTGCCGCCGATCGCCGCCTCACCACCTCGAGACCTTCGGTTCGCGACGCTGCGCAGCGCCGACGAATTGATGTCCTTCGCGCGCGGATACATGTCGCGCGGTGGGCACGCAATGGATCTCGACTACCTGCGTCGCACGCGCTGCATCGGCGCCTTCGACGACTCGGACTCGCTCGTCGGCGGCTTCGTGATGCTCGAGCAGCCACCGTTCTCACGCACCCTGGAGCGCGTACCGCCCCCGCTGCGCGCCTCGATCGGCGAGCTCTGCGAAGCCGCCGCGGAAGACATCGTGGAAGTCACCGGCGTTTGGGCCGACGAAGCGCTGCGCTCGCAGAGCACCAGCATCGCCTTCTGGCGCCGGCTGGTCGACGACCTGGTCGAGCTCGCTCGGCCACGCATCCTCTACACCGCCAACGAGCCACGGCTGCGCTCTCTGTACTCGCCCATGGATGGACACCTCGTCCTCCGATGTCCGGTCGTCGAAAGAGGTCTCGAATTCGAAATGTGGCTCTATGAAACATCTCCCGAGGCCATGCGGCGCGGCTTGCGCTCGGTGCTGGCGCCGAGGAAAGTGCGCTCGGTGCTGGCGCCGAGGAAAGAAGGTCCGACGACGGAGGCTGATCATGCGGCGTGACGAAGTGAATCCGAGAGCGTCCGGCATGCTGCGGACGCTCTTGGCCAGCGGCCGACCCGAGCACATCCTGGAGGCTCACAACGCGCTTTCGGCTCAGATCGCCGAAGAAGCCGGATTCGAGGGCGTCTGGGTGAGCTCCTTGACGATGTCTTGCTCGCTCGGCGTGCGCGACAACAACGAAGTCTCGGTGAGCCAGGCCCTGGACCTGCTGGAAGGAATCACCGACCGGGTTTCCATTCCCGTCCTCTTCGACGGCGATACGGGCT
This sequence comes from Acidobacteriota bacterium, assembly GCA_039194425.1. Taxonomy (GTDB): domain Bacteria; phylum Acidobacteriota; class Thermoanaerobaculia; order Multivoradales; family J023; genus JAUIJL01. Next base: position 118,751 of record JBCCVZ010000003.1, on the reverse strand, counting down.
ACGGTAGCTTCAACCATTTCGGCCGCCTCGTGTCGCGCCTTTGCGCACGCTCGGTGGCCGGTGTCTGCATCGAGGACAAGACCTTCCCAAAAACCAACTCGCTCCTCCGCTCCGCCCCCCAGCGGCTGACCACGATCGACGACTTCTGCGGCAAGATTCAGGCGGGCCTCGACGCACGCACCGACCGCGATTTCACCATCGTGGCGCGCACCGAAGCCCTGATCGCCGGTCTCGGCCTCGGGCACACCCTGGAGCGCGCCGCGCGCTACGCGGAGGCGGGTGCCGATGCCATCTTGGTCCATTCGCGAAGCGAGAGCTTCGAGCAGATCGAGGCCTTCATGGCGAGGTGGCAGTCGCCTGTGCCGATCGTCTGCGTACCAACCATCTACAGCCGCACGCCCAAAGCCGCGTTCGCCGAAGCCGGAGTCTCCCTCGTCATTTGGGCCAACCACCTTCTGCGTGCGGCGGTCCTCGCCATGCAACGAGTCGCCGGTCTGCTGCGCGAGGCACCGAGCGGAGCGTCCGTCGAAGCGGAGATCTCACCGCTCGCCGAGCTCTTCCGGCTCCAAGACGCCCACGGGATCGCCCGTCTGCAGGAGCTCTACGGCACATCGCCCGCTCACCGCGACGTCTCTCCGGGCAGCGAGAGCCCGAAGGTTCCGCTCGAGGCAATGTCGTTTGAATCGACGCGGGGGAGCTGACATGGACGACCCGGCACCCTTCGTCGACGCCCTCCTGGCGCGGGGGTTCACAGAGCTCGCGGGGGTCCCGTGCTCGACGCTCCGGCCGCTCATGGCCGAGGTGGAGCATCGCCCAGGCCTCCGCTACCTGACGGTGAGCGCCGAAGGCGAGGCCATCGCCTACGCCGCTGGCGCCTGGCTCGCCGGCTCTCGCGGGGTCGCCCTGCTGCAGAACTCCGGCCTCGGCAATGTCTTGAATCCACTCGCCTCGCTGGCGATTCCTTACCGCATCCCGGTCCTGCTGATCATGACCTGGCGCGGACGCCCCGAACACGACGACGCCGCGCACCACCGGCCGACAGGCGCAGCGACACCTTCGATCCTGTCGTCCCTGGGCATCCCCTGGAAACTGATCGATGAGCAGACGCCGCCACTCGATGCCCTGCGCTGGGCGGATAGGGTGCTGGAAGAAGAGCGCAGGCCGGTCGTGCTGCTGGTTTCGCGGCGCACCTGGGCGCCGGTGGACGACCCGGACAGGGCGCACCGACCGGCGCCGCGATGCGACGGCGAGATCCCCTCGCCGCAGCTGCGAGTCGGGAACTCCCGACCCGGCCGCGGCGACGTGGTGGCGGCCGTGACCGAGCTCTTCGCCGACGAACCGATCGTGGCGACCACCGGCTACATGTCCCGTGCCCTGTCTCGCGGTGGCTGCCGAGAAAACCACTTCTACATGCAGGGATCGATGGGCTTCGCCCCTACCCTCGGCCTGGGCATCGCATCGGTGCGACCCGAGCTTCGCGTCTTCGTCTTGGATGGAGACGGCGCCCTGCTGATGCAGCTCGGTTCGCTGGCGACGATCGGTGCGGCGGCACCGCGCAATCTCGTCCACATCGTCGTCGACAACGGCGTGTACGCCTCGACCGGTGGACAGCCGACGGCGTCTCGGGTGGTCAGCTTTCCAAACCTCGTCTCGGCGTGTGGCTACGCGCGAGTCCGATCCTGCGCATCAGGCGACGAACTGATCGACGACCTGGTCTGGGCCGCCCGGCGCGACCAGGGTCCGAGCTTGCTCCGGATCGCGATTCATCGCCGAGAGCCCACGCCGCTCGAACGCCCCGCCGCGACCCCGGCCCAGATCACCGAAAGCTTCCGGCGTAGCCTCGGCAGGGAGATGTCGTGAGGCGAGTTCTGCTCAATCCAGGACCGGCGAATACGTCGGACGCGGTGAAGCGGGCCTTGGTGATCCCCGATGTCTGCCCGCGGGATCGCGACGCCTGCGCCTCGCTGCAGTCGGTGTGCGAAGAGCTGGCCGGCCTGCTCGCCGCCGACGGCACCTTTCGCGCGATCCCCTTCGTAGGCAGCGGCACGGCGGCCCTCGAGGCGGCGCTCGGATCGCTCGCGCCGCCGGACCGGATCACGGTCGTCCTCGACAACGGCGACTACGGTGAGCGACTGGCCGAGATCTCGGCCGCGCTGGAGATCCCGTCGCGGGTGATTCGGACGGGCTGGGGAGCTTCGTTCCGGCTTCGGCGACTCGAAGCGGTGCTCGACGAGCTCGGACCGCGCGCCGGCGCTCTCGCCTGCGTCCATCACGAGACCAGCACCGGCATGCTCAACCCGGTCGAAGAGATCGGCCCCCTCGCCCGCTCGCGCGGTCTCACGGTCATCGTCGATGCGATGTCGAGCTTCCCCTGCGTGCCGCTGGCCCCCGAGTGGGCGGACGCGGTCGTGCTCAGCTCCGCCAAGTGTCTGCAGGCTGTCGCCGGCCTGGCCTTCGTGCTCACCAGGTCGACACTCCTCGAGCAGGGACCGATCGGGCGCCCTCGAGGCTACTACCTCGATCTCTTCGCGCAGGACTCGCATCTCCAGGCGACCGGCGAGATGCGGTTCACCTTCCCGCCACAGCTCGTCTCCGCGCTGCAGCGAGCCCTGCGAGAGCTCCGCGAGGAGACCGCGGTCGGACGAAGAGCACGCTACGACACCAGCTTCGAGGTTCTGGCCGCAGGCCTTCGCGACCTGGGGCTCGAGCTCCTCCTGCCCGCGGCGGAGCAGAGCCGAATCCTAGTCGCCGTGCGCGCGCCCACCGAGGCCTGGTTCGATTACCGGCGCCTGCACGATCTGCTCGACGAGCGGGGCTTCACCATCTACCCCGGCAAGGCGGGAACGGTGGAGTGCTTCCGGCTGGCGGTGCTCGGCGACATCGATGCCGCGGACCTCCGAGCCTTCCTCGCCGCGCTCGAGGACTGCCTCTCCCGAATGAATACCAGCGAGGTGACGCCATGCGCAACGTGATCTCCGACCCGCAGCGAGCCCGGTGGGACGAGACCGGCTGGCTGCACCTGGCGAACGGGCTCGACCCGGACGAGCTCGCCGCGGTGCGAGCCTGGACCGACGAGCTGGCGCACAGGCCCGAAGCGCCCGGACGCTGGACCAAGTACTTCGAGAACGATCGCATGCGCGGTGACGGCCGGATCCTTTGCCGGATGGAGAACTTCGTCCCTTTCCACGACGGATTCGCGCATCTCTTGCTCGACGGTCCGATCGCCGCCTTGGCGGCGCAGTTGCTCGACGAGCCGGCGGTCCTGTTCAAAGAGAAGATCAACTTCAAGCTGCCGGGGGGCGGGGCGTTTCTTGCTCACCAGGACGGCCCGGCCTACTCCGACTTCTTGCGCTATTCCCTCAGCGTGATGCTGGCGATCGACGAGGCAGGCCCGGAGAACGGAGGACTGGAAGTCGCCCGCGGTCGGTTCCGCGAGCCCCTGGCGCAGACGGCCTGCGGCGACCTGGCGCCGTCGGTCGTCGAGGCGCTGAGCTGGCGACCGATCAGCCTGCAGGCGGGCGACCTCCTTTTCTTCGACTGTCATCTTCCCCACCGCTCCGGCCCCAACCGCACGAGACCGAGGCGCGCTCTCTTCGCCACCTACAATCCCGCCTCCGATGGCGACCATCGCGAGCGCTATTTCGAGCGCAAGCGGGCCCTCTTCCCTCCCGAATGCGAGCGCCAGCCTGGCGAGGACTACTCGGAGGCCGAGCGGATCTACAACCTGGGCAACCCAATCGAGTGACCGAGAGGACGGTCGATCGTCGCGGCTAGGACGAAAAGAGCCGAGCGCGGCGAGCGACGAGCCCGCCAGCGCCGTGGCCGACAGAGACCATCGCGGCGCTGTGCGAGTGGAGGAAAACGACCGAGTCGAGGGCGATAGGACAGGCGGAGTCGGCGCCAGGCGGTGGCATCGTCCTCTTCGTTGGCATGGCCGCCGCAGATTCCATTCCAGACGCGTCGCGCGAGCCGCATCGGCGACGGCCGAAGACAGTCGGCGGGCTCCGACGACAAACAAGCCTCGAGGTGACGGCTGGGACGAAGCGTCGCTTGGGATCAAGCTTTGACGCCTGCTCGACCATTGACGGATTCGGCACCGCCGCGGGCCGTTCTCTCTGTGATATTTTTGTCGCGTGTCCACGTCGTTTCACCGCCCCCGCTGACCGCACGTCTGGCCGTCCGCCGCCATGGACCGCGCAGCACCGTCGGTGACTCCGCCCGGATCAGGGCCGCGCGACTTTCTCAGTGGTGGCGTCGAGGTTCGACCGGCTCTGAATCGTGTTCGCACCGCCGACGGTGAGACTCGCGTGGGGTCGGTGGTCATGGACGTGCTGGTCGCCCTGGCCCGGCGCGGCGGCGAGCCGGCGAGCAAAGACGAACTGATCGACGAGGTGTGGCAGGGACGCGCGGTCTCCGACGATGCGCTGACCGTAACGATCTATGAGCTGCGCAAGCTGCTCGGGGACAACGCGCGCTCACCGATCTTCATCGAAACGATCCCGGGACGCGGCTACCGGTGGCTGCCGCCGGTCGAATGGCGTGCTGCGATCGAGCCGGCGCCATCTCAGGTCGATCCGGGCGCCTCGGACGATGCGGTGCAGAACGCGACGACGCGACGTGGTGGCGGAGCACAGATCCGCCGTCGTCCACTAGTCGGCTCGCGCTTCGCCATGGGCTGGCTGGCCGCGATCTTGGTCGGCGCAAGTCTGGCCGCGATCTGGATCGGGGTCGGGGATCCGCGGTCACGATCGAACGAAATGGCGTCGCCAACGCCACTCGACGAAGACTCGACGCTCGCGGTCTTGCCGCTGTCCGACGAGTCCCCAGGTCACCGAGACGGCGATCGAACCTTCGCCGACGGCTTGACCGACTCCTTGATTCACGAGCTGGCCCGCGCATCTCCGATCCGCGTCATGTCGCGCACGTCGGCGCGGCGCTTCGCGGGCAGCACGCGACCTTTGCCCGAGATCGCCGATCGCCTCGGGGCCGATCTGCTGATCGAGGGAGCAGTGATCCGCGAAAGCGAGATCGTACGGATCGAGATTCGGCTGATCGACGGCCGTGACGATCACCACCTGTGGGCACAGAGTTTCGACGTCGCGATCGAGCGAGCGCTCGATGTCCAAACCGAGATCGCCGCGGCGGTGGCGCGCGAGATCCGCTCGGTGCTGGGGGCGAGCGGTGCGGAGCTCCGCTTGGGCGTCCCGGCGCCGGCCGCGGGGCCGATGCCCGAGAACGCTCTCGACGCGTACTTGAGGGGCCTGGACCAGCTGCGCAGGATGACCCGCCCTGGGCTCGATCGAGCATTGTCGGAGTTCCGCCACGCGGTCGAGCTGGCGCCGGAACACGCCACGATTTGGGCTCGTCTGTCCGAAACCCACAGTCTACGCTTCGAGTATGGACTCGGCTCGTACGCGGACGAGATCGAGCTCGCTCGCTCGACAGCCGAGCGAGCCCTCGCTCTCGACCCGGGCTCACCGAGCGCGCTGCATTCTCTCGGCCTCTACCGCTTGATCATCGACTTGGACCTGTCCGCGGCCGAGGCGAGTCTTCGACGCTCCTTGGCCTCGGATCCCATGCATTCGCCGAGCTGGCAGACTTTGACCTGGGTCTCCCTCGCCCACCTCCGCTTCGAAGAAGCACGATCCGCAGGCCGTCGGGCATTGCAGGCGAATCCAGAGTCCGAGTTCGCCCGACTCGCATACGGCACAGCGCTCTGGGTCGATGGCGACGCCGATGCGGCGGACCGCTTCTTCGCCGAGCACTCCGATTCGGAGACCCTCCTCGGGCGGCTGATGCTCCGCAACCGCCTGCGGATTCTGATCCAGCAGCAGCGCCCCGCCGATGCCTGGGCCGTTCTGCGCCAGAGCGCCGAGATTCCGCCCACCGCGTTGCCCCGCTACGAGGCGCTCTGGAGCGACGGCGGCTTAGATGCTGTTCTGCGGGAGTTGCTGGCACAAGCCGAAGCCGAGGGACGCGAAGACTTCGACGTGATTCTGCTGCAGGTCTGGCTCGGCGAGCTCGACCGAGCGCTCGATCTCGTCGAGCGCCTGGTCGCGGCTCATCACCCCGACACTGTGATTCTCAACTACTTTCCGTCCTTGCAGCCACTCCACGGTCATCCACGGTTCGAGGCCGTGCTCGACACAGTGGGCCTACCCTCCCTCGGCTCGACCGACGCTGAAACGTAAGGTTGAACCATGTTTGAAGTCGCTCCCCTCGAGCTGCCGATCGGCCACCTTTTCGCGGTGCACCGACACCTGGTGACCGTCCGTGACGCGGTGCTCGAGGGCCGGCTCGGACGCGCCTTCGTCGATCGACGAGAGACGCCGACCGCCGCCCGGCTCGACCTCGGCTGCTACGCGCTCTTCGGCGGCGACCCGGGCGCCGCCCGCGACCTTGTCGCCTCGGTCGCCGCGCCGATCGAGCTGATCCAGCCCGACCTCGCGCAGGCCGACGGCGCATGGCGCCGGTACTTTCTCGACCAATACGGACACAGACTGCAGGACCGTCCGATGGAGGCATTCTCCGGAGCCTCGCTCGAGCCTAACGCGCTACGACGCCTCGCCGACCGGCTTCCCGCGGCCTACAGGCTCGCGCCGCTCGACGCGCACACGGCGGCCGGGCTCGACGGTAGCCTCGAGCCCCACGGCCTGCAGACCTTTCCGGCACCCGAGGCCCTGGCGCGCGACGGCATGGCCTGGGGAGTCTTCCCCATCGGCGAGCGCGAGACTTCTGTACCGGTGAGCGTCGCCAGCTCGTATGCGATCTCGAGCCAGCATGTCGAGGTGGCGATCTCCACCCGCGTCGAGCACCGCGGTCGGGGCCTCGCCGCGGCGGTCGCGGCACGCTTCTGTCTCGACGCCCTCGAGCGCGGCCTCGAACCGTGCTGGCACGCCGCCAATCCGGTGTCGATTCGGCTCGCGCGGCGGCTCGGATTCGAGCCCGCGGGGACCTGCGCCGTGCTCTACCTGTCCGCCGACGGCTAGAGATCAGCGCTCAGGGCGCCGACCAGCCGCCGAGGTCTCCGGACTCGAAGCCGTTGGCGAAGATGAGCGTCGACGAGCCCGCACCGACCATGCCGGCCACCGCGGCGACGTTCATGCGCAGCACCTGTTCGGCTTGCACCAACGAGACGTTGGGCGCCGTGTCGGTCGAGCGGTGATAGTGCGGGTACTGGAACCAGTCGTTGCTCGCGGCGACGACCGTGGCGAGCCCGGCGTTCAAGTACGGCACATGGTCGGAGCAGCACATCGTCAGCGACGTCACGACGCGCAGGGCGGTGTACGCGCCGGCGGCCTCGACGAAGCGATCGAGGATGTCGGGAAACTCGGGCCGCGAGCCGATCAGGCAGTCGAGATCGGCGTCCGACGTGTAGCTGATCATGTCCATGTTGAGCACGCCGCGCACCTTCGTGTCGTCGCCGCTCGCTTGCAGGCCGGCGACATGATCGACACTGCCCCACAAGCCCTGCTCCTCACCCGAGAAACAGACGAAGAGCATGGTCGCTTCGGGTGGATTGGCGGTGAAGATCCGCGCTTGCTCGAGCACTGCCGCGCAGCCGCTGGCGTTGTCTTCGGCGCCGGGCGACGCGACCTGGGACTGCGCGCTGGTCTCGGCACGCGAGTCGTAGTGCGCACCGAGGATGTACCATTCGTTCGGTCGCACGCTGCCCGGCAGCGTCGCGATCACGTTGTACGCCGTGGTGCCGTCGACGTCGAAGCTCGGCGTCGTGACGGTCAGGCCGGGCATCGCCTCGAACTGCTCGACCAGCCAATCCCGCGCATCGAGGACGCCCGGGCTATGAGTCCAGCGATTGAAGCCGGTGAGCGACTGGACATCGGCGAACCAGCGCTGCGCGTCGGCCTCGTCGACCAGGGCTTCGATCGCCGGGTCGACACCGAAGGTCCGCGGCGGATCGTTCGCCACCTGGCGCGCCAGGACCGTGCCGGCGCGGAACGGTAGGAGCTGCATGTCGACATGGGCCGACTCGCTGTCGTCGTGACCGTGATCCGGCATCGCGATCTCGCCATCGTGGCGCGCCTGGATCACCGCGTGGCGGCCGCCGCGCGCGAGCACATCGACCGCCATCGCGGCCAGGTCTTCTTGGTGACCGCGCACGACCAGGCGCAAGCGCCCCGGCTCGACCGGCAGATCGAGGCGCTCGATGTCGACGTCCCGTTCCAGCGTCTCGACTGTCGCGGCATCGGTGAGCACCAGCAACTGGTCGTCGACTTCGATCCACCAGCGAAGGCCTGGATGGGCCTGCAGCGCGGCGAGCCTTGCGTGACCTATCTCGTGGATCCCGACGCGCGCATAGAAGGTCTCGGACGGTGCCGCCCAGGCGCCGGCGCACGGCAGCCCCAGCACCATAACCGCCAGGATGGCGCCGGCCAGAGAGCGCGGCAGAGTGTGGTCCAGCAATGCAGTCATCGTCGAGCCTCCAGGGTAGGAATTGGATCGCCACTCCCTGGAGAACGCGCTCATCCGCTCCCCGAGCCGCACTCGGGGCCTACCTCAGTCCCCCCCGACCCCAGGCTTCTCGACTCCGAGTACTCTGGCCGAGGCTGGTGGAGCCGGACCGGAACGTGCTCGGCGAAGTGGAGAAAGTCGCGATCGGTGGTGAGGACCGCCAGATCGAGGCGCTCGGCAACGGCACAGACGAGGAAGTCGGTGTTGGAACCCTGGCTCCCTTCTTGCCGGCACCGGTTGAAGATCTCCGCGGCGCGTTCGAAGTCGCCGCTCACAAGCTCGACATCGGGGAAAGCCTGGAGGATTTCGCAGAGTCGGCGGGCTCAAGGCGCAGACCGGCCACGTCCCTCGCCTAGCGTCCCTCACCGACCGACGAGCCTCACATCAATCTCGCTTGCATTTTGCAAGTCATTTGAATACTCTTCACTTGCAGAATGCAAGCGAAGACCTCGAGGCAGTCGCCCCGGAACCCATCGCTTGCGCGAACCCACCCCGAGGAGCAGCCGATGACGACGATTCAGATCCTTGGAGTCGCGATACTGCTCGCGCTCACGCTCTCGCTCACCGCCGGCTGCACGGTTGGCCAGTCGTTCCGAGGTCCGGGCTTCGATCCTGGGCTCGGAGTGACTGCTGAAGGCGCCGGCGAGACCGTGGTCGTGGCGATCACCCATACGACGGTCGCCTCGGGCTGGTCGAAGCGGCGCAGCTTCAGCCGTCACCTATGGGACGTCGTCGACACCATGCCGGATCATCCCGGGCTGGTCGGTTACTCGGTGCGCCGCGATCTTTTCGGCGCCGACGCCTGGACGCTGTCGGTGTGGACCACCGAGCAGGCGCTATCCAGCTTCCTTCGATCGCCTGTCCACGCCAGCGCCGTCGAGGACGGAGGGCGCACCTTGACGTCTCTGCGCCGTGCGCGCGCCGAAGTCGCCACGGACGAGATTCCGCTTGGTTGGCCCCGGGCGCTCGAGATTCTCGAGGCGCAAAACGGCGGCACGCCATGAGCACCGCGTTGCCGAAACGTCGCTCGGTCTGCCCGGTCGCGTGCACCCTCGACCTGATCGGCGACAAGTGGACTTTGCTGGTGATCCGCGACCTGATCGTCGGCAAGTCCACCTTCAAAGAGATCACCTCGTCGCCCGAACGCGTCGCGACGAACATCTTGGCGGATCGACTGAAACGCCTGCTCGCCCATGGACTGATCGAACGACGTCCTGCACCAGACCATGGTGGTCGCTTCACCTATCACCTCACCGAGAGCGGCCAGAGGCTCGAACCGGTGCTCGCCGCGATCACCGACTGGGGTCTCGAACACCTCGAGGGCACCGAGGTCCGCGTCAAGCCGCCGGCGGAGTCGAACCACCCAACCGAAACGGCACGGTGACGGCGGCTCCAAGCCGCACGACGTGTCCAAGACGCAGCGAACCAGACTGATGGGCAGCCAACGGAGGTCCAATGGACTTTGCAAGCGATTCGAAGACCTGGGTGCAGACGATGGCGATGATCATCCTCCTTGGCGGCAGCTCGGCTTCCGCCGAGGTGGTCGGATGGCGGATGTCGGGCGATGGGCTCTACCCGCAAGCGCGACCACCAGCGTCGTGGTCGGCGGCACAGAATGTCGTCTGGAAGACTCCGCTGAACGCGTGGTCCAACGCCTCCCCGATTCTGATCAAGGAGAGATCACTCGTGATCGTGCTCAGCGAGCCGGACACTGTTGTGGCGGTTGACACCGGGACCGGGGATATCGTCTGGCAGGACTCCCTCGTGGATGTCACCAAGGGTCGGGTGAAAGCACACCAATCGAACGGCTGGACGTCGGCGACGCCGGTCAGCGACGGCTCTCGGCTCTTCACTGTGCTCGGTAACGGCGTCGTCGCAGCCCATTCGGTCGATGGTGAGCGTCTCTGGGCACGCAGTCTCCAGACTCCCGAGCACCGCTGGGGCCACAGCGCCTCGCCGCTGCTCGCCTCCGGTCGTCTGATCGTCCACGTAGTCGATCTGATCGGCCTCGATCCGGCCACGGGCGAGGAGATTTGGCGGCTCGAGTCGGAGCCAAAGTGGGGATCGCCTGTGGCGACACAACTGGGACAAACTGAGGTAGTGCTGACGCCGGCTGGCGATCTGGTGCGTGCTGCGGACGGCCATCACCTCGCCGCCGACCTGGGAAACCTCGACTATGCGACGCCGGTCGTCCGCGACGGGGTGGCGTACTTCATCGAGAAGCGGGCCACCGCCGTGCGCCTGCCCGATCGCGAGGGCGATGCCTTCGAGACACTGTGGACCAGCCGCCTCGAAGGCTCTCGTCACTACGCCTCGTCGCTCGTCCACGACGGTCTGATCTACGCCGTGTCTCGGGAGCAGAAGTTCTCGATCCTCGACGCGTCGAGCGGCGAGGTGCTCCACCGGCGCACTCTGAATCTCGACGCGGAGTCTGGATCGAACAGCGCCTACCCGTCGATCTCCTTGGGTGGCGACAAGATCTACCTCAGTGTCCAGAACGGCACCACCGTCGTGCTCGAGCCAGGTCGCTCCTACGTCGAGGTGGCCCGCAACCGAGTCGAAGGCTTCCGCTCGACGCCAATCTTCGATGGCGAGCGCATCTACGTACGGAGCTTCGAGCACCTCTATTGCTTCGGCAGCTGAGGGCCCCTCGAGCTTGGCGATCGATCGCGCTGGCACCGCGAGTCCCGTCGCGGCCTGACCGTGAGCCTGTCGGCCTCGGTCGGCCGGGATCGGTCTGCGGCCCAGATCAGGGTGCGGGGACAGCGCCGCTCCACGCGCTGGTGTTCCCGGCCTCGAAGCCGTCGAAGAAGACCAGGCAGGCGTTCAGCGGATCGTTGTCGTCGCAGTCGAAGCTGGCGCACAGACCGTCCATGTCGGCGTCGCCGGTGAGGTCGTCTCCGTAGCAGAAGTCGATCTCATCGCAGACTCCGTCCATGTCGGAATCGCCGGTGGCGTCGTCGCCGAAGCACAGATCGCAAGCGTCGCCGCTACCGTCGTTGTCGAAATCGACCTGCGACGGATTCGGATCCGCGGGGCAGTTGTCGACCTCGTCGCAGACACCGTCCAGGTCGCCATCGGCACAGGCGATCGACGTGGCGGCGCTGGCGGTCTGGTTGAACAGGTTGCGGTCGGGCTCGTCGACCACGACAATCGCCGCCGCCGCGCCGATCTCATCGACGCCGAGAGTCGCGGAGTCGGCAATCGTCAACTGCGCGGTCAACGTGGCCGAAGCTCCCGACGGCAGGATCGGCACATCCCAGAGATAGTTCGGCGCCGCGCCCGAGATCGAGCCCACGGACGGCGTCGGATCGGCGTCGAGCGTGACGCCCGCCGGCAGGGTAAAGCTCTGGCTCACCTGGGCATTGTTCGCCGCCAGCGGTCCTGCATTCTGCAGCGTCGTGGTGTAGGTCAAGGCTCCCGGGACTCCAGACGCGATCACCACCGGGTCGACGGACTCCTGAATGCTCACCCCGAGATCGAGCGTCGCCGCGTTGGCATTGGCGGGCAAAGTGTCGACGACCACGACCTGCAACGAGGTCTCGGCCACCACGTCGCCTCCATCATCCGACACGCGCAGCCGCAGCTCGTAGAGTCCTTCGAGGTCGGCATCGAACGGACCGCCGCCGCCGAACACCTCGAAGTCCGGATTCTGCGAGGTCTGAAAGAGCCGCACGTCGGGGCCGATGCCGCCCGCGTCGAGAGCGGCGTTCAGATCGGTGACCACGAAACTGGTCGCCGACGACGGATCCGTGTCGAAGAAGAGCTCCACCGTGAAGTCCCGCATGTTGAGCGGCACCAGGGACGTCAGCAGCTGCGACTCGAGCGAGCTGCCGGGAATCGTCGTTTCGTCGTCGCTGGTCCCGAAGTCGAGGTGGATCTCGTAGTTCCACGACGCGCGCCCGTCGGCGTTGGGTGAGCCGCTCTCGGCGAAGAAGGCCGTGCCGGCTCGCGGCCAGACCGGGCCCGCGAAGCGCTCCTGAGCGCGCAGGCCGATCTGCAGCGCCGAGCCGTCCAGCTCGACCGTGTCGAGAATGAACTCACCGTTGACCTGCCCCGAGCCGCCGATCGGGAACAGCGTATCGTCCGGTCCCGGCGGCGCGGGCACGGGCACCGCCGAGTCCCAGACGCTGGCGTCGCCACCAGCGACGACCGCGGCATGTGCGGAAACCGAGCAGAGAATCAAGGGGAAAAGGCCCAGCGCGAGACGAAAAGACGGAAGGTGTCGTGACATCGCAGAGTCCTGGATTTCGTTGATCGTCGGGTTTCGACAGGCCGTGCAAGCATAGCGCGCGAGTCGGTTCCAACCCGCGCCCGGGCCCCGGCTGCCATGCTTTTCGGCTCGACAGTCGATCGCGGATGCATCCGCGCGCCGCTCGAGCGCTTACCATGGGCTCTCTCCCTCGTCGCCCCGCCCTTCGAGGCACGAACAACCCCGTCGAATGGAAGCCCCCCGATGCCTTCCGAGACCCCGTCCCACTCCGCGCCGTCCTCGGATCCACAGATCCGCGACGCCGACGCGGCCTCCCCGTCCGACTCCGCGGGCCGCAACGCCGCCGCTCTCGACGCCGATCTGGCCTGGCTCGCCTGGGCGCTCGAGCGACGCCTCGCCGGCACTCTCGACCTCGACGAAGCCGCCGAGGCGGCCCCGACACTCGAGCCCGAGAGCTCGGTGTGGGCGGTCTTCGTCGAGCACTACGAGCTCGAGATCGACGAGCGCCTCGCGGTCCTGCTGGCGCTGGCGCCTCACGTGCGTCCCGCGATGCTCGACAGGCTCCGCGAAAGCGCGGACTCCTCGATGGACACCGCCGAGGTCAAGGGCTCGCAGGGTCGCCTCGAGGCCGGCGGACTCGACGGCGTCCAGCACCGCGGCGTCCTGCCCACCGGCGAGACCCTGACCTTCCTGCTCGCCGGCGACGATCTCGCCGACCGCTTCGCCGCGCTCGAGCTGCTCGACCGTGATCACGTCTTCGCTCAGAGCGGAATCCTGCGGCTGGAGCCGGCGCCGGCCGGCGAGCCTCGGCTGGCCGGGCGCCTGACCCTCGGCACCGACTTCGTCGATCTCTTGACCCTGGGCGCGATTCGCCGGCCGCGATTCAATCCGACGTTTCCGGCCCGCCTGCTGCACAGCGCCATGGCGTGGGACGACCTGGTGCTCGATGCGCGGACGCGCAACCAGCTGCGCGAGCTCGAGGCCTGGGTCCGCCACGGCGAGACCCTGCGCGCGACGCGCGCCCTGGGACGACGGCTGCGGCCAGGCTATCGCTGCCTCTTTCACGGCCCGCCGGGCACCGGCAAGACACTCACCGCGACCCTCCTCGGCCAGCGCCTCGAACGCGACGTCTACCGTATCTCGCTGTCGACGGTGATCTCCAAGTTCATCGGCGAGACGGAGAAGACCCTGGAGCAGATCTTCCAGCGCACGGCCGCCCTCGACTGCCTGCTCTACTTCGACGAGGCCGACGCGCTCTTCGGCAAGCGGACGACGGTGGCGAGCGCTCACGATCGCTTCGCCAACCAGGAGGTCGCCTACTTGCTGCAGCGCCTCGAAGACCATCCCGGCGTCGTGATCGTGGCGTCGAATCTGAGCACCGACCTCGACGCCACAATCACTCGGCGCTTCGAGGCCCTAGTCCAGTTTCCGATGCCGGCGGCGAAGGAGCGCCGCCAGCTGTGGCAGTCGACGCTGGCGGACGTTGGCGTCCCGAGCGAAGTCGACGGCGTGGATCTCGATCGGCTCGCCTCCGACTACGAGCTCTCGGGCGGCGGCATCACCAACGCCGTGCGCTTCGCCTGCCTGATGGCGCTCGAGGCCGGCGTCGACACACCGCGCGCCGACGATCTGCTCGCCGGGATCCGCCGCGAGCTGCAGAAGGAGGGCAAGTCGCCGTGACCGACCCCGGCTCGAGGACGCTCGGTCAGTCGCCTTGCCAGTCGCTCGCTCGACGGCGCCTCAGGTGCCCAGAGCCGTCGGGGACTCTGGTATCGGGGACTCTGGCGTCGGGGGCTCTGGCGTCGGGGTCGTCGGCGCACCTGACGGCAGCGCGTCAGTCGAGCCGGCACCGCCGCGTCGCGGGTTGGTCACCACCAGGAGCGCGAAGACCACGACTGCGCCCAGAGTGGCTCCGGCGGCAGCGCGCCAGAGCGCGGCCGTCCCGAACCGAACCGCCAGCACACCGCCGATCACCCCGCCGAGCAGCGCGCCCAACATCAAACCGCCGAGCGCATCGGCGATCTGGGTCCAGCCGTCGCCCGCCCGAGGCATCAGCCGCGCGGCGACGGTGGCGCCAGTGAGCGCGCCGCAGACCACGAAGGCCGCGAAGGTCGACAGACCGGCGAGGAAGCGCATCGATCACTCGCCGAGCTGCGTGAGCACGCGCTGGACCTCCTCGGGACCGCCGTCGCGGAGGACGTCGCCCAGCGCGCTCGGCAGGCCGGGGTCGAGCGTTCCGGTGAGGCGCGCGTAGACGACACGCTCGGTGCCCGCACCGACCAGCACCAGGTCGCCGATCCGCTCGCCGCGCGGCTGGATCAGCACCATGCCCGAGCGTCCCGGGTCGGTGAGCCGCAGAACCGGCTCCCAGCCGACGACGGGAATCCGGGTGACATCGATCACCGGCCCGTCGGGTGTCGGCGCCTCGTACACCGCGAGCTCGAGACTGCCGAGACCGGCGAACGGCAGCTCGCCGTCCTCGCCCGCCATCGCTGTCTTGATCAGGTGCGTGGTGAATCGTCCGAGCGTGAGCTCGAACGCGCTGCGCGGATCGGCGCCTTGCTGGGTGACGATCTCCTGCCGGATCAACTCGGGGCTGAAGCGCGTGGCACAGCCCGTGGACAGGACGAGCAGGCCGAGAAGTGCGATGGCGACACAGGGATGAGCTCGAGACATGGTGCTCCTCGGGATCGGATTCTTCGGGCGCCGAGCATAGCGCGCGGCGACTTTCTTCGGCCGCACCGTCCCCTGGCGGGTTCTTCCTTCGTCTTCTCTTCAAACGCGCGGCCCGACGAGGCCGCACCCACTCCTCGCCGTCCTCTACAATCGAAGGCGGCACCCAGGAAAGGATTCGATCATGGCGAAATTCATGTTTCTTCACCGCGGTGAATGTGGCGGCTCGGCAGAACGATCTCCGGAAGAGATGCAGACCGCGATGCAGGCGATGCAGGCCTGGATGGAGCGCGGCCAGAGCGAGGGCTGGCTGCTCGATGCCGGCGACGGATTGAAACCCGAAGGACGCGTCGTGCGCGGCGACACGGTGACCGACGGCCCGTTCGCCGAGTCGAAAGAGCTGGTCGGCGGCTACTGCATGGTCGAGGCGGCGGACCTTCCGGCGGCGGCCGAGCTGGCCCGCTCGATGCCCCTGTCGGGCGACACGATCGAGGTCCGTGAGCTGATGGGCCACTCGATGGAGTGACCTGACGATGGCGGACCACGCGGCGTCCGCCGAGGCGCCGCAGCTCGTCGAGCACTTCTTCCGTCACGAGTCGACGCACCTCGTCGCGGTGCTCACCCGCGCGTTCGGCGTCCGCCATCTCGACCTGGTCGAGGACACGGTCCAGGAGGCCCTGCTGACGGCGATGCAGGTGTGGTCACGGCGCGGCGTACCGAAGAATCCCGGCGGCTGGATCTACCGCGTCGCGCGCAACCGCCTGCTCGACGCGCTGCGCCGTCGGTCGACGCATCAACGACTCGTCGAAGCCATCGAGTCGCCGGTGGACTCCGGCCCGGCGCTCGACGACGAGTGGTGGTACCGCGACCAGGTGCCCGACAGCCTGCTGCGCATGCTGTTCGTGTGCGCTCATCCGGCGCTCGATCGGCGATCCCAGATCGCCTTGACGCTCAAAGTGCTCTGCGGCTTCAGCCTGGCCGAGATCGCGCGCGGCCTCTTGCTCACCGAAGAGGCGACCAAGAAGCGGGTGCAGCGAGCGCGGCGCCGGCTCGCGAAGGCCGAGGTGGGGGTCGACCTGCCACCGCCGGACGCTCTCGATCCTCGGTTGGCGGTCGTCCTCGAGGTCCTCTATCTTCTCTTCAACGAGGGCTACAGCACCGCCGCGGGTGACGAACCACTGCGCGACGACATCTGCGAAGAGGCGGCGCGCCTGTGCCATGTGCTGTGCCACCACCCGCGCCTCGGAACGGCCGAGGCGCGCGCCCTGCTGGCGCTGATGCTCGCCCACTCGGCGCGCCTCGACGCCCGCCTCGACAGCGATGGCGGCACGGTGCTGCTCGCCGACCAGGACCGCGCGCTGTGGGATCGTCGCCTAATTGCTCACGCCGAGTTGTGGCTCGCCCGCTCCCGCACCGACGCGCCGTCGCGCTACCACTACGAAGCAGCGATCTCCCTCACCCACTGCCGCGCCGCCTCGATCGACGCCACCGATTGGCCGCACATCGTCGCGCTCTACGACCGCCTGCTGGCGCTCCACGACTCGCCGCTCTACGTGCTGAACCGCGCCGTCGCCCGCGGTGAGAGCGGCGACGTCGACACCGCGCTGGCCGAGCTCGATTCGATCCGGAATCGGCCGGAGATGCGTCGGTACCACCTGGTCGACTGCGCCGCCGGTCGCCTGCACGAACTGGCCGGCGATCGCAAGGCGGCGAGGCGGTGCTACACATCCGCGCGCGCGCAGAGCACGGCGCCGCACGAGCAGCGGCTTCTCGACAACAGGCTCACGCGCCTGCACGGCGAATGCTGAACCCGGCCTTCGGGCTCGCGGAGTCGATGTCGAGGAGCGCACTTCCAAGGATCTAGTGCAGGTGCGTTTCTCCTTCGTGACGCAGGTACGCGAGGTAGTGACAGGCGAGGCCTTCCTCGAGCGAGCAGCAGCGCTCGTGAAGCGCGACGGCGCGGGCCGAATCGGCGGTCGCCCCACAAAGGCTCCTCAACGGCCGACGCTGTCGAGATCGACAAGACGAGAAAAAGGACGGGACTCGCGAGAAGGAGCCCCACCGATCCACAGCCCCTCCAGAACACATCCCTTGTGACTGAAGCGCAGCCTGTGTATGATCGCCCCCGATGAGCTGTCCTGATCGATTCCGTCGCGCAACCTGGCTGCGGGCACTGGCCGCGGTCCTGGCGCTGTCGCTGGTGGCGGTCGGCTTCGCGCCGACGCTGCACCACCACGAAGTCGATGAGGCCTCAGACGCTGCATGCCACGAGCTGGGCCACCAGGCCACAGTGCATTTCGAAGCCGTAAGCCTCGAGCACCACGAGCCGTGCGCGATCTGTGCGAAGACAGTTTCCTTCGCTCCTCTCGATCTTCCGTCGGCGCCTCTCGTCGGCCTGGTGATCGCAGAGCGCGGCAGCGTCGACACTCAGCTTTTGCCCGCCGGAATCCCCGGCCGGCACGGTGCCTCTCGCGCACCGCCGCGCGCCTGACTTCGTTTCGCGTCTCGATCCGCCATCCCGCGATGGATGGCAGTGCGCTTCGGCTCGCCCGAAGACGCCGTAGCGATTCGTTCAGCGTTCCGAACGTCGTGCATCTCTGAGCATCGAGCCACCGCGAGTCCCTGCACGCACGCAGTTTCGCTGGTCCTCGACTGCTGACCGACTTCCAGATTCGACCGCGCACCGTAGGCCGGCTCTCGTCGACCTGCGCGCCTGGGCGAAGCGGCCGGCCTTCGGCCACCTCAGACCTCCGTGACGGGTTGCCTGCTCCGCGTTCTGCGGGGGCTTTGCGTGGAGCGGGCACCCGATTTTTTTCAGCGAGCCAGCGCTCGCTCACGGCACACCTCTGATACGACGTGACGAAAGGACCCCCGATGCTCGAGACCCTCGGCCTGACCAAGTCCTTCGACGGTCACCTGGCGTTGGATCACCTGGATCTTCGAGTCGAGGCGGGAGAGGTCTTTTGCCTCCTGGGAGCCAACGGCGCCGGCAAGACGACCACGATCCACTTGTTTCTCGGCTTCCTCGCGCCGACCTCCGGGCGCGCTGTCGTCGACGGCCTCGACGTCGCCGAAGAGCCGCTCGCGACCAAGAGCCGAATGGCCTACATTCCCGAGCAGGTTCAGCTCTACTCGAACCTCACCGGGCTCGAGAACCTCGCTTACTTCGCCGAGCTCGGCGGGCACGGCGATCTCACGAATTCCGAGCTACTCGCCTTTCTCTCCCAGGCCGGACTCGAGGCCGACGCGGCGTCGCGCCGAGTGCACACGTACTCGAAAGGCATGCGCCAGAAGGTCGCGATCGCGATGGCCCTGGCCCAGAGCGCCGGTGCGCTGCTGCTCGATGAGCCGACCTCGGGGCTCGACCCCCACGCGGCGAACACCCTGTGCCGGCTTCTCCGCGAGCTCGCGGAGTCCGGAACCGCCGTGCTGATGGCCACTCACGACCTCTTCCGCGCCAAGGAAGTTGGTCATCGCCTCGGCATCATGAAGCACGGGCGCCTGCTCGACGTTCTCGACGCCGACGCGCTCGACCATGCCGAGGTCGAGCGGATCTACCTCGAGCACATGCGGACGTAGGACGCGCCGATGCCACGCGATCACCGTTCCCCCCGACGTCCCGTGCTCGTCATCGCCGCCAAGGAGCTCCGCGAGAGCTTGCGTGACGGACGCTTCCGTGCCCTCGCGATCGCCATCTTGGTCCTGCTTGTCGCGGCTCTCGCCGCCGGCTGGCTCGACACCCGCCAGGCAAGGACCGCCATCGAAACAGCTCGCGCCGCCGACCACGCGACCTGGCACGACCAGGGACCGCGCAATCCCCATTCGGCCGCCCACTTCGGCCAGTTCGTCTTCAAGCCGCGGCCGCTGCTTTCGACCTTCGACCGCGGCGTCGATCCGTACCTCGGCACCGCGGTCCGGCTCGAAGCACACTGGCAGGATCCGTTCTCGCTGCGGCCGGCCGAAGACCGGACGGCCGTCCAGCGTTTCGGCGAGCTCACCGCGGCCTTCGCCCTCCAGGTGCTCGTCCCCCTGTTGATCGTCATCACCGGGTTCGCGGCGTTCGCCGGCGAGCGCGAGCGCGGCACTCTCCGGCAGCTGGCGAGCCTCGGCGTGGCGCGCCGCACGCTGGTCTTCGGCAAGGCTCTCGGCCTCGGGGCCGGGCTGACGTTGGTGCTCGGACCTGCCGCCGTGCTCGCCGCCATGCTGGCCTTGACGACCGGCGAGCGCGCCGTGCAGGGGTCCGCGGACGAGTCGATCCTCGCCGGCGCCGGCGTCTTGGCGCTCGTCTACGCCACATACTTTGCGACCTTCCTCGCCCTGGTTCTGGCGGTGTCGGCCCGGGCTCGCCGTGCACGCACCGCACTGGTGGTGCTGCTCGGCTTCTGGATGCTGCAGAGCGTGGTGGCACCGCGCCTGGTCGCCGACCTCGCCGAGCGAGTTCACCCGATCCCCAGCGCCCGGGCCTTCTTCGCCGCCATCGCCGAAGACGATGCGCGAGGCTTAGACGGCGCGGGCAACCGCACCGAGCGGCGCCAGTCGCTCGAAGCGGGGCTTCTGGAGAGCTACGGCGTCGCATCCGTCGACGAGTTGCCGATCAACTTCGCCGGGCTCGCGCTACAGGCCAGCGAAGAGCACGCCAACCTCGTCTTCGATCATCACTACGGTGCACTGTGGCAGCGCTACGCGGCGCAAGAGCAAGTGCACCTCTGGGGCGCGCTGGCCTCGCCACGCCTCGCTGTCCGCTCGCTTTCGATGGCCGTCTCCGGGACTGACGTCGCTCGCCACCACGACTTCGCGGCCGCCGTGGAAGCACACCGCCGCGAGCTGGTGAAACTCCTCAACGACGACATGACCTACAACGCCGGCAACGCCGACTTCGGCTACCTGGCGGACGACGAGCTGTGGCACGCCGCGCCGGTCTTCCGTGACCAGCCGCCGTCTCTCGCCGCCGCTCTGGCCGGCCAGCGACCGGCCTTTGCGGCTCTGCTCGCTTGGTTGGTGGCGGCCTTCGCCCTGGCCACGGTCGCCGCCTCTCGTCTCCGCGTGCTGCCGGAGGCGCGGTCATGACCGGCGGCGGCGGTGTCGTCGGCGGCGGTGTCGTCGCAGGCGGTGCCGTCTGGACCATCGTGCGCCACGAGTGGCGGTTGATGCGGCGTGAGCCGGTCGTCGGCTGGGCCACCGGCCTGGTCCTGGCGGCCGCCGTCTACGCCCTCGTCGGTGGTGCCGCCTGGCACGATGCGCGACTCGCCGAAGTCGCGGCCAGCCACGAGGAGGGTGCCACCCTGTTGGCCGAACAGCAGGCCGCGGCGGCCGAAGGCGGCGAGTTTTCCGGGCTGGTCGGCGGCGCCAAGACCTTCATCGGCCTGCCGCCGGGGCCGCTCGCGGCGCTCTCCGTCGGCCTCGCGGACCTCTACCCCGAGCGCGCCGAGATCTCGATCTTCAAACGCCCCGACACGCTCTTCGGGCGCTATCAGCTCGCCAGCCCGCTCAGTCTGCTGGTCGGCCGCTTCGACCTCGGCTTCGTGGTCATCTACCTCTTGCCGCTCTTCGTGCTCGCCCTCGCCTACGACATGCTGGCCAGCGAGCGAGACGGAGGCACCCTCGCGCTGGTCGTGATGCAACGCGTCAGCCTTCCCCGTCTGCTCGCCGCCAAGGTGCTGGCTCGCTGGGCGTGGCTGACGCTCCTGCTCCTCATCCTCGGTGCCGCAGCGTTCTTCGTCGGCGCGACCGGCGAGGCCGGGCTCCGTGTCGTCGGTTGGTTCGCCGTCGCCTGGCTCTACGCGTCGTTCTGGCTGGCGTTGGCGGCCTGGGTCGCGACCCTCGCACGACGTCCGGAAACCTGTGCGGCAGTGCTCGCCAGCGCCTGGCTCGCTGCAGTTCTGGTGCTTCCCGGCCTGGTCGATGTCGTCGCCCAGGCGGCGAGCCCGACACCGTCGCGCCTCGAGTTCGTCTCGACGGTGCGTGCGGCGAAGAACGAGGCGACGAAAGCCAGCGCCGAGCTGCTCGCGACCTACTATCACGAGCATCCGGAGCTCTCGGCGAACGGCACCCAAGGTGGATTCATTCCCGCCTTCTACGCCTCAGAGCGTGAGGTCGAGCGCCGGATCACACCGCTGCTGACCGACTACGACCGTCGGCTTGCGGAGCAGCAGCGCCTGGTCGACATCGGACGCTTTCTCTCGCCGGCCGTGCTCGCCAACGAGGCTCTCGTCGATCTCGCCGGGTCCGGCAGCGAGAGGCACCGGGAAGTGCGCGCTCGCGCCCGAGAGTTCCTCGCCGCATGGCACGCCATGCTGGCACCCAAGATCTTTCTAGGCGAGTCGCTGCGCCCGGACGACTACGACCAGCTTCCTCGCTTTCACTTCATCGAACCTCCGGTCGCGCGCCAGCGCCTCGCCGGATCGTTCCTCGGGCTCGCGCTGTTGACCGGGCTCGCTTTCGTCCTCGCTCATCGCCGACTTCTTCGGACGTCGATCGCCGACTGACCCAGCGCATCCAACCTCAGATTGGAGACCCATCATGCGCCGCTTCAACCCCAAAGCCCCCCTCTTTCGGCTCGACCTGGCGCTCGTCGCGGCAGTGCTCGCGATCCTGCCCGCGACCATAGCGGCGGACACGGTGACCCCCGAAGCCGCCGCGGCCAGCCCCACGCCAGCCCCTGTGGCCGAAGATGCGGCCAACGCGCCGGCGGAGACCGAGACCGATGTCGTGTCGGAGGTGTCGGACGAGATCGTCGTGCTCGCGACTCGCAGCGAGAAGCGCGCGCTCCAGGTGCCGGCCCATGTCACGACGATCGACTTCGAGCAGGCGGTCGACGACGGCTTCTACGCCGGCGCCGACGAGCTGCGCGGGCAGCCGGGCATCTTTTTCCGCCGCAGCGAGGGGGACAACGACGCGTTTCTCTTCGTCAACTTCCGCGGCGTCACGGGCAACCACGGCAACGACACCTTCCTCGCGTTGGTCGACGGTATTCCCTTCGTCAGCGGTGACGAAGAGGTGCTGATGAGCGAGATTCCATACGGCGCGGTCCGCAACGTCGAGATCGTGCGCGGTCCCGTGTCGGCGCTCTACGGCCGCGGCGGGATCGCCGGCGCCATCGCCTACTCGCTCGAGCCGACCACGGACACGCGCACCGATCTGCGGCTCGCCGCCGGCTCTGACGCCTACTGGAACGCGACGCTGAACCTGGGCCGAAACTTCGGTGAGCACGGACTCTTCCTCAGCGCCGACGGCCTGGGCGCCGACGGCTGGCGGGAGAGCAACGAGAACCAGCGCTACGGCATCTTCGGCCGCCTGCAGCTGGCCGTCAACGACAGCATCATGCTCAGCACCTACGTCAACTTCCACGACCGCGACTTCGAGCACGGCAGCGTCATTCCGACGCTGCCCGACGGCACGGTCGTCGACGTCGTCGGCGGCCGGGAGACCTTCCTTGGCTCGCGCGACATCGGCATCGACAGCCGGAGCTCGATGTTCGCGATGCGGCTTTCGTCGCTGTTCGGAGACGGCCGTCTGTTCCAGGCGACGGGCCACTACCGCGACCGGACCACCGACAACGTGCTCGACTTCTACGACTTCTTCGGCTTCGACCCGAGCCGCAACGTGATGGCGGTCAACGGCTTCGACTCGCAGGTCGACGAGACCACGGCGTTCATCGAAGCGACGTACGACTTCGAGCTCGGACCGACGCGCAACCTCGTGGGTGCCAGCTACGAGCGCACCGACCTGCAAGAGACCGACCTGTGGACGGGCCAGTTCGGCTTCACCTTCGAGTGTGGCTTCGCGTTCTACTTGATCGAGATCGACTACTCCACCGGCCAGGTGCTGAACCGCGATCATCCGTGCTTCGTCGAGCGCCAGCACAATCTCTCGGGCGACACCGAGAACACCTTCACCGCCGCCTTCGGCCAGAGTGAGATCGCGCTCGGCGATCGCGTCACGCTCACCCTCGGTGCGCGCTGGGACGATTTCGAGCGCGCGACGGTGCTCACGACGGGTCCCGATCGCATCGTTCAGCCGCGCGTCGTCGACTCGGAAGACCACATCAGCCCCAAGGCGTCGTTGGTCTACGCCGCCGCGCCGAATCGGACGGTCTACCTCAACTTCGGCGAGGGCTTCAGCTCGAACTTCGGCCCCGTCTGGCAGTGGGACCCGAGCCGCTTCCAGCGCGCGACCCGCCCGACGACTCTGCAGAATCTCGAGATCGGCACCAAGGGGTTGGTGGCGAACGGTTCGCTGTCCTACGGCCTCTCGGTGTTCTCGATCGAACAGAAAGACCGGCTGATCTTCGTGTCGAATCCCGAAGCCCTGGTCGATCCCACGGCCCCGTCGACCCTCGCGACCACCGGCCAGCGCTTCGAGAGCCGCGGCGTCGAGCTCACCGCGGGCTATCGCGTCACTCCGAGCAGCCGCTTCGAGGCGCGCTACAGCTATGTCGACGCGGAGTGGGACGAACTGGTGATCAACACCTTCACGGGCCCCCTAGACCTCTCGGGCACCACGCCCACCGGAGTTCCCGACACCATTCTCTACCTCGCCTGGCACCAGCGCTTCGGCGACCGGATCGATGCCGGCCTGTCGTGGGAGTCCTACGGCGACTACCCGATCACTCAGGACAACGCGTTCGAAGGCGGCGGCTACGATCTGCTCAACCTGAGCGTCTCGTATCGCCCCGCACTCGCGTCGCTCGAGCAGATTCACCTGGCGGTCACCAATCTGCTCGACGAGGAATACGACTTCTTCTTCGGCGGCAGCCGCACCGCGGTCACCAACATCGTCCCCGGGGTGCCGCTCCAGGCGCGTCTCTCGCTGCGCTGGAGCTTCTGAGGCATGCTGCACGATCTCCGGCTGGCCTTCGCCAGCCTGCGCCGGGAGGGCCTGCTGTCCCTCCTGGTCGTGTCGATCCTCGCGCTGAGCCTCGGAGTCCACACCGCGGTCTTCAGCCTGGTGCACGCGGCCTTCTATCGGCCGCTGCCCTATCCGGACGCCGAACGCCTCGTCGTGGTCGAGAGTGTCTCGAGTGAGACCGGCGGCTTCGCCGGCCTGTCGATCCCGGACGCCGACGATTACCGCGCCGAATTGGTGCAACTCGACGAGGTCGGCACCTTCTCGGCGCGGCGGGACAATCTCATCGCCGACGACGGACGGGTCACCTCGACCCCCTCGGCGATGGTCACCGCCGGCGTCTTGCGCGCAACCGGTGTACGACCGATCCTCGGTCGCCTGTTCGAGACCGACGACGACCGCCAGGGAGGCGACAGTCTGAAGGTCGTTCTCGGCCACGGACTGTGGCAAAGCCGCTTCGGTGGGGATCGGGAGGTGCTCGGGCGCACGCTGCGCACGTCGTTGGGCACCTTCGAGGTGATCGGCGTCACGCCTCCGGGCTTCGATTTCCCCGAGGGCGCGCAGATGTGGTTTCCGTACCAGAGCTGGATCGATACGCAGGACAGCGGCGATCAGCGCAGTGACCAACGAGCCATGCGCTGGGCGCAGGGCCTCGGTCGCCTGGCCCTCGGCAGCAGCTTGGCGTCGGCACAAGCCGAGATCGACCGCGTCGGTGCGTCGCTCGGTGAACGCTTTCCGCAAACCAACGAGTCCTGGCGACCCCGCTTGACTCCCTACCGCAACTACACGACGAGCGGGATTGCGCCTCATCTCCGCGCGCTTTTCACCATGACCTGGGTCTTCATGGCGCTGGCCGCGGTCAACCTCGCCGGGCTGCAGCTGGCCCGCGGCGTCGCGCGCACGGCGACCTTCTCGCTGCAGCTGGCGCTCGGCGCGGGCGGCCTGCGTCTCGGCCGCCAGCTCTTGTTCGAAACCATGCTCCTCACTCTCCCCGGAGCACTGCTCGGTGTCGCCCTCGCCCACGGCTTGCTCTCGTTCCTGCCGCGTCTGGTGCCGACTACTCTGCCGGCCTGGCTCGAGGTGCAGATCGGAGTCCAGGAGATCGGATTCGCCGCCGGAGGCGCCTTGCTCGTCGCTCTGGTCGCCGGACTGGCCCCCTTGATCCTCACTCGCCGGGTCGACCTGCGGTCTCTGCTCGCCGGGCGCACGGCGGCGGCGAATCGCGGTGGACGATCCCGGCGGCTGCTGGTGGTCGCCCAGGTGGCCCTGGCGGCCGTGCTCCTGGTCGCTGCCGGGCTGCTCGCCCGGACCTTCGGCGCCCTCGAGCGCATCGACCCCGGGTTCGCGACGGACGACGTGGTGTCGATCGAAATGTCGCCCCAGTTCCCCGGCAGCTACCTCGAGCAAACGGATTCGCTCGCTGCGCTCTACCGGCGCCTGCAAGAGACCGTGCGCGCCGTGCCCGGCGTCGCAGCGGCGGGCGGCACCACCCACTTGCCGTACCTCGACCGCGATCGTCGGCCGGTCAAGCTGATGGCGCGCGGCGGCGCCGACCAGGACGTGCTCGAGCACCAGGCGCCGATTCTCACGGTCGACGTGACGCCGGGGTACTTCGAAGCGATGGAGATTCCAATCCTGGCCGGGCGAGACTTCGCCTGGTCCGACATCCGCGAAGACGGCCTGGTGATCATCCTGAGCCGACGCGCGGCGGAACAGCTCTTTCCCGGCCAGCCGGCGATCGGCCGCGAGGCGCGCATCGCGAACGACTCGTGGGCACGCGTGATCGGCGTCGTCGGCGACGTCCGCTACGACCCACGAGAGACCGAGTTCGGCGCCGAGCTCTACTATCCGATCACCCAGTACAAAGCCTGGCGCCAACGCCTGACGGTGCGCTTCGACGGCGCGGCCGAGGCGTCGGCCGCGTCACTTCGCCGAGCCCTGGAGCGCGCCGCGCCGGAGACCGGTGTGGTCGAGATTCGCAGTCTCGACTCGATCCTCGGTGAGTCGCTGTGGCAATCGCGGCTGCTCGGGCGTCTGGCGCCGCTGTTCGCGATCATCGCTCTGGTGCTCGCCGGGTTCGGCGTCTACGGCCTGCTCACCCACGATCTCGTCCAGCGACGCCAAGAGCTCGGCGTCCGCGCCGCGCTCGGCGCCGTGAGCGCAGCGCAGGCCCGCCTGGTGCTGTGGTGGGGCGTGCGCTTGGTCGTCGTCGGCGTGCTCGTCGGCCTGGCCGTGAGTCTGGCGACGACACCGATTCTCGCGGCGTCGCTCTTCGGCATCACCGCTCGTGATCCGTCGAGTCTGATGCTGGCGGCGGTCGCGCTCCTCGGCGCTGGCGTCGTCGCCTGCCTGGCGCCGGCGTGGCGCGCGATGCGTGTCCATCCGACGGAGTCGCTCCGCGACGCGTGACGATGAAGCATCTCGCTCTGCTCGGAGACGGGTCGCGCCTGCTCGAGCTCGCCGGACGCCTGCGTGCCGACGGCTTCGCGGTGACTCTTCTGCCCGTGGGCCGGTCCATGGACCGGCCCCATGCCGCGGTGGAGGTGATCCGTCCCCCCGATCTCGCCCTGGTGGAGACCTCACGGCGGGAGGACCTCGACGCGCTGGCGCGCGCGGCGGAACGCGGTGCGCTGCCCTGGATCTACCTGTGCACGAGCGACGACGACGCCGAAACCGACGCCGCCGAGCTCACGACGACTGCGTACCGCGCGGGTGCGCTCGCCGTGTTGCCCGCGGACTCGTCTCCCGAGCTGGTCGTGCAGGCGATCGAGCGATCGATCGCCTCCTTGCACGCCGCCTCGGGACACACCGATCCCGGGCGGCCGCGGCACTGGGCGCTCCACGCCGGTGATGCGATTCCGCTCCGCGCAGACGAGACTCTGCGCGTCGTCTCCGGAGTCGTCGCGCAGATCGTTTGGCACGAGGACGGATCCGAGGGCCTGATCGGGCTCTGGGGACCGGGCCACTTGCTCGCCGGGCATCCTGAGGACGAGTGCGGTCTGGCGCTGCGTGCCCACACCGACGCCGAAGTCGAGATCGACCGCCTGGGCCGCGGCGGCGACGAGGGCGAGCGGTTGCTGGAGCGGGTGCGGCACCTCGAGGCCTGGTCGAGCGTCCAGTCGCGCCAGAACATGCAGCAGCGCCTGCTCGGCGTTCTGACCCTCCTCGCCGAGCAGTTCGGCTCCGAGTGCGCCGACGGCACATTGATCGACGTCCGCATCACCCACGCCCAGCTGGCGGCCGCGATCGGCGCGAATCGCGCCACGGTCACCCGCCTGCTCGGGCCGCTGCGCCGACGCGGCGAGGTCTTGACCGTCCATGCCCAGGTCGGCGAGCGTTTCTGCCTGCCGCACTCCGGCGACGCAGACCACTGGTTGCACCTGCCGCGTCAGGCGACCGCCGGTCGGCGCTGACTCGTGCGACCACGCGAGGCTCGAGGGCACAGCTCTCATAGCGGAGGGCTGGGCCGGGCCTGGGGTTTGAGCGTTCGGTAGCCGCCCTGCGACGCCGGGACCGGCTCGGCGCCGCTGCCGCGATGATCGTATGGCGGCTCGAGAGGCGGATCCGTCGCGGCGCGGCGTCCGACCGCCGCCAGGTACAGAGGCTCCCAGGGGCGTGCCTCGCGCTCGGCGCCCGCGACATCGAGCCCGAGGAGGTTCGCGAGCTGGTCATCGTAGAATCCGCCGAGCCCGGTCGCGCCGAGGTTCAGGTCTTCCGCTGCCAGGTAGAGCCGATGAGCTCGCGCTCCCGCCAGCCAGTGCAGCCGCCGATAGGCCCATGCGCCGTCTCGCGCGAGGGCCGCCGTCTTGCCCAGGAAGAGCGCGCAGAACCCTCCGTCGCCCGCCGCCGTCTGACCTCCCGCGAGATGGCTGGCAGCGCGCTGCGAGTCTCCGCCCGTGAGGCGCACCAGGCGGAATCTGCCGGCGCCGGACGCGGTGTCCAGCGGCTCGAGCTCGACGTCCCGCCACTCGAGCTCGGCCCGCAGCACCGCGCGCAGATCGGCGATCTCGGCGTCGATTCCGGCCTCGGGCCCGCCGAAGAGAGCGTACAGGCCCGGCTCGACGCCTTCGACCCGGTGGACAAAGAGCAGAGTCACGAGGTCCGTGGCGCCCCACAGGCCTGCCGGCAGGTCGCCGACGAGGTGGCTGGCGATCGTGGCGAGCTCAGCCTGCGTCAAGGCGCGACCCTCGTATACAGCGCGGCTGCGACGACGGCGCAAGACGTCGCGGCTAAACACGGTGGACGCCGGCCCGGTCGCCGACGGCACCTCGCGCGGCCCGTCCGCGACCTCTCGCTCGCGCCGCGTCGCGCGCGCCGCGGCGACGCCTCCGGGCCAGATCCGATGGCGCTCGCTGATACGGCTCGGCACCCCGGAGCAAGCCTGCCCGACGAGCGCGTCGAGCACATCCGCCTCAGGCCACCAACCGGAGGCCGGCACGTCGGCGTCGGCGGGCTCGAGCGCGACCATCGCCACCGCGTCCTCGGCCTCCGGCCCGGAGTCTCCATCGATCCCGAGCAAGATCTCGAGGTCTGCCGAGGCGGCATCGACCCAGCGCGCCTTGAGACCGACCACCGCCGCCGCTGCATCGAGGGCGGCGAGACCGTGCCCCGCGTCGAGATGCGCGAGGCGGAAGGCACGCTCGCCGTACTTCCACGCGGTGCGCCAGTAGATCGCGGTCAAAACCACGACGGCTCGGGCCTCCGGGGCCGCCGCGCGCAAAGAGTCCCACACCTCCACGGGCAGCCGGCGACGTCGCTCGAGCGCATGGTCGAAGGCGCTGTAGTGAAAGAGCTCCGCGTCCGATGGGCTCTCGCCGGCACCGAGGCCCGGCACCGCCAGGTAGGCCTCGAGAGGATGGAGATTGCCTGCCGACGGCGTCGCACGCAGGCCGAACGCCGCCTCGGCGTGGCGCCTCCAGCCGACCACTCCGAGCGCGTCGCCGAGCACCTGCCCGAGCAGATTCAGCGCGGCGGGCGTCTTCGGCTCGTTGTCGAGGTCCCCGTCGGGCCGGGGCAGGGTCGTGGTGGCCGCACCGAGGTAGCGGCGAAACGGAACCGGCTGGCGAAGTCGCTCGAGCCGTCCGGGCAACGCGCCGTGACGCTCCGGATCGAGCATGCTCAACCGATGATAGGCCGCGACGACGGCGAGATCGCCGCCCTGCAGCTCGACCCGCGGCCAGGACGGCGGTGGCGTCGCGTGTGGGTGATCAGTCTCCGGGGTGACGGAAGGCGCAGGGTCGATGCTCATGCTGTGCTCACGCGTAGGGCAACGGCCGAAGCTCCAGCCGGCCGTTGGTGCGGGCGCGCTCGAGGCGCGGACCGCCGAGATAGGGGAACGCCGCCGGCGCATTGCCGTAGAGGCCCGGCGCCACGACGCGGACGACGACGAAGCCTGCCGCGGCGATATCGGTCGTCGTCAGATCGAGCGCGATCGGCGCGTGTCCGTGCGTCGCCAGCCGCTGCACGAGCTCGTCGCGCACGGTGCTCTGCGGCCCCGGCCGGAGAGGCTCGATCGCGTCCAGGGCGAGGGTCGGAGCATGCGCCAGACGCTCGACGAACGGCGCGCGCACCGTCGGGTCGTGGTAGAGCTGGAGGTGACTGAGAAGATCCCAGACATCGCGCCACCGCTCGTCGTAGAGGCGGCGGTAGGCGCGGTCTCGACGCCACGGCTTGACGCCGAGCCCCGGGGCACCCGCCGCCACGCGGCGCATGTAGTCGCTCGTCGGATCGTCGAGAATGCGGCTGGTGACGAGCAGCTGCAGCGCCTCGGCGGCGGCCTTGAGAGCCGCGTCGGTCGGCTCGGCGCGGGCAGCGACCCCGAGCGCGATCAGGTCGCGGTCCAGGTCGTGGACCAGCGCGGCCACTACCGGCACCCCGAAGGCGCTGGGCACCCGATGAAAGTCGAAGCGCAGTTCGGGCGCCGACACTTTGGCGGCGAGCCACGCCGGCACCCGCAGGCTCGGCAGCGGCTCTCCACCCTGCCAGGCGGTCGCCAACGCGTCGCGCTCGACCAGCTCGAGCAGCGCCGCCGTCTCCGCCCACGCGCGGTCCGGGCCGGCCGCGACTCCGGCGTAGGGCGTGGCATGCACTTTCGGCTCGGCCCGCGTCGGCCGACCGCCGGCGAAGGTCACCCAGACGAGCGAGGCCGGCACCCACACCGATCGGCCGTCGAGCATGCCCCTTCCGCGCGCCCACAGCACCGGCAGCCGGCGCGAGAAGCGGACGAACGGAAAGCCGGGCTGCGCATACTGCGCGTCGCTGAACAGCGCCAAGCTCACTGGATCGACGGCCGACTCGCCGACGGTTTCGAGCCCTGCGAAGGACGCGCGGCGCAGGGTCCGCGGCACGAGGTTTCCGCAGTAGCGCTCGATCGCCTCGCCGGCCGCCGCGGCGCGCGCGGCGGCGGCCGAATCCCAGGCGAACCCTCCCGCGCGATCATCGGAGTGCCACGCAGAGAAGCGCGAGCTGTCGCAGACCTCGGCATGGGCGCGCCGCAGTGCCGACGGAAGATCGTGACGGTGCGGCAAGAGACGAAGGCTGCGAATCGGTCCGAAGCGCTCGTCGACCAGCGAAGCGAATGGATCGGAGGAGCGGCTCGGGATCGGCATCGGCCCGTCAGGTGTGCGGAATCGGTGCGGCGACGAGCTGGTCTTCGCGCGGCGCGACGTCGAGCAGACCGAGGCGCACCGGATCGTCGTAGAGACGCCGTCCACCCAGCAGCGGGAACGCCGCCGGCGCATTGCCGTAGAGCCCCGTCGCCACGACCCGCACCACCGACAGGCCGACCGACGCGACATCCGGGGTCGTGACATCGACCGAATAGGCCTTCAGCCCCTCGTCGCGGAGGCGCCCCAGGTAGGTGGACCGGAGGTCGGCGCGCTCTGTCACCGGGATCGGCGCCACGGCGGACAACGGTTTCGGCGGAGCCGCGGCGTCGAAGCGCTCGAGATGGCGCTGCATTCGCGGATCGAGGTAAATCTGGGCGTGGCAGCCGAGATCGACGACATCGTGAAAGTCGGCCCGGTAGTCGTCCATGTAGCGACGGTCGGCGCGGAACGCCTTGTAGACCCGCCGGTCGAGGATGCCGTCGGACATCAGCTGCCAGATCTTGCCGTTCTCGGTCAGCAACTCGCGACTGTAGCCGCGCAGATGCACGGCCTCGGCGAGCGCTTTGAGAGCGCCGGCCATCGGATCGGGCCGAGTCGCCACGCCAATCGTCACGATGTCGTTCTTGGGATCGCGCAGAAGCGCTCCCAGCACCGGCACGCCAAAGACGTTGGGGATTGCGAAGAGCTGATAGTCGAGCGGCAGCGGATCGTCCGTCGTGGTCGGGGCGAGCGCCGCGACCAGACGCGGCTCGCTGTCGAGGTCCAGCAGCACCGGAGGGCTGCCCGAGATCCACCACACGGTCACGGCATCGCGCTCGATCACCTCTTCGAGCGCCGAGCGCTCGGCGTCCTCGCGGCCGGCACCGGTCGCCAGCCCCGAGAGGTTGACGAAGTGGGTTTTCGGCTCGTCGGCCAGCGCGTCGACGAAGTAGTTCGGATAGACCAGGGACGCCGGCACCCACGTCGGCTCGTGCTCGACCAGCTCTCGACCTTCGACCCAGTAGACCTCCAGATCGCGGGTGAAGGGTACGAAGGGAAAGCCGCGCGCCGCATATTGGGCGGGCGAGTAGAGCATCAGGGCCTGGGGATCGACGGCCTGCTCACCCGCCGCCCGCAGCGCATCGTACGACGCCTTGCGCAGCCCGGCCGGCACGAAGTTGCCGCAGTACCGTTCGACCGCCTCGCCGATCGCCGCGCACCGCGCGGCCGGCGCGTTGTTGAACGAGGTACCGAGCGAGATGCGGTCTCCGTACCACTGCCCCAGTCGCCGCGAGTTGTTGACGAAACCGTGGAACGACACGAGAGCCGCCGGCTCGTCGGCCTCGAGCTGCTTGGGATGGAGGGCGAGCACGACACCGAACCGGGGGTCGACCAGCCGATCGAAATCCGGCGTCGTCGGGTGAGGGCTCGGGACGGGGGTCACGGTGGTCATCACAGGCTCCTCGGCCGAGAGTTCGGCGACGACGCGGGCCACGACTCGGACGGCGACGCGGTCGCGAGCATGACCCCGGCGCGGTCGGATGATGCAGCGATCTCGACATGGACCGGCAGACACAGGCTGGTCGGGTGCTCGGGCCCCCAGTGCACGCTCTGGCGGGCCGCGCCCATCTGGGTCCCGGTCAGACGCGGTGCGCCGGACGCGAGGTTGCGGGCATAGGACGGAAAGGCACTGCCTGTGACCTCGAGACGAAGCCGGCTGCCCGCCGGCAGCGTGATGCCGACCGGCGACAGGCGCACCTCGACTTCGTGGGCGACGCCCGGCTCGAGCCGCAGGCCACGGCGGGCGAGCGCGTGGCGCGCGTCGACCAGGCCGTGCGCCAGGTAGAGCCGTCGCCCGGTGGCGGTGACCTCGAGCAGGCGTACCACCCAGTCGACCGACGGCGCGTCGGTGCTGCCCCACAGAGTCACCGAGGGAGCACCGACGACGGACCGCGGGCGATCGAGAGTCTCGCTGGTGAAGGCCACGACGTCGCCGCGCGGTGCCTCCCCGCTCTCGTCGATCGGCGTCCGCCGGCACGGCCGCGGAGCGCGTGGATCGTAGTCGAACGAAGCGCTGCCGCCACGCCGCGGCGGCGCCTCGGTCATGCGCTCTCCGGCGACGAAGAACGTCGAGACTGCCCGTGGCCGAGGCGTCCAGGACGGGGGCCGCAGCCAGCGGTTGTCGCCACCGAGAAAGACGCGCAGAGAGGTCGCCGAACCCTGTCGGTCACCGAGCACACGGTGCAGCCACTCGGCCTGGTGGTTGCCGAGTGCGAACCGCGACGCGGCGCCGTAGTCGCGCTCGCCGTAACGCGCCGGCCGGTGGCCGCCGAGGCGATGCCACCACGGTCCGAGAACCAAGGCGCGCGGCGGTCTCGGCGTCACGGCGCTGCCGACGCAGTCGAACTGGTGCAGGGTCTCGGCACAGAACGGATCGTGCCAGCCGCCGACGTGGAGGGCCGCGACATCGAGCCTCGCCAGGTCGGACGTGGAGATCGGATCGCTCCCGGGCGTCGCGCTGGCCGCCGTTTCACAGGCCTCGGCGCCTGCGCGCCAGCCGGGGATCTCGAGCCCGAGGCGACGCGGCAGGTCGGCCACGGGGAGCTGAATCAGCGCATCGCCCGCCTGCTCGAGCATCTGCTCCGGCGACAGCTCGCGCGCCCGGCGCACCCCGGCGTGGGTCGACGACCAGCAGAGCCGCGAAAGCAGCGGGAAGACTCCCCCCTCCTCCGGCTGGAGCGGCAGCGGCCTCATCGCCGGCACCGCCGAGATCACGGCCCGGACGGCCGGATGCGCGAGCGCGGCCGACCAGGCGGCGAAGGCAGCGTAGGAGCCACCGACCGCGGCGACGCGACCGTCGCACCAGGGCTGAGCGAGCACCCATTCGACCGCCGCCCGCCCATCGCCCCGCTCGGTCTCGTACGGTCGCCAGTCGCCGCCGGAGTCGTAGCGGCCGCGCACGTCCTGCACCATGCAGCCGAAGCCGTGCCGCGCCCATCCGGCGGCTTCTTGCCGATGGCTCGTCGTGCCGAGGTAGGTCCGCAGCAGCACGATCGGCCAGGGTCCGCCAGCGCGCGGCAACGTGAGCTCGGTCGCCAGCCGGACGCCGTCGGCGGCGGTGACTTCCAGGCCGGTCCGGAGGTCGACGCTCACGGCATGGCTTCTGTGAGCAGCCCGCGCGGCACGGGCAGCACGGGATGCCAGCGCCAGCGGCCGCTCGAGCGATCGAAGGCGAGCTGGTGGCCGTGGCTCGGCGGTCGTTCGCCGCGCGCCCAGGCGAGCAAATCACTCGCGAGTGCCCCCGCGATCAGAGCACTCTCCGCCGAGTCGGCAGGACTCGGTGGAGCCACGGCCTCGCCCCGATCGAGATAGCGCCAATAGGCTTCGAGGCCGTCCGGATGCGCGTCGGCGGCGAGCCGCCGCGCGCGCGCATCGGCGTAGCGGACCGTCCGTGGATCGTCGGGCAGCCAGAACGGTCCGAGATGGAACCTGGCGCCCTCGGAGTACACGCCGTGCCAGGCGACGCCGTGCTCGACGCACCAGGCGTCGGACGCGGTGAATCGAGCATCCGACAGCCAGGCCGCGCAGCACACGACCGCCATGCGGGTGCCCGGAGCCGGCGGATCGAGCGGCCACGACCCGAGGTCGGCGCTCGGCGGCCGTCTCTGCGCGTCGAGGCCACCGCCGCGCAGCAGCTCCAAGAGCCGCGTGGCGATCGGGCCGTCGCCGTCGATCGCGATCGTCGACCGTGTGAGCTCGCGCCGGCGCTCGAGCGCGAGTCTCTCGCCCTCGGACTCGATGGCGACGATCACGCCTTCGGATTCCAGGGCGCGGAAAAAGCCGTTCAGCGCGGCCTCATCTGGCAGGGCCTGTTTCAGACCCACGGAGTCTGGCGTCGACTCGTCCGCCAACAGCGCCGCGACCGCGGCGGGCAGCGAGGGATCGACGCGGAGGCGCGCGAAGAGACCGTCGGGGCGGTACACGAGCCACCCGTCGTCGGCGGGCACAAGATGGAAGCCCGGCGCGAGGCGATAGCGCCCGGCCAGAGACTCCTCGGTCACAGGGGAGGTCGGCATGAGAGGACCCGATCCGGAGACGAGCACCGGGCCCGCGGCCGCCGCAATCACGGCCTCCGCGGACCCGGGTCGACCTCAGGCCTGGATCAGGCTTCGGCCTCGGCCTCGTCGTCCCAGGCGAACGGGTTCTCGACGAGCGCGTTGCAATGGGTGTTGCTGTGGACCGTCGAGCCAGGCTCGGTGGTCGTCGTGTCGATCAGATCGAAGATGTTCTGGGGCTCGTGCTCCATGAAACCTCCTTGGGTTCGAACGGGTTGGGTTGAACTACGGCTTCTCACGCTCGATCGCCCTCGAGACCCATCGTCGAGGAGCGTCTCGAGCCAGAAGAAGCCTAGACAGATTGCTCGCTCCGGCCGGTACCAATTCGGACGGCGGGATCGTGGCTTATGTCACAGGCTAATGGTCCAGGCAGAACATGGATGTTTGCTTGCACCTGCGCCTCGACGACGCGCCGCGCGAGCCGGAGCGACAGGGCGCCTCAGGCCTGCGCTACGACGGGAAAAATGTCGAGCGACGGCGGCTCGGCGACCAGGGGGTGTACGGCGCGCACGAAGTCGCGCGACGACTCGAGCGCGAAATGCGCGTCGAGCGCGTCGCGGTCGCGCCATCGTTCGACGAAGACCAGCCGCAGCGGGTTCTCGAGGTCGACGGACACACCGTGCTCCAAACAGCCCTCCTCGCTCCGTGAGCGCTCGACGTGGGCACGGCTGAGCTCGACCACCGTGTCGAGCGTCTCGGGGCGGGCGACGAGAGATCCAAGGACGAGAATCACGGCGGCTCCTGGGTCGGTGAGCGAGACCACTAGACTAGCCGAAGCACTGGAGATCTCATGCCCCGAATCGACCGCACTCCTCCGCACCCTCTCCTCGCCCTGCCTGTGGACCTGTCATGGGTCTGTCCGCTGCGCCGGGTCGTCTCACTGCGTCTCGTGGTTCCGCTGCTCTTCGTCGGTCCACTTCCCTTCCTCGGCGCGCTCGGGCCCGCGACCGCACAAGTCGCGCCGACGCATCCACCGCTGCGCATCCTGATCGTCAGCGACGAGGTCAATCCGCACGGCCGACCCGACGACAACCTGACCCAGCCGGGCGAGCTGTCGGCAGCGCTCGGAACGGCGACCGGCCTATGGCTCGAGGGAGCCGGAGCAGTGATCGAGATCGCCACCGACCAGATCGAAAACGCCACCGCTCTGCTCGCGCTACCGCGCGACGACTCGGACTCCTACGACGTGCTGGTCTACTTCGCCCACCGCATTCCCTCCGGGCCGGACGCAACAGCGCGCCAGGAAGCCTTCGTTACGGCGGTCGACGACTTTCTCGTCGCCGGCGCCGGCGTGGTGTCCTTCCACCACGGCATCTACCGCACCGCGGGCAAGGAATCGATGCAAGAGATCCTCGGCGGCGAGGCCACCGGGGCGGTGCCCTGGAACACGGTCGACGGCCAGAACGTGATCGACGTCGCCCCGAGCCATCCGATCACGACCTTCGGCGTCACCGCCGTGAGCACGCGCCCGGATGCTGACGCCGCCCAGGGCATTCCGCCGGGCGACTACGCGTTCTTCAACAACACGCCCGACGAGCGCTACCCCTCGCTGAAGATCCTGCCGGGCGCGGGCACCATCGAGCCGCTGTTCGCCAGCGACTACGACCAGGGGGGCTCGTCGACCCATCTGCTCGGCTATCTCCACCGCCGTGCCGCCTGAAGTGGCGTAGTGGTCGTCTACCAGCCCGGCGAGCACCAGCCGCAGGCCCTCGGGCCGGGCAACAACTTCCAGATCCTGCTCAACGCCATCGCTTTCGCCGCCCGCGAGGGCGACTTGTTGTGGCTCTTCGGCGACGGCTTCGAGCGCGGCGACCTCTCCGCCTGGTCGGCAATGCCGTGAGCCTGCGCATGCTCAACCAGGGGCTGCAGGCCAGGGCGAGCAGCAGCGATCACTCGGGCTGCAGAGCCTCTTCCAGCGCCCGGCGAAACCGCTCTTCCTCGGGAGCCAGGGCGCTTGCCTTCGCGAAGGCATCCACGATGTCTTGTCGCGGCGCATGCAGCCAGCGTCGGGTCCGGCCCAGGTCGAACCAAGCCCATGCATGGCGGATCGGCGGTGCATCCATCCGGACCACGCGCTCGAGGAATCCGGCGGCTTCTCGCAGCAGGCGCATGCGCGTCTCCCGGTCGCCGGGACGTCGTGACCGAGCCAGTTTTCCCGTCAGCTTGAGCTTTGTCTGCGCGAGTTCATGAAGGGCTTGCACGTCCCGCAGCACCAAATCTCCTGCTCTCTCAAAAAGCCGATGCGCCTGCTCCTGGCGGCCGAGTCGCCTCTCCAGAATCGCCGCATCGATCGCGTCCTGCGCTGCGAGAACTCCGGGAAGCCGATCGAGCAAGTCTTTGCTCCTTTTTTTCTCATCCTGCGCGTTGTACGCCGAGGCCAAGGTGACGAGTGCCCGAGCGTAGACTCCCAGCTGCTGGTCGTCGAGACTCGACAAGAGAGCTTCCGCCGCGTCGAGATCACCGCGTTCGGCCCGCTCTCGAATCAGGGCTACCGCCAGCGAGGGCGAGCGCATGCCATCCGCCCAAGCGTTCTCGAGCAGCTCCCGGGCCCGCGCCAGGTCTCCAGTCGCCTTCTGATACGCGAAGTCGCGCAGCAGGCTGAGGGCAACGTGTTCCGGATGTGCCGGCAGAGTGACGCGGAAGTACGTCCGGCCCTCGTCGAAATCGAATCGCGGCGACGGCGACCCGTTCTCGGCCATGCTCCGACGAATCCTGGGCAGCCCAGTGCCTCGCCCTTCGGCCAGCCGTAGCTCCTTGAGCAACTCCCCGATCCGCCGATTCCGCGCCGGTACCGGTGGCGGAGGGATCGAGCCGCTGAGATGGTGCTGTTCGATCCCCTGAACCGGTCCGGGATAGCTGATGATCTCGATGCGGTCCGGATAGAGGTAGACCTTGGTCGGCTCACCGCTGGTCTCGTAGCTACGGTGGTACACCGCGTTGACCAGCGCCTCGCGCAGAGCAGGAACGGGGAAACTGAGCCAGCCCTCTGTCTCCGGCTTCGCGCTGCTCTTCTCCAAATGACGTGTGGTCATGCTTTCCAGGTGGCCAAGGCATTGCCGCAACTGGTGGTGCAGTGGGCCGCGAAAGACCCTCTCCGCCAAGACGTCACCTCCGGAGTCGTCCGGAAACTCCACCACCTCGATCCGTGCACCGGCGAACCAGCGTTCGGGCTCCTGCGAAAAGAAGAGTAGGGCGATGTTGCGCGGGACCGTGGTGCCGTTGACCCGGGAAACGATCTGCATCGATCGGTAGACGCGCTCGGCGTCCGACACATCGCGAAGGTCGCTCCGCACATCGTGGAGAAATTCACGGACTAGACTGAGACTGAGATCGTCGTTGCGAGCTTCCTGGGAGCGTCGATCGTCGAATGGCACCCTGGCTGTTTGCTGCAGGAGTGCGGTCAAAATCTCATCCTTGGCCACCACCGTCTCGCTGCCGAGGCGGACCCAGTACTTTCGATCCCCCTTAGGCCCATTCGGCGCCTGGTGAGGACGGACGTCGGACGCGGGAGCCCACAGCACGAGCACACTCTTGCCGTCGACCTTGCAGACATCGATCACCGGAACGTACCTGGGCTCGATCCGATTGCAGTTGCCG
This sequence comes from Acidobacteriota bacterium, assembly GCA_039194425.1. GTDB lineage: Bacteria > Acidobacteriota > Thermoanaerobaculia > Multivoradales > J023 > JAUIJL01. Next base: position 80,250 of record JBCCVZ010000003.1, on the reverse strand, counting down.
CGAATCCACTTCTGGGCCTCATTGATGGCCGCCGCATCGAGTCCGCGGGCGGGACGGAAGGCCACACTGTCTTTCTCAGCGATGCCGAGAAGAACGTAGCCGCCGTTCAGGTTCTGCAAGTCGTTCGCGAAGGCACACAATGTTTTCAAGACCTGATGTCCAGTCGTCTTCGCGTCCCAACTCGCCTTCAGCTCGAGGCGCGCGGTCTCGACGGCGCCGCCGAGCAGCTCCTCGATGCCGATGGGTAGGTGTGAGTTCAAGCGACTGGCTCCATTCTCCGGCGTGACCGCTTGCCGCGCGGCGGACCTCGATGTGCGCCCGAGACACTACCAAAACCGCCGGTCCCACGACGCTCGAGCCGGTCGGTCCATGCGACGAGCCCGTCGGCTAGACTCTCGGCACCATGACCAGCAGCCGCTCCTTGGCTCCAGCGCTCGTCGAAACACTGCTCGTCCTCGGCGCCGAGCCCCATCCGCTCTCCGCCTGGCGGGCAATGCCGTGAGCCTGCGCATGCTCGACCAGGGGCTGCGAAACTTCTGGGCCGAGCCGCGGCCGGTCGCACCGCCGCCGGCCGGCGCCGACCGAGTGTTGGCGGTGGTCGCGGCCGCGGCGATGACGGCGAATGCCGTGCTGCGGGACGACTCGACCTGGCGTGCGCTCGCAGTCGTGCTCGGCATCGCTCTCGCCCTCGCCCTCTACTGGCGCAGATCCCATCCGTTCGCCACCTTCCTCGCCGCCTTCGGCGCGGCCTTCACCGTCGACCTCGTCGCGCTGGCACTCGACGTCGCCTGGGAAGCACCGCCGAGCCACATCTTCGTCCTGGTGCTGACCTACTCCCTCTTCCGCTGGGGTTCCGGGCGCGAGGCCCTGCTCGGCGTCCCGGTGCAGCTGGTCGGCTACGGGCTCGCGGCGGTGGGCGGAGAACTGCGCTCGGCCGACGAAGCCATCGCCGGGGTGGTCGTGCTGTTCTTCCCCGCCGCGCTCGGTGCCACGGTGCGCTTTCGCGCGCGCGAGCAAGAGCGCGCGCTCGATCGGGTACGGCTGCGCGAGCGTGAGCACCTGGCGCGCGAGCTGCACGACTCCGTGGCGCATCACGTCTCGGCGATCGCGGTGCAGGCGCAGGCGGGACAGGCCGTGGCGTCGACCGCACCGGAGCGAGCGCTCGAGACCTTGCGCACGATCGAACAGGCGGCGTCGCGCACCCTGGGCGAGATGCGCCACATCGTCGGCGCACTGCGCCAGGACGAAGAGGTCGAGCTGGCGCCGCTCAAGAGCCTCGCCAACCTCGACGAGCTGCGCGCCGGCGCCGGCCCGGACGAACGCGTCGAGATCGCGCTCGACGGCGATCTCGACGACCTCGGTCCAGCGATCGAGGCGGCGCTCTACCGGGTGGCGCAAGAAGGGATCACCAACGCCGCCCGCCATGCAACGAAGCGCAGCGGCATCTGGGTGCGGATCGCCGGCGACGCCGACCGCGTGCGGATGACCGTCGTCGACGACGGTGAGCGTGTCGGTGGCCAAGGAGACGCTCGGGACGATAGCGGCAGGATCGACAACGACCGTCACGGTTTCGGCCTTCGCGGCCTGGCCGAGCGTGCGACCCTGCTTGGCGGGCGCCTAGAAGCCGGTCCCGGCGTCGGCCGCGGCTGGCGCCTGGAGGCAGTGTTGCCCAAGCGTCCGCCCGGCGGCGGGCCGCGTCTGCGGGGAGCCGAACCTTGAGCCGGCGGGTGCTGCTCGCTGACGACCAGGATCTGGTGCGCACGGGCCTGCGCATGATCCTCGAATCGCGCGGTCTCGAGGTCGTCGGCGAAGCTCGCAGCGGGGACGAGGCGGTCCGCCTGGCGCGAAAGCTGCGACCCGACGTCTGCCTGCTCGACATCCGCATGCCCGGGCTCGACGGCATCGAGGCGACTCGTCGCCTGGCTGGACCGGGGGTTGAGGACCCGCTCGCAGTGGTCGTGATCACGACGTTCGACCTCGACGAGTATGTCTTCGGCGCGCTCAAGGCAGGGGCTCGTGGCTTCCTGCTCAAAGACGCGGGCGCCGATCTCCTGGTGCAGGCGATCGACGCCGCCGCGGAGGGCGGCGCGCTGATCGCGCCGCGAGTCACCGCCCGCCTGCTCGAGACCTTCGGCGCGATGGCACCCGAGGCACCACCCCAGCCGCTCGAAGCGCTGACTGAGCGCGAAGAAGAGGTGCTGCTGACCGTGGCACGCGGCTTGACCAACGCCGAAGTCGCCACCGCGCTCCACATCAGTCTGAGCACGGTGAAGAGCCACCTCGCCAGCCTGATGGGCAAGCTCGGCGCGCGCAACCGCGTCGAGATCGCCATCTGGGCGTACGAGACCGGACGCATGCCGCGCTGAGCCGACGCGCCGGCCGGCACTGCGTATCGGCCGAAAGGACGAGACCGGACCGGCCGACCGGCCGACGCCGAAACAGCCGATCAGCGGATGTGCGCGCGGCACGCCGCCGGCAAGATGTCGTCATCACAACGGGGTCGGGCGACCGACCCGGGAGAGACGACATGCAAATCATCATCTATGAGCGATACGGCGGCCCCGAAGTCCTGCAGCTGACTGAGCGACCGCTGCCACAGCCCGCCCCCGGCGAAGTCCGGGTGCGCGTCCACGCCTCGTCGATCAACGCCGCCGACGTGCGTCTGATGCGGGCGGATCCGTTTCTGGTGCGGCTCGCCAACGGCCTTCTGGCGCCGAAGAAGCAGACACTCGGCGCCGACCTCGCCGGCGTCGTCGAGGCGCTGGGACCCGGAGCCCGGACCCTGCAGATCGGCGACGCGGTCTTCGGTCACACCTCGCTCGGCGGCGGCCTGGCCGAAGCCGCCTGCGTGCCGGAAGACGCGCTCGCACCGATTCCCGAGGGCCTCGACGACCACCAGGCGGCATCGCTGGTGCTCGCCGGCTTCACCGCGCTGCAGGCGGTGCGCGAGCGAGCGCGCGTCGAGCCCGGTCAGTCGGTTCTGATCCACGGCGCCGGCGGCGGCGTCGGAACGCTCCTGGTGCAGATCGCCAAAGCCTACGGCGCCCAGGTCACCGCCGTGTGCGGGCCGGCCAGCGTCGAGCTCGTCGAGTCGCTCGGCGCGGACCGCGCTCTCGACTATACCCGCCACGATTTCACCACCGACGAGGCGCGGCACGATGCGGTCTTCGGGGTCAACGGTCATCGACCCCTGACCGCGTATCGCGACGCGCTGCGGCCCGGCGGCCTCTACCTGATGATCGGTGGTCACAGCCGGCAGCTCTTCGAGGCGATGCTCCTCGGCCGCCTGCGCTTCGCCGGCAGCGGCCGACGCATCGAGCTACTGCGCCTCGACCACGACCGCCACCCAGACGACCTCTCCGAGCTGCGCCGGCTGGTCGCCGCCGGCTCTTTGCGCCCGGTGATCGACCGCGTCGTGCCGCTCGAGCAGACGGCCGACGCGATGCGCTACGTCGAGCGCGGTCACGTCCTCGGAAAAGTCGCCGTGCAGATCGCCGCTTGACCGCATCGCCGGCTCGAGATTCCCCATTCACGCTTCCACCGAGGAACTCACAATGCATCGTCGTAACAAGCTTTCCGACCCGGGCGCTCCCACTCCGCTCGCCTCCTCCCCACTGCGTTCGACCGGTCGACGCATCGCCGGCGTCGGCCTCGCGCTCATCCTGCTCACCGCGGTGTCGGCCAGCGCTCAGCGCGGCAGCTTCGAGCTCACCGCCGGCGCCGGCTCGATGAGCCTCGACGACAAGCTCGGCGACGACAGCGGGCTGGCGCTCGATCTGCGGGTCGGCTATTTCGTCACGGACCGTGTCGAGATCGAGATTCAGCGCAGCAGCGCATCGTCGATTCTCGAGGGCTCCTTCGACGCCACCACACTCAACGCCGTCTACCATTTCGAATCCTCGCGACTCATCGTGCCCTACGTCGTCGGCGGCGTCGGCCTGGTCTACGTCGAGATCGACGACCAGCTCTTCGGCCCGCCGCTCGACGACGACGGCACCGCCTTGCGCGCCGCGATCGGCGGCCGCATCCGGCTCGGCGACTCGCAGCGCGCGTCGCTCCGCGTCGAGCTGACGGCACTGCACGAAGACACCTTCGACGAGGACTCGACCCATCTCGGCCTCACCACGTCGTTCGCATGGCGTTTCGGAGGCCGTTGACGACGCTCAGAGACCCGGTGTGATGGGCAGCTTGTCCTCGAGGTAGGAGTAGAGATCCATCGACCGGGTCTCGTTCTCATCTCGGTTGGCGACCTCCCACGTCGTGTTGCTGAGCAGGGCGATCCCCGAGGCGGTGCCGGCGGTGCCGCTGAAGAGACCGATGCCCCGCGCCACCGTCTTCCTGCCGCCGTCGAGCTCGCGCCGGCCGAGCTCGACGAAGTCGGAGCGGCCGAAGAAGTCGAGCGCAGGGCCCGCCCAGTCTTTGCCCGAGCGCAGCTTGAGCTCGCTCCATGCGTCGGTCGGCGCGTCGTACCGGTAGACCGGAGCGCCCTTGCGCGGCAGCGGCCGATCCGGCATCGGCGTCAGATCGGTGCTCCACAGATCGCCGTCGCCCTCCGGCAGCAGCTTCCAGCGCAGGCCGTCGGCATCGAGCGGCTCGGCGCCGACCATCAAGACGCGATGGCTGGAACCCTGCGCGTAGTGGCCGCCTGACGGGGCCTTGGACGGAATCTTGGCGACTCCTGCGATCTCTCCGGCCATGCTGGCGACATCGACCGCCATCGCCGCAAGCCCGAAGCTGCCCGACGCGAGACCTAGGTTCTGGATCGTGTCGGCTCGGTCGGTGACGCCGTCGCGGCTGTCCTTGATACTCATCGAATCCGCCGCGATGCCGAGCGTGTCGCTGACCAGCCCGAGACTGGCACCGACGATCGCGGCACCTGCGGCCAGCGAGCCACCGCCGGAGACCGGCGCCGCAGCGATCGCGACACCGAGGATGACGGCGTCGAGGATGAAGCAGAAGATGTTGAGGCCGAGGTCGGCGCCGGTGCTGAAGTGGCCACTCGGGTCGACCAGGTTGATCGGATTGCCTTTACAGTAGATGTACGGATTGACGCCGCCGAGCTCGAGCGGGCTCCAGCCGTCGGCTGACAGGAAGATGCCGGTCGCCGGGTCGTAGACTCGTGTGCCGTTGCCGAGCAGATAGAACCCGGTCTCGTCGTCCTGGAGCTCCCCGGTGAAGCGACGCGTCGAGTCGGCTCCCTCCGCGCCGCCATAGGGCAGATACGACCAGGCCTTGTGCGTTGCGGCGCCCGTCGAGCCGGCGTCAGTCGAGCCGGTCACCGAGCCCACCAGGTCGGTCGCCAGCAGTCGCGGCGAAGAGCCACTCTCCCCCTCGGCCACGGGCAGACCCTGGTGGCTGACGAAGTAGCGGCCGGCCGTGCCTCGAACTTCGGCGAGGACCTGCTCGCCCAGGTAGTTGAACGAGCGCGTCGCACCGTCGCTGGCTTCGATCGCACCGAGGCGACCGATCGCGTCGTAGTCGTAGTGGATCAGCCGCTGCGCCGGGTCGATCGCCTCGATCAGGCGCCCGGCCGACGAGAAGCGGAAGGTCCACGGCCCGGCCGCGGTGCTCGTCGCGGTGCGGTGGCCCTGGGCGTCGTAGCTCAGGTCGATACGGTCCGGCAACTGCTCGTGATCGTGCTCGATCGCGCTCACCTGCGTCGGGTCGCTCGGATTGAGATAGTGGTACACGGCGCGGTCCGACGAGCCGTCGGCGAAGGTCGTGGTGCACTCGAGAATCGCATCGAGGATCGAGTAGCTGAACACCTGGCGCACGACCCGAAGGGTCCCACCGAGTACCGGCAGGAGGGGTTCGTCGCCCGAGACCTGGTAGTCGACGAGCCGCGACTGGGTGTCGTAGGTGAAGAGCTCTTCGAGGACCTGCCGGCCGACGTGCGAGCGTCGACGCTCGGTGACTCGGTTCTCGACATCGTAGACCAGGTCGAGCGCCTCGCGGTGCACCTCGCCGCCCCTGTCCTCGATCACCAGATCGCGGCGCGTCGTCCGGTGGAAGTCGTCGTAGGTCGAGGTCACCTTCTGCCGGGTACCGTCCATCAGCTCGGTGACCACCTCCGCGATGCGGCCATGGGCGTCGTAGCGGCTCCGCGCCGTCACCTCGTTGCAGCGGGTCTGCAGCGGACGGCCGTACTCGTCGTAGTCGACATGCAGCTCGTTGCCGTCCGAGTCGGTGCGTCGCACCAGGCGCCCGCGCAAGCTGTACCGCGCCTCGACATCGAGCGTCCGTCCCTCCGTGGGACCGGTGAGCGTGCTCGTCCACGGCAGGCCGGTCGGCGAGTAGTCGAAGGCTTGCCGCGAGCGCGGGTTCTGCACCGACTCGAGCCTGCCGGTCGGCATGTCGTACACGTAGTGCTCGTCGAGATCGGACGCCGTGACCGAGGTCAATCGCTGCGCCAGAGTCTCATCATAGGTGAGCGTGATCGTGTCGCCGAGACCGACGGGAGTCACCCGCGCCGGTCGCATCGATCCCGGGTCGAAGGAATAGTCGATCTGGCGGCCACCGCTGACCCGCTGGGTGATCCGTCCGAGGCCATCGAACGTCCGCGTCGCCAGCTGGTGGCTCGCACCGCCGTTCGGGTCTTCCACTGTGAGCTCGGCCACCCACGGTCCGGTGCTGAACTCGGCATAGGTCGGCAGCAGACGACGACCGCCCCGGGGAGTGGCGCCGGTGATTCGATTGAAGGCGTCGTAGGAGACCGTGGTCGTCGCTCCCGTCGGGCTGGTCGACGAGACCATGCGGCCGAAGCCGTCGTATGTCGCCGTCGTTTCGCAGTAGGGCGCATCGGTCGCGTCGCGGACCTGGCACGAGACGGGCATCTGGAAGAGGTTGAAGACCGAGACGCGAGATCCGAGACCCTCGAGCCCATCTCGCGCGGTCAGGCGCACCGGGTCGCGCTCGTCGATCTCGACCCGTCCACTCGACTGCTCGGTGCGACTGCGTCCGCCCCAGTCGTCGTAGCTGTAGGTCGAGGTATGGCTCAGCGTCTGAAGGATCGCGCGGGCGTCGTCGAGCTCTTGCTCGGAGGTCTCTTGCTCCAAGGTCGCATCCTCGCAGACCTCTTCCTGTAAGGTCGCTTCCTGAGAGGTCTCTTCCTGGAAGACCTCTTCCTGGAAGACATAATCGAGCGCCTGCTCGGTCCGCAGCTGCCCGAGCGCGTCGTACTCGTACCGCTCGGTGACGTGGAAAGCGCCGGTGTAACCGTCCACCGGATCGTGCGTTCCCCAGTCGTCCTGCTGCTCCACCGTCAGCAGGCGTCCCTCCCCGTCGAACGACGAACGACGGCGGATCCCGTCCGGACCAGTCTCGGTCGACCACGAGACGCCACCCAAGGTCGGGAACTCGTAGAGGAACTCCCGCACTCGCTCTCCGGCCGTGCCCACGGCGTCGACGGTCCGAATAAGACGGCCGAGGGCGTCGTAGGCGTACGCAGACTGCACGCCGAGCGGGTCGATCTGCTCGAGGCACTTGCCGGTGAGCCGGCAGAGCACCCGGCTCTCGATCGACTGCTCGCCGTCGAATCCTGTGATCGTGCACCGAGTGTCGACGGTGAACGCGCTCGGGAACGTGTAGTGGAAGTCGCGCCGCGTCGCCTTGCCGCCGACCTTCGTGGTGGTCGACTCGAGCAAACCGTGGCTGTCCGTTCCGGATGCATCGACCGACGAGTAGACGGTCTCGGCCACCCCGTTCTGCAGCTCGCGGTGCAGAACCACGTGGCGCTCCGGAAGCCCGGCCTCGACGACCGCGACGCCGATCTCGGTGAAGCAGTAGTCGAGGGTTCTCGAGCCGTCGGCGCTCGACTCGACGACGTGACGCGGGAAGCGAGCGAAGTGTCCGAGCGGATCCGGCGGGCACTCGCCGGCGATTCCTTCCGGCGGATAGTACTCGGTGGTCGTGGTGACACCGGTCGGTTCGGTGCGCGACAGGGTGTTGCCGAATGAGTCGGTGGAGATCACCGTCGTCTCGGTGCGCGAGGCCGAAGCGCTCAGGTCCTTGAAGGTCGTCGAGATCTCGCGCGGCAACTGGACGTTCGCCGGCTGGGCGTAGAAGTCGACGCCGTCGACCTGGTTGTAGAGGTACGACGTCGTCGTCTCGGCCGAGCCGCGCGTCGTCACTTCGCTGACGATCAGGTGGTAGCTGTTGTAGGTCCGCCGGGTCGAGACGACGGGAGTCGTCTGGTCGTCACCGAGGAGATCTTCGTGGCTCCAGTACTGGTAGTCGCCGGGCGTCAGATAGAGATTGTCCTGGTTTTCTCCCCAGCCGTTCTCGTTCGGGAAGCCGAGAAAGTTGCGGTTCGAGTCGTCATAGGTGTAGCTCTTGATGATCGGCGGCTGGCCTCCTCCGGGATGGATCTCGTGGCGACGCACATAGGGAACGTCATAGCGATCGCCACTGACGATGAAGCCGTGACCCGAGCTCAGGTCGTAGTGAATGGACTCGCGGCGTCCGGTCGGGCCGACGATCTCCGTCAGCACCGGATAGCTGAAGACCTCGTCCTGATCGAACCTGAAGTGCGGATGGGGCTCGCTCTCCGCCGCATCGTGCGGAACGGTCAGCGTCTGAAGCGCGCCGTTGGAGTACGACGCGTTCCACACGGCGGTCGCCCCGCCGACGCCGCACGTGGTAATCGTCTCGGGATAGCCGTCGTAGTCGATGCGAAGCACCACCTTGCCGCGGGGATCGCGAATCTCAGTGAGCTGTTCTGTCTCGAGATGCGAGTGGCCGAACTCGACGGCGAAGCTCTCGCCGTTGGGAAAGATGATGCGCTGCAGGCGCGCGACGGAGTCGCCGTAGCCGCGCACGAGCTCCTCGATCACTCCGTCTTTGAACACGACATGGTAGCGATCCTCTTCGACCCGCCGGACGAAGAAGTCGTCGAGCTTCTGGTCTTCGAAGCTCAAGAGCTCACCGACCGCGACGTTCCCGGAGCCGTCGGCACAGTGAACGCTGCGTCCGTCGCCGAGGTGGAGAGACCGATCGATCTCGAGCTGGCTGGTGGCGAGGGACCACCCGCGTCCGTACCCCTGGTCGGTCGTCTGCATGGGTGAAAACGAAAGCTTGATCGCTCGCTCGATGCGGGTTTGGTTGCGTGGCCGGAGCCGCACCAGAGTGACCGAAAACGAGTGCTGGCCGGTGCGCGGATCGACTCCCGACTCGAGGTACGAGGTGAAGTTGGTGGCATTGGAAACTGGCGTCGAGGTGCTCATAGAAGGTCCAGAAAGAGTCGATCAGCGATTGGAAGGGTCGGCGGCGCGGTGCTGTCCGCGCCGCCGACGGTTCAGAGACGGTCGTCGCCGGAACCGAGGCCGACGAATCCGTGCCGACAGGTCTAAGAAATGTAGATCTTGCCGTTCTCGGAGCTGGACCCACGAAGGTTGTACGGGTGCGACGTGCCGAAATTGTCGAGCATTCGGACCTCTTGATTGTGATCGTACTCGGTCGTGGCCTCGTCCTTTCCGATCGAAGAATCCTTGACATGCCCGGCAGCAGCGGCGAACTGACTCGGGCTGCACGAATACGAGATGCTGCGCCCGGCCGGGAACGAGAAGGTCCCGCTCGATTTCGAAGACGCGATCGCCTCCGTGACCTCGTTGATGCCACCCTTCACGCCGTCATGGTAGAAGCTGTTGTGGGTCCCGGTTTCCCAGCCGTTGTCCTTCAGTTCCCGCGTTCGAATGCTCAGGCCGGATCCAAGGTCCCAAATGTAGGTCTCGAGCTGGGACGACGAACGTCCTGCCGTCCCCACCTGGTGGAGATCACCTGCCTTGACGACAAATGGCTCCACGGGCACGACCGTCATCGAGGAATCAAAGTTGGCCGATCCGTCGTTGTAGTACGTGGTGTAGACCTGGCCGTCGTCGAGGCGAATCACCGCCATGAGAGCTGCAGAGGGCTGCATCGAGGAGCACGACAGAAAGAAATAGAGGATTTCATCGGCCTCATTCTTCGACTCCGGCGGACTCGACTTCGACACCGTATTGTCAGGATGTTGGTCGAAGTCGTTCTGCGGCGACGTCACCATTCCAGCCGGCAGGGTCAGGGAGTCGTAGTTCGTGCCTGTACCGAGCTGAGCGAGTTTGACGCTCGCCTTCTCGGCCTCGGACAGCGGTTTCTCCATGCCAACGCGAACCATGATCTGACACTGCTGTCTTCCATTCGCGTAAACCTTGCAAGAAGTTGCGGTGTTGCCTACCACGGGCTCGATGGTGAATGTCTTCGTCATGAGGATCTCCTGGTCGAATATCGAAGCTGTCGTGTGATGGGGATCGGGGTCGTTTCCTTCGGCAGGCGAGCGAGCGACTCGCTCAAGGCGCGTCGTCGCCGAAGTCGACCTTGATCTGGCCTGAGCTGTTCGGGTACTGGCCGGTCGGCTTCCACGAGCCCCCGGCGTTGCGAAACTCGACGTAGAGACCGTCGGCCTTCTCGGTCACGATCAAGGTCGCCTCGGTGGTGTTGTGCCCTGCCTTGGTCACGGTCGTGCAGACGTCGATCGATTGCGCCACCTCACCGAGGTCGAGCTCGGCGAAGGTCGCGGCATAGCCACGCTCGATGGCGCCCTTGTCGTCGCAGATGTAGCGGCTGTCGTTGTTGTGCGCCGTCACCTGGAAGATCCGCGTCTCCTGGGGAGTTCCGAGCTGCGTCTTGGTGAAGACCTTGAGGTCCATCGTTTCCCCCGGCGGCAGGAAGCACGCGAAGCCGTCGAAGATCGGGTGATAGTCGCCGCCCAAGCAGCGGGCGTAGGCACCGTAGGTGTCGTTGGAGCTGATCAACGTCTCCGTCGTGACCTTGGTGTCCTGCTTGGCGTCGCGGGCGGCGCGACCCTCGCCGGCGAGGACTTGCGACGTGCACGCCGCGGCCAGCGCGGCGCCGAGCACGAGCAAGAGGATGGTGTTCGGTCGATGTTTCGGCATTCCTCGTCTCCTGTCGTTCGAACATTGGTTGGCTGTCTTCGGGCACACCCCTCCCGTGCGAGAGGCTCCGCGAGGAGCGACCCGTGGGCCACGGACGGACCGGCTCGTGTCGGCCGGTCGCCTCGTGCGGGTCTCGAGACTCGGCTCGAGAGTGGGCGTCGGGAAGGGTTACAGCAACGAACGTGCCAACAGGCTCGAGACGCTGTATCGACTCAGGGGTCGAGCTGCCCCAACCGCCGGCGCAGTGCGCGCGGTGAGACCTCGAGAGCCTCGGCGATGGCCTCGATGCTCGAGCCGACGCGCGCGCGCGCGGCGTCGATCTCGGCGCGGGTCAGGTCGGCCGCCTTGCGCAACCCTGGAATCCGCGCGATGAGGTCGTAGATCGACGAGCGCGGGATCCCCAGCGCATCGGCCGCGGCGGCGGGCCGAAAGCGGTAGGCGCGCATCGCGGCGACGACGTCGGCCTCGGTCAAGTCCCCCGGCCTCCGCCGAGGCGTTGCGGAGGGCCCGCGCGGTGGTGTCCCGACCGGATCCGGGTCGGGCGACGGAGCCCGCTCGAGCAGCCGTTCGACCTCGTCGAAATGGACCGCCGCCTCGAGGTCTCGATTCGCGATCACCAGCTGGCGCACAGTGTTCGCCAGCTGCCGCACGTTGCCCGGCCAGTGCCATGCGGCCAGGCGGGCGATCAGCGGCGCGGGCAGCCACGGCCGCGGTCGCGGCGCCAGCCGATGCAGCTTGCCCAACGCGTCGAGCTCACGCTGCAGAAAGTGACGCAGCAGGCGGCCGAAGTCCTCGCGCCGTCGCCGCAGCGGCGGCAGCCGCACGATGTAGCCGCTCAGTCGATGCAGGAGCGGAGCACGGAAGCGATCGGCCTCGATCGCCGCGTCGAGATCGGCGTCCGTCGCCGACACGATGCGCACATCGAGCCGCCGCGCCTCGGACCCACCCACCGACTGCACCTCGCCGGTTTCGAGCACACGCAAGAGCAGAGCCTGCACTTCGAGCGGCGTCTCCCCGACTTCGTCGAGGAAGAGCGTGCCGCCGTGAGCGCGCTCGAAGTGCCCCGAACGGCGACGGTCGGCACCCGTGTAGGCTCCCCGCTCGGCGCCGAAGAGCTCCGACGCCGCGAGACTGGGTGGCAGCGCGCCCATGTTGACGGCGACATACGGCCGCTCGCGCCGCGGCCCGGCGTCGTGGATGGCGCGCGCCGCCAGCTCTTTACCGGTACCCGACTCGCCGCGCAGCAGGATCGGCACCCGCAGGTCCGCGGTCTGGACGATGTCGCGCCGCAGACGCGCCATCGCCGGGCTCTCGCCGACCAGCCCGAACCGCGGTGTGTCCGTGTCGGCCACCGGGTCGAGCCGATGCAGCAACAGCACGACCTGGCTGCCGACCCGGAGCACCACGCCGTCGTCCAGATCCGCCGCCGACGCCACCCAGGTATCGGCTACCTCCGTGCCCGCGATCCACAGCCGCGTGCGGCTGGTTCCCCGCTCGATCACCACCCCACCGGCGGAGTCGCCCGCGCCCGCGCGGACGACGAGCGGAGTGCGGCTCAGCGACCGGTCCGCCAGCGGCCGGGGACGCGGCCCGCCGGGAGCCGCGAACTCCGGTGCATGCCGCGACAACAGATCACTGCGCCCGCCGCCGACACCCTCGAGGACCGTGCGTTCGCCGATGCGCTCTGGGTCGGGGTGATAGAGCACGGTCAGCCCGGGGACACACACGGCGGCCGGCCGCTCGGCCCAGTGCATCGCGCTGTGTGTCGAGGTCCGAGTCAGACTGGCGGTCATGCTGTCGTCGGCACGGGATCCGTCTTCACCCATTCTCTTGATTGTAACGAGTCGAAGTCCCAGCTTCGTCGAGCTTCATCGAGCTAGTTCGGACGGTTCGTCGAGTTTGATCGAGAATCTGATCGATCGAGAGCACAGCCACGAGAGTCGACCATGCCGCCAGCACGGCGGCTGGTATGCCGCTTGCTCCCTCGTTCGACGTCCGATCACCATGTCCAACACCCTCGACCGGGAGATTCCGATGAGCCCCAACCCCCGCCGTTTCCGTATCGAGCTCGCGCTCGACCTCCACTCCGCGCCGATCCCCAACGTCAATCCCAACATGCGGATCTTCCCGCTGCAGAACGCACTGATCGATTTCTCGCACGGCGACGACGCGCCCCGCCCCGCCTGGTACACGAACCTGGCGATCGGCGACGAGCTCTCGTTTCGGCTCGTCGACATCACAACCCGGCGCATTCCCTGGGACTCGCCCGACTATCCCCGCCTGGTGGTCGCCGAGGTCTACTTCACCAACCCGAACACCGGACTGCGCGCCCATCCCTTTACCGAGGACGTCCGCGAGTGGCATCTGTCGGAGCCGCTCGAGCGCCAACCGAGCCCGGTCTACAGCGTGGCGACGAATCGGCCTCTTCCGACCTGGAATCTGGTCGCGGTCAACACCGCGGGCGAGACCGTGGAGACGCTCGAGATCGCCGGCTTCGACGCACTCGGCCCGAGCGTCTCTCGCCCGGACGATCACGACGACAGCCTGGAGGGCGACCGCGTGCGCTACCGCGCCTTCGAGCTCGCGGTGATCCTGCGCATGCAGCACAACGGCTGGGTCAACCACTATGTCTTCGACCCGCAGATGATCGTCAGCGAAACCGACAATCACGGCGACGGCGGCGGCCGCTGAGCACGGTGGTCCTCTCGGGTGCTCAAGGCTCGGCGTCGAGCGTCACCAGCAGGTGGTGGAACCGCACGTCGCGCCGCAGCGCCGCGAGGTCGGGCTCGAAGCGCACCTCGGCGAGCGGCAGGCCCTCCTGCAGCGCGACCTCCAGACCGGCCAGCGCACTCTCGCGCTCGCCGTAGAGCTCCTCGGCGATCGCGAGCAGGAACCGTGAGTACACGTCGCCGACTCCCACTTCGTGCGCGCGCGCGGCGTCCTGCCGCGCCGCGTCGAGCGAACCGTCGCGGGCATGGGCCAGCGCGCGCTGACAGAGCAGGCGGGCATCGTCGGGGGTGGCCACGAGCATGCGGTCAAGGATCTGGATTGCCCTGCGATAGCTTCGCCGCGCCGCGTCCTCGCGATCGGGCAGCTGACGATAGGCGTCCGCCAGGTTGAACCAGAACACGTAGCGATTCGCCGCGCCGTCCAGCTGCAGCGCGGCCTCGAACGCCTCGGCCGCCTTGGAGTAGAGCCCACGGCTGTAGAAGATCGTGCCCAGATTGGAGTACAGCGAGGCGTCGGGGCGCAATTTGAGCGCCGCCTGCAGCTGCACCACTGCATCGTCGACTCTCCCCTGGCTGTAGTAGACGCTGCCCAAGTTGCGCAACGCGTGGAGGTTGTCGGGCGCCAGGTCGAGGCTGTGCCGAAACGCCTCTTCCGCTGCGTCGTGCCGTCCCTGCTTGTAGAGGAACGCTCCGAGGGCATCGAGGTAGAGCGGCTGGGGATCGACCGCGAGCGCTCGACGATAGAACGCTTCGACCTCTTCGGGCGCCTGCCGCGCCTCGGCCACCTTGCCCAGGCCGTACAAGGCGTCGGCCTGCGACGGATCGAGCTCGAGCGCGCGCTCGAGCTCAGCGACGGCCGCGTCGAGCCGCCCCTGGGCGTAGTGCACCAGGCCCAGGCTGGTGCGCGCCGCCGCATGCGTCGGATCCGCGCTCACCGCTTCGCGAGCCATCGCCAGCGCATTCTCGAGGTGCGCCGGATCGCCCCCCGCCGACGCGTTGCGCGACTTCTCCCAGTACGCGCGCGCCAGGCCGGCGTAGGCGGCGGCCGAGGCCTCGGGTCGGTCGACCGCGCGGCGGAAGACCTCGATCGCCTCGTCGAGCCGCTCGGGTCGGTCGACACGGCGCAGCGCCGCCATCTCGCGCTCGATCGCCGCCGCGACAGATGCGTGCGACGAGTCGTCGGCCACCGCGCCGTCGGCGTCGACATCGGCGCCACGACCTCCAGGCCCCAAGGTCACGACCAGCAGCGCGGCCGTGCCAATCGTCAGGGCCAGGACCAGGGCCAGGGCCAGGCTCCCGCGTGACTCCTTCGGCCGGCTCTCCGGCACGCTCGGTCCGGCATCGAACGATTCGAGCACGGTCTCGTCGCCCGTCGCGCGGTCGTCCTGCACTCCACCGCCGCTCCGTTCGTCGGCCCGCCCGGTGTCTTCGGCCACTGTGCCGCGGTCGTCGAGCAATCGCTCGAGCTCGTTCGCGACCTCGTCGGCACTCGCCGGCCGCAGCTCCGGCGCCTTGCGCAGCAGCCGCTCGACCAGCGCCGCGACCGCACGCGGCACCTCGGGCGCCCGCTGATCGACCGGCGGCGGCTGGTGGGTCAGCACCCGCACCAGAGTGACCGCCGGCGACTCGGCCCGGA
The DNA here is from genome assembly GCA_039194425.1 of Acidobacteriota bacterium. Taxonomy (GTDB): domain Bacteria; phylum Acidobacteriota; class Thermoanaerobaculia; order Multivoradales; family J023; genus JAUIJL01. The sequence goes on along the minus strand of JBCCVZ010000003.1, from coordinate 64,960 downwards.
ACGGAGAGACGCCCGTCAGGCACTCGTAGAGCAAGACGCCGAGCGAAAAGAGGTCGGCCCGCGGCCCCACCGCGAGGCCGCGCGCCTGCTCGGGAGCCATCGCGCGGCTGGTGCCGATCAACGCTCCCTGCTGGGACAGATCGCCGTCGAGCGACCGGTCGAAGCGCTTGGCGACGCCGAAATCGAGGATCTTGACCTGCCCTTCGGGCAGGACCATCACATTCTCGGTCTTGAGGTCTCGGTGCACGATGCCCGCGCGGTGCGCGACGCTCAGTCCCTCGGCCAGCTGGTGCGCGATGCGCAGCGTCGTTTCGACGTCGACCGTTCCTCGCGCCAAGTGATGCGTCAACGAAACCCCGTCGACGCGCTCCATCACGATCCAGTCCGCGTCGTCGCCCGACACCAGGTCGAAGACCTGGACGATCGCCGGGTGCGCCAGCCGCGCCATGAGCCGTGCCTCGCGGCGTAGGCGCCGGCGTCGGCGCGCGTTGTCGGCGCGGGTCGCCACCCGCTTCATAGCGACGCGACGCTCGAGGCGTGGATCGAATGCCGCGTAGACAACTCCCATGCCGCCGCGGCCGAGCTCCTCTTCGAGCCGATAGGGACCGATCCGTTGCACGGTCGTCATCGGCAGCCCACCGGCGACCTGGCGGCGTCAGAGCACCGCGTCGACGTGCTCGAGCTCGGCCTGGATCTCGCGCACCAGGTCGACGGGATCCTCGAGAATCGCCGAGTCCGCGAAGACGCCGACGCGCACCGAGCCCGAGAAGCTGAGAATCGAGATGCCGAGGCCGATGTTCGACCGCTGCGGCACCCAGAAGAGCATCGCGCGCACGGTCCGACCGGCGATCGACAGGGCCTCCCGCGGTCCCGGGACATTGCTCAAGACCGCCGTGCACTTGCTGGCGTAGAAGTCGAGCACGCGGTGGCTGAACTGGGTCGGCAACAGCTTGAGCATCGCCGTCGCCGCGCCGTAGTAGACGACCGGCGCGATCGAGCGCTTCAGCGCGTCCATACGCCGCTTGATCTCGGCCAGACGCTCGGCGACGTCTTCGATTCCGGTCGGCAGTTCGACGAAGACGGCGCCGAAGCGGTTCTCGAGCTTCGCGGCGTGGCGCCGACCACGCACGTCGACGGGCATCGACACCCGAACCCGCTCGACATGCTCGTCGGGGTGGCGCCGGGCGTAGCGCAGGAAAGCGCCGGAAACGATGGTGAGCAAGATGTCGTTGACCGTCGCGTCCTGCCGATTCTTGATCGCCTTGACGCGCCCGAGCGACAGGTCGGGGGTCCACGCGACGCGCTTCACGCCCGACAGCTCGGGACCGTGGAACAGCGTCTGGTCGGCACGCCGCAGCGCCTGCGAGACCAGAATCGGCCCGGCGGCGAGCGCCGCGCGGAGCGCCACTTGCCAGGGCTTGCCGACGGTGCCGTGCGTCTTCACCTGCTGCTCGCGCACCTCGTCCGGAGTCAGGCCGTCGAGGTCCATCAGCTCGAAGATCACTGGCATCAGGGCCATCCCGTCGCCCATCACGTGGTGCACTCGAGTGATGATTGCGCTCTCGCCGCCGGCGAACTCCGGCACGACCTGCATCTGCCACGGCGGCCGGTCGGCGGGGAGCGGCTTCGACGCCTGCTCACCGATGTAGCGCTGTAGCGCCTCGCGGGTCTGCAGCGGCTCTTCGACCTCGAAGATGTGCCGGCTCAGGTCGAATTCGGCAACGTCCTGCCACCACCAGCGACCGTCGTGCTGCAGCACGCGCTTGCGGAACCGAGCGTAGCGGCCGCTCTGCTCCGACATCACCCGCTCCGACCACACCGCACGCAGAACCTCGGCCGGCATGCGATCGACGGTGAAGACCGAGTTGATCACCATCAGGTTGGCCGAGCTGTCTTGGAGCCACACGGCATCGTTGGGCGCCACGGGCTCGAGCCCCGCGACGGACCGATCGGCGGCACCGGCGGTGGACGCGGTCGAAATGTCTGCCATGGTGCGAACGCTACCAGATTCGGACCGATCCGCGGGCCACGCGCGGGTCCCCCGAGCGTCAGCCGGCCAGCTCGTCCGTCAGGCGCAGCAGCTCGGCCTCGAGCGCCGCGCGCACCGCGTCGCTACGCGCCGCCGACACGGCCAGGTCGAGCAGCTCCAGCCCGTCGTCGTACGCGCCGGCGACGAAGGCCTCTTGCGCTTCGACCAGGAGCCGCGTGCGCTCCACCGCCGCGCGCAGGCGAGCCACCACCTCGAGCTCGCCGACCGTGACGGCACGCACCACCAGCTGTCGTTCCAGCAGTGCGTCGGCGCGCGCCACCGCGGCGCTCTCTCGATCCAGGGCGGACTGCTCGTCGGCCACGGTCTCCGCATCAGCCTCTCGCGGCGGCCCGAGCACGACGCCGTCGAGCGCATCGTGCAGATGCGCCTCGACCCCCAACACCAAAACATCGAAGCGTTCGGGCAGCAGGGCACGGGCGCGCGCGGCGGCGTCGACCGCGCGGCCGGCGTCGCCTCCCGGGCGCATCTCGGCGCGCGCGAGCAACACCAAGGCCTGGCCGTAGTCGGAGCGGCGATCGACGGCCGCCTGCAGCGACCGGCGCGCTGCATCGGAGGCCGCCGCGTGGCCCTCACCGCCGACCACCGAGAGCGCATGCAGGCCGTGCCACAGATGCAGCTTGGCCCGCTCGAGACCTGGCAGCGCCTCGCGCCACAGGATGTCCGCCTCGTCGAAACGGCCCTGGAGATCGAGCACATGGGCGCGCAACGCGCGCGCGTCGGCGTCGTCCGGTCGCCACCCGAGCGCACGGTGCGCATGGTCCGCCGCCGCGTCGAGATCCCCGAGCTGCGCCTCGAGCTCGCCGAGGCGGGTCCAGGTCAGCTCCGGCGGCGCCCGACGCACCCGCGCCGGCGACACGCGCAGGCGGTCGAGGCGATACGAGGCGGCGGCGAAGTCGCCGGCCGCCAGGTAGTCGCGCAGCTCGTCTTCCATCGACGCCAGCGAGCGGCCGAAGGCGTCCTCGAAGGCGCCCTCGGCGTCGTCGCCCTCGAGCAGGCGAGCCAGGTAGTCGGCGGTGCGGTCGAGGCGCTCGGCGTCTCCGGAGAGCAGATAGTGGACGAGCAACCACGACAGCCCGTAGAAGCGACCCACTTCGCCGCCGTCGTGTGCTGACGCGGTCCGCTGGTCGGTGGTCAGTAACTCGGCGAGATCGAAGGCGCCGTCGCGGGCCAGGAAGTCGAGATGGCGCTCGAGCGGCTGGCCGACGATCGCGCGTCCGTCGTCGACCTCGAAGCTGCTGTAGTACTCGGCCAATCCCTCGTTGAGCCACAAGGGCGCGCCGGGGAGATTGTGCGTCACCAAGTAGTGGGTGTACTCGTGCAGCACCACCGCCCAGGCGCTGGCGCCGACCGCCCGGGCCCCCGCGGTGAGGGTCAAAGTGTTGCCCCACGGTCGCATCACGAACTGGCCCAGGATGTGCGAACCCCGCCCTTCGCGACCGGCGACGTAGGGCGCATAGGCCTCGAGGTCGCGGAAGGCGTAGAACTGCGTCGGTGCCGGCGAGCGCAGCTCGAGCGCGGGCGCCAGCTGCGCAAAGACGGCGCGGAACTGCTCGAGGCGCTCGAGAGTCGCCGCCGCGACCTCGGGCTCGGCATCGGAGAGCAGCGTCAGGCTCGAGCTCTCGACCACCAGCCAACGGTCGACATCGATCGGGCGCGCCGCCGTCGGCACGGCCATCGTCAGCAACACTGCGGCCCAGGCGACGGAGGGAAGGAGTGCGCGCGCCATGGGCCTAGTGTAGCCCGCCCGATCACGACAGGCGCGGCGGTTCGCCCCACCAGCCCGGCGCATTCGGCCCGATGCTATGATCCCGCCCGTCCACGAACTGCAGGAGACTTCTTCCCCATGTCCAACGGTGCACCTCCCCCACCGCCGTCTGCTCCTCCTCCGTACACCCCACCGCCTCCCGCGCCGGCACCGGGTCCGTCGCAGGCCGCGTCGTCCAACGAAGGTCTACCGACCTGGGCGAAGGTCGCCATCGGCTGCGGCTGCGCCGCTCTGCTGATCGCTGCCGCCCTCTTCGCTCTGCTCGGCTGGGGCGTCAAGAAGGGCGTCGAGAAAGTCCAGGAGTTCGAGAACAATCCCGCCGGCCTGATCGACATGATGCCGGGTCTCGAGGTCGTCGAGGACAACCAGGACGCCGGAACGATCACAATCCGGAACACGCAGACCGGCGAGGTCGCTACCTTCGACTACTCGGACATCCGGGAAGGCAGATTCAGCTTCGAGGGCAGCGAAGGGCAGAGCTACGAGATCGACGCAACCGACGCCGCCGACGGGGGCTTCCAGGTGAAGTCCGACGACGGCGAGTTCCAGATCGGTGGCAGCGGCAATCTCGACAAGGTGCCCACCTGGGTGCCGCGTCTGCCCGACGCTCTCGACACCCAGGTGGCGATGACGCTGCGGCAGGGCGGCAACGCGATGGGCACGGTGACGCAGACCGTGGCGAGCGATCTACCGACCGCCGCCGACGACGTCGAAGCGATGCTCCAGGACGCCGGATTCACGGTGAAGCGCAGCGAGCTCACCATGGGCAGCACCGAGGTCTTCCAGCTCGAGGCGACTCAGGACGGGCGCACGATCAATGCCGGAGTGAACGCCGGCGGCGACGGTCAGGCGACCGTAACGCTGTTCTACGAAGGCCCCGAGGAGTGACCGCGCCGTGACGCCGTTCGGGCTCGCCTTGATCGCCGGCCTCGTCGCCGCGGCGACGGCGGGCGCTCTCGCGGCGGGCCTGGTGGTTCTCGGGCGCGCGCAGCGCCGGCATCGCCGGCTGCTCGACGCGCGCATCGACGAGCTGGCGCGCGTCCAGCACGAGCAGGCGCTTGCCGCAGACCACCGCGCCGACGCGCTCGGACGGCGGGTCGAGGCGCTCGAGCGCCTGGCCCGCGTGGACTCCATCCTCGGCTTGATCGGCGTCGGCGAGCGCGCTGGTCGCCTTGCTCCCGACGCCGCGCGGCGCCTCGAACGCGCAGCCTTGCGGCTGCGCGCCGAAGCCTCCGCGGACGAGCGAGCGGCCTGAGAGCGTCCCATGCGGCTTGTCGTCGACGTCGGCAAGATCACCTCCCTCGACGGCCTCGGCAGCTTCACCCGTGGCCTCGTCGGCGCGCTGGCGCGGAGCGCTGCGGACGACTCCGTGGTGCTGCGCTTCGTCGACCTGCTCGGCGCCGAAAAGCCCGAGGCCGTGCGGGACACGCTGGCCAGCGCCCTCGGCGAGTCGCCCGACGCCGAACGTCCGTCTCCGCTCCTCGAGGATCTCGAAGAGCTCGACGCGGCGGACGAGTCCGACGACACGAGTCTGCTCGCGCTCACCTGGCAGCGGCCGGCCACGTTCAAGGGCCGCGCGCTCTTCGTCGCCTACGACCTCACGTTCCTCACTCTGCCGGCGTGTCACACCCTCGACAACCGCATCCGCTGCCTCGAGGGCTGCCTGCAAGCGGCGGTCGCGGACGATCTCTTCCTCGCGATCTCCCAAACCACGGCCGACGAGTTGGTGACGCAGATCGGCGTGCCGGCGCGCCGCGTCGAGGTGATCTCGCCGGCCCCGGCGGCGGCCTTCGCGCCGCGTCCGGGGGCCGCCGAGCGCGTCGCTGAGCGCTACGGGCTGCGAAGCGGAGCCACCGACGGCTACATCCTGGCCGTCGGCTCGCTCGAGCCGCGGAAGAATCTCGACACGCTGCTCGACGCCCACGAGCTCTTGCCCGCCGAGCTGGCGCGCCGCGTTCCACTCGCCCTTGCCGGCGGCGGTGGATGGCGCAATGAGCGACTGCTCGCGCGCCTCGACGCCACGGCCGACGCCGGCCGGCTGCAACGCCTCGGACGACCGAGCGACGAACAGCTGGCGGATCTCTACGCGGCAGCGACACTCTTCGTGTACCCATCACTGGCCGAGGGTTTCGGCCTGCCGCTCGTCGAGGCCATGGCCTGCGGCTGCCCGGTCGTCACCGGCGATCGCGGCGCGACGCGCGAAGTCGCAGGCGACGCGGCGCGCTGCGTCGACGTGACCTCGGCCGAGGCGCTGGCCGCGGCGCTGCGCGAGCTGCTCGAGAACCCCGACGCTCGGCACCGGCTGGCCGAACGCGGCCACGAGCGCGCGCGGACCTTCACCTGGACCGAGGCCGCACGGCGCGTCCTCGACGCCGCGCGTCGACTCACTGCCCTCGACTGATCGCTCGTTCTTCGCGAAGCACCGACCACCGAGCGACCCGCGGTCGAGGAACCCAGAAAAAGAGAACGGCCGGCATCCAGCCGGCCGTCCAGGGGTTCGAGCTCCGAGGCTCCGAGCTGCCGTGCTCACCTAGAGCCAAGGTGTCATTGTGGACACGGGACGCCTTCCGAGCCACAGCACACCGGGTTGACGCAATGCTCGTGATCGGCCGTTCCATAGGAGGAATGGCACTCGGTGAGGTGGCCGTAGAGCTCGAGGCAGGTCTTGGTGCTCATCACTGCCGGAGCATTCCAGCCCGGGAAGAAGTTACTGGTGCCCGGCACCGTCGCCCACTGGCCGTCACCGAGCCCGGGGCAGACCGCGGCGACGTGGAACGCGTTCGCGACCGTCGTCGATCGTCCCTGGTCACAGAAGGAGTTGTCGGTGAAGTCGAAGAAGACCGACGTGTCGACCGGTCCGAGGACGTCTCCGGTGATCTGGCTGACAAAGGTCATGCAGACGTTGATCTCCAGCTGCCCGGAGAATCGACCACAGAGCGGGCTCCACGTGTCGACTTTCAGCTCGATCTCAGTGATCGGCTGGTCACCGCAGGTACAGGCGTAGGCAACGAACTCGTCGTCGCAGCCGGGCACGGTGAAGGGCTGGCTGCGCAGGCTCATCGCGGCGACCGAGATCTCGGCGATACCCGCCCCCGCCGAGAGATCGACATCGTTGTAGCGCACGATGAGAGTGTCGGCGTTGCCGGCGGCGCCCGCGGGGAAGGTCGTCAGCGGCAGACCCTCGAGCTGAATCGTGTCGGAGAACGCGGCAGAGTCGGCGCAGAAGAATCCCGGCGGCAGCGGATTGTCGGCGAAGCTGTACCCGGTACCGCCGGAGGTTTCCCAGATGTCGCTTCCGGCCGTGATGATCGGCTGCGCCCACGCCGGCGCCGCGAGCAGCGCAGCGATCGAGAGGGTGAATACAAGGGTCTTCAGTCTCATCATGTCTCCCTTCAGAAACAACTCGACCGATCCACTCGAGCAGTACATGAACATCTTCTCTCGATAAACTAACACCTTGTCACAGATGAATCCAAGTTTCTGAGCGATATCGAGCAATTTTCGAGAAACGTCGTCGGCCACGAAAGCACGAGAAGTGTGCGATCACGAAAAAGGCCGGGCAGCGACGCCGCCCGGCCTTTTCGCTCCCTGCTTCGATCGATCGGATCAGGGCGACGTGCTGCTCCAGGCACCGGTGGAGCCGGTCTCGAAGCCATCGATGAAGACGAGCGCGCCGGAACCCGGTCCGGGCGCCTGACTCGTCAGCAGGAACGAGTTGATCGAATCGAGCTCGCTCGCACCGACCACGATCGAACGTTCGAGCGGCGCGGCGTCGGCGGTGAAGCCCACGTTGAGCATTGTGCCCCAGTCGAGCGCCGCATCGGCGTTCGGCGCCGTGAACGTGACCGCGGTGCCGTCGAGCGTCGGAATCCAGTCATTGGCGGTGTCCTGGTCGACGTCGCGGAAGCTGTAGTCGAACGCGACGATGCCGCCGCCGTGAGGAATCTGCACCGACGCGACCTTGCGATCGAAGTCGTGGTTCATCAGCGCGTACTCGTAGCGCCACAGGCCGCCACCCAGGTCCGTCGTGCGCACCGCCACCTGGACCCAGCCCTGTCCGGTGTCGTGCTTGCTGTTGGCTGTCCCGGCCGGGGGCGCGATCGGGTCGACCCAGAGATCGAGCACCGGTCCCTGCTCGAAGCTGCCCCCGGCGACCGAGAAGCTCCAGTTGCCCGACCCGCTCTGACTCGGCGTCACGCGCTCGCGTCCCATCGAGTTGAAGATGTTGATGTCTTCGCGCACCACGTACCAGGCCTCGATGTAGTAGTCGGCACCCGGCGTGTCGAGGTCGGCCTCGGCGGCGAGCATGCGGTGATCGGTTCCGCTGTCGGGATTGCTGTTGGGGTGATCCTGCGAGCCATCACTGTTCTGATCGAAGTGCGAGCCGGTGGCCTCCCACAGGCCGAGATTCGACTCGACCTCGTCGCGGAACGAAAGGGAGTTGTAGCTGTTGTTCGTGCCCTCGGAGTAGACGTCCTCGCATCCCAGGCCGAGAATGTGGCTGTCGGTGCAGGCGCCCGGATCGCAGCTGATGTTGAGGGTCAGGAAGGCGTGCTTGACGTCCGAAATGCCGAGCTGATGCACCTGGCCGTCGACCAGGCGGTAGAGCGCCCAGACCAGGAACGGATGCTGATCGTTGTTGTACGGCGGGAAGGGCCCGGTGAACTTGCTGTACCAGGGCACGTTGGCGGTGCCGACGTTTTTCAGCCGCGCCGACGGCGTGACCCCGACGAAGCCTCCCTGGCGCACCGACTGACTGACCGAGCCGATCGCCGTGAGACCGACGTCGACGTCACCGGTATCGAAGTCGTTGCACGGCGGCGGGTTGCCGGCGATCGGCGTCGCGCCGTCGGCGGCGGTGGCGGGCCGCGTTCCGGGCCAGACGACCGAGGCATGCATCGACAGCACGCCGAGCGAGGTTCCGGCGAGCAGCGGCTCGCCCATGCGGCGAGCGAGCTCGGGGGCGATGCGCAGGTCGGCGTTGAAGACGTCGAGGCCGCTGTCGGACACGGCGAGAGCGTAGTGCATCATGTCGGCGAGGAAGAGCACGGCACCGTCGGCGCCGAGGATCTCGACCGCGCGCGGATCGGTCGACGTACCGCGCTGCGCCGGGCGCAGCACAAAGCCGTCGAGCGACGCCTTGCCCTCGGTGAGGCCATCCCAAGCCACGTGGAAGCCACCCTGATGCTGCAGCCCGCCACTGGTGAAGCCGAGCAGCACACCGTCGTCGACCGCCAGACCGAGGCTGAGCGGCGCCACGGCCGCGAAGGCGAGGTCGTCCCCGCGCGCCACAGACAGCACGTGGTGGTCGATCGCGCCGCTGGTGCGCACCGCCTCGAGACTGAGACCGAAGTCGGCGAGCTGCACCGGGTCGAACGAGAACGACGTGACTGCGCCTTCGACGGCCCAGATCTCGGCGTCCGGCGGCACCGCCGCATGGCTCGTGTGCGTGTCACCGGCATGGGATTCGTGCGCGGACGCCGGCATCGCTACACAAGCGAGCACGGCGAGGCTGACGAACACGAGACGACAGCAACGGACGGTCGTCCGCGAGGACGGCAACAGTCTCGACATCGGGTCGGTCCTTTCTGGCGATTCTGGGAGCTCTCGGGGGAGAGCATAGGCGGGGATGAGAGTCGTCTTTCGACACCGCAGAGAAGTATTGATCAACGTATCAGTGCGCGGGACGAACCGCGAACCGTGAGAGTCATTCACCACGACTTGTCCGGCGACTGCACACACAGCCGTCCGTCGCGAATTCACCACGCGGTGCTCTCGTCTATCAACGCGTCAATGGGCTCGAGACGCCGCAACGCCTCCAGGCACCGGTCGTCGTCGAGGTCCGCCGTCGCCGCCTCGGTGCTCGGGGAGCGAGCACACGCGGCGAAGCCGAGATCCACACCGACCGCTGCCGTCAGGTCTTCGATGCTGCGGACGCGGTCGCCGAGCCAGCGGAAGCGCGCGTCGGGATCGACCAGATTGTCGGCAGAGACGAAGCGTTCCGGCAGCTCGTCGAGCCAGAGCGCGACATCGTCGGCGTCCATGCCGCCAAAAACGTTCCCCCGCACCACCACGTCGTCCTGGCCGCCGACGCGCTCGCCGAGCGCCGGGTCGATCTCGCGCGCGTCGCCGCGAAAGCGCTCGCGCTCGCGTGCACCGAGACCGAGGCGCAGGCCGACGGCCCGTCCCTCGGCGCGGCTTCCCCAACAGAGATTGTCGAGAATCTCGACGCGCCCCGGGGCCTCTCCACCTCGCTGCCGCACGTCGACCAGGATGCAGGCGTCGTAGCCGTCGGTCGACACGATCAGGTTGCGCGCGATGCGCACGTCGCCGAGGGTGCGACGTACGTCGTCGCCGCCGCGCAGCAGCACCGGGATGTCGCCGGCACGCCATGGGCCGTAGGTATTGACGACGAGATTGTCCTCGAACACCATGCCGCCGGTCGGCCGCGGCCAACGCCGCGGCGGATCGTGCTCGGGATCGTAGCCACAGTAGAGACCGTCGCCGCCCTGCGCCTCGAAGGCGATCTTGAAATCGCGGATCTGATTTCCGCGCACGGTGAATCCGCGCGCACACTGCGTCGCGTTCACCAGCACCGCGCCACCGTTTCCATCGGGCTTCGGCTCCCAGGCCGGCGTGTCGCCGAGCTGCGCGTCGAACGACGAGTCGAGGATCTCGACTCCGTCGACATAGCCCCAGAGCTTCCAGCCGACAAAGGCCGAGCCGCCACCGCGGCGGCAAGCCTCGCTCGAGTGGTCGCAGCCGTCGGCGGTGACAGTGAGGCGTTCGAAGCGCAGCGGCCCGTCGTCGCGTCCGTCGATGCCGAGCCCCGGCAGATCGGGCCCGGAGCCGCGCACCATGAAGCCCGACGCGTCGAGGACCTCGAGGTTGACGAAGGCGAGGTGGTGCACGCGCGTGCCGCCGGTGAAGAAGTTGAAGACGATCCGATGCCCCTGCGTCGGCTGCTCGCGGTTGATACCGCGCAGCGACAGATCGTGGAGGTGGACGAGCTCGAGCGCGTCGTCTCCGCGGCGGCCGAAGTGGATGAAGCCGCTCTGCTCGACGTCGGTGTCGGCGCCGTAGTCGCGCACCACGAAGTGAGCCATCTCGAGGCCTCGATTGGGCGCGCCAAGCCGGAAGGCGCGCGACAGGCCGTCACCGACGAGCGCCGGATCGCCTCCGCCGTCGAGCACCGCGAGATCGTCGTCGTCGTGCGGCGGATACGACCCGTCACCGTCACTGTCCCAGCCGACCAGCATTGTCGGGTCGGTGGCGACACGAAACGGCCGCGCCTGGCGCCCCGTGCTTGGCACTTCGCGCCAACCACGCACGTCTTCATCGTCCCTGCGCGCATTGTCGGGTGCTGGAAAGACGCCTCCCACCGACGGCGTCAACACCTCCGGCGAGCACACACCACGAAAGCAGATGATGTCCTCGGCGTCGGCCTCCCCCACCGCCATCGCTCGTTCTGTCCACGCCCAGGTCACCGTGCGACACGGTCGGTCCGGCGCGCCGCAGCTCTCGTCGTCCACGCCATCCGAACAGTCGACGTAGAGCAGGCTCTCGTCGACCCCGTCGCCGTCCGGATCGGTCGTCCGGCCGTCACAGACGCGGCAGTCGTCCACCGGCTCGCCGATCACGCCGTCGTCGTCGAGGTCGAAACCGCAGGCGCGAGAGACGTACCCGGGAAGGGCGCCCTTGAAGGCCGAGCCGTCCGAGCCGCCGTCAAGCGATCCCTGCCGCGGCCGTAGATGGCAGCCAGCTGCGACCGCCACCGCGAGCAGTAGCCATGCTGAAACGCTCGCCCGGCGACACTTCATCGGTACGAGCGCCAGAGCCGCACCGAGGCGCCCTCGCGGGTGACTCGGAACAGGCTCTCGAGGCGACGGACGACCTCGGAGCGCGCCGCGGGCTCCTCGACCCGCTCGTCCTCGGCCGCGTCGCCGGACGCCGTGGTCACCGTGTCGACCAGGATCGACGACAGCGGCCCGACCTCGCGCGTGAGCAGGTGGCGGAAGACGTCGAAGTAGTCGAGCAGGCGAGGATGCTCAGGCGGCACACGCACCTCGAGCGCGCGTCCGCGGCGACGCGAGACGACCACCAGATCGCGGCCGTGGTAGACGAGGTGGGTCGACGGCCGCCGGGACGGCAGCGTGCCGCGCAAGCCCTCGATGTCGACGCCGCACAGCGAGGCCGGATCGGTGGCGACTTGCCACCAGACCGCGTCGTGCGGCAGCCCCCGGACAAGCTGCCGGTAGGCCGCCGGGGTGGCGAACTGCAGGCCGCGGATGCCGTGGAAGAAATGCCCGGCGAGCACCTCGCCGGAGAGCTCCATGATGCGCAGGGTGCGGAAGACACGCGCCCAGCGAAAGGTCGGCAGCTCGCGCGCCACCAGCTCGCGGCAGAGGACGCCCCAGCGCTCGAGCAGCAGACGCACGCGATCCTTGGTCAGCTCTTCGGACGCGAGCAGGTCGACCGAGGCGTCGTCGTCCCGGGGGGCGGGCTCTTGCACCCGATCGAGCGCGCCGTCGACCGGCGTCCAGAGCCCGAGCCGCGGAGCTTCGGGCCGCCAGCGTGCCCGACGGCGACCGCGCCGCGCGCGGGCAGTGCCGCGCGCGCTCTCGGCGGCAGGCGGCGCATCGGCGGCGGAAGCCGGCGCTTCGAATCGCGACGCGACACCGCGGCGCACGGCGAGAAAGCTCTCGGTGGTGACCAGGCCCCGCCAGGCGAGCGACCAGAGCTGACGATGAGTCTCGGCCAGGCCGAGGCCGGTCTGCGCCGCCAGCTCGTCGAGCTCGAAGCGTCCCCGGCCCCCCGGAAAAAGCGCCGCGAGTCGTGCCGCAGGGTCCTCGTCGCCCGCCAATCCGTCTGAAGTGCCAGCCCCGGTCGCCGTCGACGCCTCCGACCCCGGCCACGGCCTCGGCGAGGCCGTCTCGTCGGCGAGCTCGTCGTCCGCGGGATCGTCGTCCGCAGGATCGACCGAAATGCCGTCGTCCGAAGTGCCTTCATCCGAAGAGCCGTCATCCGAAGAGCCGGACCCCGTAGACGGGGTGGGCTCGACGAAGAGCTCCAGGTCGTCGCGAAACCCGAAGGTGAGCATGCCGCCGCGAGCTCGCGGCTCGAGGCCGAGCCACAGCAAATCGCTCTGCGCCAGCGCCGCGTCGAGCCAGGCGGGATAGTACGGCTCGAGCCGTGCCGGCAGGATCTCCATCTCCCACTGTTCCGCCGGCGCCGGCCAGCCGAAGAGGCGCTCCAGGCGCTCCTCGAGGCCATCGACCCCGTCGCCACGGGGCACCAGGCCCTGGTGCAGCGCGAGAAACAACGGCAGCTCGGCGGCGTCGAGCGCCTCGAGCTGCGGACGCTGCTCGGCGCGCAGCCAGCGCAGCAGGATCTCGAGGTTCTGCGGGTCGCAGATCTCGTCGCCGCGGGCATCGACGCGCAGCCGATCGACCACCGCACCGTCGGCGACCAGGGTCTCGCGCACGGCCTCGAGCGCCGCGTCGTCGAGCCCCCAGACGACCCCGACCCGCTCGAGCGCGACCGGTCCTGTGGAGCGCAACCATTCGGCGACCAGAGCGGCGACGGCCTCGGGAGCCTCCCCCCGAGCGTCACGTGACCGCGTCTCGAGCTCGCGCAGCGCCGCCAGGCGCGCGCCGAGCTCGGCCGACGGCGGCTGGGCGGCACCGGTAGCGAGGGCATCGAGAGCCCGGGGTGACCATGCATCGATCGACGCGCCGTAGGCGGCCTCGAGACGCGGCACGACCTCGGCCGCCACGACGACGCCGACGGACGGCTCGTCCTGGTGTACGCCGAGCGCCGGCCGCAGGCGCAGGGCGCGGTCCTCGACCGACGCCACGATCTCGCCGCGGTCGACGCCATGGTCGCGCTCGATCGCCGCCAGCAAGCGAAGCCACTCGTCGTCGGACACCACCACCCGCTCGGCCAGCCACAGCACCAGCTCGTCGCCCGGCGGCGGCGCGTAGCCAGGCGCCAGCCGCCGCGCCTTGGCGTCGAACCGCTCGACCAGAGCGCGCGGCAGACGCGGACGCAGATGCGACGCGTGCACCAGCTCTTGCAGCACGTCGGTGCGCAGATGCGACGCCGGCATCTCCGGCGTGTCGTCGTCGTACATGTACTTGTTGGTGTACTGCCACATCAGGTTGGCGGCGAAGGGCGACGGCGACTCGGTGCGCACCTCCTCGAGCGACAGCGCGCCCGAGCGCACCGCCTCGAGCCGGTGCTTCAGGTTCACGAGGTCGAACTCGTCGCGCAGGCAGGTCCGCCAGGTCTCGAGCACGATCGGGAAGTCGCCGGCCTCCGACACCGCCTCGAGCAGCTTCTTCGCACGCTGGCGATGCAGCCACAGCGGCGTGCGCTGGCGGAACCCGGCACGCGGTAGAAGCAACGCCGCCTGTGCCGCGACGCGGAAGCGGGCGCCGAAGAATCCGGTGTTCTCGAGCTTGGAGCGCAACAGCATCTCGACCTGGTCGGGCGGCACCAGGCTGAAGATCTCGGCCGCGTCGACGCCGTCGGGCAGGCCGACGAGCAGGCACCAATCGTCGTGGAAGATGCGCGGCGGAGTATCGAACTGTTCCTCCCAGGCGGCCTCGAGCGCCATCGCCAGCGGCCGATTGACCGCCCCGCCCCAGAAGGTGTGGACGATCGCCAGCTCGACGGCGTCTCGGGCGCCGTCCTTGGACCGACAGCGCTCGACCAGCAGCCGATCGCGCCGCGGCAGCTTGCCCCCGGTCGCCGCCTTCTGCTCCTCGAGCACGCGCTTCAGCTCGTCGACAGCGGCCGGTTCGAGGCGATGGACGCTGCGCAGCTCCTCGGCGAAGTCGGCGCTGCGCAGACGCGGCGCCGCGACCTCGAGGAACGCCGCAGTCCGCTGGCAGACGTGAAAGCCGCGATCGCGCGCATCGGCGCGCCAGAAGGGCGCCAGGCCGCCAGCACCGCGCCCCGGCGTCACCAGCACGTCATTGTGCGTAATGCGCTGGATCTGCCAGGTCTGCGCGCCGAGCGTGAAGGCGTCACCGACCGAGCGCTCCCAGACGAACTCTTCGTCGAGCTCACCGATCTTGGCCATCGTGTCCTTGTGGCGCAGCGCGAAGTAGCCACGGTCGGCGATCGTGCCGCCGGCCATGTAGAGCATGCGCTCGACGCCGGCACGCGCCTTTACCGTGCCGCGAACGCGGTCGATCAGCATGCGCGGACGCAGCTCGCGCAGGCGCGTGTCGGCGTAGCGTCCGGCGAGCATGTCGAGCACCAGGTCGAAATGACGCCGCGGCAGGCGGCGATACGCCCAGGTGGTGCGGATCGCGTCGAAGAGCTCGTCGAGCGACCACTCCTCGGCGACGATCATCGACAGCAGCACCTGGGCGAGGACGTCGAGCGGCGCCTCGACCGGCCGCAGCTCCTCGATCTCCTGCTCGACCACCGCGCGCGCCACCACCGCTGCCTCGAGCAGGTCGGCGCCGTGCGTCGGGTAGAAGACGCCGCGGCTCTCCTCGCCGACCCCGTGGCCGGCGCGGCCGATGCGCTGGATCGCCGCCGCGATCGAAGGCGGTGTCTGCACCAGCAGCACCTCGTCGAGCGCACCGACGTCGATTCCCAGCTCGAGCGAGCTGGTGGCGACGATCGCGCGCAGCTCACCGTCCTTGAGCCGTCGCTCGACTTCCTGGCGCACCGCGCGCGACAGCGAGCCGTGGTGTGAATAGGCGAGCTCGGACCCACGCTCACCGTCGTTCAGGAAGCGTGTCACTTTCTCGGTGGTACGCCGGCTGTTGGCGAAAAGCAGCGTCGAGCGGTTCCGCTCTACCCGGCGCCGAAAATCGTCGACCAGCGCGTGCCAGACTCCGTCGTCGCCACCGTCACGAGCGCCGCGCGGATCCTCGTCGAGTGCCTCGCGCTCGGCGTCGGCGAGGGAGGCGAGCGGAAAGGCGACGCGCACGTCATAGCGCTTCGCTTCGCGCGATTGCACGACGCGCACCGGGCGCGGCGTCGCCGCACCGCCGACTCCCGGCGCGAGCGCGCCGACCATCGCCGCCACGGTCTCCATCGGGCGCACGGTGGCCGACAGCGCGATGCGCTGGAACTCGCCCGACAGGTCGACCAGGCGCTCGATCGCGGTGAGCAAGTGCACCCCTCGCTTCGAGCCGACGACAGCGTGAATCTCGTCGAGAATCACCGCGCGCAGGTCGCCGAGCAGCCGCCGACCGCTCTGCGACGTGAGCAGGATGTTCAGGCTCTCGGGCGTCGTCACCAGGATTTCCGGCGGACGGCGCAGCATCTTGCGCCGCTCCGCGGTCGGCGTATCCCCCGAGCGTGTGGCGACGCGGATCGTCGGTGTCGCCGGATCGTGCGCGGCGAAGCGCCGAACCAGCGCCTCGAGCGGCCCTTCGAGGTTGCGCCGGATGTCGGTATTGAGCGCGCGCAGCGGCGAGACGTACAGCACGCGCACCGCGCCCGCCGGCCAGGCGCCGGTGAACAAGCGGTCGAGCGCCCACAGAAAGGCGGTGAGCGTTTTGCCGCTGCCGGTCGGCGCCGACACCAGGACGTGCTCGCCCGTCGCGATGCGCGGCCAGGCGAGACGCTGAACCTCGGTCGGCGTCCCGATCTCGTCCGCGAACCAGGAGCGGACGATCGGGTGGAAGGGCTCGAGCGGGTTCGTCAGTGCACCCACGGCCCGCGCGTCGGCCCGTCGCTCTCGTCATCGACCAGGCGCAGGCCGCTCTTGCCCCGCCGCTGCTTCATCTGGCGACTGATCCACCAGTGTCGCAGCCGCAGCCGAAGGCGGTCGAGGCGCCGCAGCGGGCCGTCGCCGGTGACGCTCCAATAGGTGATGCCGATCACCAGCAGCATGCCGACGAAGCCCGGGAAGTCCTTGGTCGACAGGAAGCCGACGACGACGAAGGCGATCTCGATCCACAGGAACCAGCCGGCGCGGATCGGCAGCACGATGAGCAGGATCGTGGCGTTGGCGAAGAGCGCGGCGAACGCGACGATCAGAACCGCCGCGACGACCTGCGTGCCCTGCATCAAGACGAACGGATACGCCGTCGCGCCGCCCAAGGCGTGCAGCGTGGCGTCGACCAGGGCCGCGGCCACGCCGCCGCCGACCGTGGCCGAGAGAAAGACCGTCCAGAAGCGCTTGCGACCCAGGGCGCGGAAGACGTCGCCGCCGAACCACCAGATGATCAGGCCCGAGAGCAGGAACCAGAGGCCGGTGAAGTCGGCGGCGAATGGATAGGTCAGCGGCTGCCAGAGGAAGCCGCGGCTCCACGCCAGCGACGTCATCTGCAGCATGCTCACCAGCGCCTTGCCGGCGACGAAGGCGTCGAGCGCGTAGGTGACGAAGAGGACTCCGAGGAGCCACAGGATGTCGACCGGCGGCGGACCGGGCATCGCGAGCTGCATGCCGCCGAAGCCACCGCCCCGGAAGCCGCCACCGCTGTAGCCGCCCCCACCGCCACCACTGAAGCGACGCGAGCTCATCCCGCGCTCGTCTCCGTCGTCGACGTCGTGGCCGGTCTTGTCGACCGAGTCGTCGGAACGTTCACGTCAGCGACCGCCGCCCGTCGGGCTTTGGTTCGGTTGCCCTTGCATCGGCTGAGCACCCGGCGCCGCTTCCGGTCCGATCGACATCATCGAGTCGCCGAGCAGGCCAACGACCTTGACGTCGATCACCATCATTCCTTTCGGCGCGTTCGGCCACTGGCCGGCATGCACCTGGCGCGGGATCCACAGCATCTGGCGCTCGCCGACCGTCATCTCCTGGACCACCTGGGCGAACGCCGGCAGCACGCGGTCGAGCTGGAACGCGGTCGGTCGACCGCGCGGAATCGTCGAATCGAAGACGACGCCCTGCTCGTTCCAGGCGGTGTACTCGATGAGCACGCGGCCATCCGCTTCGGGCGTCTCACCATCGCCCTTGCCGGACTCGAGCTGGCGCGTGAAGACGCCCGAGATGCGGCGCGTCGCCTCCTCGGGCGGCTCGTTGAGCTGCGCCGGCGGATCGGGCATGCGCCGCATGCCGGTGAGCTCGACGTCGAAGATCGCCTCGCGCGGCCCGGCGGCGGTGTTGGGCGGGCCGAGATGAGCTGGAATCCATAGGCGCCGGGTCTCGCCGACGCGCATCAGCGCGATGCCCTCGCGCCATCCCGGGAAGACCTTGTCGAGCGCGAACTGCGCCGGCTCGTCGGGCTCGGTCTGCTGGAACACGGCACCGGCCTTCGTGTAGCCGGTGAAGTGCACGGCGACGAGATCGTTCGCGTCGGGCTGGAGCCCGCTGCCGGGCACCAGCACCATCGAGATCAGGCCCGAGTCGTGATGCTCGGCGCCGGGCGGCGGCGTCAGCAAGTCGTCTTGCTGTGCCGTGGCGGGCATCGCGAGCACGAGCCCAAGGGCGAAGAGAGGAAGTGCGCGGGCGAGCACGGTGGCTCGTCGCGAACGCACAGCAGGTTGGAATGTCAGACACTGGGTCGTCGGGATTCGAAATAAGCTGTTCATGACGCGCGAAACGCTATCGCTTGCGCCCGGCAC
Source organism: Acidobacteriota bacterium (assembly GCA_039194425.1). Lineage (GTDB taxonomy): Bacteria > Acidobacteriota > Thermoanaerobaculia > Multivoradales > J023 > JAUIJL01. The sequence continues at coordinate 46,604 of JBCCVZ010000003.1, read as the reverse complement.
GAGCAAGCCCGTCGGCTGGTGTGCCCCGGCGAGGCGGCGATTTCGACACGATCTTTACGGCCGACCCTTCTTTACGGAAGAGACTCGAGACCGGCGGATCCCGTCGAGCTCACTCCAGCAGATCCTCGTCGCCGGTCGCGTTCTTCTGCCAGTAAGCCATGCGGTCGCTGTGGCGCAGCACGAAGCGATCACCGCCGGCCTGCTGCCAGCGCAGCATTCGGTTTGGAAAGGCGGCCTCGAAGACTAAGGTGTCGACACCACCCTCGTGCTCGAGCTCGAGGGTCCAGGCGTCGAAGCGACCGGCCGGCACCTCGACCGCGCCGCGCGAGGCGACGCGCAGGGTCGCGGGCTGGGGCGTCGGCGGCTTGACCCGGCTCGACAGCTGTCGGCCGAGCAGCGGAAAGCGCACTTCGAGACCCTCCGCGAAGCGCAGCGGACGCAGCTGGCCGGGCAGCGACTCGTAGACCACGAGGTCGTCCGGGAACGAGACGTCGAACGAGCCGTCTCCCTCGCCGTCCCAGTACGTATTGAATTCGTACTCGTGCCAGGCGCTGCCGTCGGCATGGCGGAAGTTGACCAGCTCTTTGAAGGTGTTGCCGCACCATTCGTGGCTGGCGAGCGTCATCTTGGCGAGGTTCATGGCGGCGCGTTCGAAGAAGAAGCTGAACATCTGGTTGTAGTAGTAGACGCCGGTCTGCGCCTCGGTGACGTAGTTCAGTTTCAACATGCCGACGGCATCGTCGCGGCGCCAGTCGTCGGCCTTGACCAGCAGGTCCGGATCGTGCGCCTCGGTGACGAAGATGTGGACGATGCGCTCGGCCGCACGTGGCTCGCCGTAGATCACCAAGGTGCCATCGTAGAGGTTGATCTCGGCGTCCCCCTGGTACCACGCGGAGTTCTCGATCCACGACGAGTCGAGGCTCTCGAGCAGGCCGGCCGGCTCGGCCACGGCGGTGTGGACGGTCGCGAGCCCGACGGCGCACGTCAGCGCGACGGTCGGCAGGAGCGACACCGAGCCGAGGCGACGTAGGCGGGGGGACGAAGTGGATCGTCGATCGAAGGAGCGGGGGGTGGCCATGGCGGTCTCCGGTCGTCGGGCAGACTGGCGTTCTGGGCGATACCGTCGCACAGTGACGGATTCGTCGCTCGGCGTCCATCGGATGGCTGGCGCGTGGCCGAACGATCGCTGACGAGGTCGATCGGGTAAGATCCGCCGGATGCATGAAGTGTTCACACAACCCTGGGTCGACGCCTGGGCCGACGAGATCGCCCGCAGCCAAGAGTATCGCCAGGCCGCGGCCTCTTGGGAAGGTCCACTGGCTCTGGCCCTGACGGACGCCGACGGCGGCGTCGCGCGCGCGGTGCGCCTCGATTTGTGGCACGGCTCCTGCCGCGACGCGCGCGCGCTGGCGGGCGATGACATCGCGCCGGCGCTCGATGCCACCGACTATGTCTTGCAGGCCGACCTCGCCACCTGGCGGCGCGTGCTCGCCGGTGAGCTCGAGCCGATCTTCGGCCTGATGTCGGGCAAGCTCAAGCTGACCCGCGGCCAGCTGCCGAAGCTCTTGCCCTACGTCACCGCGAGCAAGGAGCTGGTGGCGGCGGCCGGACGGGTGCCGTCCCGGTTTCCCCACGACGACTGACCGGCGGCCGTCCGTCACGTGCCGCAGCATGCGGCGAACGCCCGGCGGCCGCAGCGCATGGAGGCCCCATGGCCGACTCTCCCACCGTCTCTCCCGACAGTCCCTCGCCCGCCATGTCGGAGCCTGCCGCAGCGCGCGAGTTCCGCACCCTCGACAGTCGTGGCCTCGACCACCGGCTGCCGCCGATGCGCCTGTGGCACAAAGCGAAGAAGATCGGCATCTGGGATCCGCAGGCGATCGATTTCTCGCAGGATCGCGCCCACTGGCAGCGCCTCAGCCCGCTCGAGCAGCGGGTGATCCTGCATCAAACGAGCTTGTTCCAGGCCGGCGAAGAGTCGGTGACGCTCGACCTGCTGCCGCTGATCCAGGCGATCGCAGGCGAGGGGCGTCTCGAGGAGGAGATGTTCCTCACCTCGTTCCTTTGGGAGGAAGCGAAGCACGTCGAAGCCTTCGACCGTTTCCTCACCGAGGTGGTCGTCGATCGCACCGATCTCGCCGCGTTCCAGGGACCGTGCTACGAGCAGATCTTCCACCACGAGCTGCCGACAGCGCTCGGCGCGCTGCGCGACGATCCGTCGCCGAGCGCTCAGGCCGCCGCCTCGGTGACGTACAACATGATCGTCGAGGGCGTGCTCGCCGAGACCGGCTACCACGCCTACGCCAAGATGCTGCAAGAGAACGGCATCCTGCCCGGCATGCAGACGGTGGTCGGCCACCTGAAGAGCGACGAGGCACGGCACCTCGCCTACGGGGTGTTCCTGCTCTCGCGGCTGGTCGCAGAGCACGGCGACGACCTCTGGCAGGTCGTCGAGGCGCGCATGCAAGAGCTGCTGCCGCTCGCGCTCGGCGTCGTCCAGGAGCTCTTCGCCGAGTACCCCGACCCGCCCTTCGGCCTCGATGTCGACGAGTTCGTGCTCTTCGCGTCGATGCAGTTCCAGCGACGCTTCCAGCGCATCGAGAAGGCGCGCAGCCAGACCCTCGACGAGATCTACCGCCTCGACGACGAACAGCGCGAGGTCGCCGCCTGACGGCGCGGCGTCTATCCTCATGTACCGTTCCCCCATCGACCCTGCGCCGCTCGACGGCTTCAAGCCGTCCGCCCACCTCGAGCTCCTGCGTCACACGCTCTCGGCTGAGCCACCGCCGCAGGAACGACGTGTCTTCGTCAATCGCACCCTGCGCATGGAGAAGATCGCGCACGTCGGCTTCGACCTCGACTGGACGCTCGCCGACTATGACCAGACGGCGATGTCGCGCCTCGCCTTCGAGCTCACGCTCGATCGCCTGGTCGAACAGTTCGACTATCCGCGCGCCGTGCTCGAGGCCGAGTTCCGCAGCGACTTCTGCCGCCGCGGGCTGATTCTCGACACCGCGGAGGGCACGGTGCTGAAAATGAATCGGCACCGCTACGTCGGCCGCGCCTATCACGGCCGCGAGTTTCTCAACGCCGAAGAGCGCGGGCACCTCTACCGTCGCGAGCCGATCAACCCGGCATCGAGCCGCTTCTACTTCGTCGACACCCTGTTCGAGCTGCCCGAGGTCAACATCTTCTCGGAGCTGATCGACCTCTCGCGGCGGGCGCCCGAGCGCCTGCGCCTCGAGTCGTACGCCAAGCTCTTCCAGGACACGCGCCGCGCGATCGACTCGATCCACGCCGACGGCAGCCTGAAGCGCACCGTGCTCGCCGATCTCGATCACTATCTGCCGCGCGACCAGCAACTGGTGCTCGCCCTCGAGCGCCTGGCGCTGCGCGGCCGGCGCCTGATCCTGATCACCAACTCCGAGTGGTTCTACACCGACGGTCTGTGCCGTCAGCTGTTCGAGAACTGGTCGCACGGCGTCGACCGCTGGCGCGACATGTTCGACCTGGTGATCGTCGACGCGCGCAAGCCGGGCTTTTTCAAGAAGTCGAAGCCGTTCGTCCGCCTCGCCGAGGACGGCACGCCGCAGGAAGAGGTCGACGTGCCGGACTGGGGCGGCGTCTACGCCGGCGGCTCGCGTGAAGGCCTGATGCAGCTGCTCGACGTCCCCGGCGAGCAGGTGCTCTACGTCGGCGACCACATCTACGGCGACGTCCTGTCGTCGAAGCTCAGCTCGACCTGGCGGACCGCCCTGGTGGTCTCCGAGCTGGAAGACGAGCTGCGAGTGCGCAAGCGCCTCGAGTCGCAGCTACGGCACATGGACGTGCTGCGCTCCGAGCTCGCCGACCTCGGCTTGCAGATGGACTCGCTGCACGACGTCTTCCGCCTCGCCGACCAGATCGATCGCGACGGCGTCGACCCGAGCGAGATCCCGACGCTCAGCGAGGTCCAGACGCAGCTCAAGACCCTGCGCACCGAGCACAAAGCGATGCGTCAACACGCGGCACGCCTGCAGAGCCGCATCTCGCGTAGCGTCAACCCGTACTGGGGCTCACTGTTCAAGCAGGGCTCGAACAAGAGCCTCTTCGGCAGCCAGGTCGACGACTTCGCCTGCATCTACGCCTCGGCGGTGCGCAACCTCGCCCACTACGGCAGCCACCACTATTTCCGCGTCACCGCCGACTGGATGATGCACGAGGTCGAGGTCTGACGGGTGCCGGATCTCGAGCGGTTCAGGCGACCGCGAGCTCCCCAAGCCCATGATTCTGCACCTGGTACTCAATGACTCGAGAGCTCACTTGGTACTTCTCGGCGAGGCAATCGATCTCGCGAGGCTCGGGATTCGCAGAGATCTCGCTTCGCAGGAGAGACGAAGGTGCGAGAAACTCTGCTGCAAATGCCCTCGCCGCGGCCTGATCGGACGTCTTCGCGGAGGTTACGAGACGCATCTCGCCCTCGTCCACGGTCGCCAGCAGATGATAGACGCTGCATGCCTTGACGAAACGATCTGTGGGCACGTCACGATAAATCGGACTGAAAATCGTCGCGTACCGTCCATTGGGACGCTCGACCGCCGCGCGAAGTGTCGCACCTCCGACCGGTAACGACCGAGTCCGCAGCTCGAATCGACGCCCTGAAGACTCTTCGAGCGTCCCGAACTGCTCTGACTCGACCAGTGAGTCGAGTCCAAGCTGGTCTCGATACTGCCGTGCATGACTGTAGCCTCTCTCGAATGGAGTCGATCCATTGAGGGAGTCGGTCGCGAACGGACTCCGCCCTGAAGACGGCTCGGTTTCCGCCTGTTCGACGACAGCGTCGATCAGACACCGGTCTTTCTCGAACGAATGTTGGTCTGACGCGGTGAAGAAATCCTGAGCGACCCGGCTCTGGATCCCGCCGAGGATCGCTTCGATCTCGCCGGCGAGTCTGTCAATCTCGTCCGCGGGATCGTAGGGGTCGAACCCGAGTGCGGCGAGGGATCGATTGACCACTTCTTCACGTCCACTCGTCGCGAGGATTTCTCGCCACTCCCGATCGATCGAAAGGTCAGCCGCGATCTTAGACTGAGACAATCGATCGATGACCGAACTGCCGAAACGCTGCAGTTCCGACACGGTCTCATCATAGTCCAGTTGCGCCCAACCGTCGCTGAGGTACTGCACGAGACGGCTGCCTTCGGAACCAAGAACCTCGGGATCCGAAGACCATCGTGCTGCAATTCGTCCATCGTCCCAGGAGAACCGGAGATCAGGATAGATCCAACCTTCCTGGGCCGCCAAGAGCGAGTGACGCTTCATCCAATCGGCGATTCGTCGATTGCGAGCGAGGTCGCGGCCCGTTCTCCGCCCTTCTTCGACGAGAGACGGCTCCGCGAGCAAGAACCACCAGTTCTCGACCATCCATTCGAAGAGTGGAAAGACCGAAACGTGCACTCCTTCGACCAGGCTTCGGGATGGACCGGATGCCGCTCTCGTGACGACCCGATCGCCGATCCTCCATTCGAGGCGGCAGTAGGTCTGAGCGAGAATCGGATCGGCGATCCCCTCGCCATCGACCCATTCGATCTCGATTCTCATCGGCTCGGCTCAGCCCTCGGCACCTTCGAGCAGGCGTCGCGGATCCTTGGGATACTCAGCTTCATCGACCAGTGCATATGCCTTATAAGTACCATGGGGGCCGTTGATGTGTCGCGCTTCGTAGAGTACACCCTCCAGCCAGAGCCAAACATAACGCGGAAATCCAGACTCGAACTGTGAGGAAACGACCTCTCTGCGGATCGCCTCCTTCAAGTATCCAGAGAGCTCTTCCTCGCGCCCCTTGTATTTCGGATCACAGAGGGTCGCGTCAGGGCGAGGACGTGGGGGACCGGCGGCACTGGGGTACGCCTTGTGCTCTGGGCTGCCGACATAGCGAACACGAGCAGCAATGTCAGTCGGATCCGGTTCGGTCTCGGGCCACTTCGAGGCGATCACATGCCTCTTTTTCCTCCTGAAGCGAGTCCGCATCGCGACGGTGGGCCAGCGTCAGGCCTTGAGGCCGATCTCGCGGAGGCGCTCGTCTAGGAATTCCTGAGCGGTGATCGGCTCGAATCGCGGCGGACGGTCCTCGGTGACGAAGGCGTCCATCACACTCAAGTCGCAGCTCGGATACGGGTGGACGAAGAACGGGATCGAGTAGCGGTCGGTCGAGGTTTTCGCGCCGGTCGGGTTGACCACGCGGTGGGTGGTCGCCGGCAGCACCTGGTTGGTGGCGCGAGAGAGCATGTCGCCGACGTCGGCGACGATCTGGCCCTCGAGCGCTTCGACCTCGAGCCATTCGCCCTGACGTGTGAGCAGCTCGAGTCCCGACTCGGTGGCCTCGCAGAGCAGCGTGATCAGGTTGATGTCCTCGTGTGCGGCGGCGCGTACCGCGCCGTCGGGCACGTCGCCGGTGAGCGGCGGATAGTGGATGGCGCGCAGAATCGAGTTGCCCATGTCCATCATCGACGCGAAGGTCCCGCGCTCGAGCTCGAACACTTCCTCACTCGCCTGAAGCACAGCCCGAGCGACGTCCTCGAGCCGGCGATAGAGACGGGAGGCGTTGGCCTCGAGGCTCGGCACCTCGTCGGGCCAGACGTTCGGCGGGTAGACGCCGGCCAGCGGATGATCCCCAGGCGGCATCTGGCCGACGTGGAAGAACTCCTTGAGATCGGGCTGCGCGGAGTCCTTGGCGTGCTCGACGCCGAACGGCGTGAAGCCGCGCGCTCCACCCTCGATCCCGGAGTACTTCGCCTTCACCGCGTCTGGCAGGGCGAAGAACGCCTCGAAGTCGTCGTAGACGGCGCGCACCAAATCCTGGTCGATGCCGTGGTTCTCGATCGTCACGAAACCGAACTCGGTGAGGCCGTCGCCGAGCAGGCTCACGAGGCGACGATGCGCCTCCGGGTCGCCGCCGAAGTCGGACAGGTCGATCGTCGGGATATTCGCCAGGGCCATGGATTCTCCGGGCCGGCGCTCAGGGAAGGCGCGTGAAGAAGCGCTCCCAGCGCGGGCGGAAGTAGTTGTCGCGGTCGAAAGAAAGCGCCACCGCGGTCGCCTCGCCGAGGATCTCGTCGCGGTGCACCTCGCCGAAGTAGCGCGAGTCGCGACTGTTGCCGCGGTTGTCGCCCATGACGAAGAAGTGATCGTCGGGGACGGTGAACGGTCCAGGCGGCGGCAGCACCGAACCCATTCCGATCATGATCGGGTGGCTGCGGCCGTCGATCTCTTCCGCGGCGAACAGAAACTGGGCCTGGCGCAGCGCGCCGCTGTCGACCTGTTCGCGCACCCACGGATCGAGCTGCGAGTAGGCCGCCGGCTCGCCGTTGCGAATCAGGTTGATGCCGCGCACCTCGATGACATCGCCGGGCAAGCCGACGACGCGCTTGACGAGGCGCTTGCCGTCCTCGGGCGAGCGCAGCACGACGACGTCGCCCCACTGCGGATCGTCCCACTGCGCCACGCGCCAGGTGGTGAACGGCACCTTGAGGTCGTAGGCGACCTTGTTGATGAAGATCCGATCCCCCTCGAGGATGGTCGGCTTCATCGAGCCGGTCGGCACGTCGTTCCAGTCGGCGACCGCCGAGCGGAAGGAAAACATCACCAGGCCGATGATCAGGAGCGGCTTGATCCACTCCTTCCAGAACGCCGCGCCATGCCGCCGCCAGCGCTTCTTCGGCGCGGCGGGCGCCGAATCGGCACTCGGTGCGTCGTCGGTCGAAGGCACCCGACGATCGGGGCTCTGGCTTTCGTCGCTCATCGCGGAGTCTCTCGAGTCGTTGGGGCGGACGAGGCGTCGCAGCGAACGAGTCGTGTGGGCGAACGAGTCGCTGGGGCAATGCGGCTCATCGAGACTCGGCGACCGTCCAGGTGTCTCCGCCGTGGATCAAGTCGTCGAGGCTTCCCTCGCCCTTGTGCTCGATCTCATGCTGGATCTGTGCCACCACCGAGCTCTCGAACACCGGACGCTCGACGGCGTGCAGCACACCGATCGGCGTCGGCAGCTCCGGCGGTCCGCAGCGTGCCATCAACGCGGCGAGCGCCGGGTCGGTCTCATCCCATACGAGAATGTCGTCGCCGGGTTCACCGTCGAGCGGCACGGCGCGCAGCGAGAAGCCCTCGAGACGGAGCCCGAAACGCTGCGCGGCGCCGCCGAAGACCACCGGCTCACCGTGCCGCAGCTGCACCGTCTGCGCGTCGCGGTTGGCCTTGTCGGTCATGTAGGCGAACGCCTTGTCGTTGAAGATGTTGCAGTTCTGGTAGATCTCGACGAAGGCGGTGCCCTGGTGGCGGGCGGCGCGCTCGAGCGTCGCCGTCAGGTGCGGCATGAAGACGTCGACCGAGCGCGCGACGAAGCTGGCGCCGGCGCCGAGGGCCAGGCTCAGCGGGTCGAACGGCGGATCGATCGAGCCGACCGGCGTCGACGAGGTGCGCTTGCCGACCTCCGAGGTCGGCGAGTACTGCCCCTTGGTCAAACCGTAGATGCGGTTGTTGAAGAGCAGGATCTTCACGCCGACATTGCGCCGCAGCGTGTGGATCAGGTGATTGCCGCCGATCGACAGCGCGTCGCCGTCGCCGGTCACGACCCACACCTCGAGGTCCGGCCGCGTCACCTTGAGCCCGGTGGCGATCGCCGGCGCGCGGCCGTGGATGGTGTGAAAGCCGTAGGTGTCCATGTAGTACGGGAAGCGGCTCGAACAACCGATTCCAGACACGACCACCAGCTTCTCCTTCGGCAGGCCGAGCCCGGGGAAGAGCTTCTGCACCGCCGTCAGGATCGCGTAGTCACCGCAGCCGGGGCACCAGCGGACGTCCTGGTCGCTCTGAAAGTCCTTGCGCGTCAGTGTGGCGGCGTCAGCCATGAGTGTCTCCGGTCGCGGCGAGGGTCACGGGTCGGGTGTGGCGGAGGATCTCGTCGAGAATCTCGCCGCGCCGGAAGGGGCGGCCCTGGACGCGCGAGAAGGTCTGGATGTCGAGCAGGAAGCGGGCGCGGAGGATCATCGCCAGCTGGCCGGTGTTGATCTCGGGCAGCAGCACGGTGTCGAATCCGCGCAGCACCTCGCCGAGATTCTTCGGCAGCGGCGAGAGATGGCGCAGGTGCGCCCGCGACACCGAGACTCCCTGCTGGCGTGCGAGGTTGACGGCGCCGGTGATGGCGCCGAGCGTCGAGCCCCAGCCGAGCACCAGCAGCTCGCCCGTCGGCTCGCCGTCGACCGCGAGCGGCGGAATCGTGTCGGCCAGGCGCTCGATCTTCTCGGCGCGAATCGCGGTCATCCGCTCGTGGTTGTCCGGGTCGTACGACACGTTGCCAGTGTTCTCGGCCTTCTCGAGGCCGCCGATGCGGTGCTCGAGGCCCGGCGTGCCGGGCACCGCCCAGCCGCGAGCCAGACTCTCGGGATCGCGTCGATACGGCAGGAAGCCGTCCTCTCCGGCCTCGGCGGTGAAGTCGACGCGCAGATCGGGCAAGCTCTCGGCCGACGGCAGGCGCCACGGCTCGGAGCCGTTGGCGAGGTAGCCGTCCGACAGCAGCACCACCGGCGTCATCGCCCGGACCGCCATGCGGCACGCTTCGATCGCGGCGTCGAAGCAGTCGGCCGGCGAGGCCGGTGCGATCACCGGAACCGGCGATTCGCCGTTGCGGCCGTAGAGCACCTGCAGCAGGTCGGACTGCTCGGTCTTGGTCGGCATCCCGGTCGACGGACCGGCGCGCTGGATGTTGCAGACGACCAGCGGCAGCTCGGTCATCACCGCCAGGTTCATGCCCTCGGACTTGAGCGCGATGCCCGGTCCGCTGGTGGTGGTGATCGCCAGCGAGCCGCCGAAGGCGGCGCCGACCGCGGCACAGACGGCGGCGATCTCGTCCTCGGCCTGGAACGTGGTGACGTTGTACTGCTTGTAGCGCGCCAGCTCGTGCAGCACCGTCGACGCTGGCGTGATCGGGTACGAGCCGAGGAAGAGCGGCAAGCCACTGCGTCGGCTGGCGGCGACCAACCCGAGCGCCAGCGCCGAGTTGCCGTTGATGTTGCGGTACGTGCCGGGCACCAGCTCCGCCGGCTCCACCTCGTAGCGCACCTGGAAGGCGCCGGTGATGTCGCAGTAGTTCCAGCCCGCTCTCAGCGCCCGCGTGTTGGCCTCGACCAGCACCGGCTTCTTGGCGAATTTGCGCTGCAGCCACTCGATCGTCGGTTCGAGCTGACGGCTGAAGATCCAATAGATCATGCCGAGCGCGAACATGTTCTTGCAGCGGTCCCGGCTGCGATTGTCGAGGTCGACCTCGGCCAGCGCCTCGCGCGTCAGGCGAGTCAGGTCGACCTCGAAAACCCGGTATCCCTCGAGGCTGCCGTCGGTGCGCGGGTCGATCTCGTACTTGGCCTTCTTCAGGCTCGTTTTCTTGAACTCGTCGGCGTTCAGGATCAAGATGCCGTCACGCCGCAGATCGCCGAGATTGGTCTTCAGCGCCGCCGGATTCATCGCCACCAGCACGTCCGGCGTGTCGCCCGGCGTGTGGATGTCGTAGTCGGCGATGCGCACCTGGAACGCCGAGACGCCCGGCAATGTACCGGCCGGCGCACGGATCTCGGCCGGAAAGTCAGGCAACGTCGAGAGGTCGTTGCCGAAGAGCGCGGACGTGTTGGTGAACTGCGTACCGGTGAGCTGCATACCGTCGCCGCTGTCGCCCGCGAAGCGGATGACGACGTCGGACAGGCGTTCGGAGGCAGTGACGGACGGCTCGAGGGTCGCTGGGCTCGTCATGGATCGGCAAGAGCCTCGGACAAGTCCGCAGGCCGCCGCGGCAGCCCGACGGAATTCACGGGAAGAGGAAAGCGCGAGGTCGAAGCGTCCGCGGGGCGCGCCGACGTCGGCGAAATCGTAGCAGACGGCGTCGCCCGCGTCAGGGGTCGCCGAGCGACGATCAGCGCCTGTCTGCCATCGGGCACGGAACCCTGGTAGCGTCGCCTCGTAGGAACGAGTGGCCGTGAGCCGCACTCTCGCCGTGACGCGTCGACACATCGTACTCAACACACTCGCCGCCCTGGTCGCACTCAGCGGTCTGGTGGCGTGGATCGCCGACCTGCAACTCGGTGGCCTCGGCGTCGTGCTGCGCGTCGTCTTCCTCTTGCTGGCGATGATCGCCTGCCTGTGGGCGACCCGCCGCATCCTCCGGTGGTTCCTCTGGCGGGTCAGCCGACGCCTGGCGTTCTCGTACTTCTTGATCGGCCTCGTGCCGATTCCGCTGGTGCTGCTGCTGACGGTCGTCGGGCTCTACATTCTCTCGGGCTTCTTCCTCGGGCACCTCTACCGCGACGCCGCCGCCGCACTCCACCATGATCTGGAGGTCGCGGCGAGCCATGAGCTGGCCGCCCTGTTCGGCCGGCCGACCGAGGAGAGGCCGGAACTGGTCGATGCCGGCTTCGCGATCTACCGCGAGGGAACGCGGATCGCGGGCGACGAGCGCGCGCCGGCCACGTGGTCCGACGCCTGGCCCGAGGCCGCCCAGGCGGCGACGCCCGACGCTGTCCCCTTCTTCGACGACACCAGCGGCCTGCCCGACGCCCAGCCAGCGCTGATGGCGGCGGCCGTGTCTGGGGACTGGGCCGTCGTCGCCGTCTTCGCCGGTGACCTCGAGCGCGAGCTCTCCGAGCGGAGCGGCATCTGGGTCGAGCTCGAGCGGCCGCACGAGGACACCCGCGACGACGGTCTGGTGCTGCAGATCGGAGCTCGCGAGATCCCGTTCGAGATTCTCGAGCCGCGCGCCGACAAGGCGGCGATCCTGGACTTCTTCGAGGTCGACTCGGCGACTCTGTCCTTCGCCGACCGCCCGTGGCTGGTATGGCTCGAGCTGGCACGCCCGTTCCTCGACGCCGACAGCGGCGATCAGGCCGGAGAGAGCCTGGCCGTCACTCTGACCGCGACGCCGCGCGCCGTCGTGTGGTCGCTGGTGCCGGCCTCGGCCGAGGTCGGCGCGGCGGTGTACCTGCTGTTCTTCGTCCTCTTCCTCTTCACCTTCGACATCTATCTCGTCGCCCTCGGCATGGCGCTGTTCATGATCTTCAGCCTCAGCCGCGCCGTGAACCGCCTCAGCGAAGCGACACGGCGCATCCAGCGCGGCGACTTCAGCACGCGCATCGACGTGAAGCGGCGCGACCAGGTCGGCGCGCTGCAGCGCAGTTTCAACGCCATGGCGGAGAATCTCGAGGAGCTGGTGGCGACGGCGGCGCAGAAGGAAATCTGGGAGCGCGAGCTGATGATCGCCCAGGAGCTGCAGCGCAGCCTCCTGCCGGAGTCGCTCGAGGCCGATCCACACGACGCGCCGGGAGGCCTGCGTTTCGCCAGCTACTTCCGACCGTCGACGGCCATCGGCGGCGACTACTACGACCTCGTCCACCTGGCCGACGGCCGGCTCGCGATCGCCGTCGCCGACGTCTCGGGCCACGGCCTCGCCGCCGGTCTGCGGATGGCGATGGTCAAGTCGGCGCTCGAGGTCCTGTGCGAGGAAGAGCACGAACCGCGGCGGATTCTCGAACGGCTGCACGGACTGCTCCGCGACCGGCTGCGCGGCAGCAGCCGACGGCGCTCGTTCGTCACCGCGACGCTGGCCGCCTTCGACCCCGAGCGCGGTGAGCTCGAGCTGGCCAACGCCGGCCATCCGCCGACCTACCTGCTGCGCCGCGGCGAGGCGCGAGAGATCGTGCTCGAGTCGTCGCCGCTCGGCGCGCTCGGCAACGACTTCGCGGTGCTGCGCCTCGAGCTCGAGCCCGGCGATTCCTTGATCTGGCTGTCGGACGGCCTGATCGAGGCGACCGACCGCGACGGGGAGGTGTTCGGCTACGCGCGGGTGCTCGACGCGCTCGACGGGCAGGGCGATCAGCCGGACGAGATCAAGCATGCGTTGCTCGAGTCGGTGGGTGATCATTTCGCCTCCGGCGGCGCGCTCGACGACGACCTGACGGTCGTGGTGATGACCTGGGACGGCCCGTCGGCCGCCCTCGACGCGGAGGACTCCGTCGTCCATGTCGCCTGAACCCCGCCGCACCGGCCTCCGGAGCCGGGCCCAGTCTGTCCACGGACTCGCCCTCAGTCTTGTTGCCCTTGGACTGGCCGTCCTCGCCGCCTGCTCCTCTCCGTCCGCACCGGACGACGCGACCTCGTCGCGTGCGACTCCCGAGCCCGCCGCGGTGCCCACCGCTCTGGCCGAGCCGCTCGAGATCGGCGCGCTGTCGCCCCCGGTGGCCTGGCTCGCCCACCGCCTCGGTGGCGACGACGTGGTTGTCGACGCGATCACGCCGCCGGGTGCCGATCCCCGCGTCTGGCAGCCGACACCCGAAGCCGTCGTCGCGCTGCACGATGCCGACCTGCTGCTCGCCCACGGCGCCGGCTTCGAGGCCTGGCTGGACACGGCGAGCCTGCCGCGCTCGCGCCTGGTTCTGACCTCCACCGGGCTCGACTTGCTCGCGGCCGAGACCATGCGCCACTCGCACGGCGACGGCGGCGAGCACAGCCACACGGCGAGCCATGTCGAGACCTGGCTCGACCCGGACCTGCTTCTGGCCCAGGCCGAGCGCGTCGCCGAGGCGCTGCTCGCGGCAGCGCCCGACTCGCCGTCGGTCGACCACGAGGCGTTCGGCGCGCGCGTCGAGAGCCGCCTGGCGACCCTGCGCACCGAGATCGACGCCTATCGCTCCGCCGCGCACTCGCTGCTCACTCCGCTCGGTGGCCAACCCCTGGGTGCGGCCGGCCCACACTACGCCTACCTCGGACGAAGCTTCGGGCTCGAGCTGGTCGTCCTCGAACTGAGCGCCACGACCCCTGCCGACGGCCATGCCCGACACCACCTCGACGAGTGGCTGGCGACGACCGCGACGCCTCTCCTCTTCTGGCCCGAAACGCCCTCCGACGCGGTGCGCGCAGCCCTGCCGGACACGATCCACCACGTCATCGTCGATCCACTGTCGCGCGACGAGCGAAGGGACAGCGGACGCGGCGACGCCGAGGCCTTCGATCTCCTGCGCCGCGCACACGGCAACCTCGACCGCATCCGCGACCAGATCGCCGCGCTCGGGCAGTCTCCAACCCCCGAGAACTCCACTTCGTCCAACGCCGCTCCGTGAGACTTCGATGCCCGCCGAAAGCCGAGCCCCTTCGTCCACCTCCACCGAGTCGACCCAGCTGCGCTGGATCCTGCTGCTCTCGGGCGCGATCACAGCGTTTCTCGTCTGGTGGATCTACTTCAAGACCGCGGCGACATCGGACGCCGCATGGATCAGCGCCCTTCCCGCGGTCAACGCGACGTTCAACACCCTGGCCGCGATCTGCCTCGTCGCCGGATTCGCGGCCATCCGCCGACGAGACATCGCGCGCCACAAGGCGTTCATGGTGTCGGCCGTCGGGTTCTCGGCGCTCTTCCTGGTGAGCTACTTGGTCTACCACCACTACCACGGCGACACCCCGTTCCCGGGCGTCGGCTGGGTGCGGCCGGTTTACTTCGCAATCCTGATCAGCCACATCGTGCTGTCGATCGTGATGCTGCCGATGATCCTGTCGACCCTGACGTTCTCGTTGCGCGGACGCTTCGCCTCGCACCGGAGGATCGCGCGCTGGACCCTGCCGATCTGGCTCTACGTGTCGGTGACCGGGGTCGTGATCTTCTTCATGCTCGCCGCCTACGCAGGCTCCTAGTGATCCAGCGCGACACGCTCGCCCCGACCTCGGCGAGCACGTCCTCGGGCGTCCTGCCCGAGCGCTTCAGCACCCCGAAGCCGTGGTCCGCGCCCTCGAGCCAGTGCACCGTCGCCGGCTGCAGGGGCTCGAGCGCCTCCGCCACCAGTCCGCGGTCGGCCAGTCGATCGCGCGTGCCCTGGAGGAAGAGCATCGGGACCTCGACCTTCGCCAAGTGGGCGGCGCGATCGGTGCCGGGCTTGCCCGCCGGATGCAGCGGGAAGGCGAAGAAGATTAGACCGTCAACGCCCTCCAGCGGCTCCTCCGCCTGCGCGGTCGAGGTCATGCGACCGCCCATCGAGCGGCCGCCTGCGAAAAGGGGAAGACCGGTCTCGAGCCGATGCGCTGCGTCCACCGCGGCGCGCACGCAGGCGACCAGGGTCGGCGGTCGATCGGGGCGGCCACGGCCGGCCTGTCGGTACGGAAACTGGTAGCGCAAGCTGGCGACGCCGTGCGCGGCCAGCGTCGAGGCCAGCGCCACCATGCCGTGGTGCCGCATGTCCGCACCCGCTCCGTGCGCCAACACCAGCAGCGCCGAGGCGTTCTCCGGCCTCGACACGATGCCGTCGACCTCGGCGTCGGCGACAGGAATGCACAGAGTGGTTTCGTCCGCGTGCATCGCCGCAGTCTACACCCCACCTTGCGGCCGCAGATGTCGCTGGGAGACTCCTCTGAATCGTCCGTCCTCGGATGCGTGCAGACGCTCGCTCCAGGGGCTCTGGGAAGATAAGATCAAGATCCAACCAAGAAAGGACGAAACGATGCGATCGACTGAGCTGCTCGGAGCCCCGAGCTCTGTGTTTCGGCTGCGCTCAGGAATCCTCCTCGGCGCTCTCGCCATCCTCACCGCCGTGCTGCTGACGATTCTGCCGTCAGCGACGCTGGCGCAGAACACCACGTCGACCATTCGCATCGAGGTCGTCGATCTCGAGGGCAATGCGGTGCCCGATGTGGCGGTCACATTGGTCCATTTGCCGACCGGGCGCACCCAGGTCTACGTCGGCGACGTCCGCGGCATCGTGATCGCGCGCGGTCTCGAGGTCGGTGGACCGTACGCCCTGAGCGTGCCCGAAGGCGGCGAGTTCGCGGGCGACTCGGTCGAAGACATCTTCGTCGATCTCGCCGAGACCGTCGTCATCCCGATCACCGTCCGCCCGGCGACCTTCGAGGAAATCACCGTCACCGCCGACGCGGTCGGCGACGAGGTCGAGATCCGCGTCGGCCGCGACTTTTCCACCGAAACCATCGAAGCGCTACCGTCGATCTCGCGCGACTTCGTGAGCACGCTCTCGACCGAGCCGGAAGTCCTGGTCGACACCAGCGTCGCCCGCGGTCCGGCGGTGTCGATGGCCGGCCAGAATTTCCGCTTCAACAGCGTCACCATCGACGGCGTGGCGCAGAACGACAACTTCGGCCTGTCGAAGAACGCCTCGGCGACCCAGCGCTCGCCGATCTCGCTCGACGCCATCGAGGCGGTCAGCGTGAACCTCGCGCCCTACGACGTGACCTACGGCAACTTCGTCGGCGGCAACATCAACATCGTCACCAAGTCCGGCACCAACGACTGGAACGGCGGCGCCTTCCTCTTCACCACCGACGACGGCTTCACCGGCGACGACTCCGAAGGCACCAAGCTCGGCATCGGTGAGTTCGACGAAGACGTCTACGGTCTGACTCTGGGCGGCCCGATCGCCGAGGATCGCGTCTTCTTCTTCCTCAACTACGAGAGCTTCGACACTACCCGCCCGTCGAACTCGCAGACGATCGACAACATCGCCGGCGTCGAGCAGGCCGATGTCGACTCGGTGCGCGACATCCTGCGCACCGAGTACGGATTCGATCCCGGAGCCTTCGCCGCCACCGACGGCGACGAAGACGAGAAGATCCTGCTCAAGTTGGGCTGGAACCTGAACGACAGCCACCGCCTGAACGGCACCTACCAGGTGGCCGACGGCGACGTGCTCTTCGACGACTTCCCGGAGATCGCCGTCCTGCAGTCCAACCGCTACAACATCAACGAGAAGCTCACCGCCTTCTCGGCGCGCCTCTTCTCGACCTGGTCGAACCGCTTCACCTCGGAGATCAAGATCGGCACCAAGGAAGTCGAGAACCGGCAGATCTCGGTCGACACGAACACCCCCGACTTCACCATCAACACCGCCGCCGGCGGCACCATCGCCGCCGGTGGCGACCGGTTCCGCCACATCAACGAGCTCGACAACGACTCCCAGGTGATCCGCCTGCGCGGCGACTACCAGGTCGGCGACCATCTGCTGACCTTCGGGCTCGAGCAGGAGGAGTACACGATCCGCAACCTCTTCCTGCCGTTCTCGAAGGGCAACTACGTGTTCCCGTCGATCGACGCGCTGCGCAATCGCGAAGTCGCCTTCGTGCTCTACGGCGGCTCCAACACCGGCGTCGCCGGCGACGCCGAGGCGAACTTCGACCTCGCCGCCAACAGCGCCTACGTCCAGGACGAATGGGCGTTCGGCGACCGGTGGACGGTGAAGTTCGGTCTGCGCTACGACTGGTACGAGAACGACGACGAGATCACCTTCAACCCCTTCTTCACCGCGCGCAACGGCTTCAGCAACCAGGAGAACCTCGACGGCAAGGACCTCCTGCTGCCGCGCTTCGGCTTCTCCTATGCCACCACCGACTCGCTCCGACTGCGCGGTGGAGCCGGCCTGTTCGGCGGTGGCACGCCGCTGATCATGCTCTCGAACAGCTACTCCGGCGACGGCATCAGCCGCACCTTCGCGTCCTTCCTGGCGCCCTTCTTCGGCCCGCCGGTCAGCGACGCCATCGACGCCGCGGTCGCCGCGCTGCCAGATCCGACGGCCGCGTTCGACAACCTGCAGCCGTTCATCGGCATCAATCCGGTCGCCGCCACCGACGCCATCCACCCGGACTTCGAGATCCTCTCGACCTGGAAGTACAGCCTCGGCGGCAGCTGGACCTTCGGCGACGGCTGGTTGCTCGACGCCGACCTGATTCTCTCCGACGTCAAAGACGGCTACGACATCGTCGAGACGCGCCGCCAGCGCATCGGCACGGCGCCCGACGGTCGGCCGATCTACGACATCCCTGCCGACGGCGACTATGTCGTCACCAACACCAGCGAGGGCGAGAGCATCGTGCTGACGGCGAGCCTTCAGAAGCGCTTCGACACCGACCGCGCGGGCCGCTTCGATCTCAACCTCGGCTACACCTTCCAGGACGTCGACGAGGTGCGGTCCTACAACCGCTTCGTCGGCTTCGAGACCTACGCCTTCGATCCGCAGACTGATCTCAACGACCCGGCCGTCTCGACCTCGAAGTTCGAAGTCGAGGATCGGATCACCGCGACTCTGCTGTGGCAAGACCAGCTCTTCGGCGACAACACGACGGCCATCGGCCTGACCTACCAGGGGCGCTCGGGGCGCCACTTCAGCTACGTCTTCGGCAGCGGCGGCGCCGGCACCTTCGGCGGCACCTTCCTCGCCGACTTCGGCAGCGAGGGCGACAATCCCGGCGCGCAGCTCTTCTACGTGCCGACCGGCGTCGACGACCCGCTGGTCACTGGCGACCCCGCCTTCCTCGCCGACCTCGACGCCTTCATCTCGGGCGACACCTGCCTCTCCGGCCAGCGTGGAGGTGCCGCGGCGCGCAACAGCTGCTCCACCAGCTGGATCCATCTCGTCAATCTGCGTTTCCAGCAGGAGATCCGCGCCTGGAACGACACCCGCTTCGAGCTGATCGTCGACGTCGAGAACCTCGGAAACCTGCTGAACGACGACTGGGGGCGGGTGGAGAGCTACGCCGCGCCGTCGAATGTCGCGCCGGCGATCGTCGGCCTGACGGACGACGGCTCGCAGTTCGTCCTCAGCCCGACCGCCAGCTACCAGGGCACGCCGGAGACGGTGGTCGTGCAGCCGGTGATCGCGCGCCTGCCGTCGGCCTACCGGATCCAGGCCGGCCTGCGCTTCACCTTCTGAGCTCGCGACGCCGGACGCTAGCGACCGAGGCCGCGCGGCAGCGGCTCGTACTCGCTGGTGTCCGGCGCGCGGCGGGCGCGGATGAGCACCCGCTCCTCGTTGCGCCAGCGGTGATCCAGGATGTAGATCCGCGGATCGACCGGACGCGAGCTGCCGTCGTCCTCGAGACGACGGATCTCGTAGTGCAGGTGCGGGTTGGTGCTCCAGCCGGTGTTGCCGACGGTGGCGATCAGGTCGCCCTGCTCGACCGTCTGCCCCTGCCGCACCGTCACCTCGTCGCAATGACCGTAGAGCGTGACGAAGCGGTCCCCGTGCTGGATCGCGACCAGGTTGCCGTAGCGCCACCAGCCGACACTGCGGCGGAGTGAGTACCGCCCGGCGAACGTGACGACGCCGGCCGCCGGGGCGTAGATCGGTGTCCCGACCGCCGCCGCGAAGTCAATGCCGGCGTGAAAGTCCTCTTCCCCGGTGAACGGACTGACGCGCATGCCGAAGGGGCTGGTGAGCACGAAACGCTCGCTCTCGACCGGTGACATCGACGGCGTGTGCCGCACCTGGTCCTGGTGGTCGCGCTCGAAGACCTGCACTTCGTCGAGAAACGCCTCGAGCACTCCGAACTGCTCGGCGATCCGCGCCAGGTGTCCGTTGGCCTGGCGGATCGCCGGCGCGAACTCTGACTCGGGCACCGGGCTCGGCTCGTGCGGATAGCCACCCTGGCCGTGAGCCTGGTCGCTCGTGAAGCCGTAGACGAGGTGGATCTTCGACATCTGGATGCGCACTTCGTCGGTCGCTGTTTGCAGGTCGGCGAGCTCTGCGACGAGCCCATCGAGCCGTCCGCCCAGCCGCTGGTGCTCGGTCGTCGCGTCGACGTAGCGGTGACGCGCCATCCAGTCCATCAGCACCGAGGGCGCCACCGCCAGCGAGAAGCCGACTAGCAAGACCCAGGCCGCGACGCCGACGACGACGCGCGACACCTGCCGACGGGTGAGGAAGAGATACCGCACTCCCCGCCGGATATCACCCGGGTGGAACTGGACCTCGAGGTAAGGCTTGCCGGCAGCGGACCCCGTCGGGGACCTGCGGGCGGCCTTCTCTCGTAACGACTGGAGGAATCCGCGCACGATGGAGTCAAACAGCGTCGGCGCGGTCGGAATTCCGGGGCGCTCCGCTCAAGGGCTCGAGACGGTCGAGCGTCGCCTCGTCGAGATGCGGCGCCAGCGTCGCGAGCAGCTCGGCATGGAGTGCGGCCGGCCCGGCGACGACGTTGCCGCCCCGGAAGCAGGCGGACCCACCATCGAGGTCCGACACGGCGCCCCCCGCCTCTTCGATCAACAGCATGCCGGCCGCGATGTCCCACGGCGCGAGGCGCAGCTCGAAGAATCCGTCGTAGACGCCAGCGGCGGTGTAGGCAAGATCGAGCGCCGCGGCGCCGCAGCGACGCAGTCCCCGCGCCTGCAAAAAGACGTCGTGGAAGGCCTCGAGGTATTTGGAGAGCGCCGCCCGGGCGCGAAACGGGTAGCCGGTGGCCAGAAACGAGCCGGCGAGCTCGGTGTGCGCCGAAACCGTCATCGGCCGATCGTTCCAGAAGGCACCACCCCCGCGCCGCGCGCTGAAGCAGTCGCCCGACAGCGGCTCGAGCACTGCCGCCGCAAGCATGGCACCCTCGGCCCGGGCGCCGATCGAGACGCAGAAGTAGGGCACACCGTGGAGAAAGTTCGACGTGCCGTCGAGCGGGTCGATCACCCACTCCACGCCCTCGCCAGCGACCGCACCCTGCTCCTCGGCCAGGATCTGGTGATCCGGGTAGTGCGATCGGATCACCTCGAGCACGCGACGCTCGCTGGCGTGGTCGGCCTCGGTGACGAAGTCGTGCTCGGCCTTGCGCCGCACGTCGAGATCACCGCGTCGGAAGTAGCGACGCAGCTCGGCAGCGCCCGCCTCCGCCGCCTCGAGCGCAACGATCCGGAGGCGGTCGAGGGCCTGCCCGTCGAGAGCTGGCCCGTCCGCCAGGGAGCCGTCGGCGGTCATGGCAGGTCGACGCGCCGACCGGCGATGCGCCGACCGGCGATGTGCCGACCGGCGAGGTAGGTACCGACCGGGGCCCCGCGCAGCGTCCAGCCGGCGAACGGCGTCGATCGACCGAGGCTGCGAAAGGCACGGGGCTCGATCGTCACCTCGCGTTCGAGATCGAGCAGGGTGACGTCGGCGACACTGCCGACAGCGAGGCTGCCCCCGTCGACTCCGAGAATCCGCGCCGGACCGGTCGACAGCAGCTCGACGAGACGCGCGAGCGACAGGAATCCGCGGCCGACCAGGCGGTCGAGGCACACCGACACGGTGGTCTCGAGCGCCGAGACCCCCGGCGGAGCAACGCTGAACTGCACGTCGGCCTTCTCGTCGGCGTGGTGCGGCCGATGCTCGCCGGTGATCGCGTCGATCGTGCCGTCGGCGCACGCCTCGAGCAGCGCCTCGACGTCGTCCGCGGTGCGCAGGGGCGGATCGACCCGCAGAGCGGTCGAGAATCCGCCCGTCGCCACCGCCTCGTCGGTGAGCAGCAGGTGCATCGGCGTCACGTCGCAGCTGACACGCAGACCGCGCTCCTTGGCCCGCCGCATCTGCTCGACAGCGCCGCGCGTCGACACCGGCGCCAGGTGGTACCGACCTCGAGTGTCCTCTGCCAGGAGCACGTCGCGCGCGACGACCGACTCTTCGCTGATCCGAGGCTGACCGCGCAGGCCAAGGCGTGTCGATTGCTCGCCCTCGTGCATGACGCCGCCGCGGTCGAGCTGCGGGTCGGTGGCGCGGCAGAAGACCGGCAGGTCGAAGTGGCTTGCGTACTGGAGCGCGCGACGCAGCAGGGCGGCGTCGCGCTGCGGACGCGCCCCGTCGCCCACCGCCACCGCCCCAGCCTCGGCCAGCTCCCCCATCTCCGTGAGCTCTTCGCCGGCGAGACGACGTGACAGCGCGGCGATCGGATGAAGCCGCGCCGTGGCGTGCCGCGCCGCTTCAGCGCGCAGCATCTCGACCACCGACCGTGTGTCGACCGGCGGCTCCGTCGCGGGCAGGGCGCCGAGCCCCGTGTAGCCCCCCGCGGCGGCGGCAGCGAGCCCGGTGCGCAGCGTCTCGCGCTGCTCGAACCCCGGCTCACCGAGCTGCGCGCGCAGCTCGATCAACCCCGGGACCACCACCAGGCCGTCGACATCGACGACCTCGATCTCTTGGTCCGCGGCGAGCGCCTCGCCAAGGCGCGCCACGCGACCGTTCTCGACCAGCAGGTCGACCTTCGCGTCGAGATCCTGCGACGGATCGACCACACGGCCGCCGCGCAGCAGCACCGACGCGCCGTCTCCAGACCCGTTCCTGCCCGGCTCGCTCATGCCGCCTCCTTGCGCGCCACCATCAGCAGGTACAGGATCGCCATGCGCACCGCGACACCGTTCGCCACCTGGTCGAGGATCACCGACGTCGGGCCGTCGGCCACCGCCGAGTCGATCTCGACGCCGCGGTTCATCGGCCCCGGATGCATGACGATGGCGTCGTCGGCAGCCCGCCGCAGGCGCTCCTCGGTCAAACCGAAGAGGCGAAAGTACTCGCGATTCGACGGGAACAGACCACGCTGCTGGCGCTCGAGCTGGACCCGCAGCATCATCACCACGTCAGCGTCGGCGATCGCCTCGTCGAGGGAGTAGTGCACCGTGACTCCCATGCGCTCGATCGCCACCGGCATCAGCGTGCGCGGGCCGGCGATCCGCACCGTCGCGCCCATCGTGGTCAGCAGGTGAATGTTCGAGCGCACGACGCGGCTGTGATCGATGTCACCGACGATCGCCACCGTCAGGCCGTCGAGGCGCTGTTTGTGCTGGAGAATCGTGAACGCGTCGAGCAGCGCCTGCGTCGGATGCTCGTGCGCGCCGTCGCCGGCGTTCACCACCCCCGCCTCGAGGCGCTGCGCCAGCAGGTGCGGCACACCGGGATCCTGGTGCCGTACGACCACCAGGTCGGGCGACATCGCCTGCAGGTTGCGCGCGGTGTCGATCAGGGTCTCGCCCTTCGACAGCGCCGAGCCGGAGCCCGAGAAGTTCAGCGAGTCTGCCGACAGACGCTTCTCCGCCAGCTCGAAGCTCGAGCGCGTGCGCGTCGACGGCTCGAAAAAGAGGTTGAGCACGGTCCTGCCGCGCAGCGTCGGCACCTTCTTGATCGGTCGCCGCGCGACTTCGAGAAACGATTCCGCGGTGTCGAGAATGAGCTGAATCTCGGTGGCGTCGAGCCCGGCGATGCCGAGCAGGTCCTTATGCCGCCACACGACGTCGCCGGTCGGCTCGGTCATGCCTCCTCCTGACGCTCGAGCAGGCGAACCCCGTCGGCGTCGTCGGTTTCGGTGAACGAGACTTCGACCAGCTCGCGGCGCGCCGTCGGCACGCGCCTGCCGACGACATCGGCCTGGATCGGCAGCTCGCGATGCCCGCGGTCGACGAGCACCGCCAGGCGCACCGCGCGCGGCCGGCCGTAGTCGGCCAGCTCGTCGAGCGCGGCGCGCACCGTGCGGCCGGTGTAGAGCACGTCGTCGCAGAGGATGACGATGCGGTCGTCGATCGTCCCCGGCAGCTCCGTGCCCTTGACCACCGGCTGCGGACCGACCACCGACAGGTCGTCGCGGTAGAGCGTGATGTCGACGGCACCGAGCGGCGGGCGCTGGCCCTCGGCCGCCTCGATCTCGGCCGCCAGGCGCTCGGCGAGCGGCAGGCCGCGGGTCCGGATGCCGAGCAGGATCACCTGCTCGAGGCTGCCGGTCTTCTCCACCAGCTCGACGGCCATGCGCCGGATCACACGCCCCATGGTGCGCGCATCGAGCAACTCGCGCTTGGGCAGAAGACGGACGTCGGCCGGTGGTTTCATGCGGCGAGCTCGCGGGTCGGCGTGGCGGTGCAGGTGTGAGGAGGGCAGTCGAGAACTCGACTGGACGAGATCGTACGTCATCGCCCCCCGGGCCTGTCAACGCGGAGCCTCGCACCTTGGCGCGGGCGGTAGGCGCGGCACGACGGGCGTCGCCTGGGGTACAATCCGCATCCGCCCCGACCCACCCGCCGCGACGGCTGCCGACGTCCGTCCGCGCGTCCCGAGGCCTTCACCAACACCGAGCTCCAGTCACATCATGCCCGAGTCTCCGCACGATCAGTCGAACCCCAAGTCGTCCGACGAGCCCGGCGCCGACGCCGGCTTCTTCCAGACCTACCGCCAGGAAATCGGCTTCATCGCGATCTTCGTCGTGATCCTCGCCGGCGGCTTCACCCTCATCTCCTGGACGCCGGTCAACGATCACGTCATCGAGCCGTTCACCGGGGGCATCGCGCACGCCAGTGGCATCGCCCTCAACCTCATCGGCCAGGGCATCGACAAGAACGGCACGGTCCTGCGCAACGAGCGCTTCGCGGTCAACATCCGCAACGGCTGCAACGGAGTCGAGACGATGATCATCTTCCTCGCGGCCGTGCTCGCCTTCCCGGCACCGTGGAAGGCGCGGCTGGTTGGCCTCGCCTTCGGCATTCTGGCGATTCAGGCGGTGAATCTGCTGCGCGTCGTCGCGCTCTTCCTCACCGGCGCCTACGCTCCCGACTTCTTCGACAGCTCGCACACGGTGGTCTGGCAGACGATCGTCATCCTGAGCGGCGTCCTGCTCTGGGTGTTCTGGGCGAATCGATTCGCCTCGCCGCGCCCCGCGACCGCCACGGAATGACCACGCCACGCCCTTGGGCTCTTCGCTTCGCCCAGCGCGTGATGCTGTGGCTGATCCCAGTGGCCGTGCTGTGGATCGCCATCACTCCCTTCTACAACCGCTTCCTCACCCAGTCGGCGGAGAACCTCGTGCGCCTCACCGAGCGCCCGAGTGTCACCCGCCTGCAGATCAAAGACACGCACTACTTCGTGATCACGCGCAGCGATCTGCCGGCGTCGCAGGGCTTCCTCGATTCGGTCCGCGTCACCGACACGCATTTTCCGCTGCTGATGCTCGGCGCCTTCTTTCTCGCCGTCCCCGGGATCCCGTGGCGTCGGCGCCTCGAGAACCTCGGCTGGGCCGTGCTGATCGCGATCTTCTTCCACATCTTCTCCCTCTTCCTGTGGGTGAAGTTCATCTACGCGACACAGCTCGGCGACTGGAGCCTCGAGAACTACGGGCCGCTCGCACGCAACGTCTGGGGCCTGTCGAAGCACCTCGCCGACTTACCGTTCAAGCTGGCCCTGCCGATTTTGCTCTGGGCCGCGTTCTACTTCCGTGAGCTGACCGGCCGACCGGCGCCCGCGCGCACCCCGCGCGGCAAAAAAAAGCGCCGGTCCTGAACCGCGCTCGGCCTCCGCGCGCCGCCGCCAACACCGCGGCGCGCCTTCTGACTTCATCTGCGATGCTGAACTTGCGATGCTGAGACTGCACAGCCTCGAGATCTCGGGCTTCAAATCGTTCCTGGACGGCACCAAGCTGCGCTTCGGCGACGGCTTGACCGCGATCGTCGGACCGAACGGCTGCGGCAAGTCGAATCTCACCGACGCGATCACCTGGGTGCTCGGCGAGCAGAGCGCGAAGTCGCTGCGCGGCGGCAAGATGGAAGACGTCATCTTCTCCGGTTCCGACAAGCGCAAGCCGGTCGGCATGGCCGAAGTCGAGCTGACGATGACGACCGACCCGAGCTTCCCGTTCGCCAAGGACGGTCGGCTGCGCATCAGTCGCCAGGTGTTCCGGGAGGGTGGCAGCCGCTACCGCATCAACGGCAAGGTGGTGCGGCTCAAAGAGATCAAAGACCTGCTGATGGACACCGGCCTGGGCATCCGCGCCTACTCGGTGATCGAGCAGGGCAAGATCGGCATGATTCTCTCGGGCAAGCCGCAAGAACGCCGGCGCCTGCTGGAAGAGGCAGCCGGCATCACCCGCTACAAGGCCCGCAAGCGGGTCGCCGAAGTCAAGCTCGAGGAGACGCTCGACAACCTCGCCCGTCTCGACGACATCATCGCCGAGGTGTCGCGCTCTCTGCGGTCCTTGAAGCGCCAGGCGAGCGCGGCGCGGCGCTACCAGGCGAAGGAAGGCGAGTACCACGACCTGCTCAGCCACGTGCTGCTCGGCCGCTGGGGCCGGCTCCGCGGCCGGCTCGACGACCTCGAGCAGCGCCTCGGCGAGCGCGCCACGCGCGCCGCGTCGCTCGACGCCGACCTGGCGCGCGACGAGGCCGCGCTGGCCGCCGGACGGGAGCAGCTCGACGCGATGTCGAAGGAGCTGGCGGCCCGCCACCAGGCGTCGGCGCAGCTCGGCGCCGCCATCGAGGGCAAACAGGAGTTCCTGCGGGGCGGCAAGCAGCGCCGGCGCGAGATGGTCGAGCGCCTCGACCGCGGCCAACGCCAGGCCGACGAGCGTCGTCAGCAGACGAGCGAGCTCGAGCAATCGATCGGCAGCCTCGACGAGGCGACGCAGGAAGTCCTGCGCGCGCGCGACGAAGCAGCGCGTCGCGTCGCCGACGACGAGCGCACGATCGCCGACGCGCAGCAGGAGGTCGAAGCGGCCGAGACGCGGCTCGGCGGGCTCCGCTCGGAGCTGATGACCTCGATGGGCGCCCTCGATCGCTCGCGCTCCGAGCTGCAGCGCGCGGTCATCGACCTCGAGAAGCTGCAGTATCGCGCCCGCTTCTTGGCCGACGAGCGCAAGCGCCTCGATCGCCAGCTGGAGGAAGCGCAAGCGACCCTCACCGCCGTCGACGAGCGGGTGCAGGATGCGCAGACCCAGCTCGACGAGGTCGATGCCCGGCGCGTCACGACCACCGAAGAGCTCGAGGCCGTACTGCGCCGCGAAGCTGAGCTGACCGACCAGCGGCGTGAGCACGAGGCCGAGCTCACCGGCCTGCGCCAGCGTCAGCGTCTGCTCGCCGAGCTCGGGCGTCAGCACGAAGAGCAGCGGGCTCAGCTGGTGGAAGCGCTCGGTCGATTGGGCATCGACGAGCCGGTGTTCCTCGCCGACGCGCTGCGCGCGCGGGGCGGCTGGGAGGAAAGCGTCGACCACTTCCTCGGAGACCTCGCCGACGCCGTCGTGGTACCCGAAGGGAGCGACGCGCTCGAGCTGGCACGTCGCCTCTCCGAGCTCCACATCTCGGGAATCTTCGTCCAGGGCCTCGGGACCGCCCCGTCGACGCCGCCGGCGCCGGTCGACGACGACGCCATCGCGCTATCCCTGGTCGACGTGCTCGACCTGCCGCCGGAGCTCGCGCATGCCCTGCCGCCGGCCTACCTGGTCGACTCGGCCGACGCCGCCGCGCGCCTCGCCGCCGACCACCCCGGGATCGGCTTCATCAGCCGAGAGCGGGTGTGGATCGAGGGCGGCGTGGTGCGCGTGCGCGGCGACGAGGCCGTACCCGGTGTGCTGGCGCGCGAGAGCGAGCTGGAGGCGATCGGCGACGAGATTCCGCGCCTTGAAACACGCATCGCCGAAGCCAAGCAGACCCTCGAGGCGCTGGTGCGCGAGCGCACCCGCCTGGCGACCGAGAAAAACCGCGCCGAAGAGCGCGCCGCCGAGCTGCGGCGCGAGATCGCCGTCGCCCAGGCACGCCGCCAGGACGCCGAGGCACGGCGCGCCAAGGTCGCCACCAACCACGCGACGGTGGCCACCGAGCAGGACGAGATCGCCGCCGAGGTCACCGAACGCGGCACCGATCGCGAGCGCCTCACTCGCGAGCTGCAAGAGCGCGAGGCCGAGCATGCGCAGCACAGCGAGGCCTTCGATCGCGCGCAGGCCGAGGTCGAGGCGGCGCGCGGACGGCGCGAGGAGCTCCGAGAGGAAAGTGCCGACCGCCGCGGCCAGCTGCAGCTGCTCGAGCAGCGCCTCGAGTCGCAGCACCAGGAAGCGGTGCGCGTGCGGCGCCAGATCACCTACACGGAAGAGCAGCTGCAGATATGGGCCGACGAGGGCCAGACTCTCGAGAAGCGCATGGCCGAGCTCGAGCTCGAAATGGACCGCGCCGAGGACGAGCTGCAGGCGTCGCTCGAGGCACGGACCGCGGCCGACGACGCGGTTCTCGAGCAGCAGCGCCGACTCGACACCGAGCGCGAAGCTCTGCGCGCCGTCGAGGAACGCGTCGCCGGCATTCGCGAGGCCCGCGACGGCCTCCGCGGCGAGCTCGAGGGGCTGCGCGTCGACCGAGCCGGAGCGCGCCAGGACGCAGAGCACCTCTCGGTGACCTACCGCGAGACGTTCAAGAAGTACATTCCCGGAACCAAGCCGCCCGAGCCCGAGCCACAGCCCTCCGCCGAGACGGAAGGATCGAATCTCGAGGAGCTCTCCGCCGAGGAGCAAGACGCCGAGGCCGATGCGAAGCCGGGCCATGAGGACGCAAGCAGCGAGATCGACGAGACCGGGGAGAAGAGCTCCGCGGACGGCGAGAGCGACGACCAAAGCACGGCCGACGGCGCCGACGCCGAGCCCGTCCTGGTCGAAGACGAGGTGATGGTCGAAGACGAGGTCGAGATCCCGCTGCTCGAATTCGCCGAGCTCGCCGAGCTCGAAGGCCAGCTCGCGCGCCTCAAGGCCCAGCTCGAGCGCCTCGGGCCGGTCAACGTACTCGCCGCCACCGAGTACGAAGAGCAGGACGAGCGCCACGGCTTCCTCGAGGAGCAGCGCACCGACGTCGCCGCGTCGGTGGCCAGCCTGAAGCAGACGATCCAGGAGATCAACGAGGCGTCGAGCCGGCGGTTCAAAGAAACGTTCGAGGATGTGAACCGAACCTTCGGCGCCACCTTTCAGAAGCTCTTCCGCGGCGGCGAGGCCGAGATGCGTCTCTTCGACGAGGACGACCTGCTCGAGACCGGCATCGAGATCGTCGCGCGCCCGCCTGGAAAGCGTCCGCAAAACATCCTGCTGCTCTCGGGCGGCGAGAAGGCGCTCACCGCCATCGCGCTACTCTTCGCCCTCTTCCAAACCAAGCCGTCGCCGTTTTGCATCCTCGACGAGGTCGACGCGCCGCTCGACGACGTCAACGTGCTGCGCTTCGTCGAGGTGCTCGAGGAGATGGCCCGGGAGACCCAGTTCCTGGTCATCACCCACAACAAGCTCACCATGGAAACCGCCGACACGCTGTATGGAGTCACGATGGAAGAGAAGGGGGTCTCGAAGCTGGTCGAAGTGAAGATGGGCTCGCTCCATCCGGACGTGCCGGCCGACACCGCCGACGCGGCCGCGACCGCTGAAGCCGCAGTGCCGGCATGACTCTCGGTCGACCCCGCCTCCGCCTCGTCGCTTTCCTCGTCCTGGTGCTCGTGGCGCTCGCCGTCCCGCGAGCGACGTGCGCCGAGACGCTTCCCGGCTACCCGGCGATCGACCGGGCATCGACCCCCTCGTGGGTCGATCCTCTGACGATCGATGTCGATGCGGAGGGCGCGGACGACGAGATCGACTACTTGCTGATCAGCACCCAGGTCCAGGTGCCGCGACAGGGCGCCGAAACCGTCTACTCGCGCTATGCCTACCGCATCGCCGAGCGTTCGGCGCTCGACTGGTGGTCGTCGTGGCAAATCGATCTGCAGCCCGACTACCAGACCCTGCGTCTCCACCACCTGCGCATCTACCGTGGCGATGCCTGGAGCGATCGGCTGGCGACGGTGAACGCCTCGCTGCTGCAGCGCGAGAGCGAGCTCGAGCAGCAGGTGGTCGACGACACTCGGACTTTGTCGCTGGTGCTCGCCGACGTCCGCGTCGGGGACATCGTCGACGTCGCATACAGCCTCACCGGCGACAATCCCGTGTTCGGTAGCCGCCTCCACCAGGGCATCACCCTCGGTGGGCAGCTGCCGGTCGCGCGCTATCACCTCCGCGTCGCGCATCCGACCAGTCGGCCACTGGCCTGGCGCGCTCACGGCGGCCTGCCCGAGCCGATCGAAGCCACGGGCGACGGACAGCGCCTCCTGCTCTGGGACCTCGAGGATGTCCCGGCCAACGAGTTCGAGGACGACGCGCCGCCGCGCTTCGTGCAGTGGCCGTTCGTCGAACTCTCTGAGTTCGACGGCTGGGGCGACGTCGTCGAGTGGGCCCTGCCGCTCTACGATCTGCCGCCCTCCCCCGCCGTCGACGCTCTCGCCGAAGAGATCCTCGCCACGCTCGCCGCCGACGAGACTCGAGACACGGACGATGCCTGGCACCGCCTGCTGGCGGCGCGCCGCTTCGTGCAAGACGAGGTGCGCTACTTCGCCGCCGTCATGGGCCTGCACTCGCACACTCCGCATGCTCCCGAGCTGGTGCTCGAGCGTCGCTGGGGCGACTGCAAAGACAAGACTTTTCTGCTCATCCAGCTGCTCGAACGGCTCGGCATCGACGCTTGGCCGGCCTTCGTCGACGCCGACATGCGCGCCGGCATCGGTGCGCAGCTGCCGGCGCCGTCGGTCTTCGACCACGCCATCGTCGCCGCCCGCGTCGACGACCCGTCCGGCGTCGCCCAGACGGTGTGGATCGACCCGACGCTCAGCTTGCAGGGTGGCGGCGATCCCGAAGGCGAGGGGACGCCCGAGGCCCTGCGCGATCGCCTGGTCGTCCCGCGCTATGGCTATGCGCTCGAGATTCGTCCGGGCGTCGACGCACTGAGCGCCGTGCAGCCGCAGCGTGGCGGCGCCAAGCGCGTTTTCTATCGCTACGACGTGCCGCCCTTCGACGCGGACGGGAACGCCGGCGGTCTCGAGTCGTTGTTCGCCGGACTCACCGAACCGACCGCTCCGTCGCTCACCGCCCCGCCGCTCACCGACGACGACTCGGTGCGCATCAGAGCAGATGCCGACGAGTTGAGCCCCGAGGAGTCAGGCTCCGAGGAAACGGCCGACGACGAGGCGGGCACTTCCGACGACGCGAGCTCAGCGCCACCGGAGAGCAACTGGCCACCGGTCGCCGTCACGATTCGCTCCACCTACCTCGGCGCCGAGGCCGAGTCGGTGCGCAGCGACCTCGCCTCGACCACTCCCGACGAACTGCTGCAGTCCTACGTCGACTACTACACCTCGGACATCGTCCACGTCGCCCCGACAGCGCCGCTCGAGATCGTCGACGACCGCGCGGCCAACGCCCTCACCATCGTCGAGCGCTACAGCCTCACCCAGCTCGGCACCTGGCGCTTCGAGATCTTGCCGCTGCTGCTGTCGAGCGAGCTGCCGTATCCCGAGGACGGTGCAGCGCAGCGCACCTTACCCTTCGCGCTGCCGCAGGTCGATGTGGTCGAGACCGTGGAGCTCTTCACCCCCGGACTCGACGACTGGGGGGCCGTCACGCAGCGCGAGGACAACCGCTGGTTCGACTACTCCGCGACCTCGGAGCGGGTCGATCTACCGGGCGGCCGCGGGCTGCGCATCACCTACGCCCTGCACACGAAGCCGGGCGACGCCGCCGATGGTACACCGCGCGGCGAGGTCGCCCCCGAAGACCTCGACACCTACCGCCAAGCCTACGATCGCACCCACGCCGAGCTCGGCTACGGCATCCCCGGCGACGACGTCGCGACGTTCGACGACACCTGGACGGCTCTCGCCTTCGGAGCCTTGCTGGCCGTGCTCGGACTGCTCGCGCTCGGCGCTCTGGGCCTCGCCCTCTGGCTGTGGAACACCAGGACCTATGCCAGCCCTCGGCCAACCGCAGCAGCCGACGCCGAGTTCGACACACTGGTGCTCGACAGCCTGCCGCTCACCGACTTCACCTCCCCCACCGGCCGAGCACGCGGCGTCCTCGCCTGTTTCGGCGGCGTCGTCGTCGTGCTCCTGGCGCATCTCGCCGTCCTCACTGTAGGCCTCGTCCTGGTCGGCACCACGGCCCTGTCGACCACATTCTGGAATGGCTTCGAGACGACGCTCAACGTCTTCCTCGCCCTGCGCATCCTGCTGATCTTCGCCACCGCGGTGCTCTTCCTGCGCTGGCAGCACCGCATGCTCGGCAACCTGCCGGCGCTCGGCCGCCCCACCACCCGAAGCGAGATCCGCACCGCGATGTGGGTCTGGTTCGTCCCGATCTTCAACCTCTTCGCCCCGGTCGTCGCGATCTACCAGGCGGTGGTCGCCAGTCGACCTCTCGGCGGGCGCTCCCTGCGGGTCCTGGTCGGCGCCTGGTGGACCGCCTGGGTGCTCGGCAGCCTCTACGGCTCGGTCATCAATACGGTCAGCGCCTTCGCCGACCTCGGCGATCCCACGCGCACCTTCATCCTGCTCTCGGCCGGCGACATGCTCCAGATTGGCCTGCTGTCGACCAGCGCCGGCCTTGCCGCGTTGCTGGTCTTCCGCCTCAGCCAGCAGCAGGACCTCCGCATCGCCCAGCTGCGCGCCGCCGCCGCGCGTGAGCAGGCCCATCGCGAGCAGGCGGCCGCATCCGAGGAGCCCTCGGCACCGTCTCCGAAGCCTCCGTCGAGCGACCTCAACCGCTGGCTGTCCCAGCCTCCGCCTCCTCCGCCGCCGACGCGTTGATCAACGACCAGCGAAGCCGGCGACTATTCGAACCCGGCCTTCTTGAACGCTGAACCCAACGCATTGAACTGCGACGGAGCCTTGTCGCGAGGCTTCCGGTCCTCTGGACACGCTCGTTGAGCGGCTCTTCCCTGAACGTCGCGGCTCTGCCCTCGAGACCCGAGGCCTTCGCTCTCGCCACTAATGAGCCAGCGAGCCCATCCGAGGATGACCAGCCATTCCTCGACTGTCCGCTGCGAATGCCGCCGACGCTCCTCGCGCAAAACATGCGCAAGAGCGCGGCGCTCTCCAGACGGGTTTCTGGCGTTCTGTGGCCATTCCCGGTCAAGCACAGGATAGAGCTCGAGAAAGCGATCGAAGCGAGCGAGGTCCCGGCGTCGGTGAAGAAATGCATGGATCTCGCCGACGGTCGACGGACTGATCCCGACGCGGCCCCCTGGACCGCGCCCGGCGCGTGATCCAGGTCTCGTGTCGATTCGTGTGTTGACGATCTCACGCGCCAGCTCGCGGGCTGCGTCGAGCTGCTCGAGGCGCTGATGAGGAGTCATCGTCTGCGGAGCTCGTGCGTGTCGAGTCATCGCCCGTTCCTCAGGTCAGCCTGTGCTCGAAATCGCTCGAGACACGCCGCGAGGACTGAGGACCAAGGCTCGCGCCCCCCAAACCGCAGTCGAGCGGCGTCGGCCGCCTCTTTCCAGACTGCGTCGTCCGAGCCGCACTCAACGCAGCCGAGACCCGACCGAAGCTGGTGCTCGCCCGGCACGTAGCGGACCCAGCCGAGAGTCTCGTATTTGGCGCCGCCCAACTTGGGGGTGAAACCCTCTTCGCAAGACAGGACACCCAGCGCGGCGAGAACGGTGCCGAGCTCGAAGGGCTCGACGTTCCAGAAGCGTAGCGCCGTGCGCAGCCGGGTGTGCTGCGGGATCACCTGAATCCGGCCACGGCCCGGCCGCGGATGCAAGTCATCGAACGCTCCATAGAAGCGACGTCCCTGGAGATCAGATCGCGGTTTCTTTCTGGGATTGCGTTTGGACCCCTCGGGCGATCGTGGTCTCCATCCACCGAGCGGAGAATGCGGCGTACGGACCGCGCGAGTCTGGAGCCGCACCGGCTCGGTCGGCACCGCGTCGTCGAAGCTCACCCGACCGCGCTGGCCGAGGGCGCCGAAGAGCGACGCCGAAACGTCTCCCTTGGCCTCAAACGGACTGCCACTGCCCGTGAGCGCTTCGCGCAGCTGCCGGCATGCACCCTTGATCGACGAGCCGGGAATCACCGGTTCGCCCCGCCGCAGGATCGTCGCCTTGACCAGACGGCCATCCTGTTCGTCGAAGAAGCCGGTGCCGACATGGAGCGGCGACAGTGCCTCCACGATCAGCTCGAGCCCTCCCGTCCACCGATCCTGTCGCAGCGCCTCGTGCGTTGGTGGGCTCGTCACCGCAGCCTTGCCACGAGACGACCACGGCACTGGAACGAAGTAGTTCTTGGGTTCCTCTTTGCCGTGCCGACCCATCAGCTCGCCTCCCCACCGGCCTCTCGCGAAGTCCGGTCGCAGCCCGGTGCCTCGGCGAACCGTGCCGTCAACGGTTCGTCGACGAGGCGATCCAGGGTCTCGGTGAGTTGTGGCCCGGCCCCGAGCTCGACCCTCATACCGTTCCAGCGTCGCTCCACGGCGCAGTCTTCGGGCAACTCGACACGATCGTTCGCCGGATCCCCCAGATTGTAGGCCGCGCGATCCTCGGCGCTCGAGAGCGCGGCGACGCCGAGCAGACAACGCTCGGCGTCGGGATGGCGCACGGTTTCCGTGGACAAGCCCAGGCAGCGCACGCCGACCTGCCCCTGCCCACGCGCGGTTCCGTGCCCGAGTCCGAAGAGGCCGGCGTCGAGCTCGCGAAGAACCGCGACAAGCCAGCCGAGCTGCCAGAGCTCGACGTTGTGCAGCCTCGCCTCGGTGTAGAACGTTCCGTCAACGGCTACTCTTCTGTCTCGTAGAGCGCACCGCTGCGCGGTCCGCCGGTCCTCCGATCGATTCCGACATGCGCCCGGCGCTCGGTTGCGTTGGCCACCACGGCCGCGGCGCGGCGCGCCTCGGAATCGGCTTCGGGAGGCCATGGCATCGCGTCGGTGAAGTCGAGCCGTCCGGCGAGGTCGAGCGAGCCGAACGTCCGGCAGGCGGGGCACATCGCGGCATACACCGCGGGACTCGCACCAGTGGTATTCGCCGAGCATGCCGAGGAACGCAGCGGGTCGCAGACCGGCACGTCGAGTCCCCGCAAGGTCGCCTCGGCATGCGAGCGCACCGCTCCCTTGAGGCCGGTGCCCGGTAGGAAGATCGTCTCACCGAGCTCCCAATGACGGGTGCGGACGAACGCGAGATCAGGGCGGCTCGGATCCGGCGCCTGGTCGGAGCCCTGCACGAGGAGCGGTCCGCGCGGACGAATCTCGAGTCGGAGGCAGAAGTGATTCAGGGCACGTCGATGCATCAGGCGGTCTCCCGGGTCGAGTCGAGCATTGAGGTCAAGCGCGCGAGGCCGTCTCGGCGCGCGGTATCGGGGTGGAACGCAGCAGGAGAATCACCGGTACGCAGCGCCTCGAGTGTCCAGCGCTCGCCGCGCAAGTCGAGGATGCGCACTCTGCCAAGGCCCCGTCGCGCACCACCACCGAGTCGCAGAGATCCCTGGTCCAGGCGCCACAGTGCATCGAGCACGAGCGCACGGCGGATCTCGTCGACGTTCTCGAGCGTCAGCTCGAGTTCGAACCTGGTGCCCGCGGGAACCACCTCGAGGTCGTACTTCCGGGTACCGGCGACGGTACGCAAGTCGCGGAGGATGGCAACGCCCTCCCGAACCTCGCGCGTTCGACGCGGTCGCTCTGTCGGCGCATCGGCGAGCCGCGCATCGTGGACGAAAACGCGTCCAGCGAGGTGCACTGAGCCGAACAGCCCACAGACAACGCATGAGTGCTCGAGCGCACGGGCGAGGGCTTCATCGCGCAGACGCTGCCGCTCGGCCGGGTCGTCGATCGTGC
The DNA here is from genome assembly GCA_039194425.1 of Acidobacteriota bacterium. Classification (GTDB taxonomy): domain Bacteria; phylum Acidobacteriota; class Thermoanaerobaculia; order Multivoradales; family J023; genus JAUIJL01. Next base: position 11,415 of record JBCCVZ010000003.1, on the reverse strand, counting down.
ATCTCTTCAGCTCACAGAGACAGGGCGCTCTGACGGAATCACATGCCGTGAGGCGCGGGTCGCCGAGGCCGGAGATCGCCGCCGCCAGGCCGGCACGCAGAACGCCCTTGAGCGAGCTGCCCGGAAGGTAAGGAAGGCCGCGAGCGTCGACCAGCACCGGCAGATCGCTGACGGCGAGCTCCAGCTCGCGCCCGGCGCCGATGCGCAGCCCGGTCTCGGCGACCAGGGTAGCGCACACGCGTTCGCGACTGTCGAGCCGATCGAGCGGAGTCCAGGGTCCGAGGATGCTCATCGATTGCCTCCCCGGTCCCGCCGGCCGCGCTCTTTGACAACGGCCTGCATGTACGTGTGTTCGCGCAAGACATAGCCGAAGAAGTGGGTCGCCAGCTCGCGCTCGAGCTCTGATCTCGCCGCGTCGCCAGCGATACCTTCACGCGCCAGCTCGGGGAGCGTCGTTTCGAGGAGATCAAGAAGCCGCTGACCGACTCGCGCGTGCCGGCCCCTGTTTCGGTGGCTCGCGCTGCCGTAGAAGCCATTGTCGCGGCCAATCTGGTAGCGCAGCAGGTTTGACGTCACCGGCAGAGGCTCACTGCGTGCCGCCTGCAGCAGAAGGCGCAACTGGCTCTTGTCGACGGTCGTCGCCGCCGCGGCGTCCTGCTCTCGGACCCACTCCTCGGCCAGATTGACCAAGCGCGATTTGAGTTCTTCGACCGCCGAAGTCAGCGCGGTGTCGATGCTCGATGGGCTGTGTGTCATGACTGCTCTCCGAGTTCTGCCAGAGCCGGTCGCAACATGCCAAAACCGAAAGCACGATGACGTCCGAAGCCGCGAACGAGGAGGACGGTGAGGATCGAGGGGTCGGGAGACACCAGGCGACCGTGGAAGACGACGTCGGGTCGCCGCAGCCATCGGCCCCGCCGACGCCCCCGTCGATCGCGGCGCGCGCGGCGGTGCAAGTCGACGAGGCGGCGCCGGAGCACCCGCACGTCGGCGACGGCGAGACCAGCCTGGGCTAGGCGCGCGCGGAGCCAGTCGCCATAGACCCGCGTCCAATCGCTGTCGCCCTGGACACCGTCTGCCTGGGCGGTACGGCGTGCATGCTCGAGCACGTCGAGCTCCACGCCGTCGCGGGAACGGCGCATCACCGGGCAGGCGCGCAGAGTAAACGTGTGGTCGCCGGGCCACGCTTCGACGCCGGGCCGGCTGGCCACCCGCCACGGCGCATCGACCAGGGCGCGCTCGCCGTGCGCCTCGGCGCAGCAACGCAGGATCCGAGCATCGAGCGGCGACCAGGCCGACACGACGAGATGATCGCCCTGCCGCTCGACGTGGAATGCCGACGGGGCCTGGTCGCCGAACAGAGCCCGCAGGCGACAATGAATGCGATAGCCGAGGTCGACCGTGCCGTGCCCGGCGAAACGACGCCCGAACGAAGACTCGACCTCGCCGGCGTCGAGGATCAGGCGCAGATGGTGCGGCGCTCCCAGCGCGGCCCCGCTGACGATTGCGGTCGTGGACCGCGGGAGCTCCCGGACGCTCGATGCGGTGCTCGACACGGGCGCGACGGCAGGGGGCACGGCGCGATCCGAACGGTACAGTTCCTGGGACGAGAGCTCAGGCATGGGTCGTTCCTTCCTCGGCGAATTGCTCGCCGGCGATCTCTGTTGGTTCGGTTTGCTCGGCCGGATCGCCGATGTCGACCCAGCCGTAGCCTTCTTCACGTCGTTGACCGGCACCGCGCGCCTCGATGGCGCGCAACCGCTCGAGCAAGGACTCGGGCGGCCGGTCCGTGCCGACGAGGAGCACCGAGCCCGCGGCGAGCGCCGGCTCCACCGCCTTCGGTCGGTCGGCGAGCGCGTTCCAGCCGCTGCGCTGGGTGACCGTGAGATCGCTATCGACGATTCGGACTCCGTCGCCAAGGTCGAGCATCTCGAGCGCCGCCGCCTCGAGCCGGAGACCTCGGTCGGGCACCAGAACGAGCGGCGAGCGGAGGGTCAGGGCGACATGGTGGGCGGGCGCATCGAGCGCGTCTCGCGGTACCTGCTTCAGGCGCGCGAGCCGTTCCAGCGCCCGCTCGACACGCGTGTCGAAGGCGGCGACTCGTTGCTCGAGCAAGCGCGGAGGCGGCGCCGGACGCAGACCGACGATGCGCATGCGGCCGTAGCCCTGGCCGCGCCCATGGCCAACGAAGAGACCCGCCGCCGCAGCATCCTCGAGCAGGTGCAGCGCATCGTCGTCGAGCGCACCGAGGCGGGCGCGGAAACGAGTTCCCGGCGCCACCAGCTCGACGGCGAAGAGATACCCTTCCTCGGCGCGCCCGGTCCGCTGATCGATACGCACACGTGTCCGGAACGAGCGTCGCGGCACCGTGCCGTCGAGGTCTCGGTCGACGCGACGCATCGGCATGCCGCATACCGCGCAACCCGCGACCGACCCGGCGTGCACCCCGTGGCGCGCCGCGAGCAGACGCAGGTAGCTCTCGAGTAAGGTATCGGTCGGCCTTTGGAGTGTCCGGGACTGGCCCGCATGATGGGCTGCGTGCTTGCAGCGCCGAAGCGAGCGGGGCGCCGGGCGCGGCAGCCGCAGCCGGCTGCTCCGGTCGTCCTGCGCAACCGGCCGGGCGTCGCCGAAGCGCAGACAGGTCTCCGGATCGAGAATCAGGCGGTGAAATGCCGGGGCCTCGCTGAGATCACGCCGGATCCCACGCCGTCGCAGCGCTGCGGTCACGATGGCACCGCGCAGAGTCCGCGCCGGAATCTCACGCCGACTTGGATAGTAGTTGCCAAGCAATCGCTCAGTGCCGAGGTTCAGCGGCTCTTCGGCCACCAAGTCGAGGAGCCACTCGCCCCCGCCAGGCGCCAACGATTCGCCGACCTCGACCAGAGCTCGCCCCTGTTCGCCCACACCTTGCCCCACCAGGCGCTCGATGTGGACCCGGCCAAGCCCTGCGCTCCGGCCGGCGCCCAGCGCGAAGACCGAGGCGATCGCGGCGTCGAGCCGACGCGTCTCGTCGGCATCGAGCGCGTCGAGCACCATCGTCGCCTCGAAACACAGGCCGGCAAAGGGGGCGACGGTGCGGCGGACGAAGAATCGATGGTCGCGTGCCCGTCCTGTGTCCGGGTCGATCGCCACCTGCGGCTTGTCGACCAGCATCTTCGACGACGCCGAATCGATCGCCACGCGGGCGTCGCCGATCGACAGCTTGCAGACGCGCCCGGTGGTCACTGCCAGTGACGCGTCCTCGCCGGGCGTGGCGAAGGGCTCGAAGCCCGGCATCCCGAACAAGGCGTCGCTCGAGCCGTCGGGAAATAGCCGCTCATAAGCATGACGAATCACGCCCTTGAGCGTCGAGCCAGGAATGATCGGCCGACCCTCACGATCGACCATCGTGTGAACCCGGCGCCCATCTGAGGTCTTGCCGCCGATCAGCAAACCGCCTTCAAGGTAAACGTTCAGGCGATGCCGCATCGACGCACTCATACCGTCACCTCCTTCCGGCGCGAAGGCCGGAGCGCGACGAGGTCGACCTGATCGAGATAGTCGGTCGACCACTCCGCAGTCTCGTCGCTGCCCGGGGCGCGAGACCAGAGCGCCTCGCCGACGTCTTCCAAAGAGAGGTCAAGCGCTTTGCGATACGCAGCCCAGCCGTCTCCATCTTGGGAACGGGCATGCTGCGCTCGCCAAAGATTGCGGCTCACGGCACGGCCCACGCCGACGGCGTCGGCCATGGCATGGATCTGCGCCGGCGGTACGTGTCTCCCGAGGGCCTCTGCCCTGCGAGCGATCTCGCGCAGCCCTGAGGCGGTGTAGGGACGCCGCGTCAGGCGGTCCCTCGACCTCGTCGCAGCGCCCTGTTCGTTGGAGCGCTGCGCAGCCAGGCCTCGACGCCAGGTGTCTATCTCCACGGAGAGCGGCTCGGTTGCGCGCAAGATCGTGAAATCGACGGCGCTGCGTGCCCCGTCGTCGCAGTGCTCCCCAAGACCACCGCGCAAGCAGCGCTTGGCCGACACCATGAGCTTTCTCGCCCATTCGAGCGAGAACTGCACAGGAAACATCCAGTCGGCGACCGCGATGCCCACGCCGAGACCCAGGCGCGCCAGCTCGGGCCGGTCGAGCCCCGCGGTGTCACAGGCGTCGGTCAAACGTGTCTCGAAGCCGTTGATCAACCTCAACGCCGCAACTAGAGCGGCACGCGCCGGCAGAATCAGCACGATGTCGTCGCCGCCGCGCAGCGGAGTCTGATAGCGCAGGCGCCCTTCTCTAAGCTCCGGCCACTCGTCGAGGGCACGTTCTGTCGCCTTCTCGACCGCGTGCCGCATCGCCTGATCGACGGCGGCGCTGAGCGCAGCATGCTCGACTGGGTCGGCGACCTGGCGGAACGCCGCACCGAAATTGGCGCCGTCGGCGTAGAGCACGGCGATGCGCGCGTCGCTGACCTCGGCACCCTGGTCGAGACCCTCGACCATCACCTCGTAGCTCTTCGCCTGGTCGAGTCCCTGCTTGGCACGCGCTCCGACCGTCCGACGCGCAGCACACGAGCGGCAGAGCAGGTCGGCCTTGGTGCTTTCGCGTGTCCCAGCCCGCTCACCGCACGCGGCACAGCGCCGGCGCGAGGCAGCCGACGGTAGGTCGATGCTCGATGTCGCCAGCTCGCCCCGACGCCGGCGGCGCAGCGCATCGAGCGACGCAAGCCGTGCGACGTAGCCGCTCGGCGCGACGCGGGCACCAAGCAACGCCGCGAGCTCCGAGTCGTTTACGACGCCGGTGGCGTCCGACGATCGCAGGTCGCCGCGCCACACCGGCAACGCCGCCGCCACCGAGGTCAGCGTGCCGCCGGTGGCGTCGCGAAGCAGCGATTCGATCGTGTCGATGATCTCCTCGGCGTCGCCGCGGGCGCTGAGCAGCAGACCGCCGCCGCCGCCAAGATAGATCCAGGCGATGCCCGCAGCGGCGCGCAGCACATGCTTCAAAGAGTACGGTCGCTGGTCTTCGTCGAGGCTCGCCGGGTCGCGGGCGACGAAGGCCTCGACGATCCGGCTGCCGCCTTCGATGTCGACCGGACGCTGGACGCCGAAGATGAAGCGCTGGATGCCCGGCGTGTCGAAAGAGATCAGCGCCAGTGGTGGCTCATCGCCGAAGAGCATGCGCAGCGACGCGTCGTCATCTTCGAGGATCCGACGCCTTGGCGCCAGGCCGCGCAACGTCGCCTCGCGCAGCAGCGCTCCATCGAGCGCGCTCCATTGGAAAGTGCTGTCTCCAGCCATCGAGTCCTCCACTCGGTCGTGGTCGTTGAGCGCCTCGCCGCGCGGTCGGCGAGGTTCTGCTCTGTAGACTCGGTGGCGCCCGCATTGGGGAAGAGGCGCGCGACTTTTTTTCGGCAGTTGCGTCGCCGGCGGTCTTCATCCGCCGTGTCGGTGGCCTGCAGGTAGCCCTCCTCCTGCAGATGCTCGAGAATTCGATCGACCGCCTCGTCGGGCCTGCACTCCGCGGAGTCGATCACCAACTCGGCGTCGGCCGACTCCGCGTAGGAATCATCAATCCTGGTGAGGCCCTTGGCGGGCGGCGGCTTAGAGGTCTTTGCAGTCGCGGTCGGCACAGACGTCGAGCGAGGTCGCGACGAGGACGAAGCCGCCGCGCTCCTCCACCGAGGCGGGGATCCAGGGGTGGTACCTCTTTCGCCCCTCCAGACGCCTCACCAGTCTCTACGCCGCACGCCAGCGCGAGGGCACAGTCGATGAGCGAAAGTTCACCGTCGACGAAGAGCTCGAGCTTGCGCCCTGACCTTGCTGGGAACCGATCAGAGACCAGGCTCGTCGCGAACGTGTCGAAGTCATTCTGCGGCAGATCGAGCGCGAGACATTGGCGCTGCATGTAAAGGCCGGGACCGTCCCGCTCGGTACGACCGCGACCCGTCGCCGCCAGCCGCACGAACGTCCGAATCGTCGCCTCGCTCGCTCGCCGAAGCCACAATTCCACGCCGCATCGAAGCACGTCCGGAATCGTCTCGTCGAGGGCTTCCGTGAGTTCGTCGCCGCGTACCGCATCGCCGCCGAGCGCCACTTCATCGAGAGGCCTCGCGAGGCGGCCTCGCCGAGATTCTTCAGGAGGTGCGTGGCACCTTACTCCCTGTTGCCGTTCGTCGAGCCCGCCATCGGTTTGCGCTTGACGTAGCGGTCTCGAGGCCGTCCGTCCCCCACAGCAGAGCGTCCGTCGCGCCCGATCGCAACGCGACAGCGCGGTGCACGGTCGAGGTGTCTCACCGGCTTAACTCAGCGCCTCTTCTACCGCCCCACGACCGCCTGCTATCCGGTCAAGATTCGAGTTCGGGAACAAGCAGAGCACTATTCTGTTCGATCCGGCTGCCGCGACGGCTCAGGAACCGACGCTCGCGGGAGCTTCCCCAGAAAAGCCTGGCACGTTCATCCTGGGAGATAGAGTCCCGGGGACCGGCTAATCTTCTCGTCCGGGTGACGGGCGAAGCTTCAAAGCGTCATTCAGATGCTTGTCTAGAATCAGTGTGGATGACCAACGAATTGAAGATGCGGTCGACGGTTTCGCGGCTCAGCTGGCCCGCGTCAATGGCCAGCCAATAGGCCCGACCCCCGACGCGAACATTGGCGTAGTCCGTATGCGTCGATTCGCCGCCGAAGCCGTCGAATTGGCATCGGAGCGAGGGTTCCGGCCGCTCGAGCGGTCTCGGTGGGAAGATCCGGCAGATGTCTTCTTTCACGTCTTCGAGTGACCATCGCGGCTCTTCGACACCGATATCCATGTAGTAGTGATTCTCGAGGAGTCTTGGGAAGCCATCGGTCTCTTCCTCCAGTGTCGTCGGGTCGAAGTTGCGGATTCCGCCGCCCGTCGGGCCGAGCGTGACCTCCAGCGGGTAGCCGAAGGAGGGAACCTCGAACGAATAGTCGCAACCATTGCAGGTCACCTGTCGCCAGCCGGGTTCAGGCGGCGGCTCGCCAGCGTGGAGACGGCTTGCCGTGGGCAGCAGCAGGAGGACGGCTGCGATCTGGGTCTGGAATCGGCGGGTGCTTTTTTTGTGCATCATGCGAAGCTACCGCCGTTCCAAGACATCGACGTGGCCGCTTTGCGGCAGTTCTGCCGATCCCGCGGAGCCATCAAGGCGAAATCGAGGCGATCCCGTAGACTGGGAGCCCCAACAAGACCGAGGAGATCGCCATGCACCTGGCCGCCGACTGCTCGTCGCCTTCGTCGCTATCAAGCATCTTCTTTTTCTAGTGCTCGAGATGTTCCTCTGGCAGCATCCGATCGGACTGCGCACCTTCGACCTGACGCAGCTTCCCTAGAAATGCTTGGCACCTTAGCCCGGGGCCGTCCCGCTCGCCACGACCGCGAACCGTCGCCGCCACATACACGCACCCTCTTCGTCGGCTCGCCCGCTCTCCGAAGCCCCGGTTCCACGCCGCATCGAAGCACGTGCACGATCGTTTCGTCGAGGGCAACCATGAGTTCGTCGCCGCGTACCGTGTTGCCGCCGAACGTCTGGCGGCCAGCGATCGGCAGGTGACGTTCCCGGAGAATCGTTTCCCGCCTCGCTTGTCGGGCGTCGAGCCCGCGGCCGAGGTGCGGTTCGCGTTGCACGAGCCTGCCGCTTCCTTTCCACAGAGAAGCGTTCGTAGCGCTAGATCGCAACGATCACGGCGCCGGACGGATTAGGTGCGTCGCAGAGCCTTTTCTTGAAACGCTTGGCACCTTAGTGGCTTCACCTCAGTGGCTCACGACGTCAGGCGGGTAGCCATGCTCGTACCGTCTCCGCCCAGGTGGCTGAACCGGCGACCCAATGGCCCACGAAGGAGGTCACGACTAAGAGGCACACCCCGAGCAGTGTCGCCCTGTGAGGTCGCCTCCAGCGCACGAGGTCGTAGCCGACCAGAAGGAGGACGAACAGCGCCACCAAAGCGGGGGACACCGCGTGTGGCGTTCCGAACGCGGCGGTGATTCGGTCGGTTGCCGGCGGCGCCAGGGAGAGTCCCGCGAACAGCAAAAATCTACCGTGCAGCTCGGAGTCGCGGCGCCGGAGCAGGGCAATGCTGTAGAACAGAGCAAACTGCAAGAGGTACATCAGAAACAGGCCCAACGCGCCTTCTTCGCCGTCTCCTGGCCCCCAGCGCAGATACCTCCCCGACGCCACCGAAACACCCGTCGCGATCACGCCGGCGGCCACCAGGAGGCTGGCGACTCCGAGCCTTCGATGAAGTCGCAGGTGCCGACGGGCCAAGCCCGCTTGTACGACGAAAAGCAAGAACCAGCCGCCGGTGAAACCCGCATGAATCCATTTCTTGGCGTTCAGAGGGGGAAGCTGGCCGGCATACACCACTGCCACACCCACGAAGCCGGTGGCGACGGTGACCGCCAGAGCCAGTCCCACGAAGACAAGAAACCGAGACAGCGTCATCTCGGCAGGCTGCCACGCGCAGCCTCGGCTCGGCACCGTGGACAGGGCAGTTTTACAGGCTTCTGACGGCGATGGCAGCGTTGCGCCGTCGGAGGCTTCCGCCTCGATGAAACGCCTGGCACCTCAACTGGTCAGGCGGCAGGTCCGCGACATCCACAGCGCAATTGAAACGCCCTCATTCGTCTATGAGGGTATGCGAGACCTCCGTCATCTTCCCTCCCCCGGGGCGCTCGTCGAGATCACGCAGCGGACAATGCAGGGTCGGTATCTCTTCCGCCCCTCCCGGCGCCTCAACGCGCTGGTCGTCGGCTGCCTCGCGCGCGCTCAGAAGCACACGGAATGCCGAGTGCACGCCGTCGCCGCGCTCTCCACGCACTTCCACCTCTTGGCATCCTTCGACACCGTCGAGCAAATGGCCAAGTTCATGTGCCACCTCAAGACCAACCTGTCGAAGGAGGTCGGTCGTCTCTACGACTGGGAGAACTCTCTCTTCGACGGTCGCTACCGCTCGATTCCGGTGAGCGACGAGTGCGAGGCTCAAGAGGAGCGCTTGCGCTACATCCTGAGCCAGGGCGCCAAGGAAGGACTGGTCTTGTCGCCGCGCGACTGGCCCGGCGTCCACTCGGCCAACGCGCTCGCCGACGGCGAGTCGCTCCGCGGCATCTGGATCGACCGCACCAGGCTCTACGCCGCACGCCAGCGCAAGGGCAAGGTCGATGAGCGGGAGTTCACCGTCGACGAAGAGCTCAAGCTCGCACCCTTACCTTGCTGGGAACCGATCAGCGACCAGGCTCGTCGCGAACGTGTCGAAGTCATGCTCCGGCAGATCGAGCGCGAGACATTGGCGCTGCACGAGAAGGCGGACACCGTCCCACTCGGGACGACCGCGATTCGTCGTCGCCAACCGCACGAACGTCCGAATCGTCGCCCCGCCCGGTCGCCGAAACCAAGGTTCCACGCGGCGTCGAAGCACGTGCGCGATCGTCTCGTCGAGGGCTTCCGTGAGTTCGTCGCCGCGTACCGCATCGCCGCGGAGCGCCTGGTGGCCGGAGATCGGCAGGTGACGTTCCCGGAGAACTGTTTCCCACCTCGCCTGCCGTTCGTCGAGCCCGCAGTCGGCGTGCGGTTCACGTAGCGACCGGCCTCGAATCGCCCACAGAAGAGCGTCCGTAGCGCTCGATCGCGACGCGTCGGTGCGGTGCACAGATGAGGTGCGTCTCTATCTGGTTCTTGGTGAAGAATTCGTGCCCCATTACCGCCCGGCGACTTCGCTCAGTGACGGTCTACGAGCGCTGCTGGGTGCAGATCGGGCTTCTTCAGCTTCATCGAAAGGCTCCGCGAGGCGGGCTCGCAGGGCCTCTCTCTGAAACGCCTGGCACCTTACTCCCCACCCTCAGGTGCCCCTCGAAGGCCGCCTCGACCTCTTCGGCGCCGGCGCACCCTCAGGTGCCCCTCGAAGGCCGCCTCGACCTCTTCGGCGCCGGTTGCTCGCGGCAGAAGCTGGTGCATCGCGCCGCTACCGGTTCGCCGGCGCACCCTCAGGTGCCCCTCGAAGGCCGCCTCGACCTCTTCGGCGCCGGTTGCTCGCGGCAGAAAGCCGGTGCATCGCGCCGCTACCGGTTCGCCAGCAGACCGAAGAAGCGGATGCGCACGAAGCCACGCGGCAGGATGAGCTGTCTGAAGCGGCGCAGAAACTCGACCACCGAAGGCTGGCGGTAAGCCACGATGCATCCACGTAGCGCTTCTCCAGCTTAATTGCCATCGCACTCAGACCGGGGTAGAGCCCTGCTCCGCCGACACACCGTTCAGCCGGCCGCAACAGCCTGGAGATACCCCTCCTCCTCCAGATGCTCGAGGATGCGATCGACCGCCTCGTCGGGCGTGCACTCCGCAGTATCGATCACCAGCTCGGCATCGGCCGGCTCCTCGTACGGATCATCGATCCCGGTAAAGCCCTTGATGCGGCCGGCGCGAGCCGCAGCATAGAGGCCCTTGCGGTCGCGATCCGCACAGACATCGAGCGGGGTCGCGACGTGGACGAGGACGAAGCCGCCGCGCTCCTCGACCATCTCGCGCACCTCGCGGCGCACCGCGTCACAGGGCGCGATCGGCGCGCACAGGGCGATGCCGGCACCTTACTCCCTGTGCGGAGGACGGGTGAGGTGCGTCTCTATCTGGTTCTCGGTGAAGAATTCGCGCCCCATTACCGCCCGGCGACTTCGCTCAGTGACGGTCTACGAGCGCTGGTGGGTGCAGATAGGGCTTCTTCAGCTGCATCGAAGGCTCCGCGAGGCGGGCTCGCAGGGCCTTTCCCTGAAACGCCTGGCACCTTACTCCCCGGCACGCGCGCCCTCATAGTCGCCTCGCACGCTCGCCAAAGCCGCGATTCCACGCGGCGTCGAAGCACGTCCGAGATCGGCTCGTCGAGGGCTACCGTGAGTTCGTCGCCGCGTACCGCATCGCCGCCGAGCGCCTGGCAGCCGGTGATCGGCAGGTGACGTTCCCGGAGAACTGCTTCCCGCCGCGCCTTCCGTTTGTCGAGCCCGCGGTCGGGGTGCGGTTCAGGTAGCACGAGCCAGCCGCTTCATTGTCCACAGAGGAGCGTTCGTAGCGCTCGATCGCAACGTATCGCAGCGGTGGACGGGTGGGATGCGTCTTCAGTCGTCTTCGACAAGAGATTAGCGCTCCACTACCGCCCACCGACATTATTGGACGACGGCCTACAAAGTCCTACGGCGCCTCCATCGCACGTTCGCCACTTCATCGAGAGGCCTCGCGAGGCGGCCTCGCCGAGATTCTTCAGGAGGTGCGTGGCACCTTACCCCCTGGCACCTTACTCCGGCTCCATCGAAAGGTGTTAGCGGCGGACGTAAATTAGACATTCGTGGCGGACGAAAATCAGACACTCGGCTCCCGAGCGAAAGGGTCCGACTCCGACGTCGTCCGACGTTGATCCGCCGGACTCCTTTCGCCCACAGTGGCCCTCCCACGAG